>CAVWDJ010000005.1:0-139965 GCA_963753705.1 uncultured Actinomycetota bacterium
GCGCAGCCCGTCTCGGACGATGTGCCCGAGCTCGAAGCCGAAGGCGGCGTCGTAGGCGATGCAGGCCGGGTTCGACGATGCCAGGAGCAGAGAGTGGCCGTCCTCATGCTGTAGCCCCTCGCCGTTGAGGGTCGTCCGGCCGGCGGTGGCACCCAGCAGGAACCCTCGTGCCATCTGGTCGGCCGCTGCCCAAAGCAGGTCACCCGTGCGTTGGAAGCCGAACATGGAGTAGAAGATGTAGATCGGGATCATCGGCTCGCCATGTGTCGCGTAGGAGGTTCCGGCGGCGGTCCAGGACGCGGTGCAGCCGGCCTCGGTGATCCCCTCGTGCAGCAAAACCCCCGCGATGTCCTCCTGGTAGCTCAGCATCAGCTCTCGGTCCACCGACAGGTAGTTCTGCCCGTGTGGCGAGTAGATCTTCTTCGTCGGGAAGAAGGCGTCCAGACCGAAGGTCCGGGCTTCGTCGGGAATGATCGGGACGAACCGATGACCTATCTCAGCATCCGCCATCAGGCTCTTGAGCAGACGGACGAACGCCATCGTGGTGGCTACCGGCTGCCGACCTGAGCCGCGTGCCATGACGTCGTACGCCGTGTCGGTTGGCAGCGGCAACGGCGCGGCGGGAACCGTTCGGCGCGGGAGGTAGCCGCCGAGTTGACGGCGGCGCTCGTGCAGGTAGGCCAGCTCCGCGGAGCCCGGTTCGAGCCCGACATAGGGCGGAAGGTCCGCGTCGAGTTCGCTGTCGCCAAGCGGAATCTGCAACCGGTCGCGGAACGCCTTGAGATCCTCCGTGCCCAGCTTCTTCATCTGGTGCGTGGCGTTTCGACTCTCGAAGTGTGGCCCGAGCATCGAGCCCTTGATCGTCTGGGCCAAGACGACCGTGGGTTGGCCCGCGTGGTGCAGGGCAGCGTCGTAGGCGGCGTAGATCTTCCGGATGTCGTCACCGCCGCGCTTCAACGCCCAGATCTCGCCATCGGTCATGTGCTCGACCATCCCGCGAGTGCGAGGGTCACGCCCGAAGAAGTGTTCGCGGACGAAGGCGCCGGACTCTGCCTTGAAGGTTTGGAAGTCACCATCCGTGGTTGTGTTCATGAGCTCGACCAGGGCGCCCTCGGAGTCGGCCTCGAGAAGCCGATCCCACTCGCGTCCCCACAAGACCTTGATGACGTTCCAGCCGGCCCCCCGGAAGTAGGACTCGAGCTCTTGGACGACCTTGCCGTTACCGCGCACCGGGCCGTCCAGGCGTTGCAGGTTGCAGTTCACGACGAAGGTGAGGTTGTCCAGCTCTTCTCGGGCGGCGACCCCGAGTGCACCCAGCGCCTCGGGCTCGTCCATCTCGCCGTCGCCGACGAACGCCCACACGTGTTGGCCACTGGTGTCCCTGATCCCGCGGTCGTGAAGGTAGCGGTTGAACCGGGCCTGGTAGATCGCGTTGATCGGACCCAGGCCCATGGAGACAGTGGTGAACTCCCAGAACGCGGGCATGAGGCGCGGGTGGGGGTACGACGGGAGCCCGGCGCCAGGTCCGCCGTGCGAGACCTCCTGGCGGAACCCGTCCAGTTGTCGCTCGCTGAGGCGTCCTTCGACGAATGCGCGCGCGTAGATCCCCGGTGACGCGTGGCCCTGGAAGTAGAGCTGGTCACCGCCGCCCGGGTCGTCGTGGCCGCGGAAGAAGTGGTTGAACCCCACCTCGTACAGCGTTGCGGTCGAGGCGTACGTCGAGATGTGTCCCCCCAGGCCCAGACCCGGACGCTGCGCTCGGTGCACCAACATTGCTGCGTTCCAGCGAATGTAGGCACCGATGCGGCGCTCGACGTCCTCGTCGCCGGGGAACGGTGGCTCGGCAGCGGCCGGGATCGTGTTGCTGTAGTCCGTGGCGTCGTACCCCGGCAACATCACGTGACGCTGCCGAGCCCTGCCCAAGACGCTGAGCATGAGCTCGCGGGCACGGAGGCGTCCGGCGTGCTCCACGAGCGCGTCCACGGAGTCCAACCACTCCTGTGTTTCGGCCGGATCGGGGTCCGGTGGCTGGAGGTCGAGACCGGTGCAGGCTCCCCGCTCTCGCTCGACTTCAATACTCACGGCGTCCTGCCCTCCTGAAGACCCGCCTGGTCGCGACTGCACTGATCCACAGGGGGTCGTGATCCCAGGGCCAGATCGATATCGGTCCCCGCGCTGGATCCTCCGACCCATGTGGTCGGAGGAACCAGCGGCCAACCTGCCGCGGCTGCGTAAGCGCGGAAGGTCAAGGACAACGACCGTGTGATCTTCCTGGGCGAAGCCAATGGGATGCACTCCGATCGTTGTAGAGCCGAGGCGGTGACGGAGCTGTGCCGGTCCCGAGTTGGTGGCGCGGCCCGTGCTACCAGTGTGTGGGTGGGATGCACCTGATCGTGAGGTGGCGCATCGGCCAGGTCCGCGGCCGGTGATTGCCGAGGTTCGGCAGTCGTCGCGGCGTCGGGGGTCACCAGCGGTATAGGTGAGGGCCGATGACTGATCGGGGGAGCTTGTCGGGGCCGGGGTGGGCCATCAGTATCCGAATGCCGTCCGGGTCACGGCCCCGGAGGAAGGTGACGCCGCCGCTCGTGTAGGTGTCGATGTAGCGGCCGTAGCCTTGGAGGGCCTGTTCGAGCTTCCGCAGGTCCTCGGCGCTGTTGACCGCCCAGATCAGGTATTGCGGGCCGATCCCGCCCGAGGGGTGCGGGGTTCTGGCGGAGTGCCCGATCAGGTAGATCTGGAAGCCTCCAGGAGCGAGTAGAAGCGCAGCGTCGGGATTCTGGATGGTGACCTCACAGGCGAAGACGTCCCGGTAGAAGTCAACCGAGCGGTCAATGTCTGACACGAAGATCACTGATGAGGTGACCCGGGCCGCGTGTTCCATGTGCTTCCTCGCTCTCGATCCTTACGCTTGGTCACCGTCCATCTGGTCGCGCACGTGTTCCTCTCGCCCTTCGACGTCGGGGGCATCGGCGAAGCCAGGGTGCGCCATGGCGTAGTCCTGCTGCATCTCGATCTCTGCGACCTCCGGGTGGTGCAGGTCGAACGCGGGCGACTCCGAGCGGATCCGCGGGATGCTCTCGAAGTTGTGGCGCGGTGGTGGACAGCTCGTGGCCCACTCCAGCGACCGGCCCCAGCCCCAGGGGTCGTCGACCTCGACCAGGGGCGCGTTGCGCGAGATCCAGACGTTGTAGAGGAACGGGAACGTCGAGGCGGCCAGCAGGAACGAACCGACGGTGGAGACCTGGTTGAGGGTGGTGAACCCGTCCTGCGGGAGGTAGTCCGCAATCCGGCGCGGCATGCCCTCGACACCCAGCCAGTGCTGCACCAGGAAGGTCGTGTGGAAGCCGATGAACAGCATCCAGAAGTGCACCTTGCCGAGCCGTTCGTCGAGCATCCTGCCGGTCAGTTTGGGCCACCAGAAGTAGAAGCCCGCGAACATCGCGAACACCACGGTGCCGAAGACGACGTAGTGGAAGTGGGCGACCACGAAGTAGGAGTCGGTGACGTGGAAGTCGAGCGGTGGGCTGGCCAGGATGATCCCGGTCAGGCCGCCGAACAGGAAGGTCGTCAGGAACCCGATCGACCACAGCATCGGTGTGTCGAACGAGATGGATCCGCCCCACATCGTGCCGATCCAGTTGAAGAACTTCACCCCCGTCGGGACGGCGATCAGGAAGGACATCCCGGAGAAGAACGGAAGGTTGACCTTGCCGGTGACGAACATGTGGTGGGCCCAGACCGCGACGGACAGGCTGGCGATTGCCAGGGTGGCGCCGACGAGTCCGACGTACCCGAAGACCGGTTTACGGCTGAACACGGGCAGGATCTCGGTGATGATGCCGAAGAAGGGGATTGCGATGATGTAGACCTCGGGGTGGCCGAAGAACCAGAACAGATGCTGCCACAGGATCGGTCCACCGTGGCTGGTGTCGAAGACGTGGGCCCCGAGCCGTCGGTCGGCCTCCAACGACAGGAGGGCGCCGGCGAGCACGGGGAACGCGACGAGCACCATCAGGCTGGTGACCATCGTGTTCCAGGTGAAGATCGGCATCCGGAACATCGTCATGCCGGGTGCCCGCATGCAGATGATCGTGGTGATGAAGTTGACCGCGCCCAGGATCGTGCCGAGACCGGCCATCCACAGACCCATGATCCACAGGTCACCGCCGACACCGGGGCTGCGCACCGCACTGTTCAAGGGGGCGTAGGCGAACCAACCGAAGTCCGCGGCGCCGGAGGGGGTCAGGAAGCCGGAGGCGGCGATCAGGCCGCCGAACAGGAACAGCCAGTAGCTGAACATGTTGAGCCGCGGGAAGGCGACGTCGGGCGCGCCGATCTGGAGCGGCATGATGGCGTTGCCGAAGCCGAAGAACAGTGGGGTGGCGAACAGCAGCAGCATGATCGTTCCGTGCATCGTGAACAGCTGGTTGTAGACCTCGTCGTTGACGAACTGCATGCCGGGGTTGGCCAGCTCCGAGCGCATGATCAGCGCCATGATGCCGCCGGCGAGGAACCATGCGAAGGATGTGCAGAGGTAGAGGTTGCCGATCACCTTGTGGTCGGTCGAGGTGATGACCCGGACGATGGTCCGACCCAAAGTCCTTCTGGGCGTCGTGGGTGCCGTGACTGCGCGGGACGTGTCCGCCGATGTCATCCGTGGCCACCGATCCGACGATGCCGCGAGGTGGCCGCGGCCGGGCAGGCATACCTCACGATCCGGTCACCAGTTCGCGGGCGGGTCGCTGGCGGGGAACGACTGCGCGCCCCATTGATCGACGATGTCCCAGGTCGAATCCCAGGCCGGAGCCTCGGTCGCGTCCGCGTCCACCGGCGTCGCGCTGGCGGCATCCGGCTTAGGGTCGCGTGTCACGGGCATCAACATCATGTGACTCCCTTCAGGTGCCCGGTGCCGTCCCGCGGTGGACGGTCGGCGACTGGTCTCCTGGGGTCCGCTGGCCACCCGATCGCCTCGAGTTCCTTTATGCTGCTCGCGGGTTCCCCGCACGGCAATGCCGAAGCCTTGCCGTGTACTACCCGCCCGCTTGCCGTACCCCGGCAAAGCCCTTCGCGGCCCAGGCGCGTCTCGGCAGTACCCGATCTGGCGTAACAACGGCCCGCGCCCCACGAACAGGGGGCGGTCCCTCTCGAAAGGCGGCCGTCTCAAGGGGCGTTCGCGATCACGTGCTCCGGCCATCCGAGCAGCTTTGCCCCCAGCACGGCAACCTGCAGGGTGAACCGGTGTGCCGGGTCCAACGGATCGAACCCGGTGAGCGACTTGACCCTGTCGAGCCGGTAGGTCACCGCCCGCACCGACAGGTGAAGCCGGGCGGCGGTCGCCGTGGCCACACATCCAGAATCGAAGTAGGCGGACAGGGTCTCCACGAGCGGCTCGGCGCCGCCACGAGCCTCGCGGAGCGGGTCGAGCACCGAACACACGAGGTCAATCAGCGCCGGTTGGTCACGCGCCAGCACCCGGTAGGTCAGAACGTCGCGCGTCTCGACGATCGGCCGATCGAGGTTCATGCGTGTGGCCATGGTCAGGCCCTCGCGGGCCTCCTCGTAGGACCGGGCGATCCCGTAGGCACCCGGATGAGCCCGGCCCACCGCCACACGCCAAGGGGAACCCCGCCTGAGCCGGTTGAGCTCACCATGGATGATCTTCCCAAGGTCGCTAGTGGCGTTCAGTCTGCCCGACGTGCTTGGCGCGCCGGTTGCGTCGCCGAGGGCCAGCACTACGACGCGTCCATCCTTTGTGGCCACCAGCACATCGCGGTCCCCAAATCGATCCAGCACGACCCGCTCCAGAGCAGTAGTGGCGGCCGCGATCGACGAGAGTCGCTGTCGCGGTTCGGCAAGAGCGACCTGGTGGGCGCGCGTCAAGTCGAGCCCGAACGGCTCTGCGCGCTCCACCAGTTCGCTCAGGTGCGCATCGCCCCGAAGGAGATCCTCGACGAGTTCCCTCCGAACCGCCTCCTCCCGGCGCACCCGTTCGCGACCAGCCTCGGCATGACCCTCGGCGAACGACGCGACCGCGTCGTCCACGACCTCCAGCACCGCCGTGGCCGCGGCCCGCACGGCGGCGTTGTTGCGAGCCCGGACGATCGCGGGGAGCTCGCTCCAAACACGTCGCGCCGCGGACAGATACAGGTCGACTCCTTGACCGGCGGCGACACCCTGCTCCGCGGCGCGCCTGCCCTGCCTTCGCACCGCGTCGATCTGCGTACGACTGGGGAACCGTCCGAACGTGGCCGCGTCTGCGAGCATCGGTAGGTAATCGCCCAGAAGGTCGCTCGGGAGCCCGCCCGCATCCTGGCTCGCTAGTTCGGCCACTCGCTCCAGCCAGGCGTCGTCATAGGCCCAGGCAGGATGGCCCCCCTTGCCGGGACGGCTCCTGGAGTCCTTCTGTCCGGTCATGCGCGTCCATCCACTCACCACTCGCCATCACAGTAGAGCGCCATCAGGTCCGCACGGCAACACGCCCCGGGCCGCGTTCGGCACCGTTCCCAGTGACGGCGTGGTCAGCCGCACTGCCCCGGCATGACCCCCAGCGATCGCTCGACTGAGTTCGAGTCGCATCGCACGGCCTCCTGCGCTGTGGCCGTGGCACCCCCGGCGAGGCCGTCAAGGAGACCGGACTCGACCGCCAGGTGCTGGTCCACCTCGAGCGGGCGTCTGGAGAGAGCGGAATCTGCGGGCGTGGACCTCTCGAGGAATCGGAGGAGCTCGACCGGGAACGGCAGTACCAATGTCGAGTTCTTCTCCGCCGCAACCTCGACAACCGTCTGAAGAAGTCGCAGCTGCAACGCCGCTGGATGCTCGGCCATGACCTCTGCAGCATCCGCCAGCTTCTCGGAGGCCTGCAGTTCGCCGTCGGCGATGATGACGCGTGCGCGGCGTTCCCGTTCGGCTTCCGCCTGCCGGGACATCGACCGCTTCATGCCCTCAGGCAGGGCGACGTCCTTGATCTCCACACGTTCGATGTGGATCCCCCAGTCCAGGGCCGGACTGTCGATCATGAGCTCCATGCCCTGGTTGAGATGCTCTCTGTCGCAGAGCAGGTCGTCTAGATCGCTCTTGCCGATGATGGAGCGTAGGGAGGTCTGGGCGACCTGACCGATCGCGGAGAGGTAGTCCTGCACGTCGACTGCCGCACGGACGGCGTTCATCACTCGGAAGTAGACGACCGCGTCGACGCGAACAGTGACGTTGTCACGGGTGATTCCGTCCTGTGCCGGGACCGGCATCGTGATGATCTGCATGTTGACCTTCTGCAGACGGTCTACGAACGGCACGATCAAAGCCAGTCCGGGACCACGCAGGTTCGGTCGAACTCGGCCGAAGCGGAAGATCACCCCACGCTCGTACTGTCGGACCACACGAATCCCGAACGTCACGGCGACGAGACCCAACCCACAGACAATCACCAATGCCACAGACAGAGCAGTCATCAGAGCGGTCATCACATTCTCCTTCGGGTGCCCCAGGCGCAGCGGCAGGGGCACGGTCGTCTTGCTTGTTCGCGTCTGTGTTGGCGCGGCCGAGAAGAGAACCCTTGCTCCCGGCGCACTGGTCCCGGGAGGCCCCCGGTCGGCGATCCTTCCCCGTCGGACTTGCCGACTGTCGGCAGCTCTGGCGCGGGGCGCGGTGTTCGGTGCGCGGGTCAGGTGCGCAGCAGTTCGACGAGCACCGTGGCCTGGCTGATCTGGACGTTCTTGGTCGCGGTGAGCACGGTCAGCCGATCGTGCGAGGTCATCGCACGAAGGTGTCGGAGTGCCGCAGCGCGTTCGGGTTCTTCGAGCTCCTTGCGGTAGCGGGCCTGGAACTCATCGAACTTGTCGGGCGCGTGGCCGTACCACTTGCGCAGCTCTTCCGAGGGCGCCACGGCTGTGCACCACTCGTCCAACGCGGCTCGGGCCCTGCTCACTCCGCGCGGCCACCGTCGATCGACGAGGACCCGAATGCCGTCGTCCTCGGCTGGGTCGTCGTAGATTCTGCGCACTTGGACGTCGACCACCTTGCTCATCACTCGCCTCCAGAGACAGCCGATACAGGCATCAGCGCAAACCGGTCGGGACCGAACTGGTACCGACCCATGGCCGAACTATGCCGAGCCGGAAACGCCGAATCAGCGGCTGTCGTCGGTCGGAACGGGATCCGCGGACTGCCGGGCGCCAGCAAGAACGTGGCCGCCTAGTTGGCCGGTAACTCACGGCGATTTCGTGGTCCCGTTGCGGCACCGTCAGAGATGGACTCGACACCGAGCGATTCTCGAGTTCGAACCTCGCAGTGAAAGGGGGATCCCATGGCCATCTCAGGGCCGACGAACGACGGGACCCAGACTCAGCTCGGCACGGGTTCACCCTGCGACGAGCCCGTCTGGAGGCATCGATGAGGATGTATCGAACCGGATGGCTGGTCGCCGGCATCGCGCTCCTACTTGTCGGCGTCGGTGCCGCCGCTCACGCGTCACCGCGAGCCCTCCTCATTGCCTTCGTGGTGGTCGCGGTGGCCTGCTCGTTCGTGAGCTTGAGCGCCGTCGGCATACCCGGGACGGCCAGACCGCGACGTGTCCGGGCTCGCTTCGTCGCGACCAGCGCCCTGGCCGGCGGAACCGTCGCCGTCGCCCTGGTCGGTTTCGCGGCTCTCCTCGGGCAGCGTGTCGGACTGCTCGCCTTCGTCCTCCTGGTGTGCTCGCCCCCCGCCGTGCGCGCCTACGGTCGATGGTTGCGCTCGATTCCCACGCCCTCAGCAGCCCAGCTGGACGCGATTGCCCGCGCCTTCGCCAACGCGGGCGTGGGGTATGTCGGCATTCAACCGGAGCCGGACCCGCGTGAGCTCACCGACGAAGAGTTGAGCCAACGCTGGCGCGCCAGCTGTCTGTATCTGCGGCGGCGGCCAAGCACGACCGAGGTGATCCGTTCCGTGGAGCAGCGGGAGGTCTATCTGGACGAGTTCGAACGCCGGTACCCCGGTGCGTTCGCAGCATGGCTGACCTCGGGTGCTACGACGATGGACTACCTGACGCCCTATGCCGTGCGAGGCCGCGACTACCACGCCAGGATCAACTGGGACGAACTGACCCGCGGACGCGACTGATGAGCGCCTCGCGTTCAGAACTGGGCCGTGCTACACCGCTCAGGGTCACCGATCGAGCGTCGCCCGCCCAGGGCTGACCCACTCGGGGTAGCCCGCGAGGTCGTCATCGATCGAGGTTCACGCGGCGTCGGACCCACGGCCCCCTGCGCGCTGTCCCGGGCGCGCCACGTCGCCAGCCGTGCGGCACCTTTTCTAAAACAGAGAACTGTTGCCGTTACAACACTTCAGGTCTAACGTACAAATCATTCACCTTTAGAGATTGGACATCCCCATGAGCGCCATCCGCCTACTCGCAGCACCCGACTCCCAGCACGAGGTGACCCCGTCCGGGGCTCGCCAGGCGTTCGTGCTGCTCCGCACCGTCTTCACGATCGCCCCCATCGCCTTCGGCCTTGACAAGTTCTTCGACATCCTGACGAATTGGCAGCAGTACTTGGCGCCGTGGGTCAACGACCTCGTCCCCGG
Source organism: uncultured Actinomycetota bacterium (assembly GCA_963753705.1). Lineage (GTDB taxonomy): Bacteria > Actinomycetota > Actinomycetes > Propionibacteriales > Nocardioidaceae > Nocardioides. Next base: position 9,562 of record CAVWDJ010000005.1, read on the forward strand.
CACGGCCCATCAGGCCATGCTCGCGGTTGGCGTAATCGAAATCCTGGCCGGAGTCCTAGTGGCCGTGCGCCCCGCGATCGGGGCCTATGTGGTGGCAGCGTGGTTGGTGGGCATCATCATCAACCTCCTCAGCATCGGTGACTACTACGACATCGCCCTGCGCGACTTCGGCCTCCTAGTCGCCGCCCTCGCGCTGGCAATGCTGGCCGCCCCGAGTCCGCGGGAGCCCCGCCTCCGCGCGACCGGCTCCGAGCCCAGCAAGTCCAGGCAGGCGTGATGAGCCACCATCGCGGACGCGCAGACGCGACCGCAACGAGCAGCCCGGCCACGCTGCTTGCCTGGCGCCCGGCGGTCACCCACAAGACAGCCGGCATCGACCTCGTCGTAGGCGAGAGGGCAGCCGGGGACCTGCTCGTGGCCTGGGGGCAGATGCTCGAGTCCGGCGGAATGGCCGAGGCGCCACGACGGATGGCGGCCCACGCCGACGCTGAGTTGCTCAGCTGCGGCAGCTCCCTCGCCCTGTTCGCCAACACCGCGGGCTACGACTTCCACGGCCACCGCGCCGCCCAGACACAGGAGCGGCTGACCGAGCAGATCGCTGAGCACCCGGCCAACGACCTCGCGCCGCGTGGCGTCGGCGTCGTGATCGAGGCCGAGCACACCTGCACGAGCTTGCGCGGGGTTAGGGCCCCAGGAGCGCGTACGGTCGCTTCGGCCTTCTGGGGCCCGCTGCGCACTGAACCGTCGTCAGGAGCCGGGTTTCCCTCCCCGGTCCGCCTCGGACAGGGGTGGTGGGCGTGATCGCCAGGGAGACATTCGCGATCGTCGGCGCCGGACTGGCTGCCGGCAGGGCTGTGCAGGAGCTCCGCGAGAGCGGCTTCGAAGGACACATCGTGCTCTACGGCGCGGAGGCTCACCCGCCCTATGAGCGGCCGCCGCTGTCCAAGGGCTACCTGATGGGAAACGATGACTTCGGGTCCGCCGTCGTTCAGCCGCTCGAGTGGTACCGCGACCGCGACATCGATCTGCGACTGAGCACCACAGTGACTGCTATCGACCCACCGAGCCGGACACTGACAACCAACGGTGGTCCGCAGCGCTACGACAAGCTGTTGCTCGCAACCGGTGCCCGGCCACGTCGCCTGGCGACCGCCGACGAGAGTGACGCGCCGGTCACCTATCTGCGCACGATCGAGGACGCCGCGAGAATCAAGTCGCTGCTTCGCCTCGGCGGCCGACTTGTGATCGTGGGCGGTGGATGGATCGGTCTGGAGGTTGCCGCGGCGGCACGGGCCAGCGGCGCACATGTGACCGTCCTGGAAACCCTCGACCTTCCTCTCGTCCGTGTCCTCGGGCCCGAGGTCGCCGGCATCTTCGCGTCCGTGCACCGGGCACACGGCGTCGACCTGCGGTGCGGCTCACGGGTCTCCTCCATCGAGGGCGACGCAGGAGCCGCCATCGTCGGTCTGGCAGACGGGACGGCGCTCGAGGCCGACCTGGTTGTGATCGGGATCGGTGTGCTGCCTCAGACCGCCCTGGCAGTGGCCGCCGGCTTGCAGACAGACGACGGCATCGTGGTCGATGCACAGTTGCGCACCTCGAAGGCGGACATCTACGCAGCCGGAGACGTGGCGAACGCCTACCACCCACTGCTCGGTCGTCATCTGCGCGTTGAGCACTGGGACAACGCCATCGGGCAGGGCGTGGTCGCGGCGCAGAACATGCTTGGCGGGGCGGTGCACTACGACCGGCTGCCCTACTTCTTCTCCGACCAGTACGACCTCGGCATGGAGTACCTCGGCAACGTCGGGCCCGACGGTTACGACGAGGTGGTCATCCGCGGCAAGCCCGATGTCGGCACCTTCACGGCCTTTTGGCTGCGAGGGGGTGGAGTCCTGGCCGGAATGCACGTCAACGACTGGGACGCGATGGACTCGATCAGGAAGATTGTTGGCGCAAGTCATCGGCGGGGGGACCTGCGGGATGAATCGCTGTCCCTGTCCCGGATCGCCGCAAGCTTCCGCTGAAGACCCGTTCGTTGGAGTCGGCCCAGCCTCGTCGCCAGCGACATCCGCACGCAAACACAGGAGCACGACCCGATGCCCACACTCCATCGACTGTATGAAGAACAAGGTCAAAGCCCATGGCTGGACAATCTCACCCGCCCGGAGCTTCAGGACGGCACGATGCTCCGTTTCCTCGCCAGCGGGGTGCGAGGGGTGACCGCGAACCCCACGATCGTTGCCCGGGCCGTGGAGTCCTCAGGCGCCTACGACGAGCAGCTCCGCCGTCTCATTACCGCCGGACGTAGCGTCGAAGACGCCTATTGGGAACTCGCCATCACCGACGTCGCCGTCGCCCTGAAGCTCCTGCGACCCACCTTCGACACCAGCGACGGCGGCGATGGCTTCGTCTCGATCGAGGTGGCACCCGACTGCGCGACCGACACCGAGGGGACCAAGAAGGCCGCGCGAGACCTCCACGATCGCATCCGCGAACCCAACTTGTTGGTCAAGATCCCCGCAACCACCGAGGGCGTCCCCGCCATCGAGGCCATGACCGCGGAGGGGCGCAGCATCAACGTGACCCTGGTCTTCTCCCTCACTCGCTACGCAGAGGTTCTCGAGGCATATCTGGGGGGCCTGGAGACTCTGGCCGGAAACGGAGGTGACCTCTCCTCGGTTCACAGCGTGGCATCCTTCTTCGTCAGTCGCGTGGACACCGAGGTCGATCGGCGCCTGGAGAAGCGAGGTATCGACCAGGCGGTCGCACTCCGCGGCCGGGCCGCGGTCGCACAAGCCAAACTCGCCTACCGGCTCTTCGGCCAGGCCCATAGCGGTGAGCGGTGGGAACGTCTGGCAGCCAACGGCGCGCGGGTACAACGACCGCTCTGGGCATCTACCTCGACCAAGAACCCGCTCTATCCCGACACCGTCTACGTCGACCAACTGATCGGACCCGACACGGTCAACACCCTGCCGGAGAACACCATCCGAGCATTCGAGGATCACGGCACCCTGGCGCGCACGATCGATGTCAACGTCGCGGATGCCGAACACGTCATGCAGGCGGTTGCAATGGCGGGCGTGGACATGGACGCCGTGGGTCGGACGCTCGAGAGCGAGGGCATCGCAGCCTTCCAGGAGTCCTTCACCCACGTCCTCGGAACCCTCGGCGCCAAGCGCCAAGCCCTTGGGGACGGCTGACGTGGACTGGACAGGATGGGCGTTCTTCGGGCTGCTCGCCACGACCGTCCTGACCGCGCTGATGATCAGCGCCCAACTGGGCGGGCTCAGCCGACTCGACCTACCCCTCATCCTGGGCACCGTCGTCACCCCGGACCCCGACCGGGCACGCGCCGCCGGCTTCGTCATTCACCTTGTCGTCGGTCAAGTGTTCGCCCTCGGCTACGCCGTCTGTTTCGCACTCCTCGGCGAGGCGACCTGGTGGCTCGGTGGCCTGTTCGGCGCGCTCCATGGCGCGGTCGCCTTGATGGTTCTCATCCCCCTGCTCGTCGGCATCCATCCGCGGATGGCGTCCAACCGTGCGGGCCTCGAGTCCACCGCCGTTCTGGAGCCGCCTGGACTGCTCGGCCTTAACTATGGCGCGCAGACGCCTCTCGTCACCTTCACCGCCCACGTCGCCTACGGCATCGCGCTGGGCCTGCTGCTCGGTGTTCGCTGACGTGAGGCGATGATGTCCCCTCACGGCCCGCGTCTGACAGCTCACACGTCGCACGACATCGACCCCCTCGGCAACCTTATCGAGGACTACGCCCTGCTCGGCGACACCCGCAGCGCTGCGTTGGTCGGCCCGGGGGGGTCGATTGACTGGCTGTGCGTCCCGCGCTTCGACAGTCGACCGATGTTCGGCCGCCTCGTCGGAGGACCTGCCGCAGGAAGCTTCAGCCTTGCCCCCGCCCGCCCCCTCAGCCTCGCGAGCCGCCGCTACCGGCCCGAATCCGTCACGCTCGAGACGACCTGGGACACCGATGCTGGGCAGTTGACGCTGACCGAGGGGATGGTGGCCGAAGTGAGCGGCGACCTCCTGCCGTCCACGATGCTGGTGCGACGGTTGACCGCACCGGACGGCCCGGTCGAGGCGATCATCACGTTCGACCCGCGACTCGGGGAGCAACACCAGAGTCCCCGGGTCCAGTACCGAGACCGAGACCGAGTCCTGGTCTGCACCTGGCCGACCACGGCCATCGCACTCAGGACAACCCCCGCGGTGCATGTTCAGCCCGGTCAGCCCCACACGGTGACGGTGAGTCCCGACCGACCCTTCACGTGCGTGCTGGCCGTGGCCGACCGCGAACCCCTCACCTACGTCGACCCCGAGGCGGCGTGGGAGGCACTCCAATGCGATGAACTGCGCTGGAGGGCCTGGTGCCGCGACATCGACCCGACGATTCCCCACCGTGACGTGGTCACTCGTAGCCTGCTGACGCTGCGCCTGCTGACGTACTCGCCGTCGGGGGCGCCGGTCGCCGCCCCGACCACGTCCCTGCCCGAGGTCGTCGGCGGAATCCGGAACTGGGACTACCGTTTCGCCTGGCCCCGCGACGCCAGCATCGGTATCGCTGCCTTCCTCGGCGTCGGCAAGCACGACGAGGCTCGCGCCTTCCTGGCCTGGCTGCTCAGCGCCACCCGCCTCGATCGGCCGCGCCTACCGGTTCTGCTGACTCTGTACGGCAAGCGCCCAGCAGCCGAACGGGAGTTGAAGAACTGGGCAGGCTACGCCGACAGCGTCCCGGTCCGGCAGGGCAACGGCGCCGCCGACCAACACCAGCTCGACGGTTACGGCTGGGTACTCGACGCCGCCTGGCTCCTCACCGATGCCGGACACCGGTTGTACTCCGAGACCTGGCGGACGATGGCCGGATTCGCCGACAACGTCGCCGCCCGCTGGCGCGAGCCCGACGCCGGCATCTGGGAGGTGCGTGCAGACACCACCCACCACGTGCACTCCAAACTGATGGCCTGGCTCGCCTTGGATCGCGCACTGCTCCTCGCCGAGCACCACCGCACCTCGACGCGGCGCGTGCGACGGTGGACAGCAGCGCGGGCGGAGCTCCGCGAGGAGATCGCCTCGTGTGGGTTCGACCCGCAAAGAGGGACCTACCTCCGCAGCTACGGTTCCCCGGACGTCGACGCTGCACTCCTGATCCTGCCAAAGCTGGGGTTCGAGCCGATCGGCTCGCCGCGCGTTGTGGGGACAATCGACGCCATCGTCCATGACCTCGACGCCGGCACCCCCTTGCTCTACCGGTATCCCCCCGGACATGACGGCCTTCCCGGGATCGAGGGTGCCTTCCTGCCGTGCTCGTTCTGGCTCGTCGAGGCACTGGCCACCAGTCGCCGGGTCGCCGAGGCGACGTCTCTGTTCGACGAACTCATCGCGTTGGCCAGTCCGGTCGGACTCTACGCAGAAGAGATGGACCCCCTCACCCATCATCACCTGGGCAACTACCCCCAGGCCCTGACCCACGCGGCCCTGGTCCAGGCGGCCCTGGCTCTTCGCGACGCTGGCGCCTGCTAGCCACCTCGACCACTGACCACGAACGGGCCTGCGGCGTTCCCGAGTCGTTCCGCCGACGTCGTTGCCCGCGGTCGGCAACAAGGTCGACAGCAGGTTCGCCGACGGGACATCTCCGATGTCAGGCCACGCACCGGCATTGTCGGAGGTATCCAACAGCAACGGGAGGGTGTCAATGCAGTCACTGGGCGCCACCCGCACCGAGCTGCTCGACCGGCGGCGCCGAGCCGTCTTCGTTGCCGAGGGCCGAGATCTCCTCAAAGACAAGCGGACCGCGTTGGTGCGGGAGTTCCGACAGCACCAGGCCGAGCTCCTCGACGGTTTGGAAGAGCTGAGAGAGCTCGCCGTACGAGCCCACCTTCGCCTCGAGGAGGCGACCGTCGTGTGTGGGCCGGAGCCGCTCGAGTCTGGTGCCCTGGTCGCCGAGACCGGCATCGGCACAGAACTGCGGTCCCGGACCGTGGCCGGCGTCCGGGTCTACGTTCTGCGACACGACCCGGTACGCCGCGACGCCGCCGACCGCGGATGGGCACCGGCAGTGACATCGGTACACCTGGACCGCGTCGCCCTCGCCTACGAAGAACTGCTGCAGTGGCTGCTCGACCTCTGCGCGGTGGAGCTGAGCGTGCGACGCCTGGCCACCGAGATCGCGAGAACCACCAAGCAGGTCAATGCCCTCGAGAACGTCGTTCTCCCCCAACTACGCGAGGAGACACGACGGATCGCCCTGGCCCTGGACGAGCGCGAACGTGAGGAACACGCCCGTCTCAGGCGAGCCCTGACCCGCCGGACCGCCCGTCAGACCGGGAACGGCCTACTCGATCCCGTTGGGAGCCCGACATGAGCGGTGCGGCGAATGACACCGGAGCGAGCCCTTCCCCGCACGAACTGGTGCTGGGCCTGGAGTCGTCGATCGAGGCCCGGGTCGCCGCCGAGGAGAAGGCGCAGGACGAGGTGACACGAGCTCACCGGGAGGCTGACCAGATCGTCGCTGCGGCGGCAGCTGAGGCAGCGCAGGCCGCGGAGAGGCTGACCGCCGAGGTGCTCGCGTCCGCGCGCATCGAGGCCGACGACCTCAGGCAGGCGGGCATCCGCAGCGCCGACGACCTGGCCGCCGTAGCAGCGAGACGTCGCGACGAGAACGTCGCGACCTCCGTTACCGCAGTGCTTCCCGCGTTCGCGCATACCCTCACAGAGGGGCTGCGGCCATGATGGTCCCGCTCACGCAACTCGAGGTCGTCGCGATGAGGTCGAGCGTCGACCAGGCGCTGGTCGCCCTTCAAGAGCTGCACCTCGCAGAGGTGGTGACCGCCGTGGAGACCCGACCCCCACCGTCCGACCTGGTCAACCTGATCGCCCGGGTCGAGGCCTTGTGTGCACTGGTCGCACGACCGACGATCGGCACTGCCCTGGACGACGACGCCCTGCAGACCTTCCTCGGCGACTTCGAGCCCAGGGTTGCCGAGCTCCAAGCCGAGGCCGAAGAGCTGCGCGGCGAGGCCGAGACGCTGCCGCGGTCGATCGGCGCACTCGACGCGGTGCAGCCCCTGGTACCGGAGCTGGGTCGCCTGAACGACAACCAGCTGGCGAACCTGGGGCTGGTCAGCATGGCTCTGGTGCTCAACGATCCGGACCTGCGGATCGTCCCCGAGCTCGCGCGCCAGCTCGACACCCTGCTCGGACGAAGTCATCTGCTCGCGACCGCTACCGCCGAACCCGACAGCCCGACGGGCTGCCTGCTGGTCCTGCGGCGTAACCGACTGGCGGAAGTCCACGCTCTACTGGGCAGCGAGCGCATCCTCCAGTCCGGTGTCCCAACCGCCTACGCCGGCCGCTCTTTGGGGGCGACCGTCGAGGCCATGCGCGAGCGTCTCTCGGTGCTCCCCGACGAGCAGGCGCGGGTGAACCGCCTCCTGGGAGAGCTGCTGGCGCCTGCCGCGTGCCCACTGTGGGGGACTGCCGCGTCCCTGCGAGCCCGCGCCGAACGGTCGGTGGCGGCCGGCCAAGCGCACGTGTCCTCGCGGACGTTCACTCTCAGAATCTGGGTCCCCCGCGAACGGACAGACCTGGTCGAGCAGGCACTCTCGAACCGACTGGGAGCGGCCGTCGCGATAGCGCGCGTGCCCACGGACGGACCCGACGACCGGCCGGTACTGCTGAGGAACCGTCCTGGCTGGCAACCGTTCCAGCGGCTCGTGGGATTCCTGTCATGGCCCTCCCGTGAGGGCCCGGACCCGACCGGGCTGATGGCTTTCGGCCTCCCGATCTTCTTCGGGATCATGGTGGGTGACGTCGTCTATGGCGCCCTCATGCTGGCGGCCTCGCAGGTGCTCAGGGCACGCCGGTCACGGGGCGGCCTGAGCGGCGACGTGGGCCGAGTCCTGGGCCTCGGCGGAGTGCTGGGCGATCCTGTTCGGTCTCCTGTACGGCGAAGCCCTGGGTAGTCTGGGTCACCGCATGGGCATGCCGGCCCTGTGGTTTTACCGCGGCGGGCCGGCGGCGCTGGAGCCGTTGCTCCTGTTCTCCGTCGCGGTCGGTCTGGTTCATGTCGTCCTGGGGCTGCTCCTGGGCGTGTGGACGGCTGCTCATGGTCATCGCCGTCGACGCCTCGCGGCGAAACTCGGCACCCTGCTGGTGCTGGTCGGCGTCTGCGGACTCGCCACGGTCACCACAGAGCTTCTCCCGGGGGGCCTGATGCTTCCGGTCGTCGTCCTGCTCACGGTCGGCGTCATCACCACCTGCGCCTCGGATGGTGCACTGGGCCTGCTCCTCGGCCCACTCGAGCTGTTGGGCACGCTCGGGAACGTCTTGTCCTACCTGCGCCTCGCGGCGGTGGGACTGGCCTCGACCTACCTGGCCGAGGTGGCCAATGAGCTGGGCGCGAGAGGACCGCTGCTGCTGGGCATCCTCGTGGCTGCGTTCTTCCATGCCCTCAACCTGGCTCTGGCGGCGTTCAGCCCGATGATCCAGGCCCTCCGGCTGCACTATGTCGAGTTCTTCGGACAGTTCCACGAGGGCGGCGGCAGGCTCTTCGCCCCTCTCGGTGGGCCCACCGACCGCGGCGACGAACCCTTCCGCGCCGAGCGGCTCACGGCACCCATCCGTAAGGCACCCGAGCCGGTCCCGGCCGGGTCACACGTCTGAAAGGACACCATCATGGAGCTTGGACTCATCGCCCTCGGGGCCGGCCTCGCGGTCGGCCTATCGGCCCTCGCCACCGGATACGCGCAAGCGCGCATCGGTGCCGCAGCCATGGGCGCGGTCGCGGAGAAACCCGAGCTGATCGGCCGCGCAATCCTGCTGGTGGCGATCCCGGAGACCCTGGTCATCCTCGGCTTCGCTGTCGCGGCCATGATCATCCTGCTCCTCGGCGGTGCCTGATGTCTCTGCGCGATCTGCTCGCCGCGCTCGAAGAGGAGGGCGCGGCAGAGCTGGAGCACTCCCGACGCGACCGACATCAGCAGGCCGTGCGGATCATCGCGGACGCTCGGGAGCAGGGGGCCCACGCCCGAGCCGAGGCTGTGGCGTCGGCTGAGGAATCGGTGCGACCCGAGGCGCAGAGCCTGGTCGTCACAGCCCGAGCGGACGCCCGCAAGGCCCTGCGGACAGCTCGAGATGATGCACTCCAGGCGGTGTACGCACAGGTTCACGAACAGCTGTTGCAGCTACCCGGAACCGCTGCCGGGGCTGTCGGCACCCAAGCCTGTGTCGACGAGGCACTGGCAGCCCTTCCAGGCGCGACGAGCGTTCGGGCCCACCGCGCCGATGCCGCCACGCTGCGGTCCGGGCTCGGCGTTCGCGTCGAGGCCGACCTGACGACAGGTGGGGCTATCGCCGAGGACGACGAGGGCCGCTACGTCGACAACACCTACGCCACGAGGCTGGCCAATGCCTGGCCCACCCTCCGGATCCGGTTGAGCCGTTCCTGGGATGACGAATGACCCCGCGCGCCGACTTCATCGCCGGCAACACGAGACTACGAGCCAGGCTCCCCGCCCTCCTCGACCAGGCGGAGTACGAGAGACTCTCCGCCCTGCCCCGCGACGCGGCCGTCGAGCGACTGGCCTCGACGATCTACCGCGCCTACCCGACCCAAGGCGAGGATGCCGAGGCCCACCTCCTCCGAGTTGTCGGTCAGCGGCTCCGCGAGGTCCTCGGCGACGTGCGAAGGCTCTACGTCGGGTCCGCCCGGTCAGTGGTCGGGGTACTGCTCGCGCGTCACGACCTGCACGACACGTTGGCTCTCCTGCGTGGGGCACGCGGCGGGAAGCCAACCGCCGTCAGGCTCTTCGCGGTGATGGGCGTCGGTGCGCTCGACCGGCGAGCCGCCGCCGACATCGGGGCCGCCGACGACGGCGCCACCGCCGTCCTGCGGCTGGCAGCCCACCACCTCCCGGACCCCCTGACGGCGCATGTGCTCCCGGCGGCATTTGACCGCTTCGAGCTGAGGTCCGACCCCGATGAGTTCGAGGCCACGGTGGCGTCAACCGCCATCACTGGCTGGCTCACTCAACTCGAACGAGCCGGGAGGGCTGCCCATCCGGTCTTGGAGCTGGTCCGCGAGGAGTGCGACCGCTCGAACCTGCTAGCCGTCCTGCGCGACTCGGCGGTGGAGACACCGCACCTGCTTCCGGTCGGGGCAATCAGCCTGCCCGCACTGCTGGCCGCCCGCGGCGGCGATCGGACCGCGGTCCTGGCCGCCCGCCCCGGCTGGAGCGCAGCACTCGACCGGCAGCCGTACCAACCGGACCTGTCCGTCCTTGAGTGGGATCTGAAAGTGGCCAACTGGCGACAGGCAGTGCGCCAGATACGCCGCGGCGATCCACTCGGTGCCGACGTGCCCGTGGGCTACGTCGTCGCGGCCGAATGCGAGGCACGCGTCGTCCGGATCCTGCTCTCGAGTACCGCGAACAGACACGACGTACGAGAACTGCTCATCACATGAGCCCGGATGCCACGAGAGAGGACTATCCATGACAGACGCGCTTGTCGTCGCCACTCCGGCCACGGCCACGGGCTTTCGCCTCGGCGGCGCCAGGACCGTCATCGCCGCCGACGCCGACGAGACCGTGGCTGCAGTCAGAGCCGCCATCGAGGACGGCACGGCCGCCATCGTCGCGGTCCACGCCCGGCTGTGGTCCCTGCTCCCGTCACCGACGCGCGATGCCTGGGCAACGAAGGACACACCGCTGATCGTCAGTCTCCCGGACGAGGACGGCGACGTCTCCGCAGCTCGCGACGCGATGCTGCGGGACCTGCTCGCCCGCGCCGTCGGATATCAGATCACCTTCAGCCCCGGGGACGGCACGCCATGACCACGACGGCGTCCCCGAACGTCCGCCCGGCCTCTGGGCAGGCACCGGAAGAAAAGGGGCGGGTCGTCAAGGTCTCCGGACCTGTCGTCACGGCCACGAACCTGCCGCACACGCGGCTGTTCGACGTCGTACGGCTCGGCACCGAGGAGCTCCTGGGGGAGGTCATCAAGATCGACGTCGACCTGGTGGTCATCCAGGCCTTCGAAGACACCACCGGGCTACGAGTCGGCGAGCCGGTCGTCGCAACCGGCGAACCGCTGTACGCCGAGCTGGGTCCGGGTCTGCTCGGCGCCATTCTCGACGGCACCCAGCGTCCGCTCGAGACGCTCAGCGCCGACGGCAGCCTTTACATCGCCCGCGGCGCCGACCCCTCCCGGCTCGACCGCGACCGTCTGTGGGAGTTCCGGCCCGCGATCGGTGTGGGCGACCCGGTCGGGCCCGGCGACCTGCTCGGCACGGTCGCCGAGGGAACAGCCATTGAGCACCGGATCCTGGTGCCGCCGGATCGGGGCGGGACCATCACCTCGATCCGCCCAGGGCCCGCCACGGTCCTCGATGCGGTCGCGGAGATCGACGGTGACGAGATCACCATGATGCGACACTGGCCGCTGCGCCTCGCACGCCCGGCCGCGGGCCGGCTGCCGCTCACGGTGCCCTTGGTCACCGGCCAACGGGTCCTCGACCTGCTCTTCCCGGTCGCCCGCGGCGGCAGCGCGATCATCCCGGGTGGGTTCGGAACCGGCAAGACCGTACTCGAACAGGCTCTAGCGAAGTTCTCGACCGCCGACATCGTCGTCTACATCGGATGCGGGGAACGCGGCAACGAGCTCACCGAAGTGCTCGAGCAGTTCCCTCGCCTGACGGACCCCCGCACCGGCGCACCCCTGATGGAACGCACCGTGTTGATCGCGAACACATCCAACATGCCCGTGGCCGCACGCGAGGCCAGCATCTTCACCGGGATCACGATCGCGGAATACTTCCGCGACCAGGGCTACGACGTCGCCCTGCTGGCCGACTCGACGAGCCGCTGGGGCGAGGCGCTTCGCGAGGTCTCGAGCAGGCTGGAAGAGATGCCCGCCGAGGACGGCTACCCGGCGTACCTGCCCACGCGTCTGGCCGGCTTCTACGAACGCGCCGGCGCGGTCCGATGCCTGGGCACCCCGCAGCGCACCGGATCGGTGACCATCGTCGGTGCGGTCTCCCCGGCCGGCGGCGACTTCTCCGAACCCATCACCCAGCACAGCTTACGGCTCGCTGGCTGCTTCTGGGCGCTCGACACCGCCCTGGCCAGGCAACGTCACTTCCCGGCAGTGAACTGGCTGCGGAGCTTCTCCCAGTACGACCTGGGCCCGTGGTTCGACCGTGAGGTGGATCACGACTGGACGCGACTTCGTGGGTGGGCATCGGCAACGTTGCAGGCCGAAGGTGCCCTGCAGGACGTCGCGTCGTTGCTCGGCGTCGAGGCGCTGGCCGCGGAGCAACGGCTCACCCTGCGCGTCGGTCGGGCCCTGCGCGAGGACGTGCTGCAGCAGTCATCCTTCGACCCGCTGGATGCGTCCTGCCCCCCGACCCGGCTCCTGGCCATGCTCCGTGTCGTGGAAGCGACCGCGACCGCGATGACGGCTGCGCACGCCCGCGGCGTGCCCATCGCCGAAATCACCGACGCGAGCGCGCTCGCCGGCCTCGGCAGGATGCGTCGCTGGCCCGGCGCCGACGCCGATGGCTCCGCCCTGGATATGACCGCAGAGCTGAGCACGCAGATCACCGAGGAGATGGGCAGGCTATGACCACCACCGATGCTCCGACGCTGTACACGGTGGGCCACCGCACGGTGACCCGGATCGCCGGCCCCCTTGTCATCGCCACCGGGATGGACGGCGTCGGCTACGGGGAGCTCGTCGAGGTCATGACCGGAGACGGTCAGGTCCGAGAAGGGCAGGTGCTCGAGCTCGACGGCTCGCTCGCCACCGTGCAGGTGTTCGGTGGGACCGCCGGGATCGGTCGCCACGAGACCGCCGTGGTCACCCGTGGCCGGGCCGCGCAAGTGGGCGTGGGGGCCGACTACCTCGGACGGGTGCTCGATGGTGCCGGAAGGCCTCGCGACGGAGGTCCCGAACCGGTCCCGGATACCCACCGAGACGTCAACGGCCTTCCGCTCAACCCCATCATGCGCGCCCACCCGGACCAGTTCCTCGAGACCGGGATTTCGGCGATCGACGGACTCATCACACTGGTGCGTGGTCAGAAGCTGCCCATCTTCTCCGGTCCGGGGCTTCCGGCGAACGCGCTCGCGGCGCGGATCGCCGCGCAGACGCGAGCTCCAGGCGACGAGGCCGACGTGGTCGTCATCTTCGCCGCCATGGGCGTCACGCGTCGGGAGGCGGAGTTCTTCCGCACCGAGTTCCTGGCCGGGGGCGCCGCCTCGAGCAGCGTCCTGCTACTCAATCTGGCCGAGGACCCAACCATCGAGCGACTGCTCACACCGCGGGTGGCGCTCACCATGGCCGAGTACCTCGCCTTCGAGCTGGACAGCCACGTGCTCGTGGTGATGACGGACATGACCGCCTACTGCGAGGCGCTGCGTGAGATCTCTGCGGCACGCGAGGAGATCCCCGGCCGGCGAGGCTATCCGGGCTACATGTACACAGACTTGGCCTCGCTGTACGAGCGCGCCGGACGAGTCAGCGGAGGGTCCGGATCCCTGACCCAACTGATGATCCTGACGATGCCCGACGACGACATCACCCACCCCATCCCTGATCTCACCGGCTACATCACCGAGGGTCAGATCGTGCTGTCCCGCGACCTCGACAGGCAGGGCATCGCCCCACCAATCGACGTTCTGCCGTCCCTGTCCCGTCTGATGAATGCCGGCATCGGTGCCGACAAGACCCGAGAGGACCACCGCGGCCTCGCTGATCAGCTCTACGCCTGCTACGCGCGCGGACGTGAGGTGCGGCGCCTGATGTCCATCGTCGGTGAGAGCGGGCTCCCCCCGGAGGACCGGCGGCATCTCGCCTTCGCCGCCGCGTTCGAAAAGACCTACCTCGACCAGGGTGCCCAGCGACGCACCCTCGCCGAGACTCTCGAAGCCGGATGGCGACTACTGGACCCGTTCCCCGACGCCGAACTGAAGCGAGTCACGACTGACCAGCTGGCCAAATACCACCAACCAACCGACGCGGTGCGCTCGTCATCGAGACCGCACGAAAGCGGTCAATTGACCGATCTGACGTGAGCCATTGGCGTTAGGTGGACCCCGTCGACCCCGACTGCGCGGTCACGGGTAATGGGCGGCTCGGTTCCCCGCCAGTACGTTGGCGGTATGAACCGTCTCGGACTTCCCGACGGGGTGCGGGCCTGCCTGTTCGACTTGGACGGCGTGCTGACCGACACCGCCGTCGTGCATCGCGCGGCCTGGCGCGAGGTCTTCGATGCACTGCTCGCGGCTCGGGGCCTGCCGTTGTTCACCGACGAGGACTACCTCACGTACGTCGACGGCAGGCAGCGCCGCGACGGCGTCCGCGACTTCCTGGCCTCCCGCGCCATTGTTCTGAACGAGGGGTCGCGTGGGGACCCTCCCGAAGCTGACACGGTCGCCGGCGTCGGGAACCGCAAGAACGTCCTGCTTCTGGCTCGGCTCGCCCGCGAGGGTGTCGAGGTGATTCCGGGGTCAACCGAATATCTCCGTGCGGTGCGTGCGGCCGGGATCCGGACCGCCGTGGTCACCTCGTCGGCCAACGGTGAGGCGGTGATCCGCGCAGCGGGTCTCGAGGACCTGGTCGAGGTGCGGGTTGACGGCGCGGTCGCTCAGGAGGAGCGGCTGCCCGGCAAGCCTGCACCCGACACGTTTCTGGCCGCGGCGCGCCGGCTGGGCGTGCAGCCGGCCTCGGCCGCCGTGTTCGAAGACGCCTTGGCCGGAGTGGCCGCAGGGCGGGCAGGGAGGTTCGGGTTCGTGGTAGGGGTCGATCGCGGCAACCAGGCCGACGCACTGAAGGCCAGCGGCGCCGACATCGTCGTCGATGACCTCGTGGATCTTCTGGATGCGTCGTGACCGGGACCGTGGAGGAGACCGACGGCGAGACGTGGGGTGGGTTCAAGATCGAGCCGTGGCACCTGCGCACCGCGCGCATCGACCCGGCGGACCTGGCGGTGTCGGAGTCGCTGTTCGCCTTGTCGAACGGCCATATCGGGCTGCGCGGTTCCCTCGAGGAGGGCGAACCGCACGTCGTCGCTGGAACGTACATCAGCGGCTTCTATGAGGAGCGTCCGCTCCCGCAGGCCGAGGTTGGGTACGGCTTCCCAGAGTCCGGCCAGAGCGTGGTCAATGTCACCGACGGAAAGCTGATCCGTTTACATGTCGGCGACTCGCCGTTCGACTTGCGCTACGGCCGGGTGCGGTCTCACGAGCGGGTGCTCGACCTGCGCTCGGGCATCCTGGAGCGCCGCACTGAGTGGACGGCGCCCAACGGGTCAAGCGTCCGGGTCACGTCGAAGCGGCTGGTCTCGTTCACCGAACGAGTTCTCGCGGCGATCAGCTATGAGGTCGAGCCGCTGGACGACGGGTTCTACGCCGCCATCCAGTCCGACCTGCTCGCGAACGAGGGAACCGTCGAGGCCTCCACCGACCCACGCGACGCGGCGCCGCTGGTCCGGCCGCTGCGAGGCGAGATGAACGACAGCCGGGACCACGGCGCCGTGCTCGTGCACCGGACCGAGCACAGTCGGCTTCGGGTCGCGGCCGGGATGGACCACCAGCTAACCCTCCCGGACGGTGCCCTTACGGCGATGGAGTGCGACCGGGACCTGGCCCGGATGACCATCACCTGCAACCTCCGCGCGGGCGAGCCGTTGCGGCTGGTGAAGCTGTTGGCCTACAGCTGGTCGAGCCGCCGGTCCGCTGCGGCACTCCGGGACCAGGTCGACGCGGCGCTCGGGGTCGCGAAACTCGAAGGGTGGGACATTCTGGCCGCGCGGCAGCGCGAGTACCTGGACCGCTTCTGGGCACGCAGCGACGTGGTGGTCGAAGGCGACCCAGCCCTGCAGCAGGCGGTACGGGTGTCGATGTTTCACGTGCTCCAGGCCGGCGCACGCACCGAGTCACAGGCCATCCCCGCCAAGGGCCTGACCGGGCACGGATACGACGGTCACGCGTTTTGGGACACCGAGACGTTCGTGCTCCCCATGCTGACCTACACGGCCCCGGAGGCCGCCAAGGGCGCTCTGACCTGGCGGCACCGGACGCTGCCGGCGGCACGGGCCCGTGCGGAGGAGCTGGGCCTGAAGGGTGCGGCGTTCCCCTGGCGCACCATCCATGGCGAGGAGTGCTCCGGTTACTGGCCGGCAGGCACCGCGGCGTTCCACGTCAACGCCGACATCGCCGACGCGACCACCCGCTACGTCGCAGCGACCGGTGACGACGAGTTCGCGGGAACGCTCGGCGTCGAACTGCTCGTGCAGACGGCCCGATTGTGGGCGTCGCTCGGGCACTTCGCGAGCGACGGCTGCTTCCGGATCGACGGAGTCACCGGCCCCGACGAGTACACGGCTGTGGTCGACGACAACATCTACACGAACCTGATGGCGCAGAAGAACCTCACCGACGCCGCCGACGCATGTGAGCGATGGCCCGAAGCGGCCGCCGGGCTCGAGGTGAGCCGGGACGAGCTCGAGCTCTGGCGTTCTGCCGCGGCGCGGGTACGGCTGCCCTACGACGAGGAGCGCGGGGTCCACGCCCAGTCAGAGGACTTCACCCAGCACGCCGAATGGGACTTCGAGGCCACCCCGCCCCACTACTACCCCCTGCTGCTGCACTACCCCTACTTCCAGCTCTACCGGCAGCAGGTGATCAAGCAGGCCGATCTGGTGCTCGCCCTACACCTGCGTGGGGACGCGTTCACCGATGAGGAGAAGGCACGGAACTTCGCCTACTACGAGGCTCGCACGACCCGGGATTCCTCGCTCTCGGCCGCCACTCAGGCCATCGTCGCCGCCGAAGTCGGCCACCTCGACCTGGCCTACGACTACTGGGCCGAAACCGCCTTCACCGACATCCGAAACCTGCACGACAACGTCGACGACGGGGTGCACATCGCCGCAGCCGGAAGCACTTGGGCGGTGGCCGTCGCCGGTTTCGGTGGCATGCGGGACCACGCAGGCTGGCTGACGTTCGCGCCCCGGCTGCCAGCGAAGCTGACCCGCCTGGAGTTCCGGCTAACCTTCCAGTCCCGCACGCTGCTGGTCGACGTCCGCCGGCACGGGTCCGATGGCGGAGACGGCTCGCAGGCGGTGACTTACCGCCTGCTTGCGGGCGATCCGTTCGAGACTGCTCACCACGGGACGCCGGTACGCCTCGAAGCCAACCGGGACGTCACCGTTGCGGTACCCGAAGGACCCAACCCCGACCCGGTGACACAACCAGCCGGCAGAGCGCCCCTACGCCGTACCTGACCCTCCCTTCACATGATCACACTTTTGAACCGATCAAGCGACGGCCACGCCGCGCCACGGCCCGGCCCGGTATGCGTGGGCGGCGCAACCCGGGCTGACCCGGGAGACGCCGGCGTGCGGAACTGGTCGCGGCGGGTCGCGCTCCCGGCCGAGAGCGGTTGGGAGGGGTCGACCCATCGCATCCAGGAGTCCGTGCAGGTCAGGCCGAGTGCCACGTGAGAACTACGACCTGTAGTCATTCTGGCGTAGAGCTCGAACATAGTGAATCAGGGGGCGCTTGGACCTGGTCGGGGGTCCTGAGCTTGGTTGGTTGGTGTTGGTCGTGGGCGAGGCGCGGTGGTTCCCAGGCGTAGGGCGGACGGGTGCATGGTGTGCTTATCGCCACCGGCGACGGCCCTGCCGCTACCCTTCCACGCCGGTCGATTCGTGGGAGACACCCACGGGTTTGGACTCCGGGGATCCCCGCTCGCGCAGGTAGATGCTGAACACGACCATGGTCGCCACAGCGAGGAACTCCGACTGCCAGTTCTGGAACGTGCGGTTCCAGAAGTCCGGTGCCTGCAGGTACTGCGACCAGGTCAGAGGAGCCTGCAGGTCTTGGATCTGTTCGGCGTTGTAGGCGCTGCGACCGGCGACGAACTGGGCGGACCAGGAGCCGAGGAACACCAGGCCCATGACAAGGCCCAGCGAGTGGGAGTACAGGTTCAGTCGCCATCCCCTCATGCGTGCCGGCGCTGGGGATCCGGCCGTGGCGTAGCTGCCGATCTTCTGCTCCTCGAATGTCTCGCGTCCGCGCTGTCCAGGCTTCTTCGACTCCGGGGAGCCGACCTGGATGAGCCAGACAGTGAGCAAGATGTAGAGAAGGAACTGCAGGTACTCCGACTGCCAGTTCTCGGCCACGTCAACCGCGAACTGCGACGAAGTGAGGTACTGCAGCAAGGTCAGGGTCGGGAGCTGGGCATCCCGGACCTGTTCGTTGTAGCCAGCCACGCCGGTCAGCGCTTGGCCGACCAGTGCCGCGAGTAACAACCCCGTGAAGGCCAGGGTCAGGCTGTGGTTGCGTAGCCACGGTCCCAGGCCCGTCTCGACGTTCGTCAGGTTCGGCTCGTCCTTCATCGGTGCAGAGCTCCCAGAAGGAAGCAGGCCGCGAGGCCGAGGGCGACAAAGACGAGATAGCTAGCGAAGAAGATGCGCATGTCACTGCCCCTTGATCGTGCAGGTGAAGGGCCTGTCCTGAAGTGGTGTGCATCCCGCTGCGGTCACCCGCCAGCCGTCATCGAACCCGGCCAGGAACACGACGTCCTTGTCGAGATGCACGATGGCGTCCTTGCCATAGACATCCACACCGGCGACCTTGGTGCCGACCGGCAGGTTCTGATCGGGGAGCGCCCTGTCGCACCTCCCAAAACTCTGCTCCAACTCGGCCAAGGTTCCGGGCGCAAGGAGGGCGCACGCATGGGCTGGGTTTGACAACGAATCTTCGAAGTCCAGGGCCGCCCGCGACGCGTTCGAGTTCTCCGCAGATCCCATCGGCGCACACCCCGCAGCAGCGAGCACGACGACCGTCAGAGATAACAGCACGCCTCCCGAACTGACCCACCTCATCTGCTGGACCCTAGCGCCCGCATGCGACTCCGCCGCGAACCGCTTGAACACACGCACGTGGCGGACAGCAGTCACGCTCTAGGCACCCTGAGCTGGACAGGCGCACCGACGAGCTGCTGGGTGAGCGGCCGCCCGACGCAACGTTGGGGAACCCGGCAGTCGGGTGGGCCAGTCGCCTCCGTCGCTCACGGCGCGGTGTCAGAACGCGTAGGCGCTCCATTGCGCCTCCCCGGTCTCGTGGGCGGCTTCGCTGAAGGCGTTGAGCGCCTCAATGGTCGCGTCGACATGGGTGCGTGACATACGGCCGAGGACTCGTTTGACCTCGTTTCGGCGGTGCTCCCGTACGGTCTCCACGAGTGCCCGTCCTGCAGAGGTCAGCGACACGTCGACCGCTCTGCCGTCGCGTGAGGACCGGTCGCGCCCGATGAGTCCTAGCTTCTGGAGACGGTCGCACAGGCGACTGGCGTTGGAGGCGTTGATCTCTAGTTGTTCGGCCAGCGTGCCGACGGTCTGACCGCCCCCGGTTGCGAGAAGGACCAGCAGTCGGTGCTGAACAAGGGTCACTTCGACCGGCGCGGAGTTGATGGATCGCACGGCAATTCCGAGTAGGGCGCGACTGACGGTGATGAGGGCGTCGGCCATGTCGCCCATCTGGTCGGGGGTTGCGTCGTCGCGCGCCGACGCTGACGTCGGGCCTTGCTTGGCCACCTTGTGTCCCTTCGAAACCCGTGCTTTGGTTGCTAAACAGCATACATGCGATACCGCATAGGTCTTGGAAGGCTGGGTACATGTCTCACATGCAGCACGGCGAGGAGTCAACGGATCGCGTGGCGAACGTTTACGGGGAGGCTGCTCCTCACGCGCGTGGAGCGGTGTGGCCCGCCCGGGTGGACCAATACCTCCACGAGGGCATCGGAGATCAGGACGTGGACCGTTGGGTCCAGTCCGCGTGTCTGTTGTGCAGCAACGGGTGCGGGGCCGATATCGCGGTCAAGGACGGCCGGATGGTGGGTATCCGCGGTCGGGCGGGCGACACCGTCAATCACGGACGGCTCGGGCCGAAGGGGCTCTACGGCAGCACACCCTGGGCTTCTTCTCCCGACCGTCTGACTCGTCCGCTGATCCGGGAAAGCGGCCAGCTGGTCGAGACCGACTGGGACACCGCGATGGGCCGCGTGGTCGAGGTGAGCAGGAGGCTCCTCACCGAGAAGGGCCCATTGAGCCACGGCTTCTACACCTCCGGCCAGTTGTTCCTCGAGGAGTACTACACGCTGGCGGTGATCGGGAAGGCCGGACTCGGGACCCCGCACATGGACGGCAACACCCGCCTGTGCACCGCCACCAGCGCGGCTGCCTTCAAGGAATCCTTCGGCGCCGACGGCCAGCCCGGGTCCTACACCGACATCGAGCACTGCGACGCGATCTTTCTCTACGGCCACAACATGCCCGAGACCCAGACCGTGCTCTGGACCCGGATCCTGGACCGCACCCGCGGCGAAGACCCGCCACGCATCGTGAGCGTCGACCCGCGGCGCACGGCCGTCGCCGACGAAGCCGAACGAACCGGCGGCGTCCACCTGGCACCCCGGGTCGGGACCAACCTGGCACTGATGAACGGGCTCACCCGCGAGTTGTTCGTCCACCACATGATCGACGACGACTGGGTCGAGCAGCACACACTGGGCCTGGAGGATCTGCGTCAGACCGTCGAGCCTTACACGGCTGAGCACGTCGCCGACCTCTGCGACATCGCGCCGGACGACCTGCGCTCCGCCGCCCGAATCTTCGGCGAGAGCAAAAACGTGCTCTCTACAGTGCTCCAAGGCTTCTACCAGTCCCATCAGGCAACCGCGGCCTCAGTGGCGGTGCACAATCTGCATCTGCTGCGTGGCATGATCGGCCGCCCGGGCGCCGGGGTGCTGCAGATGAACGGGCAGCCGACCGCTCAGAACAACCGCGAGTGCGGAGCGGACGGTGACTTGCCGGGTTTCCGCAACTGGGATAACCCGGAACATGTCCAGCTGCTGGCTGATGCGTGGAACGTCGACGCGATGACGGTGCCGCACTGGGCCCCGCCCACGCACGCGATGCAGATCATGTCCTACGCCGAGACCGGGTCGATCGGGTTCTTGTGGATCTCGGCCACCAACCCCGCCGTCTCCATGCCCGAGTCCGCGCGGATCCGCAAGCTCCTGAGCGGCGACCAGTGCTTCACCGTCGTCCAGGACCTCTTCCTCACCGAGACCGCCGAGCTCGCCGACGTCGTGCTGCCGGCGGCAGGGTGGGGTGAGAAGACCGGCTGCTTCACCAACGTGAACCGCGTCGTCCACCTCTCCGAACAGGCCGTCGAGCCACCCGGCGAGGCACGCAGCGACCTCGACATCTTCTTGATGTACGCCGACGCGATGGGCTTCGTCGACCGCGACGGTCAGCCCGTGGTCAAGTGGCGCACCCCCGAGGAGGCGTTCGACGCGTGGGTTGCTGTCACTGCCGGTCGCCCGGTCGACTACACCGGCTTGTCCTACGCCAAGCTGCGCGGCCCCTCAGGCATCCCGTGGCCGGTCAACGCCGAGCGCCCGAACGGCACCGACCGGCTGTACGTCGACGGGATCTTTCCCACCGACACCGACTACTGCGAGACCTACGGCCACGACCTGATCACCGGCGGGGCGGTCAGCGAACAGGAGCACAGGGCGATGGCGCCAGCAGGCCGCGCGTTCCTCAAGAGCGCTCCGTACACCCCGGCTCACGAGACGCCAAGCGATGAGTACCCACTCTTGTTCACCACTGGCCGGACCGTCTTCCAATTCCACACTCGGACCAAGACCGGCCGAGCACGCTCCCTCGACCAGGCGGCACCCGACGCCTGGGTCGAGCTTTCCCCCACCGACGCCGCCGAGCTCGACATCAACGAGGGCGACTGGGTCAGAGTCGAGTCCCCCCGGGGCGCGATCGAGGTGCGCGCTCGGATCGGGCGGGTCATGCCGGGCGCGGTGTTCGCGCCGTTCCACTACGGACACTGGGACCCCGACGACCTCACCGACGCCGACCACCGCTCAGCCAACGAGCTCACTATGACCGTGTGGGACCCGGTCTCCAAACAACCCACCTTCAAGACCGCCGCCTGCCGGGTGACCCGGCTGCGAAGCGGCCAGGGCCCCGCGCCGGCTCCTAACAACACGGCCTCTGCACCTGCCCCCGGCACGCCCACCACCGCGCCCGCCACCGGCGGCGGTGCTGCCACGTCGAGCCACGTTCTCGACGAGACACCGCACTACGCACTCGACCCTTCCCAGGAGAACTGATGCCGCACCTCGCGACCTACGTTGCGCTCGCCGACCACAGCGAACAGACGCTGGCGGAGTCTCTCCGCGCCGTCGCCGACGGTCACGCCGCGCAGGCCGACATCTTCCACACCTGCCACACCCTGGCCGGCTGGAGCGAGCAACACCGCGAGGCCCTCGCCCCGGTGGTCGAGCGCTACGGCGAGCAGGACGACGTCGACGAACCCGAGCGACTACGTGCCCAGGCACTGACCAGCACCCGCGAGGGCGAGATCGGGCTCCTGCGTGACCTGCAGGACCTGCACCTGCTCGCCACCCTGGTGCACAGCACCTGGACCGTGATCGCCCAGGGCGCCCAAGGACTGCGCGACCAACTACTTCTCGAGATCGCCACCTCGAGTGAGGCCGAAACGACCCGCCAGCTGACCTGGCTGACCACCCGGATGAAGCAGGCCGCCCCGCAAGCCCTGATCGTCGCGCCATGACCCGACGCCCGAGCCTCGACCTGGTCCGACCCTCTCCGCACGTGCTGCGCCAGTACGCGCTCGTCGCCGACGGCGAGCGCGGCGCCCTGGTCGGGCCCCGCGGGAGACATCGCGTTCCTGTGCGCGCCGGCCTGGCACGACGACCCGGTGTTCTCAAGCCTGCTCGGCGGACACGGCGGGTACGGCATCAGCCCCGCCGACGACCGGTTCGTGTGGGGCGGCTACTACGAGGCCGACAGCCTGATCTGGCGCAGCCGCTGGGTATCGACCCACGCGGTCACCGAGTGCCGTGAGGCCCTCTCGTTCCCCGGCGAACCGGACCGGGTGGTTCTGCTCCGGCGGATCAAAGCCACCCTCAACACGACCCATGTCCAGGTCGTCCTCGAGATCCGCGCCGAGTTCGGCGCCCGGAACATGACGGTCGCCCGCAGCGAAGACGGCCGCTGGCACGGCCACTCCGGCGACCTGACCTACCGATGGACCGGAGCCACCCAGCACGCGCATGTGCAGGACGGACGACTGGTCCTCGACCTCGTCGTACCGCCCGGAGAGTCGCGCGACCTGGTACTGGAGATCTCCAAGGCACCCCTACCCCAGCAGCTACCCGATCCGGACCAGCTGTGGGACCGCACCGAACGCGCCTGGCGTGACGGCGTACCCGACATGGACAGCTCGGTGGCACCCGGGGAGTCGCGACACTCCTACGCCGTGCTCCGCGGACTCACCGCCAGCACCGGCGCCATGGTGGCCGCCGCCACCACCTCGCTCCCCGAGCGCGCCGATCAAGGACGCAACTACGACTACCGCTACGTCTGGATCCGCGACCAGTGCTACGCCGGGCAGGCCGCCGCCGCCATCGGCGACCACACCCTGCTCGACGGCGCCGTCCGGTTCGTGTCCGAACGGGTCCTGGAAGACGGCCCCGACCTGCGACCGGCGTACACGATCGCTGGCGGTCCGGTCCCAGACCAGCACGACCTCGCGTTGCCGGGCTATCCGGGCGCACCCGTTAGGACCGGCAACTGGGTCAACAACCAGTTCCAGCTCGACGCCCTGGGCGAGTCCCTCCTGCTGCTGGCGGCCGCCGATGGCCGCGGCCGACTCAGCGACGACGGACGCCGAGCGGCCAGCACCCTGGTCGAGGCCATCGCAAAGCGTCAGGACGAACCGGACGCCGGCATCTGGGAGATCGACAACCGCCGCTGGGCCCACTCGCGACTCATGTGCGCCGCCGGCCTCCGCGCCGCCGCAGCCGCCCCATCCATCGGCGCCGACGGCGCAGAAGGCGAGTCCTGGAGCAGGCAGGCCGACGAGCTGGTCGCCTCCGTGGACCGGGACTGCCGCCACCCCACCGGTCGGTGGCAGCGCTCCCCCGACGACCCCGCCGTCGACGCGGCCCTCCTCCTGCCCGGCATCCGCGGAGCGGTCGCAGCCGAGGACCCCCGCAACCTCGCCACGATCACCGCGGTCCTCGAGGAGCTGAGCGACGACGGGTACGTGTACCGGTTCCGCCACGATCCCGAACGGCCCCTGCACCAGAGCGAAGGCGCATTCGTCCTGTGCGGATTCCTGATGTCGCTGGCCCAGCTGAACCTCGGTCGGCGCGAGGACGCGATGCGCTGGTTCGAACGCAACCGCGCAGCCATGGGACCACCCGGGCTGTTCGCCGAGGAGTACGACGTCGTGCAGCGCCAGCTGCGCGGCAACCTCCCCCAAGCCTTCGTCCACGCCCTGCTGCTCGAAAGCGCCCACCGATTGGGCCAAGCGGGCCTCAACTCCCTGGGCTTCCAGGCCCGTGCGAGATAACCCGCCAGGAGCACACCGACCCCGACCACGTCGACCTTCAGGAGAACACAGATGAGCGTCAAGAGGAGCCCCCGCGTCGTCGTCATCACCGGAGCATCCGGCGGCATCGGACGGGCCAGCGCCCGCCTGTTCGCCCAACAGGGCGACCACGTCGCGCTGCTCGCCCGCGGCAGCACCGGCTTGGAAGCAGCCGCCCGCGAGGTCCGCGACCTCGGCGGCGACGCCCTGACCATCGCCGTCGACACCGCCGACCACGAAGCGCTCGACCGTGCCGCGGACCGGGTCGAGGCCGAGCTCGGCGCTATCGACGTATGGGTCAACGACGCGTTCACCTCGGTGTTCGCCCGCTTCATCGACATCGAACCCGAAGAGTTCCGCCGCGTCACCGAGGTCAGCTACCTCGGTTTCGTCAACGGCACCCGCACCGCCCTGAAGCGGATGCTGCCCCGCGACAGCGGGGTGATCGTCCAGGTCGGGTCCGCGCTCGCCCACCGCGGCATCCCGCTTCAGTCGGCCTACTGCGGTGCCAAGCACGCCATGTGGGGCTTCCACGAGTCGCTGTTGACCGAGCTGCGCCACGACCACAGCAACGTGCACGTCACCACGGTGGCGATGCCCGGCGTCAACACCCCACAGTTCACCTGGGTGCTGTCCAAGCTGCCCAACCAGGCCCAGCCGGTACCACCGTTCTACCAGCCCGAGGTCGCCGCCCGCGGCGTCCTCTACGCCGCCGCTCATCCCGAACGTCGCGCCTATTGGGTCGGCATCGCCACCGCCGGCACCATCATCGCCAACCGCGTCGCCGGGGGGCTGCTGGACCGGTACCTGGCGCGCACCGGCGTGGCCTCCCAACAGACCGATGAACCCAGGCCGGAGGACCAGGCGGTCAACCTGTGGCAGCCCGCCGACGGATCCGACGGCCACGACTACGGCGCCCACGGATCCTTCGATGACCGCGCCTTCGGCCACTCACCGCAGCAGTGGGCCTCCCAGCACCGCCGCGCCCTGGGCATGGCCGCACTCGCTCTTGCGGGTGGCGCGGCCCTGCGATCGCGGAGGACAGCGTGAGCGCCCTCCGCCCAGTCGACGTCGCACGCCTCGGTCTCGGCGCGGCCGCGTTGGCCCGGCCCGGCCTGTTCCTGCGCCTGACCAAGGGAGCCAGTGATCGCGTCGGGCGGGCGGAGCGTGTCACGGTCCGTATCCTCGGCGTCCGGTACATCCTCCAGTCGGGAACCGGCCTCGCCTCTGGTCGGCCGTGGGTTCGTGACGCGGACGCCGCGATCGATCTCGTGCACGCCGCGACCATGGTCGCGCTGGCGGCCATCGCGCCGACGCACCGGCGGCTCGCCCTGCTCAGCGCTGCCACCGCCATCGGGTTCGCTGCCGCCGACCTACGGGAGAGGATCCGATGAGCGCCCCCGCGCTGCCGCTCAGTGCCGCCGCCGACGACCTCATCAGCAGGGTCGACGGCGAGGTCCGCTTCGACCCCGGAACCCGGGCGGCCTACTCCACCGACGCCTCCAACTTCCGCCAACTCCCCCTGGGTGTGGTCATCCCCCGCACGGTCGAGGCCGCAGTCGCAGCGGTCGAGGTCTGCCGCGGACACGACCTCCCGATCGTCTCCCGCGGCGGCGGCACCAGCCTGGCCGGTCAGTGCACCAACGCTGCCGTCGTCCTGGACTTCTCCAAGTACTGCCACCGGCTGGTCTCCGTCGACCCGAGAAGCGGCGCTGCGTGGTCGAACCCGGCATCGTCCTCGACGACCTCAACCGCCAGCTGGCCCACACGGGGCTGCGGTTCGGACCCGAGCCCGCCACTCACCAAAACTGCACGCTGGGCGGGATGATCGGCAACAACTCCTGCGGCGCCACCGCGCAGCGCACCGGCAAAGTCGTCGACAACATCGTCTCGCTCGACGTGCTGCTCTACGACGGCACCCGCTTCACGGCCCGGCGACTCGACGACGAGGCTTACGCAGCCCTCGTCTCGGCGCCGGGCCGTGCCTCGCAGATCCACCGCACTCTGCGGAGCCTGCGCGAGGACCACGATGACCTGATCCGACAGCGCTACCCCGACATCCCGCGACGGGTCTCCGGCTACAACCTCGACTCGCTGCTGCCCGAGCACGGCTTCGACATCGCCGGCCTGCTGGTGGGCAGCGAGGCCACCCTGGTCACCGTGCTGCGCGCCGAGCTCGAGCTGGTGCCGGTCGTCGAGGCCCGCACGCTCGTGGTGCTCGGCTACCCCGACATCGCCGCCGCAGCCGACGCGGTACCCGCCATCGTCGAGCACGACCCCATCGCTCTCGAGGGTGTCGACCACTACCTGATTCGCGACCAGCAGATCAAAGGGATGAACGCCCAAGCGCTCGAGGAGCTCCCTGAGGGCACCGGGTTCTTGATGGTGCAGTTCGGTGGTGAGGACACCGACGAGGCCGACCGGCGCGCTCATGCGCTGCTCGACGCCCTTGCCGACACCGACCATGCCCCGCATGCCTCGTTCTTCGACGACCCGGACCGTGAGGACGAGCTGTGGCAGGTACGCGAGTCCGGTCTCGGTGCCACCGCGCACGTCCCCGGCAAGCCCGACACCTTCGAGGGCTGGGAGGACTCCGCGGTCCCGGTCGACCGGCTCGGCGACTACCTGCGCGACCTCCGCCAGCTGTATGAGGAGTTCGGCTACGCCAGCGACACCGGGCCCAGCCTCTACGGGCACTTCGGTCAGGGCTGCGTGCACACCCGTATCCCCTTCGACCTGTACAGCACCGAAGGAGTCGTCACCTACCGAGGGTTCATGGAGCGCGCGGCCGACCTGGTCGTGAGCTACGGCGGTTCGCTGTCCGGTGAGCACGGCGACGGCCAGTCTCGGGGCGAACTGCTTCCCCGGATGTTCGGCGACGAGGTCGTTGGGCTGTTCGGCGAGGTCAAGGCCTTGTTCGATCCCGGCAACCGGATGAATCCCGGCAAGGTGGTCGAGCCGGCGCCCCTGGACGCGCATCTGCGACTGGGTGGGCGGTGGGAGCCCCGCCAGAGCGAACCTCTGTTCTTCGGGTTCCCCGAGGACGGCGGCAGCTTCACCCAGGCCGCGAACCGGTGCGTCGGCGTCGGTAAGTGCCGCAAGCACGAGAACGACGGCGGCACCGTCATGTGCCCGTCGTACCAGGTCACCCGCGAGGAACAGCACTCCACCCGGGGCCGCGCCCGGCTGCTGTTCGAGATGCTCGACGGTCACGGCGACAGCCCGATCCAGGACGGGTGGCGGTCCACCGAGGTCCGCGACGCCCTCGATCTGTGCCTGGCCTGCAAGGGCTGCAAGACCGACTGTCCCGCCTCGGTGGACATGGCCACCTACAAGGCTGAGTTCCTGGCCCACCACTACCGGCACCGGCTGCGGCCCCGTGCGGACTATGCCACCGGCTACCTACCCGTGGCGGCCCGCGCTGTCGAGCGCGCCCGGCTCGCCGGAGTCGTCAACCGACTCGCCGCCGTCCCCGCACTGCGTCGCCTCGGGACCCGGCTGGCCGGCCTCGAAGACCGGGAGGCGCCCACGTTCGCGGTGGACTCTCTGCAGCGGTGGTTCGCCCAGCGACCCGAGCCGAGCAGACCCGCGCTCGCCATCCGCGGCCGGGTGCTGTTGTGGCCCGACACCTTCACCAACTACTTCGACCCACACATCGGACGCGCCGCCGTCCGCGTGCTGGAAGAAGCAGGCTGGCAGGTCACCATCCCCACCGAACCACTGTGTTGCGGGCTGACCTGGATCTCCACCGGCCAACTCGCCACCGCGCGCCGCCGACTCCGCCGCACAGTGAATGTCCTGGCCCCGCACGTACGCGACGGCGGACTCGTGGTCGGCCTCGAGCCGAGCTGCACGTCCGTGTTCCGCTCCGACGCCTCAGAGCTGTTCCCGGCCGACCCGGACGTCGACCGGCTGCGGGACCATACCGTCACGTTGGCCGAGCTGCTCACCCAGCACACCGACGGCTGGGAACCACCCCAACTGAACCTGCGTGCCCTGGCGCAGGTCCACTGCCACCAGCACGCCGTGCTGGGCTGGGACGCCGACCACCAGCTCCTGGAGGGGGCTGGCGTCGAGGTCGACCGGCTCGATTCGGGCTGTTGCGGTCTGGCCGGCAACTTCGGGTTCACCGCCGGGCACGGAGAGGTCAGCGAGGCCATCGCCGAGCAGTCGCTGCTCCCGACGCTGCGTTCAGCGGACCCCGACACGGTGGCGCTCGCCGACGGGTTCTCCTGCCGCACCCAGATTCACGGCCTGGACAGTGGCGGCAAGCAGGCCGTGCACCTAGCCGAGTTGCTCGCCAGCGGCTACGACACGCCCGCCGCCTCTAACCCTGCCCCGCCCGCATCCCCGCGCAGTACCTCACATGACAACTCATCCCCGGATACCCCCGATGAGGAAGGGAGAAACGCATGAGCACCACTGTGGCCGACCAGCTGCTCGCACGACTCACCGAATGGGGGGTCGAGCACGTCTTCGGCTACCCCGGCGACGGGATCAACGGGATCCTCGGCGCGTTCTCCCGCGCCGGCGACCAGCCTCGCTTCATCCAGGCCCGGCACGAGGAGATGAGTGCGTTCGAGGCCGTCGGGTACGCCAAGTTCAGTGGCCGGCCGGGAATCTGCATGGCGACCTCCGGACCGGGGGCGATCCATCTCCTCAACGGGCTCTACGACGCCAAGCTCGACCATGTACCGGTGGTCGCGATCGTCGGACAGACCAACCGGTCGGCGATGGGTGGCAGCTACCAGCAAGAGGTCGACCTGCTCAGCCTGTTCAAGGACGTGGCCAGCGACTACGTGCAGATGGTCACTGTTCCCGAACAGCTGCCCAACGTGGTGGACCGTGCGATCCGCACCGCGATGACTCGACAGGCTCCGACAGCGATCATCATCCCCAACGACGTGCAGGAACTGGAGTACGTCGCGCCGAGTCACGAGTTCAAGATGGTGCCCTCGAGCCTGGGCATCAGCTGGCCCAGCACAGCTCCCGACGACGAGGCGTTGCATCGAGCCGCCAAGATCCTCAACGCCGGCGAGAAGGTCGCGCTCCTGGTCGGCCAGGGTGCGCGCGGTGCCGTCGCCGAGGTCACCGAGGTCGCCGACCTGCTCGGTGCTGGCGCGGCGAAGGCGCTGCTGGGCAAGGACGTGCTCAGCGACGAGCTGGGTTGGGTGACCGGGTCGATCGGCCTGCTCGGGACCCGGCCGAGCTACGAGATGATGGCCGACTGCGACACGCTGCTGATGGTCGGGTCGAGCTTCCCCTACACCCAGTTCATGCCCGAGCTCGACCAGGCACGCGCCGTCCAGATCGACCTCGACGGCGCCATGATCGGCATGCGCTACCCCTTCGAGGTCAACCTCGTCGGCGACGCCGCCGCTACCCTGCGTGCCCTGATCCCCCTGCTGCAACGCAAGGAGGACCGGTCCTGGCAGGAGTCGCTGGCCGCGAAGGTGACGGACTGGTGGGAAACCATGGACGCCGAGGCACACGTCAGCGCCGATCCGGTCAACCCGATGCGGATCTTCAGGGAGTTCTCCCAACAGGCGCCCGCGGACGCGATCGTGACATCCGACAGCGGGTCCTCCGCGAACTGGTACGCCCGCCAGGTCCGCATGCGCGGGACCATGCGTGGCTCGCTTTCGGGCAACCTCGCCACTATGGGCCCAGCCGTCCCCTACGCCATCGGCGCCAAGTTCGCCCATCCCGACCGGCCCGCGATCGCATTCGAGGGCGACGGCGCCATGCAGATGAACGGACTGGCTGAGCTCATCACCATCAGCCGCTACTGGCGCGAGTGGTCGGACCCACGACTGGTGGTCGCGGTGCTCCACAACAACGACCTCAACCAGGTCACCTGGGAGCTGCGGGCCATGGGCGGAACCCCCAAGTTCGTCGAATCCCAGGCCCTGCCCAACATCTCCTACGCCGACTTCGCCGCCTCGGTCGGTCTCGGTGCCCTCACCATCACCGACCCCGACGACCTCGCCATGCCTGGGAGACCGCGCTCGCGGCCGACCGACCGTTCGTCCTGGACGTCCACTGCGACCCCGACATCCCACCGATCCCACCGCACGCCACCCTCGAGCAGATGACCTCGATGGCGAAGGCGCTGATCAAAGGCGACACCAGCCGATGGGGCGTCATCAAGGAAGGCCTCAAGACCAAGGTCCAAGAGGTACTCCCCCACGGCGACGACGACTCATGAGCACCCATCCCACCAGCGACCATCCCCGCGGTCCAGCCCTGAAACCGGACCTCCCCGTCACCTCCATGGCCGCCTCGGCCTGCACCATCCCCACCGACGCACCCGAGGCCGACGGGACCCTGACCTGGGACAGCACCACCCTGGTCCTGGTCCAGGTCCGTGCCGGGCAAACCGTGGGGACCGGATGGACCTACGCCCCGCCGGCCGCGGTGGCCGTGATCGAGCAACTGTTGTCGCCCGTGGTCTGCGGCATGGATTCCCTCGCCCCCGCCACCGCCCAACACCGGATGTCCCGCGCCGTGCGCAACGCGGGTCGACCCGGGCTGGTCGCAATGGCCATCTCCGCCGTCGACGTCGCCCTGTGGGACCTGGCAGCCCGCATCCACCGACTCCCCCTCACCCGCCTATGGGGCGGGCCCGTCAAGGATGTGGACGTCTACGGCAGCGGTGGATTCACCACCTACGACGACGACCAGCTACGCCGCCAGCTCACCACGCTGGACCGACCTGGGCCTGACCCGCGTCAAGATCAAGATCGGCGAGTCCTGGGGCCGCGACCAGCGACGCGACCTGGCCCGGGTGGCCCTGACTCGCGACCACGTGGGCGACGACATCGAAGTGTTCGTCGACGCCAACGGCGGCTACCACGTCGGACAGGCGTGCCGTATCGGAAAAACGCTCGACGAACTGGGTGTGACCTGGTTCGAGGAGCCAGTCTCCGCCGAAGACCTCGCCGGCCTGCGCCGGGTCCGGGAGTGCGTCTCGGCCGACGTCACCGCCGGCGAGTACGGCCACGACATCGCCTACTTCACCGACATGGCGCACGGCGCGGTGGACTGCGTCCAGATCGACGCGACCCGCTGCGGCGGCTACACCGAATGGCTACGCGCCGCCGCCGTCGTCGCAGGACACCACCTAGACGTGTCCGGACACTGCGCGCCCTACCTCACCGCTCCGGTCGCCGCGGTCACGCAAAACCTGCGCCACCTCGAATGGTTCCACGACCACGTACGCATCGAGCAGATGCTCTTCGAGGGAGCGCTAGACCCCGTCCATGGACAAGTGTCCCCCGCCAGGGGAGACGGCCACGGACTCACCCTTCGACCCGGGGTCTACGACAGCTACCGCGTGGCATGACTCGACACCGCGCAGGTGAAACCCCAGAAGGTGCGCTGGGCGCCCGTTGCGGGATGGCTACTACTCGTCCGCAGTCCTCACGATGTCGCAGCGGGAACTGGTCGCCTCGAGGCCGCTGGTGGATGGCGTCGCCCAGCTGTCTGCGTCGACTGCCTTCAGCTCGCCCTTATAGCATCCTCGACGGCCCAGTAGCGCCTCCTCTAGTGCCGCCGGCGAAGTGGGTTGTCAGTGCGAGCGTTCGGCACGAAGGTGGCGCTCGGCGCCGCGGCCCGGTGCGGCCGTGATGTGGGTCGACCGTCTCACCGATGCCCAACACCGTCTGTTCAGGCTCGGTTCACGACGGTCAAGAGAATCACCGAATCCTCCAACGCTTCAAGGCTGTGTGCGGCGTCCGGTACGGCGATCAGATGTCCAGCCGCGCCGTCCCAATGGACGTCGCCCGACGCCAGTCGCACGCGTCCGTGCAGCACGTGGACCGTGGCATCGCCCGGGTTGCTGTGCTCGTCAAGCATGCGTCCGGATGCGAGCGCGATGAGCGTCTGTCGTAGCTGATGCTCACTACCGCCAAAGACCGTACGAGCGCTGCGACCGCTCGTTGCCGCGCGCGCCAGTTCGAGCTGTTCGCGCGCCAGTGCGGTAAGGGAGGTGTTCATGGAGACCTTTCCGTACCTCAGATCGACTGTCGATAGCCGAAGAATTCGTGGTCCTGGTTGTAGCCACCATGTCCGCCGCCGATGTCGGCAAAGTCGGCGACGAACTCGATGCCCTTGATCCACTTGACCTGCTTGAAGCCGAGCTGGGTCTCGTTACGCAGCCGTAGCGGTGCGCCGTGGCCGAACGACAGCGGCTCGTCGTTCATGTCGTAGGCCAGCATCGTCAGGTGGAAGCTCATCTGCTCGATCGGGTGGGCGTCGTAGTAGATGCCGCCGTCGGAGCCCTCGCCGAGGGAGTAGAACACGACCCAGCGTGCCTCCAACAACGGGTGTACCCGTTGCATGATCGTCGCCATGGAGACGCCGCCCCACTTGGCGACACCTGACCAGCCCTGGATGCAGAAGTGCTGCGTGATCTGCTCGTGGTGTGGCATCGCTCGAATCTCGGCGAGGCTGAGCTCGACCGGTGCGGACACGAGCCCGTTGATGCGCAGCCGGTAGTCCTGGAAGATGTTGGCCTGCAACGCGGCATACTCCTCGGACTCCGGGTACCGCCCGTTGTGCCAGAAATAGGGAGAGATGTCGCCTTCGCTGTACTGGCCGGGTTTGGCATCCAGGTGTTCGAACCAGCGCTGGGCCGGTCCGATCAGCGCATACCCGGCCCGTTGGACGGTCCGGGGGTGACGCAAGGTGAACGGGGTGGCCGCGAACCAGCCTCCCGCGGCAATGACCATGGCGACCAGGAAGATCCACAGGCCGTTCCAGCTGTCATCGTCCCGTGCGGCGAAGATGTGGTTGAGGTTGTCCTGCAGACCGGTCGTGAAGACGAGGGAGACGTGCATGACGATGAACATCAGGAACCAGGCGAACACCAAGAAGTGCATCGAACGGGCGGTCTGGATGCTGAGCACCGAGCTGATCCGGCGGAACCGTGTGGATAGCGCGGGTGACATGCCGAGCCCGGTGATCAGAGCGAGCGGTGCGGCGACGAACACGGTCAGGAAGTACGCCAGCTGTTGCAGCCCGTTGTAGGCCACCCACCCGGTCTCGGTGGGCCAGTTGAGCGAGGCGTACTGGATGAGCGTGGACAAGGCATCGGGGAAGACGTCCCATGACGTGGGGACGATGCGGCGCCAGTGACCGGTGGACAAGATCAGGATGTAGAAGACCAGACCGTTGGCCAGCCACAGCACGTCGACACCCAGGTGCCACCACCGGGCCAGCCCGATCGAGTGGCGCAACCCCGGGAGGCCGACCTGCTGAGGCAGGCTGATGGAGTCCTGCTTGGCGGTCCACAAGGGGTCGGCAGGAACGGGCTTCTGGATGCGGAACCAGTCCTTGCCTGGAGTGCTGTGCCGCGTCCAGTACAGCCGCGGGTGGTCGGTCAGGATCTGGATTCCGGACCGGAGGATGAAGATCATCAGGAACAGGTTCAGGAAGTGCTGAATCCCGACCCAGGCCGGCAACCCCGCGTCACGTTCGACCCGGGGCGTGACGTCCGCGCCAGGATGGCGTTCGATGAACGACGACACCGCAGTCGTGTCGCGCAGAGCCTGAGCGACTGCGACCACCAGCAGCGCTGCCCCGAACCCGATAGGAATCAGCCACAACAGGTTGAACCACCGATCGCGGCCGACGCGGATGCGCGGAGCGACCCCGTTGACCGCCGGAATCGAGCCCGCGAACGTCACCGGGTCGATGACCTCCTCGCCCACCGTCAACTGATCACGAAAGGTCGCGGACGCGTCGAAAGGCGACGCACCGGGGGGCTCGTGCGGTGGGCGGGCCATGTCTCACCATCGCGTACCTACCCGCGAACACCTAATGCGACGGAGCGGATGCACCAGGCCTCGGATGCCGCTCCCGCACAGGGATGCAAGCCGGAACGCATTGACAAGTCCACGCAGCAGAAAGACACCGACAGGGCGCACGGTCTCGCCGAGCTATGGCACGACGACAAGCTGAAGGAGACAAGCGATGACGACGAGGAGAGTGTAAGCGCTTCGACGCGCAGCAGGCGTCTGCTCGCGAAGCAAACAGCACTTATGTGCCGCTCTCCGATCGCACTCACATGGCTCCCTTCTGTGTCAAGACACCTGTGGGAGGGCGGGTTTAGGCTGGTGGTTGGCGGGTCCTGGAGTGGCTTGTCCGAAGTGCCGGTGTTGGGGTTGTGAGCCGGTCGCGCTGGAGTCAGAGTCGTTGCCCGTTGCCCTCCCGGACCCGTCACCTGGTCGGCTGTCTGGTGGGGTGCGAGGTCGGCGAGCATGGTGCGGTAGACGGTGTCTGACAGCCTGCGTTTGAGGCAGCGCATTGCTTCCCTCGGCGTCTTCCCGTTGTTCTTCTTGCGGTCGTAGTAGGCCCGGCCCGGGGTCTGATTGCGCAGTTGGACGGTGGCCATGATGTGGAGGGTCTTGTTGATCTGACGGTTCCCGCCGCGCGATAGCCGGTGCCGGACGTGGTCGCCTGAGGAGGCGTCGATGGGCGCGGTGCCGGTCCAGGATGCGAAGTGGTTGCGGTCGGGGAACCGGGTGATGTCGCCGACCTCGACCAGTAACCGTGCGGCACCGGAGGGTCCGATGCCGTGCAGGTCGAGCAGCCCGGTGCCGGTGGCAGCGACCAGCCCGCGGAGTTCTTTGTCGGCATTCTTCTTCCGGGCATAGATCCGCTCCAGGTCGCTGATCAGCTCAGCCGCGAGTCGGCGTCGGGTCTTGCCGGCGGTGTCTGGCGGCCGGACCTTCGCCAGCAGCTGCTTGGCCTGGGCCGCGGTCAGGTTCTTCTTCGCTCCGCCGGGAATCAGCTCCAGCAACAGCGCATGCAGCTGGGAGACCTTCCGGGTGTGCTCCTCGCCGAGCTGCCGGCGGCGGTCGGCCAGCAGCCGCAGCACATCGAGATCGGCATCGGCCACCACCGGCCGCAGCCCCGCCACCCTGGTGCCGGCCAAGGCGATGGAGTGAGCATCGGTGGCGTCGGTCTTCCGTCCCTGCCCGGTGGCGTAGACCCGGACCTCGGCCGACAGCTTCGGCGGCACATCGACGATCTCCTCGCCGGCCGCGAGGAGGCGTTGTGCGACGTGTCGGCCGATCCCACGACAACCCTCGATCGCCCACACCCGATCCCCAAACCGGCCAACGGCTGCTCGCATCGCGGCGAACCCAGCCTCGTCAGTGGCGTAACGGCCACCATCGAAGATCGACTCGTCGCAGCTCATGACCTCGATCGTGACCGACCGCTTGTGCGGATCCATCCCGATCACGACCCGCGGTTCGTGCTGACTCATTGACGTGTACCTCCTTGGCTAGTCCGACGTGTGGTCGGGTCAGGAGGGCACCGCTGCTTAGAGCAGAGCAATCCCTTCTTGAGCCACTCCCGCCCAGCGGTGTCCAGGACCACGCAGGCCATGAGAGAGCCACACCGCGAACAGTGGGCAGCCGATGTGAGAGCGACAATCCCGGACACCTCGACCGAGCCTCGCCAGGCATCGGCCGTGGGTCAATGAAACAAGCAGCCGATGTGTGGACGTTGCCTGCGCCCTCTTAGCGCTGTCCACGGCGATCCACGGCGATCGGGCCGAGACGTCCGACGAGATCTTCCGAGGGCCGGTTAGCGTTGGTGTGTAGAGGCTCGGATCATCCTCGTGTGCGCGGGCCTGCGGCCCCTCTCATCGACGAAGGTGGCGTGGGCCGTCCGGCTGGTTCCTGAGGAGGCAACTCGATGGTGGCGGAGTTCAACGGTGTGATCCGGCGTGACGTTCGGGACTCGACCCCGGATTGGGGGCCGTATGTGGAGCCCCAGGCCCCGTCCGGCGCGCCGAACGTGTTGTTCGTGGTCTGGGACGACATGGGCTTCGGCAGTTGGGATCTGTACGGCGGGCTGATCCGCATGCCGAACATGGCGCGGCTGGCTGAGCTGGGCGTGCGGTTCACCCAGTTCCACACCACGGCGCTGTGCTCGCCGACGCGAGCGTCGCTCCTAACGGGGCGCAACGCGCAGAGCAGCGGCATGGGCACCATCGGGGAGTTCTCCGACGGATTCCCCAACTTGTCGTGCCTCATCCCTGCCCAGAACGCGTTCTTGTCGGAGATCTTGTCGCAGTACGGCTACAACACGATGGCGATCGGCAAGTGGCATCTGACCCCGGCTGCCGAGCTCAGTATGGGCGCCTCGAAGCGGTCCTGGCCGCTGGGCCGCGGTTTCGACCGCTACTACGGGTTCCTCGGCGGCCTCAGCGACCAGTGGTACCCGGACCTGACCTATGACAACCACCCCGTCGACCCGCCGGCAACCCCGGCGGAGGGCTATCACCTGTCGAAGGATCTTGCCGACCGGGCGATCGAGTTCATCCGCGACGCCACGGTCACCGCGCCCGAGAAGCCCTGGTTCAACTACTTCGCTCCGGGCGCCTGCCACGCGCCGCACCATGTTTCGGCCGAATGGGCCGACTCCTACCGCGGTGAGTTCTCCATGGGGTATGAGAAGTACCGAGAGGTGGTGCTAGCGAACCAGAAGAAGCTGGGCATCCTACCCGAGTCGACAACGCTGCCCCCGATCAACCCCTACGAGGCCTCGACGAGCGCCGACGGGCAGCCGTGGAACCAACCTGATCTCGTGCGGGCCTGGGACAGCCTCAGCGATGACGAGAAGCGGCTGTTCGAACGCCAAGCCGAGGTCTACGCCGGCTTCGCCTCCTACACCGACGCGCAGTTCGGGCGCCTGCTGGACTACCTGGAGCAATCCGGACAGCTGGAGAACACACTCATCGTCGCCTTATCGGACAACGGCGCCAGCGCCGAAGGCGGCCAGAACGGATCGGTGAACGAGAACCGCTGGTACAACCAGCTGCCCGAGAGCCTGGAGGAGAACCTGCGGCTGCTGCCCGAGCTCGGCTCAGAATCCACCCATCCTCACTTCTCCAACGGCTGGGCGATGGCGTTCAACACCCCCCACAAGATGTACAAGACCCACGCCAGCTGGGAAGGCGGAGTCGCCGACCCCATGGTCGTCGCCTGGCCTGCCGGCATCCCTGCACGCGGAGAAGTGCGGCACCAGTACACCCACGTGACCGACATCGTGCCGACCGTGTTGGACTGCCTTGACCTGTCCCAGCCCGACACCGTCAAGGGCTTCCCACAAACCCCGTTCGAAGGCGTCAGCTTCCACGCCGCACTGCTCAACGACGACGCCGAACAGGTCAAGCAGGAGCAGTTCTACTGCATGCTCGGCACGCGGGCAGTCTGGAAGGACGGCTGGCAGGCCTCGACGGTGCATCCCCCTGCACCGTCAGGATGGGGGCACTTTGACGACGACACCTGGGAGCTGCACTACCTTCCCGACGACCGCAACCAGCTCCACGACCAAGCCGCAACCCACCCCGACAAGCTCGCCGAGCTCATCGCCCTGTGGGACGACCTCGCCCAGCAGTACAACGGCTACCCCCTCGATGATCGCAGCGGCGCCGACATCCTCCGCATCAAGAGGCCCAACCCCAGCGCCGGACGGACCTCGATGACCCTGTACCCGGGCAGCGCCCCCGTACCGGAACGCTCCGGGGTCGAGATCGTGGCCCGGTCCTTCACCGTCGTCGCCGACCTCACGATCGACGACCCCGACACCGTTGAAGGAGTCATCTACTCCCTCGGAGCCCGCTTCGGCGGCCACGCCCTCTACATCCAGGACCACCAGCTGCACTACACCTACAACTGGCTCGGCGAAAGGGAACAGGTCCTGACCGCGACACAACCGCTGCCGTCCGGTCGCACCACGGTCGGCGTGCGCTACCTGATCGAAGGCGTCAGCGACGGCTCACCGCACGGCACCGCCACCCTCCACATCGGCGCCGTCGATGCCGCAACGGCACAGATCACCACCCAGCCCATGTACTTCACCCTCGCCGGCGAGGGCACCACCATCGGCAGGGAAATCGGACAACCTGTCTCCACCCGCTACCAG
Source organism: uncultured Actinomycetota bacterium (assembly GCA_963753705.1). GTDB lineage: Bacteria > Actinomycetota > Actinomycetes > Propionibacteriales > Nocardioidaceae > Nocardioides. Next base: position 48,010 of record CAVWDJ010000005.1, read on the forward strand.
CCGCCGTTCACCTTCACCGGCGGAACCATCCACAGCGTCGTCGTCGACGTCTCTGGCGACGACTACACGCATGCCGAGTCCCTCATCAACGCAAGCCTGGCCCGCGACTGAGCAGATCTACGGTTCAAAGGAGGCATGGTCGCGCCAGACACGGCCACTTGCGGGTCGTCGGTTCGAACGTCCGCTCATGCCGCTGTCCGCTCGCGCAGATGCCGATGTGCGGTCGTGTCACTCTGGCGCTCAAAGGTTGCTCGGGTGGAGAACCCGAACGCGACGAGCCCGAGGTGGTGGTCGTGCAGGGCGCGCCCCGCAGCTGGACTAGGGTTTGCGTCCGTGTAGAGGACCCGCTTCGTCTGGGGCGAATGCGTGCGGACGACGATCCGTCACTGTGCGCCGACGATTGACGACGCACAACTGGAGGAGGGTTGGCATGAGCTCCCGGACAGCGAGCGCGGCGGTACTGCTGGAAGCAGGTGAGCCAGTCGTGATCCACGAGCTCGATCTCGACGACCCGGGCTCGGGTGAGGTGGTCGTCCGTGTCGTGGCCAGCGGTGTGTGCCACACCGACGCCCATATCTGGCACCGCGGCGGCCGAGGTTACGAGTTCCCGATCCTGCTCGGTCACGAAGGCGCCGGGATCATCGAGGAGGTGGGTGCGGCGGTCACGCATCTGCGGCCCGGAGATCGCGTCGTGATGTCCTGGCGGGTGCCCTGCGGCGCATGCCGGCCGTGCGAACGAGGTGACCGCACACATTGCGGATCCCCACTGTCGGCTGGTCCCCGAATGCGCCTCGCCGGGTCTGACCGCTACGTTGCACCCGTTCTCTCGACCGGCACCTTCACGACACGCACCATCGTCGACGCCCGGCAGGCCATCAAGGTGCCCGATGCCCTCCCCCTCGAGAAGGCCTGCCTCCTGGCATGCGGCGTCGTTACCGGCGTCGGTGCCGCGCTGCGCACCAGCCCGGTATGGCCCGGGGCAACCGTGGCTGTGCTCGGTTGCGGCGGGGTCGGTCTCAGCGTGATGCAGGGGGCTCGTATCGCGGGCGCGTCCCAGGTCATCGCGATCGACACGGTCGCGACCAAGCTCGATACCGCGCGGCGGTTCGGGGCGACAGACGTGGTCGACGCCAGCACCGGCCACGTGGTGGACGAAGTGCGCCGACTCGCCGGGGAGGGCGTTGACTTCGCCTATGACGCGGTCGGGGCCTCAGCGCCCCTACAGCAGGTCATCGACGTACTCGGCGACGGCGGCACCGCGACCCTGATCGGTATCCCCGCCGAGGGCTCCCACATCGGCCTGGATGCCACCACCGTCTTCGACCTGGGGCTGACCATTCGCGTGTGCTACGGCGGCAACTGCGAGCCTGCAGAGTTTCTGCCGTACCTCGCCGGCCTGTACCTGGACGGCCGGCTCGACCTCGATTCAATGGTGAGTCAGACGATCACGCTCGATCATGTCCAAGACGCCTTTGGAGCAATGGAGCGCGGCGCCGTCATCAGATCGGTCATCTCCTTCGAGGCGTAGCCCACCAGAGGGGCTCTGATATAGGGCTTCTGTTCTGGACGCTTCCTCTGCTCACCGTCGGGCGGGAGGTTCTCTGGGTGGGCGCCTGGCCGGGAGCGCCGGGAGCGCCGGGAGCCTGACCGTCGTCCCCAACGCCCTCACATGGCGGTGGTCTCAATGCGTCGGCGCAACACTTCCTGATTGAGGAGGTTCGCGATGGTGCGTGGTTATCGGAGGTTCTCGCCGGCGGATGAGGATGAGATCTGGCGGCGGATGCGGGCCTGGCATTCCATGAAGCCGGCAGCTCGTGGGTTAGGTCTGCCGACGAGCACGGTGCGGTCGTATCTCGTGCGGTGGGGTGGCACATTGCCATGGTTGAGCGCCTCGGTAGATGGAGGGGCGTTCGGCACATTCCGTGGGGCGCCTTTCGTGTCATGCTTCCGCTGTGACCGAGACCCCGTCACTGCCCGCTTCTCGAAACGGGCAGTCTGTGCCGCCCGTGCGAGATCGTGCTGTCGATCTGGCTGAGATGGCTTTGTCCATTCTCGAAGAAGCCACCGTCCCGCAGACCGTCGAGCGAGTGCTCGACTTCGCTCGTGCTGCCGTCAACTGTGGTCATGCGGCGGTGGTGTTCGTTCACTCCAAGCAACGGCTTGAAACCGTGGCCGCCACCGATCCGGCAGTCGTCGACCTCATCGACAAGCAGATGGAGCTTCGGGAGGGACCAGTCTTGTCGGTCCTCCACGACGGCCACAGCGTCATCGTGGACGACACGCACACGGAGGCGCGTTGGCCCGCCTGGGCCTCGACCGCGGCCGCGAGGGGGTTCCGCAGCATGATGGCTGTGCGTCTGTTCACGAGCGACCGGACGATGGGCACTCTCAACTTGTACGACTCCCACGTTGACCACTTCTCTACTGCCGACCTGCAGGTGGCCCACCTGCTCGCTCGCCACGCCGCCATCGCGGTGTCACGCGTTCAGACCGAAGACAATCTCTGGCGAGCGGTCGACTCACGCAAGCTGATCGGTCAAGCGCAGGGCATCTTGATGGAACGCTACGCCCTCGACGCCGACCACGCTTTCGAGGTGCTGCGTCGCTACTCCCAGAACGGCAACATGAAGTTGCGCGATGTCGCTCAGATGGTCGTGGAATCCCGACGCCTGCCGGATGCCTCTACGTGAACAGGACCGGTGATGTCGGGGCGGCCCGCCGGCCACTTCTCTTGAAGCCAGCGGGCCTCACCCGAGACGAGCTCCTCGACGCTCACCCGAGCGCTCCCCGGACCGTACCCTCGCCAGGCCAATCCACCCACTGTCGCTCGACTTAGCGTCTATGGCACGGCACTGAAGGTGCCGCTGGTGCATCGGATCGGGGTCCAGTCGCCAGCGGGCTGCGGGCTGCGGGCTGCGGGCTGCGGGCTGCGGGCTGCGGGCTGCGGGCTGCGGGCTGCGGGCTGCGGGCTGCGGGCTGCGGGCTGCGGGCTGCGGGCTGCGGGCTGCGGGCTGCGGGCTGCGGGCTGCGGGCTGCGGGCTGCGGGCTGCGGGCTGCGGGCTGCGGGCTGCGGCTGCGGGCTGCGGGCTGCGGGCTGCGGGCTGCGGGCTGCGGGCTGCGGGCTGCGGGCTGCGGGCTGCGGGCTGCGGGCTGCGGGCTGCGGGCTGCGGGCTGCGGGCTGCGGGCTGCGGGCTGCGGGCTGCGGGCTGCGGGCTCGGGCTGCGGGCTGCGGGCTGCGGGAAACTAGCGGGTACATCCCGTCGAGGCCAAATCGCGAAAGGCGTCCCGCTTAAGGCCCACTCAGCGGGACGCCCTCCGGCCAGAGAACCTGCCCAGCAGGTCGTAACTTCAAACGTCGGGGTGACGGCGCCCTTGAAGTGTTGGGCCCGCACCCAAGAGACGCCACCTTCGGGCCGGGGCCCGAGTGCTCACCACACCATGAGCGCCGAGCCGCGTCTCCACCCAACGGGGTAGCGAGGGCGCAATAGGGTACGGGCAGGCGTGCCCGGCCGTACCCGGCCGAGGGTCTCTCTGCCACCTTGGGTGCGGCCGGGCACACCACGCGATCGCATAAGCGCGCCCCGCGGCTTGGGGAAAGCCAGTGGGGCGCAAGACCTCACGATTCGGGGGACCGATCGGTCTATTGAAAGCAACGTGCCCCGTCCGGTCGCCGTTCAACATGACGAAACCCACCGGAGTCTCGGGTCTCCAGCGGGCTTCAGGTGCAGTGTAGGTGCTACCCGAGATCCTGCGGTAGGGACCTCAGACCCTGGTGCCGCTCGGCCCCCATCCCATCGTCCAGCACCCCGGATCAGGCGAGAGCAATGCGATCATCCCTGCGAGGTACGCCTCCAAAGGGCGTTTCGCGGAAAGTCCGGTAACGGCCTCTCATCGGCATGTGAGTGCGTCGGGGAATCAGTGTGATCTTGAGCAGGCAGCTCGCCAACCACTCCCCTGTCAAGAGCCGCATCGAGCCGTCGCATGCAGCCCCGAGGCGCGCCCGGGGCTGCTGCGGGACGGTCAGGTTCACCTCTCGACTTCTACCGGCATCCCACTCGCTGATCTCGCTGCGCAACCAAAGACGCGCCCTCCTCCCACCACGGTCCAAAACCGGACGGGGCATGTCGGGATAGCGCCGCTGATACAGATGAACCGACGTAGCGTGAGAAAGGCCCAGCATTGCGGCCACGTCATGAGCATCGGCGAGTTCGTCGACGTCGACCAGCCGGCCCATGTGCTGAGCCTATGGGACAGCATCAGCGACGGCCCGACGACCCTTCCCTTCGTCCACGGTGCTAGGCTGTATCTAATTATAGACACCTGGTCACGGGGAGGCTCGATGAGCGTCTACTCCGCCGCTCAAGGCAGGGTCGTGGGCGCCCCTGCACATATCACCACAGACAGTGGCCATGCCACTGTCCTGGTGCTCAGGGACACCCGATCTCGCGAATCAGGAGTCGAGTACGAAGTGTCCTGTCGGGACCCGGAACTCGGCCGGAATGTAATGGAGCGGGTCAAAGTTGGCGATCGCATCGTGGTGCTGGGGACCCTGAAGCTAAGTTCGGTCGCCGGTCCCATCGAGGATCCGGTGTCGGCTGCCAGAATCACGCTCCTCGCCAAGGTTGTCGCCCTCGATCTGGTTCCTCCTGACGGGCGGGTGCATGGAAAGAGTTGGATGAACCTGCGGCTCATCGTCGACTCGCAGCATCGGCTGTCACGACGCCTCGCCCTGCTGGTGGAGCGGACCGATGCCGGTCGCGCCGAGACGTGGCGCGCCCGCGCGGCGTCGTACGTCCTCGTCAAGCAGCACCTACGTAACGTCGGCGGGCGGATCGGCAACGGGGGACCCGCCGTCGCCGAGGCATCGAACGCGGTCTCCCGGCTCCGGGCGGTTCCCGCTGACACCATCGTCGAGCCACGCGTCGCGGCCGGCTTCCAGACCCTGTTCGACGGCATCGACCGGCGGGTGGCCGAGATCATCGACATCGGGATCGACCGCGGCGCATATTTCGAGCGTCGGCAAGTTCCCCGCCTCGTCACCGGTGCCGGGCAGTTGGTCTCACCCGTACGTGAGCGGTTCGTGCCCCTCGACCGCGGCGTCAACACGGAACTCGTCGACGCCGCCCGCGAACTCATCCCGCGCGGCCCGAACGAGACGGCCGCTGCAGGGCTCAGCCGCTCGATCCTCCACTCTGCGCTGATTCACCGCCCGACCCGAGGAGCGATTCCCGACGGCCTGCACATCTAATGCGCGTACCACTGCGCCCGCTCCACAGCGCGCCCCTCGATTGACTCCTGTCGGCAGACTAGGTTGCCGAGTTCCTCGGTTTCCGGTTGCGTCTCGGGCCGTGCCGGCGTCTGTCGCATACGAGAACGGCAACGGGCATTACGACGCCGAGAGCGGATCCTCGTCTCCCTGGAAGCGGAACTCACGAGTCCGTGCGGCCCAGTTTCCTACTCTCCTGATTCGCCCTGTCCGGAATCGCGCCCTTGAGGAGCCAGCGCCTCCAGGATCTCCGCCGTCACCGGGTTCACGTGCTCGTTCGGTTCGATGTAGTGGGCCTTGGTGATGTCAGACGACGTGTGGCCCAACAAGTCCGCGGCGAGTTCGGAGCCAGCGGCACGGTCGACGAACGTGGCGACGGTGCGGCGGAACGAGTGCGGGGTGACGCCAACAATCTCAGTCCCTTCGAGAGCGGCCCTCAGCCGACGTCGGATGTTGTTAGTTGTCAGGGGCGTGTGGTTTCGAGTGAAGAACAGCAGATGCTCAGGGTCCTCGTCGGAGACCACGACCAAGCGGGCGCGGAGTACCTCGGCGGTGAAGCTGGGCACGGAGACAGTCCGGCTCGACTTCGACGTCTTGGGGTGATCCTGACGGCGGGTCGGTTTCCTCGCCGGCGACACGATGGTTCCGCAGATCCGCACGGTCGCCGGTGAGCGGGTCACGTCGACGTCGCACTTGCGGATCGCGAGGACCTCTCCGATGCGGCCCGAGGTGCCGAGCATCACTTCGATGATCTGCTCCAACTGTCCGTCCGGCTTCGGTCCGCTTAACCCAGATCCCCGTCGCCACCCCCGCACGGCCTCCCGGATGACCGCGATCTGCTCAGAGGTCAGCGCAAGTGCCTGCGATGGTGGTCGACGGAGCCGGGCGGTCTCACGCACGGGGTTCTCCCTGAGCGCGTCGTACCTAACAGCCAGCCCGAACACCAGGCTTAGCACCGTCTTCGCCTGCTTGGCGGTGCTGTAGCTCTTGTTCTTGGCCAGGGCTTTCAGGAATCGATCCACCCGGGAGACCGAGATCTCTCGCAACGTGTAGTGCTCGAAGGTCGGTAGCACCAGCTGCCGCATGTTCCGCTCGTACAAGGCGCGGGTGCTCTCGGCGACCTTGTCCTCGAGGTCGAGGTCCTCGAGCCACATCTCCACCAGGCGCGTGAAGGAGCTGTCAGGGGTGAGCTCTGCGAAGGACGAACGGGTTGTGCGGTGGGTCAGAGATACTTTCAGCCTTCGCTCGGCGGCGGCCCGGCTGGGACCGGTCGCGGCGACGCGGCGGACCTTGCCGTCGTCGTCGCGGAACCGCGTGCGAGCCTGGACCTGGCCGTTCGGCATCGTGGTGAAGCTGATCTCACCGAACGCCCCGATGGGGGTGCGCGGCCTAGTCATCGCAGGTCACCTCACCTCGGAGCGCGCCTCCGCAGGGTCGGTGCGCTGCCCATCCAGCCACGAGCGGACGTCGCAGACCAGATACCGCAGGCGGCGCCCCACGCGCACCGCGGGCGGCCCCTTGCCGCCCTGGTGCCACTCGTAGAGGGTCTTGATGGGCACGTCGAGGTACTCCGAGAGCTCCTCGACGCCGATCAGCGGCTCCAGAGCGCTCAATGATGTGTTGGTCGTCACGCCATTGAGGTGCGTCACCGCGCCCGGATGAGCCGGCACCACTGGGCACCAGCCGGGACGAGATGCGTCGTTCGGGCCCCTCAGGGGCGCTCTGCGCGAGTAAGTGGACAGTTTGTGGACGCGTGATCAATTCTCAAATGCTTTCAGGCCCGGAATCACGCTTGATTCCGGGCCTGATTGGTAGCGGGGGCAGTGTGCTGGTTCAGGACATCGGCGACAGATGTCTCACGACATAGGCGACACATGTCGCAGGTCATCGGCGACACCTACCCCGGGCTCGATGCTCGGCCATGCCGCAGCCCACCTCGAAAGCCCGCCTGGTCATCACCGCCCTCTTCGTCGACCACCAGAGCCCAGCCGAGGTCGCCGCCCGGTACGGGATTCACCGCGCCTGGGTCTACAAGCTCAAGGCCCGCTACGAAGCCGAGGGTGAGAGCGCACTCGAGCCCCGGTCACGTCGACCCAAGACCTCCCCGGCCGCCCTACCAGCCAAGGTGGTCGACCTCATCGTGGGACTCCGCAAAGAGCTCACCGACGCCGGACTCGACGCCGGCCCCGAGACCATCGCCTGGCACCTCGAACACCACCACGGACACCGCGTTGCCCGGTCCACGATCAGCCGCCACCTCACCGCGGCCGGGCTGGTGGTCCCCGAGCCCAAGAAGCGACCCAAGTCCTCCTACATCCGATTCGAAGCCTCGATGCCCAACGAGACCTGGCAGTCCGACTTCACCCACTACCGACTCACCTACCCCGACGGCCGACCCGGCCCTGACACCGAGATCATCAGCTGGCTCGACGACTGCACCCGCTACGCCCTCCACGTCACCGCACACCAACGGATCACCACCCCGATCGTCAAGGCCACGTTCCGCGAAGCCGCAGGTCAGCACGGCATCCCAGCATCCACACTGACCGACAACGGCATGGTCTACACCGTCCGCCTGGCCGGCTTCGGTCGCCAAGGCGGCCGCAACGGGTTCGAGCAACAACTCCGCGCCTGGAACGTCGTCCAGAAGAACTCCCGTCCCAACCACCCCACCACCTGCGGCAAAGCCGAGCGGTTCCAGCAGACGATGAAGAAGTGGCTACGCGCCCAACCCGTGCAACCGGCCACGGTCGCCGAGCTCCAAGCACTCCTCAATCTCTTCGCCGACCAGTACAACCACCGGCGACCACACCGGTCACTCCCCCACCGGGCGACCCCGGCGACGCTCTACAACTCGATGCCCAAAGCCCTGCCCGGACCGACCACAGACCCCCAGACCCACGAACGGATCCGGCACGACCGCGTCGACAAGGCCGGCTCGGTCACGCTGCGCCACAACAGCAGACTGCACCACATCGGCGTCGGCCGAACCCACGCCGGAACCTGCATCATCCTGCTCATCCAGGACCTCCAGATCCGCGTCGTCCACGCCGCCACCGGAGAACTGCTGCGCGAACTCATCCTCGACCCGAACCGCGACTACCAGCCCACCGGAGCACCCAAAGGCCCCGCCCCACGACCCCCGAAATGAACAACACCCGGACCTGCATTCGCAGGTCCGGGTGTCGCCGATGTCTTGAGACATCACATTGGTAGCGGGGGCAGGATTTGAACCTGCGACCTCTGGGTTATGAGCCCAGCGAGCTACCGAACTGCTCCACCCCGCGTCGCAGGAGCCAGTCTACGGGTCGCGGGTGACGGGCTCAAATCCGAGGGGCTACTGCAGCAGGTTGAGCGCCTTGGCGACCTCGACCCGGGCCTGGTGGCTGAGCTTGACCCACCGCGCGCCCTTGCCCTGCTGGTAGCGCCTGGTCGGCCGCGGCGAAGTCGGCCTGCGCCTGCTGGAGCAGCGCCCGCGCCTTCGCCCGGTCGCCCTTCGTCGGCTTCTGGTTGCCCTCGCTCGGCGGGTTCTGGTCGGGCGGGGGCGTGGAGCCGGCCATGTCGGTGATCGCGTCGACGAGGGTGTCGCCGATGCCGACCTCGTGCCGTACTGCACCATCACGTAGCGCAGGGTGAGGTACGACGTGGAGTCGGACTGCGAGCGCGTGCGCATACACCGGTACGACGTACATCAGGCCGGAGTCGAGCGGCACGGACATCACGCTGCCGTACTGCGTGGTGGCGTCGCCGAGCTTGAACTTCTGCGTCTTGCGGGTGATCTTCGGATCGGAGATCAGGTTGTTGTAGGCCTGGGTCGGGCCGGGCACGTTCTCGCTGCGCGGCTCCTCGACCAGGATCTTGCCGTAGTCCGGCGACGTCGGGTCGGAGTCGGCGGCCACGACGCCGACGAGGTTGGACTTGGTCCGCGGCACATAGCTGGAGAGCAGCGACCAGACCTGCTTGCCGTTCTGCGGGTCGCGGCTGTACATCCGGATCGGCGTCTGGCTGTTGCCGGTCCGTACCGGGTCCTCGGGCACCGCCCACTGGTTCGTGCCCTAGAAGAAGTCGCTCGCGTCGGTCACGTGGTAGCGCGCGAACTGGTAGCGCTGCACCTTGAACATGTCCTCGGGGTAGCGCAGGTGCGGCAGCAGGTCGGCCGGGATCTGGTCCTTGTCCAGCACGGTGTTCGGGAAGGCGCTGCGCCAGGCCTCGAGCATCGGGTCGGTGTCGTCCCACGCGTAGAGCGTGACCTTGCCGGTGTAGGCGTCCACGGTCGCCTTCACGGCGTTGCGGACGTAGTTGACCTGGTCGGTCGGCAGGGTGCGGACACCGGAGGGCTGCGTCTGCGAGTCGGTCGTCATCGTCTGGAACGACTCCCGCTGGGCCTGCGGGTACTGGTCGGTGGTGGTGTAGCCGTCGACCACCCACAGCACCTTGCCGTCGACGATGGTCGGGTAGGAGTCGCTGTCGAGGGTCAGCCAGGGGGCGACCTTCTCGACCCGCTGCACCGGGTTGCGGTAGTAGAGCACCCGGCTGTCGGGGCCGACCCGGCCCGAGAGCAGGAAGTTGGAGTCGCCGAACTTCACCGCGTACATCAGCTTGTTGAAGAAGCTGCCGACCGGCACCCCGCCGCCGCCGGCGTACGTCGTGGACGCGCGGGTGCCGTTCGCGGTCAGGTCGAGCTCCACGTCGGTGCCCCCGGGGGCCTTGCCGACGATGGAGTAGGCGGGCATGTTGCCCTCGCCGAAGTAGATCTGGTTCTGGAACGCGCCGGTGGCCTTCTGCAGCGAGTCCTGCCCGGGGCCCTGCCCCTCCGCCCACTGGATCTGCAGGCTCTGGGACGAGTTGTCGGGTGGACGCTGGTTGCCGAACGCCGCGATCACGCCGTTGCCGTGGGTGTAGACGGTGTGGAGGTTCGTCCAGTTCTGCTGGCTGGGCGTGATCCCGGTCTGGTCCAGCTCACGCACCCCGAGGACGAGCGACCGGTTGGTGCCGTCGATCGGGTAGTGGTCGACGTCGAGGACGTCGTTCACCGAGTAGTACGACGCCACCTGCTGGATCTGCTCGAAGGCCTGCGAGATCCGAGACGGGTCGAGCACCGGGACCGACTCCGTCTGGTCGATCAGCGACTGCACCGAGGCGGCAGTGACCTTGCGCGGGGCCTTGACCTCCTTGATCTCGTTGAGGTCGTAGGCCTCACGCGTCGCCTTGATGTTCTGGTCGATGTACGTCGACTCCTTGTCCAGCTCGGACGGGTTGACCTGGAAGTGCTGGACGAACGCGGGCCAGATCAGGCCGAGGAGGATCGAGGTGACCAGCAGCAGCGAGATCCCGACGCCGGCCAGCAGCCAGGTGCGACGCCAGACGGTGAGGAAGAAGAGCACCGCGCAGATCAGGGCGACCCAGACCAGGATGTTGCGGGCCGGGAGGACGGCGTGCTGGTCGGTGTAGCCCATGCCGGTGACGAGCTTGCCCGAGCTGGTGACCAGGTCGTAGCGGTCGAGCCAGTACCCGATCGCCTTCGCCACCAGGGCGATCCCGACCAGGACCGACAGCTGGATGGTCGCGGTCGCCGACATCCGGTCACTGGTGGCCTGGAGGCGGATGCCGCCGTAGAGGTAGTGGACGACGAGGGCGGCCAGCGCCGAGAGCACCAGCACCGCGATCGCGTAGCCGACCAGGAAGTGCAACCAGGGCAGGGTGAAGACGTAGAAGCCGACGTCCTTGTGGAAGTAGTAGTCGACGGAGTGGAAGGGGACCCGGTTGGCCCACAGCAGGTACGTCCGCCACTGGCCGTTGGCGGCCACGCCGCCGAAGAGCCCGATCACCCCGGCCACCGAGACCAGCAGCAGGGTGCGGATCGGCGCGACCGCGTCGCGGTAGCGGTCGAGGCCGGTCTGCTCCGGGGAGTCGGGCCGGTGGAACGGGCGTGCGCGGTAGGCGATGACCATGTTGGCCGCGACCGCTCCACCCATCAGCAGCCCGAACCCGACGAACAGCCCGACCCGGGTCCACAGCATGGTGTCGAAGACGCGCGTGTAGCCGACCGAGGAGTACCAGAGCCGGTCGGTGTAGAGCGAGGCGAACATCGAGACCAGGAAGATCGTGACGATCACGCCGACGACGACGAAGAGCAGGATCCGGGCCCGGCTGCTGCGGCGCGGCTGGAAGTCGTCGTACTCCTGCTCCAGCGGGTCGCTCATGGGGTCTCCTCCTCGAGCGTGTGCCGGACCAGGTCGACCAGCTCCGGCACGAGATCGGTGCCGGTCAGGACCGAGGTGTCGTCGTCGTGCGCGCGCAGGCGCAGCGCGCAGTAGGACGCCCCGGCGCGCGTCGCCGCGGCGACGATCCGGACCTCCTGGCGGTCGGGGTGCTCGGAGGCGTACGCCGCCGCGGAGGCGGCGTCGTCGGGCAGGTCCGCCTCCACGTCGGGCGGCAGCACGAAGCGCTCCACCAGGGCGGCGCAGCCGTGGACCGTCTCCGGCCAGCTGATGGCTGCCAGCTGCTCCTCCAGCGACTGACCGGGCACCAGGCCCTCCTGCTCGATCGCGGTCAGGGCCTCGTCACCCAGGCTCGCGGCCAGCTGCGGCTCGCGGGCGACCAGCTCGGCGGTCTCGACCAGGGCGAACAGCCGGGCGGGCTGGTCCCAGCCGGCGGCAGCGGCGTGCCGCTCGATCTCGAGGACGGCCGCGGCGAGCCCGCGCTCCCCGGCTCCGGCGGTCACGACGACGCCCCCGACGACGCGGGCTCGCACGACGGCAGCGGTGCGTCGTGGTTCGCGGTCCAGGCCTTGATCTCCGAGATCGCCCTGCCCAGGGTCGGCGCCTTGACCAGCCGCATCGAGCCGTTGTCGGCCCCCAGCGCGTCGGGACAGTTCGCGGGCGGCACGAGGAAGAGCTGGGCGCCGTCGGCCCGGGCGCCGGCGATCTTCTGCTGGATGCCGCCGATCTCGCCGACCTTCCCGTCGGCGCTGATGGTGCCGGTCCCGGCGACGACCTGACCGTCGGTCAGCGACCCCGGCGTGAGGGTGTCGTAGATCGAGGTCGCGAACATCAGGCCGGCGCTGGGGCCACCGATGTTGTCGGAGATGTTGACCGCGACCTTGAAGGGGAACGTGTAGGCGGTCTGCAGCTGGATGCCGAACAGGGTGTTCCCGTCCTTCGAGACCGGGGCCACGTGCACGGTGACGCGCTTGCCGTCGCGCTCGACCGTGATCGGCACCGACTTGCCGGGCGGCACGGCGGCGACGAGTGCGGGCACGTCGGTCTTGGCCGTGATCGGCGTGTCACCGATCCGGCGCAGCACGTCACGGACCTGCAGCTTGCCCTGGGCCGGCATGCCGTCGGTCACGTGGACGATCTCGATCGCCGGGTGGATCGGGATGCCGAGCTGGGTCAGCGCGGCGGCCACCGCGGCGTCCTGGGAGGTCACCATCTCGACCTGGCCCTCCGCGGTGTCCTGCTGCTGGCTGCCCGAGGTGCCGTACTGCGAGAAGAAGGGGTAGACGGCGTCGTGGCGCGACATCCAGGTCCGCATCAGGGTGAAGAGGTCGAGGCGCGCGTTGCGCTCGGTCACCGACACGGTGGTCATCCGGAGCTGCCCGTCGTCGGGGTACGTCGGGTGTCCGGTCACCTCGATGATGGGCTTGCCGTCGTTGTCGCCGAGCACGTTGACGGTCGGACCGGGCGCAAAGGTGACGAACGGCAGGCCGGTGACCGCGACGTACAAGCCGAGAGCGACGAACAGCGGCACGGCCAGCAGAGCGGCCCAGGTGCGCTGAGTCATGCCGGAAGCCTCTCAGACCACGAAAAATCAGGAGGCACGACGGGTGGAACCGGTGCCGGAGGGCCGGCTGGACGGCCGTACGGCGATCCCGGTGCTGCGCTCCTCGGGGCCGCTCGGCCGCGGCGCGGAGGCGCGGGTCACCCGGGTCGGCCGGGCCATGGCGTCGCCGAGGCGGCGCACCGCCACGTCGGGGTCGACGTGGCCGCGCCCGGCGCGACCGAGCCACGACACCCAGACCATCGCCAGCCCCGTCGCCACGGCGGGCGGTGCCAGCCACCAGAGGATCTCCACCCGCTCAGGGTAGGGACCGGAGGCGTACCCGTCGGCGAGGCGCGCCCTCGTGAGGCGTCAGGGAGTGCCGACCCACTCGTCGGTGCCGTCCGCGAACTGCTGGTGCTTCCAGATCGGCACCTCGTCCTTGAGCGTGTCGATCAGCGCCCGCGACGCGGCGAACGCCTCGCCGCGGTGGGCGGCCGTCGTGGCGACCACGACGGCGATGTCACCGATCTCGAGCCGGCCGACGCGGTGCACGGCCGCCAGGGCGTGCACGTCGTGCTCCTCGGCGACCCGGTCACACACCCGGCGCAGCGCGTCGAGCGCGGTCGGATGGGCGGTGTAGTCGAGCCCGAGCACGCCCAGCCCGTGGTCGTGGTCGCGGACCCGGCCGACGAACAGCGTCAGCCCGCCCGAGGCCTCGTCGTCGAGCGCGGCCAGCACCTCGCCGACGTCGAGCGGCGTCTCGCGGAGGTCCACGAGCCGCACCGCGGGGTGCTGCGGGCTTTCGGGCACGGGCCGACCCTAGGCCATCGCGTCGTCGCCGGCGCAGGCTCGTCCGCGCTCAGCGAACGCCCGGGATCCGCCACCGCCGACGGCGTACCGTGGAGCCATGACCAACGAGCCGCCGCAGGACGACGACCCGAACGGCGCCAACCCGTTCCGCGGTACGCCGTTCGAGCAGTTCTTCGGCGGGGGCGCACCCGACCTCGGCCAGCTCTTCAGCCAGCTGCAGTCGATGATGCAGCCCTACGACGGTCCGCTGAACTGGGACGTCGCCATCGACACCGCCCGCAAGACCGTGGCTCAGCAGCCCGACCCGAGCCCGTCGCAGAAGCAGCACGACGAGATCGCCGACGCCGTCCGGCTCGCCGACCACTGGCTCGACGAGACCACCCAGTTCCCCTCCGGCGTGACCTCGACCGCCGCCTGGAGCAGGGCGGAGTGGATCGTCGGCACGACCGACGTCTGGAAGGTCCTCGTCGAGCCGATCGCCGCGTCGTCCGTGGGAGCGCTCGGCAACGCCCTCCCGGCCGAGGCAGCCAACATGGGCGGCCCGATCATCGCCATGCTCGGCAAGGCGATCGGCGCGATGCTGGCCCAGCAGGTCGGGTCGGGCCTCGGTGCCCTCGCCGGCGAGGTGCTCACGGCCTCCGACGTCGGTCTCCCGCTCGGCGCTCCGGGCAAGGCCGCGCTGGTGCCGGCCAACGTCGCCGGGTTCGCCGAGGGGCTCGACGTGCCCGACAGCGACGTGCTCCTCTATCTCGCCCTGCGTGAGGCCGCTCACCAGCGGCTCTTCGCCGGGGTCCCGTGGTTGCGCGACCACCTGATCGGCGCGGTCACCGACTACGCCCAGGGCATCGAGATCAACACCGCAGGCATCCAGGAGACGATGGAGGAGCGGTTGCGCGGGGTCGACCCCAGCAACCTCGACGCCATGCAGCAGCTCATGGACGGCGGGCTGTTCGACATCCCGCGCTCCCCGCAACAGGAGGCCGCCCTGCAGCGGCTCGAGATCGCGCTCGCGCTCGTCGAGGGCTGGGTCGACGAGGTGGTCAGCCAGGCCACCTCCGAGCGGATGCCGACTGCCGCCAAGCTCCAGGAGGCCGTACGCCGGCGGCGTGCGGCGGGCGGGCCCGCCGAGGAGACGTTCGCCTCGCTGGTCGGCCTCGAGCTCCGGCCGAGGCGGCTGCGCGACGCCTCCACGCTGTGGGGCTCGCTGCGCACGCGCCAGGGACCGGAGGCTCGCGACGGGGTCTGGATGAGCCCCCACCTGCTGCCCACCGATGCCGACCTCGACGACCCCCTGGGCTTCCGGGAAGGCTCCGAGGCCCCTGCCTCGCTCACCGAGGACGACTTCGACGCCGAGCTGCGGAACCTGCTGGACAGCGGGATGGGCGGCGCCGCCGACGGCCCGGCCGAGGAACCGCCCGGGGATGCGTGAGCGCCCACGCCGAGGCGCTCGCCGCCCTGCGTGACTGGACCCCCCCGACCTCGGAGCAGGCCGCGCTGCGCGACCGCTACGTCACGCACCTGCACCGGCACCCCGACGGGCTGACCCGCGACTGCCGGCCCGACCACCTCACCGCCAGCACGCTCGTCCTGAGTGCCGACGGGGGGTCGGTGCTGCTCACGCTGCACGCCAAGGCCCATCGGTGGTTCCAGCTCGGCGGCCACGTCGAGCCGGGCGACACCTCGCTGGCGGACGCCGCGCTCCGCGAGGCTGTCGAGGAGTCCGGGCTGACCGCGCTCACACTCGACCCGCTGCCGGTGCAGCTGAGCGAGCACGCCGTACCGTTCTGTGGTCCGCACGGCGACGTGCACCACCTCGACGTCAGGTTCGTCGCGGTCGCCCCGACCGGGGCCGCGCCCGCGGTGAGCGAGGAGTCTCTCGCTGTCCGGTGGTGGCCCGCCGACGCCCTGCCGGACCCCGAGCCCGACCTGGTGGAGCTCGTCGGTCTGGCTCGTGCCCGCACCGAGCAGTAGCTCGGTCGTCGCCTCGGGGCACGCTCGCATCGGCCCTCCGGAGGATGCTGAGCTCCCGGCTTCGCCGGGACCTCAGCTTCCTCCTTCGAGCCGGGCGCCCGCGGAGTAGCCGTCGAGCCAGGCCTTGGCCTGCTCGGCCCGCGGGTAGCGCGCGACCAGAGACCAGAACCGCGGGTTGTGGCCCGCCTCGAGCAGGTGTGCCAACTCGTGGACCAGCACGTAGTCGACCACCCAGCCGGGCATGTCCTGCAGGCGGCGCGAGAGCCGGATCGTGCGGTCGACGGGCGTGCACGAGCCCCAGCGCGAGCGCTGGTTGTCGACCCAGCGCACCGACGAGGGCTCGGCTCGCCCGTCGAGCCACTCCCGGCTCAGCGCGGTCGCCCGGCGCATCAGGTCGTCGTCGCCCGGGCGGCGGCGCGCCTCGGCCTTCTCGACCCGCGCGACCATGGTCTCGACCCACTCGGCCTCCTGCGCCCGGGTCATCCGCGCCGGGATGAGGACGACGATGCGGTCTCCCTCGCGATAGGCCGAGACCGTACGTCGGCGGCGCGCCGAGCGGCGCACCTCGACGGGGGTCTGGGACATGTCGCTCACGCTAGTGGCTGTCGCCGACGGCCCAGGCCAACAGCCGCTCCCGGGGCCACGTGTTGACGATCCGGTCACTCTCGATGCCGGCCGCCTCGGCCCGCTCGCAGCCGTAGTCGAGGAAGTCGAGCTGGCCCGGAGCGTGGCTGTCGGAGTCGATCGAGAAGCGGCAGCCGACGTCACGGGCGAGCTCGAGGAGCGCCGTGGGCGGGTCGCGGCGCTCGGGGCGGGAGTTGATCTCGACCGCGACGTCGTGCTCGACGCAGGCCTCGAAGACCGCCCGCGCGTCGAACCGGCTGCCCGGCCGGGTGCCGCGGTTGCCGGTCACCAGGCGGCCGGTGCAGTGGCCCAGCACGTTGGTCAGCGGGTTGCGGATCGCGCCGATCATGCGGCGGGTCATCGCGTCGGGCTCCATCTTCAGCTTCGAGTGGACGCTGGCCACCCGGACGTCGAGCCGCCGCAGCATGTCCTCGGTCTGGTCGAGGCCACCGTCGTCGAGGATGTCGACCTCGATCCCCTTCAGGAGCGTGAAGCCGGAGCCGGCGAGGTGGTCGTTCACCGCGTCGACGACGCCGAGCTGCTTGGTCAGCCGTGCGGGGCTCAGACCGTTCGCGACCGTCAGTCGCGGCGAGTGGTCGGTGAGCACGAGGTAGTCGTGGCCGAGCTCCAGGGCGGTGAAGGCCATCTCCTCGATCGGCGAGCCGCCGTCGGACCAGTCGGAGTGGGAGTGGAGGTCGCCGCGCAGCTGCCGGCGCAGGTCGTGCCCGCCGGCGGTGAGCGGCCCGGCGTACTCCCGCTCGAGGGCCGCCAGCCGCTCCGGCACCTCGCCCCGGGCCGCCGCCTCGATCACCGCTGCCGTGCTCGGTCCGATGCCGGCGAGCTCGGTCAGGGTCCCGGCCTCGACGCGTGCCGCCACCTCGCCGTCGGGCAGCGGCAGGATGGTCGCCGCCGCCTTGCGGAAGGCCTGGACGCGCCGGGTCTCCTCCCGGCCGCGCTCCATCAGGAACGCCACGCGGCGCAGCGCGGCGACCGGCCCCCGATCGTAGGTCTGGTCGTACGACGGGTCCTGCGTCATCTGGCTCCTTCCCCAGCCCGGGCACCCGGGTATTTTCTCTCCACACCCGGTGCACAGCATTGTGGCTGGTCAGCGGCTCGCGTGCCTCCCGGGGTGGCCCGGGCTCCACAGCTGTCTCCCCAGCCGACCCCCCACCCTCCACCGCTTGTCCACAGGCTCCCCGGAGGTTGTCCACAGCCCTGTCCACAGCCGCGAGGGTCAACCCGGTGCATTCCGTTGACCCCGTCGTCGGGCTCCTCCTAGCGTGCTCGCAGACGGGGCCCCAGGCCGCCCGACGACGTCGGCAAGGGGAAGGCAGACGGCGCCTGGCACCTGGGTCCCCGTCTTGCTACGTCCGCACACCCCCATGCCGGACGTGGCGCACGGCCGGTGAACCTCGGGTCACGACGCTCGCCGGGCCGCACGAATGATCCTCCCCGAGGTCATGGGCGGCGAGCGTGAGGGCAGGGCGAGCGCTCCCCACCGCGACCCCGAGTCCAGGTCGGCGTGGCCGCCACCGCGCAGCCGGCGGGTCGTCAGGATCCGCCAGGCGCGCGGTGGCGGCGATGCGCCCGGGGCTCGTCGAGGACCCCTCCGGGGGCGCCCGGGACCCCGCGATCGCGTCTCGGCGTGCTGAGCGTGAAATCGGGCCGTTTCACGCTCAGCGGTGTGCCGTGTGCGCGGGGCGCCCACGGTGTCGTAGGGTCGATCTGACCGGGCGGCACCCGCTGCCCGGCCCCGGCGGGTTTCCCCGGCACCATTCCCGTCGCGACGACCGCGAACGAACAAGCAAGGAGGCCGTCATGGCGGAGACCTGGAGCGGCGAGTTCTACTGCGTGAAGTGCAAGGAGAAGCGCGAGGCGGAGGGCGAGGTGCGCGTCAACGACAAGGGCACCCGGATGGCCAAGGCCGTCTGCCCCGTCTGCGGCACCAACCTGAACCGCATCCTGGGCAAGGCCTGAGGCAGCACACGCACCAGAGACGAAAGCGACCCCCGGACCCTCGTGGTCCGGGGGTCGCGTCGTTCCCGACCCTGTGGAGACGCGGCGCCGCCCGCGTGCCGCGTGTGGCAGCGTCGCGGGCATGCGGACTGCGAGTGGGTGGACCGGGCTGGCGCGCCCGGTGCTGCGCGGGGGTCTCCACGTCGTCCGCCGCGACGACCTGCACCTCCAGATCGGGCTCGACGAGCCCGACCGGCTCGTCCTGCGTGACCAGCCGGGCCTGCTCGGCGCGCTGAGCGCCCTGGAGCGCACTCCCCCGCCGGAGCTGCGCCCGGTGCTCGAGCGGCTGGTCGCCGACGGGTGGGTGGTGGACGCGGCCGAGCCCAGGCGTCGGGTCCGCGTACTGGCCGAGCGCAGGCCGCCGGTGGCGCTCGAGGTGGACGCGCTGGCGCGCGACGCGGTGACCCGGGCGTGCGCGACCGCCGGCCTGCGGGTCGCCGAGCAGTCGCCCGCGACGCTCGTGGTCACCCTCGGCGAGCCGCGACGGCGGGTCTCCGACCGCCTGGTGCGCGGCGACGTCGGGCACCTGTGGCTGGCGGTGCTGCCTGCGGCGGTGCGGATCGGGCCGTTCGTCGAGCCCGGCCGCACGGCGTGCCTGCGCTGCGTCGACGCCCGGCTCGGGGAGCGGGACAGCCGTCGCGCGACCGTGCTGCACCAGCTCGACGAGCTCCCGGTCGCGCCGTACGCCGTGTGGGACCCGTGCCTGCTCGACCTCGGCATCGCGTGGGCGGTCCGCGACGTCCAACGCCGGCTCGACGGGGAGCTGCCGGCCCTCCGGTCGGCGACGGTGACGGTCACGGCCGACCTCGAGGTCACCCGCCACGACTGGCTGCGCCACCCCCACTGCGGCTGCGCCTGGGGCTAGTGCGACCCCCTGCTCACCACCACTCGCTGTCGAGCTTGCCCTCGATGGCGCGCAGGTGCTCGCGGGAACAGGTGTCGCAGTAGGTCCGGGCCCGGCCGTTCTCCATCGACGTCGTCCAGCTCAGGGTCTCGGCGTCGTCTGCCTGGCGGCCGCAGAAGTCGCAGGTCTTCACGACGCCCACTCTAGGTGTGCGCGCGGGCAGCGACCCGGCTCCGGACATGGCGGAGCCCCGGTACGAACGGGTCGTACCGGGGCTCCGCGTGAACCCGCGATCAGGTCGAGGCGGTGTTCCTCAGTTGGCGCGGGCCAGGGCCAGACGCGCCTGTCGCGCGGCCTGCTCGGCCTTGCGACTCAACCGACGGGCCGCCGCCTGCTGGCGGCCACGACGGAGCTGCTGCGCCTCTCCCAGGCGCGCGGACATCTGTGCGCGCGCCAGATCTTCGTTGAGAAGGTTGTTCATCATGGTCTTGTTTCCGTTCTGGTGAGTGTTCAAGGAAGGTGCTTTCAGACATGGGTCGGACGTGGTCGGGTCGCTGCTCACGCGGCCTGCTCGTTCTTGCGGGGCCGTCCGCGCGGACGCTTGCGGGGGATCACTACTCCTTGAAGGAACAGCTCTCCGCCCCAAACGCCCCAGGGCTCACGCCGCTCCAGAGCTCCGGAGAGGCAGAGGTCCCGGACGGGGCAGTCCTGGCACAGGGCCTTGGCGAACTCGACGTCGGCAGGAGACTCGGCGAACCACAGCTCCGAGTCGTTGACTCGGCACGGTAGTAGGTCCTCGCGCTCCTGGTCGGCCGCGTCATGGAGTCCACCGAGCGTCGCAGGCAGCGTGTCGGTCATCCGATCCCGGCGGTCGAGAACAGTGATGGTCATGTCTGTCACCTCCTTGTTTGACCTGATCGCAGTGGTTGTGAAAATCAGAAAGGCCGCGGATCCCGGTGTCGGGTTCCGCGGCCTGGAGGCTGCCGGTGCTGTTGAGAGTCAACAGGTCGGTGGTCTCCAGGCATTGGTCCCCGGGAAGTCGCCCTTGGTCGTGAGGCCCATGTCGCCGATGAGGCGGATCCGGGCGCACGTCGACACCTGAGTGCCGGCGACAGCCGCGACAGAGGCTCCGCGCACGACGGAGGAGTGGCCATACGCGGACACGCCGAACGCCGGGCTCAGAGCCGTCATCGTCGGGATCTTGTTCATCATGCGGGCCACCTCCTTCGGTGCATCGGGCGCGAACCGTGCCACGGGTCCATGTGCGCGTTGTGTGATGACGGAACGCTACCGGCCGAGTTCCGTAAGCGGCAAACCATTTAGTGGGTATTTCCGAAGAAAGTTTCCGGACCGTTACCTGCCGGGCTAGCCCACCACGGCGAGCAGGGAGTCGCCGTAGCGCTCGAGCTTCGCCGGGCCCACACCGCTGATCCGCAGCAGGGCGGCCGCGGACGTCGGGCGCTGCTCGGCGATCAGCTGGAGGGTGGCATCGGTGAAGACCACGAATGCCGGCACCTCGTCCTCGTCGGCCCTGGCCTTGCGCCAAGCCCGCAGGCGCTCGAACAGCTCCTCGTCGTAGGACGCGGGGCAGTCGTGGCAGCGGCCGCGCTTCTTCTCGACGGCCGTCGAGAGCGGCGTGCCGCACTCGCGGCAGTGGGCGGCACGGCGCGCCTTCGGCCGGCTGGGCTGAACGCGCGCCTCGTCGGGGAGCAGCCGGTCGAGGAACCGCGAGGGCGGGCGGTTGCCGCGACCACCCGGCGCACGGGCGGAGGCCCAGGAGACGGAGAGGTGGACTCGCGCCCGCGTCATGCCGACGTAGAGCAGCCGGCGCTCCTCCTCGATCTCGGCCGCGGTCGTGGCGTGGGACAGGGGCATCGCTCCGTCGTGCATCCCGGCCAGGAAGACGGCGTCCCACTCCAGGCCCTTCGCGGCGTGGAGCGTCGACAGCGTGACGCCACCGGCGGCCGGGGCGTGCTGCTCGGACGCCCTGCGCTCGAGGTCGGCCACGAAGTCCGCCGCGGTGACGTCGCCCGCCGCGGCTGCCTCCTCGGCCATCGCCACCAGCGCCTGGAGCGACTCCCAGCGGTCGCGGGTCTGACCGCGCACGGCCGGCGCCTCGGGGGTCCAGCCCATGCCGCCCAAGGTCGCGCGGACGAGCTCGGCGACGGGCGTGGCACCGCCGTCGGTGTGGGCGGCGCCGCGGATCAGGGTCACCGCCTGTCGCACCTCGCCGCGCTCGAAGAACCGCGCAGCCCCGCGGACGACGTAGGGGATGCCGCGGCCGGCGAGGGCCTCCTCGAACGCCTCGGACTGGGCGTTGATGCGAAACAGCACGGCGATCTCGGAGGTGGGCACCCCGTCGGCGACCAGGCCCCGGGCGGCCTCGGCGACGGCCTCCGCCTCGGCCACCTCGTCGGGCGCCGGGACGTAGCGGACGGCGGGCCCGGCAGGCCGCTGGGCGCGCAGCCGGACCGACGTGGTCGACGAGCCGGCCAGCACGGTGTTGGCAGCCTCGACCACCTCGGGGGTCGAGCGGTAGTTGCGGTTGAGCTCGACCGAGGTGGTGCCCGGGAACTTCTTGGCGAAGTCGCGGAGGTAGTCGGCGTTGGCGCCGGCGAAGGAGTAGATCGTCTGGGCGGGATCGCCGACGACGCAGATCTCGGTACGGCCGCCCAGCCACAGGTCGAGCAGCGCCGACTGGATCGGCGAGACGTCCTGGAACTCGTCGACGACGAACCACTTGTACTGCGCCCGGATCTGCGCGGCGACCCGCGCCTCCTCGGCCAGCATCCCGGCGGTCAGCAGGAGGACGTCTTCCATGTCCATCCGCGACTGGGAGCGCTTGGTCTCCTCGTAGCCGCCGAAGAGGCGGCCGACGGTCTCGAGGTCGAGACCGGCCACGGCCCGCCCACGGGCGGCTGCCACGGAGGCGTAGTCGTCGGGACCGACGTTGCTGACCTTGGCCCACTCGATCTCGGAGGCGAGGTCGCGAAGCAGGGCCTGGTCGGTCTGGAGCCGCTGCCGCCGGGCTGCGGCGGCGACCAGGGCGAGCTTGGACTCGGTGAGGGTCGGCAGCTCACCGCCGTAGGTCGTCGGCCAGAACCAGCGCAGCTGGCGCAGCGCGGCGCTGTGGAAGGTGCGCGCCTGGACGCCGGGCGCACCGAGCCGGTGGAGCCGGCCGCGCATCTCGCCGGCAGCACGCGTGGTGAAGGTGACCGCGAGCACCTCGGTCGGTGCGTAGATGCCCTCGGCCACGCCGTGTGCGATGCGGTGGGTGATGGCGCGGGTCTTGCCGGTGCCGGCACCGGCGAGGACCCGCACCGGGCCGCGCAGCGCCTCGGCGACCTGGCGCTGCTCGGGGTCGAGGGCTCCGAGGAGGTCGGGGTCGGTCACGCCGTGGAACAACTCCTCGGTCAGGATGGTTGGAGGAAGGTGGAAGCGTCATCACAGTAGACGTCGGAAGGGACAGTCCTCGATGAGTGGCTCGGTCACGATGTACACGACCCCGTGGTGTGGCTACTGCCACCGCCTGAAGGGCCAGATGGACCGCGAGGGGATCGCGTTCGAGGTGATCGACATCGAGCAGCAGCCCGAGGCCGCGGAGATCGTGGAGCGCGTGAACAACGGCAACCAGACCGTCCCGACCCTGGTCTACGCCGACGGCTCGGCCCAGACGAACCCGTCGGTGGCGCAGGTCAAGGCGAAGCTGGCCGCACTGGCGTCCTGAGCGAGGACCGGGCGACCGGCGGCACCCGCTCGAAACGCACCGACCAGCGGTGCGCGTCGTGCGCGCCGACTACCAGCTGCCCGGCAGCGGACCGCCGTACCAGTGCTCGACCAGTGACCGCGAGATCGAGACGCCACCAGGCAGCACCAGCGTGCCCGCCTCGGCCTCGTCCTTCATCTGCTCGCGGGTGAACCACCGGGCGTCCTGGATCTCGCGACCGTCCACCTCGATGACGTCGGACGACGCGCGCCCGAGGAAGCCGAGCATCAGGCTGGCCGGCAGCGGCCAGGGCTGGTTGCCGAAGTAGGTGACCTCGTCGACCACGACCCCGGTCTCCTCCGCGACCTCGCGTCGTACGGCGTCCTCGAGTGTCTCGCCCGGCTCCAGGAAACCGGCCAGCGTGGAGTAGCGCCCCTCCGGCCACGAGTCCTGTCGCCCCAGCAGCAGGCCCTCGTCCGGCGATCCCGGCTCGCCGCGGGTGATCGCCATGATCACCGCCGGGTCGGTGCGCGGGAACTGGCGGCGACCGCACTCGACGCAGGCGAGCTCGTGCCCGGCCTGGTGCACCTCCAGTCGTCCGCCGCAGCGCGGGCAGTGCCGCGTGGCGAACAGCCACTCCGCGAGCCCGATCGCATGGAAGACGAGCGGCGCCTGCTCGACCGCGTCTCCGGCCAGGTGTGGCAGGAGCGCGCGGAGACCGAGCCACGCGTCCCCGTCGGCGTCTGCGTCGCCGGGGTCGAGCACGAGTGCGAACCACACCCGCCCGTCCCGCTCGCCGAGGAGGACGCGGGTGCCCTCGCCCGCCGCGTCGGCGGGCGGCACCCAGTGGGGCGCCTCGTCGACGGATCGCACGCGGGTGCCGGCCACGACCAGGACCCGCGACTCCGGATCGGCCCAGGCGGCGTCGAGCCAGGCGTCGTCGGCGCGCCGCTCCCCCACCCGGTCGTGGGGATCGGCGGCCAGCGCGACGTGGGGATACCTCACGTTGCGCAGGCTAGTCCGGGGCGGGGTGTGAGCCGGGCAGCAGGCCACGGCGTACGGCGTGCGCGGTGGTCACCGCGGCGAGGGGCTTGAAGCCCGCCGACACCCAGGCCCGCTGGACGGCGACGTTCGCGGCCTGGGTCGAGATCACCACGCGTGGGACGTCCAGCTCCGTCGCGACGCGCCCCACCTCGGCGAGCAGCGCGGCGTACCACCCGTGGCCCCGCGCCTCCGGCACCAGCCCGGCCAGGAGGATCTCCACGACCTCGCCGCCCGGGTCGACGAACCACGTCGCTACGCCGACGCTCCGCTCACCGTGGGCGAGCACACCGAGGGAGTCGGGGTCGGCCTGCGCCGTGCGGCGTACCCAGTCGACGTAGCCCTCGAGCGCGAGGTCAGGCTCGAGCAGCGGGTTCGCGGTGTAGTGGTTGACGTAGCCGTCGAACACACGGGCCACCAGCCGGTCGAGGTCGTCGGGGTCGATCGTCGCGCGACGCACCCGCAGGTCGTCGGCGAGGTCGCGGCCGACCACGGCGAGCCGATCGGCGGCGACCTCCCAGTACACCAGGGTGTCCGCCGGGACGACGTCGCGCCCCGCGGCCGCGAGCGCGGCACCGCACTCCGCGAGGCCGGAAGCCCAGCGGACGACGAGGACGTCCTCGTCACGGGCGATGGCGGCCGTGAACGCGGCCTCCAGACGCTGGTCCCAGACCGCGTCGAGGCCCACCACGACGCGCGCCATCGAGACGCCGAACCGGTCCGTCTCCAGCGGGCTCGGGGAGACCGTGACCGCGTTGCCGTGCAGGTCGAGCCAGGTCACGAGGCCGTGCGGTAGGAGGTCACGCCGTCGACCACGCGGTCGATGTCGCCGTCGGACATGCCTGCATAGAGCGGGAGGCGCACCAACCGGTGGGAGGCCCGGAGGGACACCTCACAGGGTCGCGGGGCGTAGGCGAGCCGGCGACCGGCGACCGACTCGTCGAGGGCCTGGTAGTGGAAGGCGGCGATGATGTCGCGCTCGCGGAGATGACGGATCAGACCGGACTGGTCGTCGTCGGTCGGCATCATCATCCAGTACAGGTGGGCCGGGTGCTCGCTGCCGAGCGTGGGGTTCATCCGCTCGACGCCCTGGCCCTCGGCCCACTCGAGCAGGCGCCGATCGTAGGCGTCCCAGACCCGGTGCCGAGCGTCCTGGATCTCGTCGAAGCGCTCCATCTGGGCGAGCAGGAGGGCCGCCGAGATCTCGCTGAGCAGGTACGACGACCCGTGGTCGGTCCAGGTGTACTTGTCGACGTCACCGCGCAGGAACTGACGCCGGTTGGTGCCCTTCTCGCGGATCACCTCGGCCCGCTCCATCAGCGACGCGTCGTTGACGAGCAGCGCGCCGCCCTCGCCGCACGCGATGTTCTTGGTGTCGTGCCAGCTCTGGGTGCCGAGGGCGCCGAAGGTGCCGAGGTGCTGCCCCTTCCAGAGCGCACCGATGCCGTGGGCGTTGTCCTCCACCAGGGGGATGCCACGCGGCTCGAGCAGGTCGAGCAGGCCGTCGATGTCGACCGCGACGCCGCCGTAGTGCACGGCGAAGACCGCACGCGTCCGGTGGGTGAGGGCCGCGGCCACCTGCTCGACGTCGATGTTCAGCGTGTGCGGGTCCACGTCGACCAGCACCGGCGTGGCACCACGGAGGGCCACCGCCGTGACCGTCGACGGGAAGGTGAACGACGGGCAGATCACCTCGTCACCCGGGCCGAGCTCGAGCAGCAGCGCGGACAGCTCCAGCGCGTGGGTGCACGACGAGGTCAGCAGGGCGCCGGTGGTGCCGGTCCGCTGGACCAGCCAGTCGGTGGCCCGGTCGGTGAACTCGCCGTCACCGTGCCACACCATCGACCTCAGGACGCGGTCGACGTACGCACGTTCGAGGTCTGATGTCTGTGGTTGAGACAGGCGGATGAGGTCCACATCAGGAGCCTGACACAAACGACCGCGATCCGAAGCGGAACCGGTCATTCCAGCTCGGCGCCGGACGTGACAGCCTCGGCGACCGCGTCGGGACCGCCGTAGACCTCGACCAGCTGGGGCGCCCCGAGACCGGGTACGCCGGCCAGGGGACCGCCCTCGTGGCCGTCGACGCGCACCAGGTAGGCGGGGCGCTGCATCGAGCGGAAGTGAAGGCGCCCGATGTACTCGCCGAGCACTCCGATCGAGAGCATCATCGCCCCGCTGAACGCGGTGAGGAGGGCCACCAGGGTCGTGAAGCCCGCCACCTGGATGGCGCCCGCGAAGTGCATCACCAGGATGCCCACGAGACCGACCAGACCGGCGAAGGAGCAGAGGAAGCCGAGCCAGATCACCAGGCGCAGCGGGATCGTGCCGTAGCCGGTGACCATGTTCCAGGCATGGCGCGTCAGGCCGGCCAGGGAGTAGTTGGAGCGGCCGGAGGCCCGCTCGTCCATGCGCACGGGGACGCCGACGACCGAGGTGGTCGTCCACGAGAGGACCACGTCGAGGGAGACGAACGGGTCGGCGATGTGGGCGAAGCCCTCACGCAGCTCGGTCCGGAAGGCGCGGAACGCGCTCACCTGGCGGGCGTTGGGGACCCCCGCCATGGCCAGACCGGCCTTGACCGTCCGCGACGCCATGGAGCGGGCGTAGCCGTGCTCCTCGACGATCGCCGTTCCGTAGACCAGGTCGACGACGGGGTTGAGCAGCGGCTCGACCAGCGTGGTGATCTGATCGGGGCGGTGCTGGAGGTCGTCGTCCATCGTGATCGTGATCTCGTAGCGGGCCCGGCTGAGCCCCGCCATCAGTGCGTTGTGCTGGCCGTAGTTGCGCCGCAGCAGGAGGGCCCGGACCGTGTCGGGCCGCTCGAGCTCGAGCGAGCGCGCGACGGCGTAGGTGTCGTCGGGCGAGCCGTCGACGACCAGGATGATCTCGTACGCCGTCGCCACCTGAGGCAGGTGCTGGTGCAGCTGGGCGACGAGCTCGGGCAGCGTCTCGCGCGACCGATAGCACGGGATCACCACCGAAATTCTCACGTTGCGAGTATGAACCGATCAGCGCCGACGCATGGGCACTTTCGACTAACGTGAGGGCCGATCTGGCCGGGGAAGGGAACTGACGGTGGCGACGCTTCGGCGAGAACACACGCGCGCGCTGCCGTGGTTCGTCCTCCCGCTGGCGCTGTTCCTGGCCACCCGGGTCGTCGACGCGGTGCTCCTGATGCTCGCCGCGCGCCACCAGCTCCCCGCCGACCAGCTGCCGGGCGGTCTCGTCGTCCCGGTGGTGCGCGACCCGGTCACCTACTTCAACGTGATCCAGAACTGGGACGGACAGTGGTTCCGCTCCATCGCCGAGCACGGCTACCCGCGCACCCTGCCTACGCACGACGGTGTGGTGATCCAGAACCAGTGGGCGTTCTACCCGTTGTTCCCGTTCCTGGTGCGCGCGGTGATGACCGTGACGACGCTGTCCTTCGGGGTCGCCGCCGGGCTGCTCAACCTGGTGCTCGCCTCCACGGGGATGTGTCTGCTGTACCGCATGATCGCCCGCAGGGCCGACGCGTTCGCCGGCGTGATGACCGTGATCGTGCTCAGCACCTTCCCCTCCGGCGTGGTCTTCCAGGCGGCCTACACCGAGTCGCTCACGTTCCTGCTCGTGGTGGTCTCGCTCGGACTGCTCGAGCGGCGTCGCTACGGCGCGCTCCTGGTCTCGGGGCTCTTGCTCTCCGTGACGCGGCCCGTCGTCCTCCCCCTGGCGCTGGCCGTCGGGGTGCACTGGCTCGCCCGCCGGCGTGGTCGCTCGCGCGAGCCCTTCCCGCGGTCGGACCAGGTGAAGGTCGGCGCCCTGGCCGCGGCCTTCGTGGCGTCGTTCGCCATCTGGCCGGCCATCGCCTGGGTCACCACCGGCCAGTCCCGAGCGTTCCTGTCCTCGATGGACGCGTGGAAGAGCAAGGACGAGCGCACGTCGGGCTGGATCTCGTGGGTCTCCCAGTCGCTCAGCGGCCACTGGACGGTGCTGGTCCTGGTCGTGGTGGCGGTGAGCCTCCAGCTGTTCTTCCTGCTTCGGCCCCAAGGCAGGCTCTGGTCCCTGGAGCTGCGTGCGTGGAGCATCTCCTACGCGGCGTACCTCTTGGTCTCGACCCGGCCGCAGAGCAGCTTCTTCCGACACCTCCTGCTGGCGATCGTGCCGTGGTGGCCGTTCCCCGAGGCCGGCCAGTACGTCGTCAGCCGGCGTCAGCAGGTCGCGCTGGCGAGCCTCGTCGCGGTGCTCGGGTTCTGTGTGCAGTACTTCTGGATCCGGTGGTTCTGGGTGGTCAGCCCACACGCCGTATCGTTCCCGTGACAGCCCCGCGAGATCACCGGCCGCACACACGGCGAGCACAGGGTTCGCACAGCGTGGACGCAGTATCGTCGGCCACCCGACCGCGACTTCCTGGAGACGATGCATGACCCCCGCTCGACGACTGGTCGCCTACGTGCTGCCGGTCCACAACGAGGCCGCCGGCATCCTCGCGTTCCACGAGGCGCTCATCACCGCGACGGACAAGCGCCCCGACCTCGACTTCGAGTTCGTCTACGTCGACGACGGCAGCCGCGACGAGTCGCTCGACCTGCTCCTCGAGCTGCGCGAGGCCGACCAGCGGGTGACGGTGATCGCGCTGGCCCGGAACTTCGGGCACCAGATCGCGGTCACCGCTGGGCTCGACGCCGCCGCCGGCCGCGACGCGGTCGTGATCATGGACACCGACCTCCAGGACCCGCCGGAGGTGAGCCTGCGTCTGCTCGAGAGCTGGGAGTCGGGGGTCGACGTGGCGTACGCCCAACGCCGCACCCGGAGTGACTCCGCCTTCAAGAAGGGCACGGCGTACGCCTTCTACTGGATGCTGACCCGGCTCGCATCCATCGAGATCCCACGCAACGTCGGCGACTTCCGGCTGATGGACCGGCGCGTGGTCGCGGAGGTGATCCGCTACCGGGAGCACGACCGCTTCCTGCGCGGCATCGTGGCCCACGTCGGCTTCCGGCAGGAGGCCGTGCCGTTCGACCGCGACCCGCGCTTCGCCGGCTCCTCGTCCTACCCGCTGCGCACGATGCTCAAGCTCGCCGCCGACGGCATCCTCGGCTTCTCGACGTTCCCCTTGCGCCTGATCTCGCGCCTGGGGATGGTGATCTCGTTCCTGAGCGTGATCGCGGCGTTCTTCGTCGTCTACATCCGCGTCTTCGAGCCCAGCAAGGCAGTGCCCGGCTGGGCGTTCATCGCCGTCGGCATGTTCCTGCTCAGCGGCCTCCAGCTGCTGATGATGGGGGTCATCGGCAGCTACCTCGGACGCGTCTACGTCGAGACCCAGGACCGCCCGCTCTACTCCCTGGCCCTGATGGCCCGCGGGCAACGAGGCCCGGACGCATGAGCACCCACCTCGGCGCCGCGGCCGGCGAGATCGCCCCGGTGGTCCTGATGCCGGGCGACCCGCTGCGCGCGAAGTGGATCGCCGAGACCTTCCTCGACGACGCACGGTGCTACACCGAGGTCCGCGGCATGCTCGGCTTCACCGGCACCTGGCACGGCGAGCGCGTGTCGGTGCAGGGCTCCGGCATGGGACAGCCCTCGCTGGCGATCTACGCCAACGAGCTCTTCACCGCCTACGACGTGCAGTCCGTCGTACGGGTGGGCTCGTGCGGTGCGCTCAGTGAGCGGCTCGCGCTCCGCGACGTCGTGATCGCTTCGGGCGCGTGCACCGACTCCTCGATGAACCGGATCGCCTTCGAGGGCCTCGACTACGCCCCGGTCGCCGACTTCGGGCTGCTCCGCGCGGCCGTCGAGGCCGCCGAGGCGCGGGTCTCGACAAGCTCGACCAGCGCGGACGGCCCGACCAGCGCGACCCACGTAGGGCTGGTGTTCTCGAGCGACTCGTTCTACGCGGCGCGACCCGAGCTCGTCGCCCGGATGGCGGGCTACGGCGTCCTCGCGGTCGAGATGGAGGCGAGCGCCCTCTACACCCTGGCGGCCAAGCACGGCCGCCGCGCACTCGCCATCTGCACGGTCTCCGACCACATCGTCACCGGTGCGGAGACGACGGCCGCCGAGCGCGAACAGACCTTCGGCGAGATGGTCGAGGTCGCCCTCACCGCCGCGTTGTCCTCCCCCGCGGGCTGACCCTCGGCTGGCGGTGGCTCTGCCACCGTTCCCGGCACCGACACGGTGGCAGAGCCACCACCACCCCCAAGGCCCGCCGTACGCCGGTGAGCCAGCCACCGTTCCCGGCACCAAGACGGTGGCAGGGTCACCGCCACCCCGGGTCTCAGTCGGGCCGGAACACCCGCTCGAGGTCGGCGCGGCCGGGGAGGTCGGCGGGCTCGACGACGGTGTTGGTACGGACGAAGTAGAACTGCGCCCGTACGCGCTCCAGGGGCACACCACGCAGCTCGGCCCAGGCCAGCCGGTAGAGGGCGAGCTGCCACGGGTCGGAGTCGGGGGTGCGGTTGGTCTTCCAGTCGACGACGAGCCACTCGTCGCCGTCCGGGCCAGGCTCGGCGTAGACCGCGTCGATCCGGCCGCGCACCACCTGGCCACGGAGCACCAGCGCGAACGGCGCCTCGACGGCGTGGGGGACGCGGTCGGCGAAGGGCCCGGCCTCGAAGGTCGCGATCAGGTCCTGCAGGTCGGCGTCGTCGTCGATGCCGGCGTCGCCCCGGCCCGGCAGGTCGTCGGGGTCGAACAGGTCCTGCTGACCGAAGCGGCTCTCGACCCACGCATGGAACCGGGTCCCGAACCGCGCCGCCGGCGACGGCTGTCGCGGCATCGGCCTGGCCAGATCGGCAGCGAAGCTGTCGGGCGTGTCGCGGAGCCGCGCGAGGGCGGTGGCCGACAGGCTCGACGGCAGGGGTACGTCGATCACCGGCGCCCGGTCTCGGCTCGCCTCCTCGACCAACCTGGCCAGCTCGTCGTCCCACTCCTGGATCCGGCCCAGCACGAGCATGTCGTCGGTGTCGTCGGCCCAGGGGGCACCCGCCGCCAGCGCCTCGGCCGCACCGGCGACGAGCGCTGCCGCATCGTGACGGCGGGCGACCTCCGCGGTGTGGTGCGACATCGGCCACGGCAGGTCGGGATCGAGGACGGCGTAGGGGTTGAGGTCGTCCTTGGTGGGCCGGTCGCACCACGGCTCGGGGAGCATCCCGCGGGCCGCCAGGGCGCGGACCGTCGCCTCGAGGTAGGCCGACGGGCCGCGGCCGGCCTTGATCTTCGGGGAGAAGCACCATCCGGTGACCCGCAGCCGGTGCCGCGCCCGCGTCCACGCGACGTAGGCCAGGCGGAGCTCCTCGACGCGCTCGTGCTCCTTGGTCGCGGCCGTGAAGGCGGCGATGTCGGCCGGCGTGTGACCCGTGAGCGCCGGCCGGTCGCGGGCGTCGCCGCGCAGCCGGCCGGGCATCACGAAGGGCACCGTGAGCCACGTCGAGCGGGTGCGGTCGGTGGGGAACTTGCGCTCGGTCACGCCGGGGATGAACACGACGTCCCACTCCAGGCCCTTGGCACGGTGGACGGTGAGCAGCTTGACCGAGTCGGCCTCGCTGGGGGTCGCGACGTCGAGACCCTGGCCGTAGGCGTCCTCGGCCTCGAGCCAGGCCAGGAGTGCCGCGAGCGTCACCTGACCGTCGACGGCCTGGAACTCCGAGACCGCCTGCACGAAGAGGTCGAGGTTGTCGCGGCGGGCCGCTGCCGCCGGACTGGCGGACGACGCCAGCTCGACGTCGATGCCGCAGGTGTCGATGATCCGGCGGACCAGGTCGAGGATCGGCTCCCCCACCGCCGAGCGCAGCCGGCGCAGCTCCGAGGCGAGCAGACCGAACCGCGCCCGCGCCTCGGGCGAGTAGTCGAGCTCGCCCGGCGACTCCAGCGCGTCGCCCAACGACGCGATCTCGGCCGGGTCGGAGCCGGAGACCGCCGCGTCGAGCTCGGCGCGGATGTCGTCGTAGGACACCCGGCCGCGGCTCCCGGAGAGGTCGGCGGCGCGGCGCCCCAGGAGGGCCAGGTCGCGGGTACCGATGGCCCACCGCGGCCCCGCGAGCAGGGTCAGGAGCGACGCGTTGGCCGTGACGTCCTGGACCAGGGTCAGGGTGGCGACCACCTCGGCGACCTCGGGCAGCCGTAGCAGGCCCTTGAGGCCGACGATCTCGACCGGGATCTCCCGGCGGGTGAGGGCGTCGAAAACATCGGCGGCGTGGGAGTTGTCGCGGGTCAGGACCCCGATCTCGCGCCATGAGGGCTCCGGCATCCCGGCATGGGCGGTCGTCACGGCATCGCCGAGCGCGCTCAGCTCGTCGTCGTAGGTCTGGTAGAGGCCGGCGGTGACCTCACCGTCGGCCGCGTCGGGCTTCGGCTCGAGGGGCAGCAGCTCGGGTCGCAGCGCGTAGAGCTCGGCGGCCAGCTCGTTGGCGGTGTCGAGGATCGCGGTGTCGGAGCGCCGGTTGACGGTCAGGGGGTACGACGCGGCGCTGCCGGCCGCCGACGGGAACGCCTCGGGGAACTCCGAGATGTTGGAGACCGATGCGCCACGCCACCCGTAGATGGCCTGGTTGGGATCGCCGACCGCGGTCACCGGATGTCCGAGTCCACGAACCTCGTCGGGCCCGCTGAAGAGCCGGGTGAGCATCAGGGCCTGGGCGACCGAGGTGTCCTGGTACTCGTCGAGCAGGACGACCCGGAACCTCGCCCGCTCGCTGTCGCCCACCTCGGGGCAGTCGCGCGCGAGGCGCGCGGTCAGTGCGATCTGGTCGGAGAAGTCCATCAGCCCGTGGTGACGCTTGAGCGCGCGGTACTCCTCGACCAGGTCGAGCAGCTCGGCCCGCCGGTCGATCGCGAGGATCGCCTTCTCGTTCCGCTCGCGGTAGGTCTTGCGGGCCTCGCCGACCATCCCCTCGACGAACAGCTCGCGCTCGCCGGCGTCGAGGGCGCGGACCTGCTCGGGTGTCACGAGGTGCTCCGAGAGCTCGGCGTCGAGCGCGAGCAGCCACTGCACCACCAGCTGGGGGGCGTCGCTGAGGTGCTGCACGGGCGCGGTGTGGCGGGCGATGGTGCGCCCGGCCAGCTGGTAGCGCGAGGCGTCGGCGATCAGCCGGGTGTCGGGCTCGTGCCCGATCCGGAGGCCGTGCTCGGTGAGCAGGCCCGCGGCGTAGGCGTGGTAGGTCGCGACCGTGGGCTCCTCGACCTCCTCACCGCGTTGACCTGAGTCTGTCGAAGGGTCGCCGAGTCCTGAGCCGGCCGACGAGTCGAGGCGCTGGCCGCGGAGCGGGAGGAGACCGGCGGCCCGGAGCGATTCGCGGATCCGGGTGGCGAGCTCGGCGGTGGCCTTGGTCGTGAAGGTCAGCCCCAGCACCTCGGCCGGAGCGACCTGGCCGGTGGCGACCAGCCACACGACCCGGGCGGCCATCACCGTGGTCTTGCCCGACCCGGCACCGGCGATCACCACCGCCGGCTCGAGCGGGGCGGTGATCGCCGCGAACTGCTGCGCGCTGAAGGTGAAGTCGGCGTGCATGACCGCGCGCAGCTGCTCCGGCGTCTCGATCGTGACGGTCACGACAGCACCGACCCCGACGACTTCGCCGGACAGATCGCATGGAAGTCGCACCGGTCGCAATGACCGCCTGGGCGGGCCACGAAGTCCTCGTCGCGGATCGCGCGGACCGCCGCCATCAGCTGGCGTTGGATCGTCGTGACGCCCTCGGAGTCGGGCACCTGCGGCGCCTGCGGCTGGACCTTGGGCAGGTCGCCGCCGAGCCGGAGCTGGACCAGCTCGGCTCCCCCGGACCGCACCGGGCGCCCCACCGCCCGGTCGGCAGCCCCGTGGTCGACCGCGAGCTGGTAGAGCCCGAGCTGGGGGTTCTCGGGGAGCGAGGCGTCGGTGGGTGCGTACTTGCCGGTCTTGAGGTCGACGACCACGACACTGGCCGTCGTCGTCGAGCTCGAGGCGGTCGACGTAGCCGATCAGCCGCACCTGCTGACCGTCGGGGAGCTCGACGGTGGCGGTGATCTGCCCCTCCGACGTCACGTGGGTGCGGGCGCCGGGCCTCGCCTGCCAGGCCACGAAGCGGGCCAGCGCGTCGTGGACGGCGTCGCGCTCGCGCTCGCCGGACCAGGGGGTCCGGAACGACATCCGGTCCCAGACGTCGTCGACGAGCGCCATCACCTTGCGCATCACGTCGGGACCGGGCTCGAGGTCGCCCTTGGCCAGCCGGTCGGCCAGCGCGTGGACGATGATGCCGAAGCCCTGCGCGGTCGAGCTGACGACGGTGCCGCCGGCCTCCTGCTGGAGGAACCACTGGGCCGGACAGGTGATCAGCCCCTGCAGCGCGCTCGCCGAGAGGCGGACCGGCTCGCCGCCGGGCCGGACCGGGGCCGCGGCACGGCTCGGGGCGCGGAGACCCCACCACGAGGCAGGGTCGGCGGCGGGCGCGAGCGGACGGCCGCGGACCTCGGTGAGCGCCAGCGCCGCCAGCCGGTGGGCGGCGGCACGGCGGAGGTCGTCCGGCTGGGCTGGGTCGGCGGTGGTACGGCGCAGCTCGGCGACCAGGCCCGCCAGCGACAGCGGCCGGCGGGGGCGGCCCTGGTGGTGCTCGGGCTCTCCGGCGCCCAGCTCGTGGAGGAACCGCGAGGGCTGCTCGCCGTCGTCGTCGGGCGACGCGACCGCGGTCACGACGAGACGCCGGCGAGCGCGGGTCGCGGCGACGTAGAACAGCCGGCGCTCCTCCGCGAGCAGGGCCGGCGGCGTCAGCGGCGGGACCAGGCCGTCGCGACCGATCCGGTCGGCACCGAGCAGGGTGTTGCGGCGTCGCAGGTCGGGCCAGGCGCCCTCCTGCACGTGGGCGACCACGACGAGGTCCCACTCGAGACCCTTGGACCGGTGGGCGGTCAGCAACCGGACGGCGTCGCCGCGGACCCCGCGCTCGGCGAGCGTGTCGGCCGGGATCTCCTGGGCGGACAGGGTGTCGAGGAAGTCACGGAGCCCGACATGGCCGGCCTGCTCCTCGGACCGCGCGGCCGCGTCGAACAGCGCACAGATCGCGTCGAGGTCGCGGTGGGCCAGGCGTGCGGACTGTCCGCCGAGCTCGGTCTGGTGGCGCAGGCGGCTGCCCCAGTCGGTGCCGTCCCAGAGGGTCCAGAGCACCTGCTCGGGGCTGTCGCCGGCCTCGAGCCGCTCGCGGGCCAGGCGGACGAGGGCCACGACCCGGCGGGCCCGGTCGGCGGCCTCGCCCCGCACGCCGTCGAGGAAGCCCGGCACGGTGACCGCACGGCGTAGGAGCTCACGGGACGGGACGGCGTCGTCGCGGCTGCGCGAGCGCCCGCGCGAGGCCGCGCAGGTCGTGGGCGTCGAGACCGCCCAGGGGCGAGGTGAGCAGCGCCTCGGCGCGGTCGGCCGCCACCACGTCGGGGTCGTCGAGGTCGTCGATCTCGAGGTCGACGACCACCCTGAGGGCGGCGAGCAGCGGCAGCACCGCGGGCTCGCGGACCAGCGGCGTCTCGTCGCTGGACACCTCGACCGGGACTCCCGCGGCGCTGAGCGAACGGCGCAGGGCCGGGATCGAGGTGCGTCCGGACCTCACGAGCACGGCCATGTCGCTCCAGCCCACGCCGTCCTCGAGGTGTGCACGGCGGAGCAGGTCGGCGACGTGCTCGGTCTCGACGCGCGCGGTGTCGTAGGTCAGGACCTCGACCCGCCCGTCACCGAGACCGGGCGCCTCGGCTCGGGGGTCGCGGAACACGCGGAACTGCTCGAGCGGGATCGAGCCGGTCACCCCGATCGAGGCGGCGATCGAGCGCGACGCGCGCAACAGTCGCGGCCCGAAGCGACGGGTGGTGCCGAGGGCGATCACCGGAGCCGGCTCGCCGTCGCGGGTGGGGAACGCGGCCGGGAAGTCGAGGATGCCGCGCAGGTCGGCGCCCCGGAAACCGTAGATCGACTGGTCGGGGTCACCGACCACGGTGAGGTCTCGGCCGTCGCCGGCCAGCGAGCGCAGCAGGTCGACCTGGGCCGGGTCGGTGTCCTGGTACTCGTCGACGAGGACGTGGGCGAACCGGCGGCGTACGTCGTCGCGGTGCTCGTCGGCGAGCTGCCCGGCCCGCGCGATCAGGTCGGCGTAGTCGAAGGAGTTCTGGAAGCCGAGGACCTGGAGGTACTGCTGCATGAACAGACCCGCCGTCTCGAACTCGGGCACCCCCTCACGCCGACCGAGCTCACGCAGGTCGGTGGGGTCGAGGCCCCGCTCGCGGGCCCGGGCCAGCACCGACTGGACCTCCGCGGCGAAGCCCCGGGTGCCGACCGCCGCGCGCAGCCCCTCGGGCCACCGGACGGACTCGGGGGCGTCGGTGAGGAGGGCCTGGAGCACGACGTCCTGCTCGGGAGCGGACAGCAGCCGCAGCGGCGCGGTGTAGAGGTCGGCCGGGCTGTAGGCACGGACCAGGCCGTAGGCGAAGGAGTGGAACGTCGAGCACATCGTGGTCGACGTCGTCCGGCCGACCCGCGCGGTCACCCGGTCGCGCAGGCTCTCGGCCGCCTTGCGGGAGAAGGTGAGCGCCAGGATCTGCGACGGGTCGACCCCGCGTCGCTCGATCCGGTCGGCGATCGCCTCGACGAGGGTGGTCGTCTTGCCGGTGCCCGGGCCCGCCAGGACGAGCAGCGGACCTCCCGCGTGGTCGACCACGCGCTGCTGCTCGGGATCGAGGGTGACCGGCTCCACGGCGGCCGGCCCCGGGCGCACGAGGTGGTAGGTCGTCGCCCCGTCGCTCATGGCTCCACCCAACCATCCGCGACCGACAGCTCCGCGATCCCCCACTAGGTTGGCGGGCATGAGTGAGGCGACACCATCGGGGCCGCTGGGCGACGTCGTCGTCCTCGACCTGACCAGGGCTCTCGCCGGCCCGCAGGCCGCGATGATGCTCGGCGACCTGGGCGCACGGGTGATCAAGGTCGAGAGCGCGACGGGCGACGACACCCGGGCCTGGGGGCCCCCGTGGGCGGGGGCGTCGACCGGCCACCACGAGGACTCGACGTACTTCATGTCGGCGAACCGCAACAAGGAGTCGATCGTCCTCGACCTCAAGGACCCCGACGACGCGGAGGTCCTCGCTGCGCTGGTACGACGCTCCGACGTGCTGCTGGAGAACTTCCGGGTCGGGGTGCTCGACCGTCTCGGCTTCACCGTCGAGCGGCTCCACGAGCTGAACCCGCGCCTCGTGGTCGGCAGCATCACCGGCTTCGGTCACGACGGCCCCGAGGCCGGCCGCGCCGGCTACGACCAGATCGCGCAGGGCGAGGGCGGGCTGATGTCGGTGACCGGCACCGAGCAGCCGACCAAGGTGGGCGTGCCGATCGCCGACCTGCTGGCCGGCATGAACCTCGCCTACGGCGTGGTGGCCGCACTGCACGAGCGCCACACCACCAGGGTCGGCCGCGTGGTCCGCACCTCCCTCCTCTCCAGCGTGGTCGGTGTCCACGCGTTCCAGGGCACCCGATGGCTGCTCGGCGGCGAGGTGCCCGGCGTCGCCGGTGCGCACCACCCGGCGATCGCGCCCTACGGGCTGTTCGCGACGGCGTCCTCGCCCCTCCAGGTGGCCGTCGGCTCGGAGAACCTGTGGAAGAAGTTCGCCGGCGCGGTCGGGATCGACGCCGACGACCCGCGCTTCGTCACCAACCGGGAGCGGGTCGCGCACCGGGACGACCTGATCGCCGTGATCGAGGAGATCTTCGGGTCCCACCCGGCCGAGCACTGGCTCGACCTGCTCGTCGACGTCGGGATCCCGGCCGGCAAGGTGCGGTCGATGGACGACGTCTACGGCTGGGACCAGGTGCGGTCCCAGGGACTCGTGCTCGAGGTCGACCACCCGGCGTACGGGTCGCTCGAGCTGACGGGCTCTCCCCTGCGCTTCGACGACAACGGCTTCAGCGGTGGGCGCGAGCGCCACCTCCCGCCACCGCTGCTCGGCGAGCACGGTGACGCGATCCGGAGCTGGTTGGCCGAACCGGGAACCTGACGGGTCGCCGGCGACTCTTCACACCCAGGAGAGGGTCACGGAGGGAGGTCACGCATGGCGAAGGCACCGCGGTGGGAGCCGGCGTACTGCGAGTTCTTCGCGGCCCGCCAGCGCTCCTTCCTGCGCACCGCCTACGCCATGCTCGGCACCTGGTCCGCCGCCGAGGACGCGACGCAGCAGACGTTCGTCGCGCTCTACGCGCGCTGGCCCCGGATCTCGCCCGACAAGGTCGACGCCTACGCCCGCCGGGTGCTGGTCAACACCTGCTTCGCGGTCTACCGACGGCGGGGTCGCGAGGTCCTGGTGGACCACGTGCCCGACCGCGGAGCCACCGAGGAGCACGAGGAACGACTGGCGCTCCTGACCGCGCTCGGACAGCTCGACGCCCGCGACCGGGCCGTGCTGGCGCTGCGGTTCCTCGAGGACCTCCCGGTCGTCGACGTGGCGCAGATCCTCGACCTGCCGGAGGGCACCGTGAAGAGCCAGACGTCGCGGGCGCTCGCGCGCCTCCAGACAGCGCTGAACCCGACCCGGAAGGAACCCACCTCGTGAACGTCGCAGAGCACTACCGCTCCACCCTCGACGAGCTGACGCGCGACCGGCCGGGAGGCCCCGCCCTCTCCGCGGTGATCGCCGGCGGCCGGCGCCGCCGTCGCGTACGTCGTACGGCGTGGGTCGGCGCGGGAGTCGCCGCCGCGGCCGTCGCGACCGTGGCCGGCGTCTCGCTCGCCCAGGACTCGTCGTCGGTCGCCGTCGACCCGGGGCCCAGCGGCCGCCCGTCGTACCACGACTTCGTGGCCGGGAGCGAGGTCGACGAGACGATGCAGGCCGCCGTCGCCGACCGGCTCCCGGAGCTGGGCGCGGCGACGGACGTCTACCCGAGCGACTGGAACCACACCGAGCCGATCGCGGACTTCGCGGACGCGACCGAGTGGCACGCGCTCTACGACGTGTCGGGCACGGAGCGGCTGAGGGTCGTGATGTCGGAGGCGATCCCGGGCCAGCCGGTCGAGGCCGGCTGCGACGGGATCGAGCAGGCCGACGTCCCCTGCCGGCGCGACGAGCTGCCCGACGGGTCCGTGGTGACGCGGTCGGGGTACCTGCTCGGCGCCTCGACGTACCGGTTCCTGACCGTCCGCGTCGCCGCCGACGGGTTCGTCACCGAGACGCTCGACGACGTCCAGGCGCAGTCGTGGCCGGAGGCCGAGGCGAGCCGGCAGCTCACGGATGCGCAGACCACGGCCCTGGTGCAGGACCCGACGCTGACGTTCCCCGCACCGGTGCACACGCCGCCCTCGCCGCGGCCCCAAGCCTGACGCTCAGGCGCGCTCGCTGACCATCGCGACGAGGTCGGCGACGGAGTCGACCACGCGGGTCGGCCGGTAGGGGAAGGTCGCGACCTGGTCGGGACGCGTGGAGCCGGTGCCGACCAGGATCGTGCGCAGCCCGGCCTCCAGCCCGCTGACGATGTCGGTGTCCATCCGGTCGCCGACCATCACCGTCGTCTCGGAGTGCGCCTCGATCCGGTTGAGGGCGCTGCGCATCATCAGGGGGTTGGGCTTGCCGACGAAGTACGGCTCGCGACCCGTGGCGCTGCTGATCAGGGCGGCCACGCTGCCCGTGGCGGGCAGGGTCCCCTGGTGGCTCGGCCCGCTCCGGTCGGGGTTGGTGGCGATGAACCGCGCGCCGTTCTCGATCAACCTGATCGCCTTGGTGATCGCCTCGAACGAGTAGGTGCGCGTCTCGCCGAGCACGACGTAGTCGGGGTTGCGGTCGGTCATCACGTAGCCGATGTCGTGCATGGCCGTGATCAGGCCGCTCTCCCCCACGACGTACGCCGAACCGCCGGGGCGCTGGTCGTCGAGGAAGTCGGCGGTGGCCAGGGCGGAGGTGAAGATGTGGTCCTCCGGTACGTCGATCCCGCTGCCGAGCAGCCGCGCCCGCAGGTCGCGCCGGGTGAAGATCGAGTTGTTGGTCAGCAGGAGGTACTTCAGGCCGCTGGCCTTGAGCGCGTCGATGAACTCCGCCGCCCCCGCGATCGGGTCCTCCTCGTGCACGAGCACGCCGTCCATGTCGGTCAGCCAGGTGTGGATCGGCTTCTGCTCCGTCATACCCCCATCCTGGCGTTGAGTTGGCCTTCCGGGTGCATCGAGTTGGCCCTCCGGGCGCAGAATCTCGCCGCGAGGGCCAACTCAACGGACCGCGAGGGCCAACTCAACGGACCGCGAGGGCCAACTCAACGGGTCAGCCCAGGTCGACGATGGCGGCGACGGGACCGCCGCCGTCGGGGCCCTGGTGGGCGGCGGAGACGGAGACGAAGACGGCGGGGTCGCCGGTGACGGTGGCGGTGACGCCACCGACGGCGGCCTTGATCTGGCGGTGCCAGTGGACGTCGGAGTCGTCGAGCATCGCGTTACGGCGTCCGCGCACGTGGCCGTCCTGCGACGCCTCGCACTTGAGGAAGACGTTCACGAGCCGGCCGTCGAGGTCGGAGGAGTGCGGGCGCTCGGGCAGGTCGAGACCGGCCGAGCGGATCGCGTCCCAGATGCCGTCGGCGTCGAGGGCGTCGTTCATCACCCCGTGGCCGATCCGGTAGCGCCCGCCGACGCCGGCCGCGTTGCCGACGACGACGACCTGCGCCCGGTCGAGCTCCACGCCCGACGAGCACGAGGCGACCGAGGAGTAGAGCGAGCGGTCGCGCAGCACGTCGTCGTCCGACGGCATCTCGATCTCGCCGAGCGCGACCGCGATGCCGAGCGCCGTACCACCGTTGGAGACGTCCATCGAGGTCAAGGTGTCCTCGGTGAACACGTCGTGCCCGCGGCTCTTCGCGTCACGGATGGTGTCGATGGTCAGCAGCGGCGTCTTGGTCTGCACGTAGTGGACGTCGGCGGGGTCGGAGATCCCCGCCCGCTCCATCGCGACCCTCACCGCGGCGGCGACCTTGGTGATCATCGCGCCGCGGCCGATGTCCTCCGGCAGCAGCACGTCGCTCATCGCGAAGCCGACGGTCAGCCGCGGCTCGTCGGACGGTACGACGTCCGCCTCGGGCACGGTGGCGAACACCGTCGCGTGCGGGCTGATCACCCCGTCGGTCCCGCCCGACCACACGATCGGGATCTCGGCGACCTGGTCGGGCGGCGCACCCTTCGCCACGAGCGCCTCACGGAACGCCCGGTCGGCGATGATCCGCGTGTAGTCGTTGACCCCGCCGTTGCCCTCGGTCTTCCCGATCACCGCGATCACGCGGTCGGCGTGGATCACCCCGTCGTCGATCAGCCTCGTCAGCTCGGAGGCGTCCGAGACGGAGTGCAGCGGGATCTTGCGGACTTCGATGGCGGGTGGTCGTCCGGGCATGACTCGATCCTGTCAGACCTAGTCCGGGACGACGACCGTCCCGGTCATGCCGAGGTCGGTCACGGCGTCGACGATCCGGTCCAGGCTGGTGATGACGCCGGGCAGGTCGGTGGCCTGCACGAAGCGGCAGACGGCGTCCACCTTCGGCCCCATCGACCCGCTCGCGAAGTGCCCCTCCTCGGCGTACTCCTGCATCCGCGCCAGCCCGACGCGGCCGAGCGGCTGGGCCTCGGGCGTGCCGAAGCGCAGCACCGCCTGCGGTACGTCGGTCGCCACCACGAGCACGTCGGCCCCGACCAGGACCCCCAGCAGTGCCGCCCCGAGGTCCTTGTCGATGACCGCCTCGACGCCGGAGAGCGAGCCGTCCTCCCGGCGTACGACGGGGATCCCGCCGCCGCCGTTCGCGACGACCACGAAGCCTGCGCCGATCAGCTGCAGCACCGCGGCAGCGTCGAGGATGTCGAGCGGCTCCGGGGACGCGACGACGCGCCGCCACCCCTTCTCGCCGCGGTCCTCCCACGTCTCCCCGTGCTCCACGAGCAGCGCCGCCTCGTCGGCCGGGAGGAACCGACCGATCGGCTTGCTCGGCTTGGCGAATCCCGGGTCGTGGGGGTCGACGAGGGTGCGAGTGACCACCGTGGCGCACCGCTTCT
The DNA here is from genome assembly GCA_963753705.1 of uncultured Actinomycetota bacterium. Classification (GTDB taxonomy): domain Bacteria; phylum Actinomycetota; class Actinomycetes; order Propionibacteriales; family Nocardioidaceae; genus Nocardioides. The sequence goes on from CAVWDJ010000005.1 coordinate 90,042, forward strand.
CGAGCCCCCGCTCGGCCAGTGCGGCGTCGAGGGCGTTCATCAGGACGAAGCCGAGGGTCGCCTGGGTCTGGGCGCCGCACCAGTCGAGCGGCACCGGCGGGACGACGGCCGCGGCGAGCTCGTTCTTGACCAGCAGGTTGCCCACCTGCGGGCCGTTGCCGTGGGTGATCACCACCTCGACGTCGTGGTCGAGAAGCTCGGCGACGGCCGCCATGGCGACCTCGGCCGCCGCGATCTGGTCCTCGGGACGGGCCCGACCGTCTGCATTCGTCATGGCGTTCCCGCCCAGCGCCAGCATCACTCGCACGGGTGCGAACCTAGTGGCCGCACCGCTGCCGCGCAGCGCCCCGCGCCGAACTCACCAGGTCCAGCGCACCCCGAGGATCCCCGGTCCAAAGCCGCGCGCGAGGGCATGGGCACTGGATCCGCCGCCGAGCAGGATCTCCTCGGTCTGCTCGATGCCCTCGACCTGGGTGTAGCGCTCGACGTACGTCGGGACCCGGGTCGGTGCGAAGCGGACCCAGACCAGCAGCTCGCCCATCCGGCGCACGGCGTAGTGGTCGAACTGCACCTCCGCCGAGGGGCTCGGCAGGTCGACCCGGAGCTCGTAGACGCAGGTCTCGTCGCGGGCCAGGCACCGCTCGGTCAGCAGCTCGGCCGAGAACACGCCGGTCTCCAGGTCGGTGCGCTGACGGCCGAGGCTGCAGCCCGCGGTCGGGACGAACGCCGGCGCCCGGCCGGCCTCGTCGAGGGTCACGATCAGCGGCGTACGACGTGCTCCGTCGTGCCGCGCCTGCACCACCGCCCTGACCTGTACCGCCGTGGCGTGGCCGGTGTCGTCCACGTCGACCGTCAGATGGCGCACCACCTCGAGCAGCTCGTCGTTGAGCCCCACAAAGCCCAGGTCGGCGAGCGCGGCCTGCACGCCGGGGGTGTCGGCGAACAGCTCGCGCACGGTCTTCTCCCCCGGCCGCGGGCCCGGCCGCCGCGACGGCCCGAGCCGGCCGGTGAGCTCACCCGGTGCCACGCGGAGCAGCCGCTCGATCTCGACGAGCGCATCGCGCGAGGTGCCGCGCTCGGGCTGGCTGCGGCCGGAGCGCCAGTAGCTCAGGGCGGCGGGACTCACCGGGTGTCCGCGCTCGGACAGCCGCTGGTGGAGCCAGGCGAGGCTCACACCGCGACGCCGGAGGGCGTCGGCGAACGCCTCGGGGAAGGCAGGCTCGCCCGCCATCGATGTCCCTCCTCCCGATCTCGGGCGGCTCGCTGCCGCCGTAGGGGGACGAGGTCCATGACAACGCGAATCCGTCCATCACACAACTGTGGGAGGGATAAGTGAACGGCGACTACCTAGGCTTCGTCGCGAGCGGGACACCGCTCGGACAGGTGCCGGGTACCGGGGGGTCCCGGCATCTGCTCCGTCCGGGCCGACTGGCCGGCTCAGCGACGCGCGGCGGCGCGATGGTGGAGGTCGCGCATCGCGTCCTCGAGCTCCGGGGCCGGGCCCTCGACCGGGACGCCGGGGGCGACCTCCGTCACCGACAGGACCAGCACCGGTCCGGCCGGCAGCCCCCAGCCGGTCCGCCACTGCGCGAGCTGTGACGCGGAGACGGCGTACACCAGCCGGCCGAGGCCCATCCAGGCGTGGGCCGCCGAGCACATCGGGCAGTGCTCCCCCGAGGTGTAGACGGTCGATGCAGCGCGCTCCTGAGGCGTGAGTCGCGCCGACCACTGGGCCAGGGCGAGCTCGGGATGTTGCGTCTCGTCGCCCGACCCGGCGCGGTTGCGCTCCTCACGCCTGACCTCACCATCGGCGTCGACGAGGAGCGAGCCGAACGGGTCGTCGCCGGCCTCGAGCGCCTCGCCCGCGAGAGCGACGCAGCGACGCAGGTGGCGCAGGTCGGTCTCGGAGAGGCTCATGGCAGCACGTCCACGTCGGCGTACGCCGCGCCGCCGGCGAGGCGGGCGTAGCCCGGGCCGCGGTCGAAGAACGGGGTCGCCTGCCGGTCGAGCCCGTCGTGGCCACGCCCGGCCCGCTCGGTGAACGTGGCCTCCTCGTCGTAGGCGAGGTCGTCGCCCGACCCGGTCAGGACGACGCCGTAGTCACGCAGCGCGGCCTCCGGCGAGACCTTGCACCACCGCACGTCGCGGACCACGAGGCCCGGATCCCGCTCGAGGGGGTCACCCCAACCCCCACCGCCGGTCGTGCGGATCCGGATCACCTCGCCGGCGCGTACCGGCTCGGCGTCGGCCAGCGCGTCGACCTCGCGCTCGTGCGGGCCGCCGGGGTCGATCGTGACCTGGAACGGCCGGCCGGCCCGGCCTCCGTTCACGCCCCAGCACGACAGGATCGAGCGGTCGGCGATCGACATGAAGTGCGCGTCGCGCAGCATCCGGATCTGCTTCTCGTACCCACAGCCGCCGCGATGCAGGCCCGCACCGCCGCTGTCGACGGCCAGCGACAACGCCTCGACTCGGAACGGGAAGCGCGCCTCGGTGAACTCCGTCGGCAGGTTCCGCGAGTCGGGTACGACGTGGATCGTGTCCTCGCCGTCGGCGTACGGACGCCCGCCGGAGCCGCCCCCGAGCACCTCGCGCATCAGGTACGGGCGGCCGTCCGCGTCGTCGCCGTACACGCCGGTGTAGCGGATCGTCTCCTGGTCGGCGGGCATCTGCCCGTCGACCGCCTTCGCGAGCACGCCGGCGAGCACGCCGAGCAGGCGCAGGATCACGAACGTGCGCGCGTTGGTCGGCGCCGGGAAGACCGGGGTCAGCAGCGTGCCCGGCTGGGGGAACCGCATCTCGATCAGGGGTACGACGCCCTCGTTGACGTCGAGCTCGGCCATCCGCTCCGGGGTCTCGGCCAGGTTGCGCAGGATCGGCGCGAGCCACTTCTTGAGGAAGACCCCGTCGCTGTAGTCGCCGCAGTGGTTGATCGGACCCTTCGCCTGCGGGCCGGTGCCGTCGAAGTCGAGGACGAGGCGTTCGCCGTCCGGGTCGTCGGGAGCGGTGCGGGTCAGGGTGATCCGCTGACTGTGCAGCCGCGGCTCGTCGACGCCGTCGTGCTCGGCGTAGTCCTCCCAGACCCAGGAGCCGACCGGGATCCGGCCCAGGATCTCGCGCCGGTAGGTGTCGGTGGTGCGGTCGATGATCGCGTCGAAGCAGGACTCCACCTCGGCCACGCCGTACCTCTCGAACAGCTCGCCCAGCCGCCGCGCCCCCATCAGACAGGCCGAGCACTCGGCGTCGAGGTCGGCTGCCAGTGACTCCGGCATCCGGGAGTTGCGGGTCATGATGGCCAGCGCGGCCCGGTTGGGGACACCGGCGTCCCAGAGCCGGATCGGCGGGACCATCAGGCCCTCCTCGAAGACACTCGTCGCCGCGCTCGGCATCGAGCCCGGGACCGCGCCGCCGATGTCGTCGTGGTGCCCGAACGCCTGGACGAAGGCGACGACCGCTCCGCCCGCGAACACCGGCACGGTCACGCAGAGGTCGGGGAGGTGCCCGATGCCGCCCTCGGAGCGGTAGACGTCGTTGTGGAAGAAGACGTCGCCCTCGCGCATCTCCGCGATCGGGAAGTCGCGCGCGACCGGGTGGACGAGCGCCGAGTAGGAGCGGCCGGTGAGCTTGCGCAGCAGCCGGTCGTGGATGCCGGCCCGGAAGTCGTGCGCGTCGCGGATCATCGGGCTGCGGCTGGTCCGGGCGATCGCGGTCTCGACCTCGGCCTCCACGCTCGCGAGCGACCCTTGCACGATCTCGACGAGCACCGGGTCGGCGCTCGCGCCGTGGTCGGTCGTGAGCGGCCCGAACGGGAACTCGGTCGGCACGCGGCGGCTCATCGCTCGGCGCCCTGGGTCGCGATCCGGCGTCGTACGAGCAGGTTGCCGAGCTCGTCGACGGTGGCGGTGAAGCCCGGGTGCAGCGGGACCGTCGAGCCGTACTCCTCGATGACCGCCGGCCCGTCGACGGTGTCGCCGGGAACGAGCCCGCTGCGTGGGAGGACCGGGGTGTCGACGTACCCCGCCTCGGCCTCGAAACAGACCGGCCGGCGCGGGTCGTCCGCCTGAGGTTCACTTCTAGGTGGTCGTGGGGCGGACGACCCGGCGCGGAGGCGGATCTCGGGGCGGGTGATCGGGCCGATCCCCGAGACCCGGAGGTTCACCCACTCGACCTGCTGCGACGGGTCGCCGTCGAAGTCGTAGCCGTAGAGGCCGCGGTGCTCCGCGTGGAACGCCGTGACCACGCCGTCGAGCAGGGCGCGGTCGAGCGCGCCGTCGGGTACGGGGACGCGGACCTCGAAGGCCTGGCCGAAGTAGCGCAGGTCGGCGGTGCGCGCGAAGACGTGCTCCTCGTCGGGGAAGCCCTCGCGCACCAGAGCGTCGCGGGCCCGCGCCGTGAGCTCTGCGTACGCCGCGTCGAGGGCCGCGGAGTCGAGGTGCTCGTCGAGGGAGACCCGGGTGAGCACGTAGTCGTTCTTCACGTCGACCGTCAGCAGCCCGAAGGCCGACACGTTGCCGGGGTCGGGCGGTACGAGCACGGTCGGGATGCCGAGCACGTCCATCAGGCGGCACAGCAACAGGGAGCCCGACCCGCCGAACGTCGTGAGCGTGAAGTCGCGGACGTCGAGGCCGCGCTTGACGGTGACCTGGCGCAGCGCGTTGGCCTGGTTCCAGGCAGAGATCTCGAGCACGCCCACGGCGGCGGCCTCCGGGCTCAACCCGAGCTCGGTGGCCAGCCGTTCGACGCCGGCCCGGGCGGCGGCGACGTCGAGCGGGATCTCCCCTCCGAGGAGGTGCGGCGGGATCCGGCCGAGCACGACGTGGGCGTCGGTGATCGTGACGTCCGCACCCCCGCGGCCGTAGCAGAGCGGACCCGGGTCGGCGCCGGCCGACTGCGGTCCCACCTTCAGCGCGCCCTCGGGCGACAGCCAGGCGATCGAGCCGCCGCCGGCGCCGACGGTCACCACGTCGATCATCGGGATCTTGCTCGGGAACGCCCCGACCGTGCCCTCGGTGGTCAGCGTCGGCTCGCCGTCGACGACGACCGAGACGTCGGTCGAGGTGCCGCCGCCGTCACAGGTCAGGACGCGGTCGAAGCCGGCCACCTGGGCGATCAGCGCCGCGCCGAGGGCCCCCGCGGCCGGTCCGCTGAGCACCGTGGTGATCGGCTGGTGCACGACCTCCTCCGCGCTGAGCACCCCGCCGTTGGACTTCATCACGTAGAACGGCACGGCGTGGTCTCGACGCCGCTCGACCGACGACGAGGGCTCGACCGACGAGGGCTCGAGCGACGAGGACGAGTCGGACGACGAGGGCTCGCCGACGTACGCCGCCAGCCGGGCGCCGATGTTGGCGACGTACGCCGAGAGCCGGGGCTTGACCGCGGCGTCGACGAGGGTGGTCATGGCCCGCTCGTACTCGCGGTACTCGCGCAGCACCTGGCTGCTGATGCTCACCACCGCGTCGGGGTGCTCCTCGGCGAGGATCTCGCGCATCCGCTCCTCGTGCCGGGGGTCGGCGTAGGAGTGCAGGAAGCAGACGCCCAGCGTGTCGACGCCGCGCTCGCGAAACCAGCGGGCCACCGCGCGCGCTCCCGGCTCGTCGAAGGGCCGCACCTCGGCGCCGGTGAAGTCGAGCCGGCCGCCCACCGAGCGCACCAGGTCGCGCGGCACGATCCGGGGCGGCTTGACCCAGAAGTAGGAGTTGCCGTAGCCGTCGGGCACCGACTGCCGCGCGATCTCGAGCATCGCGTCGTACCCCTCGGTGGTGATGAAGCCGAGCCGGTCCACCTTGCCCTCGAGCAGCTGGTTGGTCGCGACGGTGGTGCCGTGGCTGACCGCACCGATCGAGTCGCCCGCCAGGTCGCCCAGCAGCCCCAGCACCTTGTCGATGCCGGCCAGGAACCCGTCGGCGGGGTTGGCCGGGGTGGAGGGGGTCTTGGTCGTGACCAGCTCGCCGGTGTCCTCGTCGAGGGCGACCACGTCGGTGAACGTGCCGCCGGTGTCGATGCCGACCCGGATCCGCCGACGCGTCTGCATGAGGTCGATTCAAGCAGGCTCGGCCGCGGTGGGGTCCGGGTGGACAATGGCGAGATGAGGCTGGTGATCCGCGGACGCGACCTGCCTGGCGCGTCCAGGCCCGGCTTCGACCGGATCGGCGTCGGGCTACAGGTGCGCTCCGACCCCGTGGGCGTCGTCGAGGCCGACGCCGCGAGTGCCCGGTGGGAGACCGACGTGGCCGTGGTGGGCGACGACTTCCGCGGTCCGGCGGTGCACGGCAGGCGCGGCGAGCGGTTCGTCTACCTCACCTGGGGCGACCTCTCGGGCGGTGGGTTCGCGATGTTCCGGCGCGCGAAGCTGATGCTCTCGCGGGTCGACCCGTCCCTGGTCGCCGAGGCCGCGGACGACGACCGCTGCCTGGTGGCCGACGTCGTGCTCACCGACGAGAACGGCGGTCCGCGCTGTGCCCGGGTCGACCCGCCGGCCGTGCGATGGAGCGTGGAGCGGGCCTGAGCGTCAGTTCTCCGGCGGCCGCTCGTTGTAGACGCCGGTCTCCTCCTGGCCGGTCAGCTTCTGGATCTCTGCCATGACCCGGTCGGTGATCTCTCGTCGCGCGCGCCCCGGTGGCACGCCGTCGTACTGGCCGCGGACGTCGATCGGGTCGCCGAACGCGACGGTCACCTTGACCACGCGCGGCCACCGCGAGCCCACGGGCTGCACCTCGGCCGTGCCCTGCAGACCGACCGGGACGACGGGGGCACCCGAGGTCAGGGCGAGCTGCGCGACGCCGGTCCGGCCCCGGTAGAGACGCCCGTCGCGCGACCGGGTGCCCTCCGGGTAGATCCCGAACGCGCCCCCCTCGGCCAGGACGCCGAGGGCCGTGTCGAGGCTGGCGATCGCGGCCTTGGAGTCGTCGCGGTCGACCGGCAGCGCACCGAGCCCCTCGTACCACGCCTTGGCGAGCCGGCCCTTGACCCCGGGCTGCTCGAAGTAGTCGGACTTGGCGAGGAAGGCGACGCGCCGCGGCACGACGATCGGGATCACCATGCTGTCGACGAAGCTCAGGTGGTTGCTCGCCAGGATGACCGGTCCGGTCGCGGGCACGCGGTCGAGCCCGGTGACGGTCGGACGCCACACCGCCTTGGCCAGCGGTGGGACGACCGAGTGCAGGAACCCGTAGAGCACGCGTTCATCTTGCCGCACGCCGTCTCGGGCGCTCGGGGGGTCTCAGCGGTGCCAGACGTACGGCGTGCTGGTGGTGACCGCGACCAGGCCCGAACGCTCCAGGATCGGACGCGACATCACCGTGCAGTCGCTGTTGATGAAGCGCACGCCCTCCTCCAGAGCCGCGTGGGCGCGGGCCGCGGTCAGCGCGCGGTAGATCCCCTTCCCGCGCCACTCCGGCAGCGTCGAGCCGCCCCAGATCCCTGCGAAGTCGGTGCCCTCGACCCGGGCCAGTCGCCCGGAGCAGATGACGTGGCCGTCGGCCTCGGCGACCCAGAACTGCTCCAGCCCCTGCATCCGGTCGAGACGATCGAGCATCTCCTCCCCGGACGGGCCGCCGCCGAAGATCTCGGCCGCGACCGCGCTGGCCTCGGTGACCAGGGCGTCGCGCTCGGGCAGCTGGTCGACGCGCCGGACGGTCACGCCGGGAGGCAGCTCCACCTCGACAGCGAGCGCGGACGCCTCGCCGACCATCACCGTCTCGAGCTCCTCCGGCTCCAGCCCGTGGGCCTCGAGCAGGCTCCCGAGGTCGGGGGGCCAGTCGTGGCCACGGGTCTTCCACTCGAACTCGTCCATGGCCGGGTCGCCGGCGAAGAAGTCGACGGTCTCGGCGATCAGGGCGTCGACGTCGGCGACGCCCTCGAGCGACTCGTAGCTCACGAAGCCGCCGTGGGTGAACTTCGCCCGCCACAGCGGGCCCGCCCGGTCCCAGCTCGGCGAGCCCTGCACCTCGGCGGCACCGCGCAGCTGCGCGTCGTACGCCGCGAGGAGGGCGGCAGCGTCGTCGGTCATCGTTCTCCTGGTCGTCACCGGTGGGACGCCCAGCATCCAGCCTCCGGACAGCAGATGCGAGTGGAATACCGGTCGGAACAACGGGGGGCCTCGGGCCACGTCAGCGGTCACGAGGCTGGGACACACGCTGGGAAATAGGAGAAGGGCCCTCATAGGTATGAGCTACAAGGGCCCTTCGCTGGCGATCACCCCGGGCAAGCCCGTGGCCCTCACCATCGATCGGTACTGGTGATGCTCCCGATCGATCCAACCGACTCCTCCGACCCCGGCGGCCCCATCACCTGGCCTCCGCAGTACCTCTCCCAGCAAGCTGGGCGGCCACCGTATGGATCTTCGTCTCCGGCCGATCCCGCTCTTCCCGGAGGAAGTGCGTAGGGAGAGTTCTACGGGCCGGATGCCCAGTCCCACAAGGGTTTTCGGGACCTTTTCTCGACATACTTCGAGTTCCGGCGTGTCGTCCACAGGGTGGGGCGACGTCCTCCACAGACAGCGGCCCGTCGTCCACAGGAAGACGCGCCGCCTGTGGATCCCGCGGGCCGCCTGGGCGCGGCGACGGGTGCCACACCAGCAGCGTGGTCGCGCGGAGGTGGGCCGTCCCACGACCTCGGGGACGGGCGACGTCGGGCCCGGGCGGCCGGACCGAGCCGGGTCGCGGGCCTCGCGATCACGCCGTGGGCGGAAATAGGAGAAGGGCCCTCATAGGTATGAGCTACAAGGGCCCTTCCGCTGGCGAGCACCCCGGGCAAGCCCGTGGCCCTCTCCATCGACCGGTACTGGTGACGCTCCCGATCGATCCAGCCGACTCCTCCGACCCCGGTGGCCCCGTCACCTGGCCTCCGCGGCGCCCCTCCCAGCAAGCTGGGCGGCCACCGTACGGATCTTCGTCTCCGGCCGATCCCGCTCTCCCCGGAGGGAGCGCGTGAGGAGAGTTCTATGGCCTGGACGCCCCACGCCACAAGGGCTGGGGCCGACTTTTTCGTACATACTCCGGGTTCCGGCGTGTCGTCCACAGCAGGTGGGGCCGTGGTCCACAGATCGGCCCTCCCCCTCCACAGGTGACGCCACCCCCTGTGGAGGAACCGGCCGGGACCAGCGGGCTCAGGAACCCGCCGCCTCGAAGGCCGCCGCGACCTCCAGCAGCCGCCGGTCGGCGCCGAACGGGGCGACGATCTGCACCCCGACCGGCAGGCCGTCGCCGGTGGTGCCGGCCGGCACGGAGATCGCGGGACAGCCGGTGACCGTGATGACGTAGCAGGAGCGCATCCAGTCCAGGTACGTCGCCATCGGGCGGCCGTTGATCGAGGCGGGGTACTCCTGGTCGGCCGGGAACGGCGGCACCTGTGAGGTCGGCAGGACCAGCACGTCGTACGACTCGAAGAAGCGGCGCATCCGCTCGGCGAGTGCGGTGCGCCCGGCGTACGCCCGCGCGATGTCGGCCCCCGTGAGGCCCTCGCCGGCCCGGATGTTGTCGGCCAGCGACTGTTTGATCTCGTCGGGATGGGCCGCGAGCAGCTCGCCGAAGCCTGCCTGGAACAGCCAGGCCCGCAACGTGCGGAACGTGTCCTCGGCCTCGGCGAGGTCGGGATGCGCGGTCTCGACGTGGGCCCCGGCCCCCGCGAGGCGTGCGCCGGCGCCTTCGACGACGGCCGCGACCTCGCGATCGACCTCCAGGAGCCCACCGAGATCGGTGGTCACGGCGACCCGCAGCCCGCGCAGCTCACTGCTGATCGGCGGCGCGAAGGTCGATCCGGGGTCGGCCAGGGCGGTGGGCACCCGGGGGTCGGGACCGGCGATGACCGAGAGCAGGAGGGCCACGTCGCCGACGTCGCGCGCCAGTGGTCCGCTGGTGCCGGTGGTCTCCCAGAGGTTGTCGGTCGGCCACGACGGCACCCGGCCCAGGCTCGGTCGAAGCCCGACCACGCCGCAGAACGACGCGGGGTTGCGGAGCGAGCCACCCATGTCGGAGCCGTCGGCGAGCGGCACCATCCCGGCCCGGAGGGCGCACGCCGCTCCCCCGCTGGACCCACCGGCCGACCGGGTCGGGTCGACCGGGTTGCGGGTGGTCCCGAAGACCGGGTTGAAGGTGTGGGAGCCCGCCGCGAACTCCGGCACGTTGGTGCGCCCGATCGGGACCGCACCGGCGGCGCGGATCCGGGCGACGACGAGGTCGTCGGTGTCAGGGACGTGGTCGGCGAAGAGCGGCGAGCCGTACGTCGTACGCCAGCCGGCGACGTCGTGGGTGTCCTTGAACGCGAACGGCAGTCCGTGGAGTGGGCCCAGCTCGTCGCCCCGAGCCGTGGCCGCGTCAGCCTCGGCCGCGCCGGTCCGCGCCCGCTCCTCGTCGAGGCTGACGATCGCGGTGAGCTCGGGGTTGCGCTCGGCGATGCGGGTGAGGTGGAGCTCGAGCAGCTCGCGGGCCGAGATCTCGCGCCGTCGTACGGCCTCGGCCATGGCGCGGGCGGTCGAGTCGACGGTGAGACTCATGCGCACCATCCGTCACACCGCGGAGCCATCCCGACCGTCACCCCCGCCTCCCGAACAGGCGGCCGGCGATCACGCCGAGGAGGACGAGGCCGGCACCGACGGCGATGCCCTTGACGAAGTCCTGCTGGGACGTCGCGGGGCGGGGCGGTGCGGTGAACACGGCTCCGGCCGCGGCAGGACCGGCCGGTGCGGACGACGAGGACGCAGCAGACGGAGCAGCTGAGCCACCGATGGCCTCCGCGACGTTGCCGAAGAACTCGCCGGCCGTGCGCTTCGACACCGAGGCGAGCATCCGCTGCCCGACGCCGCCGACCATGCCGCCGACCGTCGCGTCGGCCTCGTAGGCGACGGTGGTCAGGGCCCCGGCCTCGGTGAAGGAGACGTGGACGGTGGCGTCGATGGTGCCGGGTGCGCCCGCGCCCTGGAGGCGCATCACCAGCGACTCGTGGGGCACCAGGTCGGACAGCACGCAGGTGCCGTCGTAGGTGCCCCTGATCGCGGCGACGCCGGCGCTGACGGTCATCGCGTAGGAGTGCTCGCCCGTCGCCTCCAGCCGCTCGCAGCCGGGGATGCTCCGTACGAGCACGGCGGGGTCGAGGAGGGCGTCCCACACCTGCTCCACCGGGAACGGGACGGAGTGCTGGCCGGTGATCCTCATCAGGTCTCCTTCCTGCGCTCGCGCAGGTCGAACAGGTCGGACGGTGAGAGGGGCATCGCCGTGATCGGGAACCCCTCGGCGTCGGAGATCGCCGACGCGAACAGCGCGGCCGACGGGATCACGCCGGCCTCGCCCGCGCCCTTGATCCCCAGCGGGTTGAGCGGCGACGGGGTCTCGAGGTGGTCGATGTCGAGGTGCGCCGGCACCTCGGTGACGTAGGGCATCAGGAAGTCCATGAACGACGCGTTGAGGAGCTGGCCCGACTCGTCGTAGGCCATCCGCTCGAGCAGCGCCCCCGCGACGCCCTGGGCGACGCCGCCCTGGATCTGGCCCTCGACGATCATCGGGTTGATCAGCGGGCCACAGTCGTGGACGACGGCGTACTTGAGGATCGTGATCTCCGCGGTGTCGGGGTCGGTCTCGACGATCACGGCGTGCATGCCCGAGGCGAACGTCGACCGCTCGGGACTGTAGAAGTCGCGGCCCTCGAGCCCGGGCTCGTCGTCCTCGGCGACCGGCGGCTTGCCCGGGTCTCCGACCGAGAACTGGGTGGCGGCCTTGGACGCCTCGTCGAAGGCGTAGCGCAGCGGGTTGGAGAGGACGGCGACCGTGCCGAGGTCGATGGAGGTGTCGGTGCCACGCACCGACACGACGCCGTCGACGATCTCGAGGTCGTCGACGGACGCCTCCAGTGCGTCGGCCGCGATCCGCAGCGCCTTCTCGCGGGCGCGCGTGGCTGCCAGATGTACGGCGGACCCGCTCATCACGGCGGCCCGCGAGGCGAACGTGCCGACGGCGTAGGGCATCCGGCGGGTGTCACCGGTGACGACCTCGACGTCCTCGAACCGACAGCCGAGCACGTCGGCGGCGATCTGCGCGAAGACCGTGGCATGGCCCTGACCCTGCGTCGTCAGGCCGGTCGCGACCTTCACCTTGCCGGAGGTCTCGACGTGCACGTGGGCGCCCTCGTAGGGGCCGACGCCGGTGCCCTCGACGTAGCAGGCGAGCCCGATGCCCACCCGTCGGCCGTCACCCGCCAGCTCCTCGCGGAAGCGTGGGAACTCGTCCCACCCGATCAGGTCCTTGAGCTTGGCGAGCGAGGCGGGGTAGTCGCCGGAGTCGTACTCGAGCTCGCGGCCGTCCTGGAAGATCAGGCCCTGGTCGTAGGGGAACTCGTCGGGCTGGATGAAGTTGGCCGCGCGGACGTCGGCGCGGTCGCGGCCCAGGGCGTCGGCGATGGCGTCCATCGTGCGCTCCATGACGTAGCAGCCCTGTGGGCGCCCGGCGCCGCGGTAGGGCGTGACCATCACGGTGTTGGTGTAGAGGCTCTCGAAGACCACCCGGTAGGCGCCCGGCTTGTAGGGCCCGAGCAGCTGGGTCGAGGTGATGATCGGCACGATCAGGCCGTAGGGGACGTACGCGCCGTTGTCGTGCCAGAACGTGACGTCGAGGCCGAGGACGCGTCCCTCGTCGTCGTACCCGACCTCGACCCGGTGGACCTGCCCGCGCTCGTGGGCCGAGGAGATGAAGTGCTCCCGGCGGTCCTCGGTGAACTTCACGATCCGCCCGAGGGCGCGGGCGGCCAGCGGCACCAGGAGCTCCTCGGGCCACGGATGGTTGATCTTGACGCCGAACCCGCCGCCGACGTCGGGTGTCACCACGTCGACCTGGCCGAGGTCGAGCCCGAGCTTGGCAGCGACCGCCGCGCGCACCCCTGTCGAGGTCTGCGTCGAGGTCCAGACCGTCATCCGACCGACGTCGGGGTCCCACCGGGCGACGGTGCCGCGGCCCTCGAGCGGCATCGAGGCGCTGCGCTCGATGGTCAGGTCGAGGCTCAGCGTGTGGGGCGAGGCCGCGATGGCCGCGCGGGCGTCACCGTTCTCCTGCTCCAACCGGGCGGCGACGTTGCCGGGTACGTCGTCGTGGACGAGCCGGGTGGCCTCGCGCGCCGCGTCGAGCCCGACCACCGGGGGCAGCACGTCGTACTGGACGCGGATGGCGGCCACGGCGTCCTCGGCCAGGTAGCGGTCGTCGGCGACCACGAAGACGATCGCCTCGCCGACGTGGTTCACCTCGTCGCGGGCCAGTGCGAACTGGGTACGCCCGTGGGTCAGTGCGGGGTGCGGGATCAGGAGGGGCAGCGGGTCGGCCATCGGCCCCGACAGGTCGTCGTGGGTCCACACCAGGTGGACGCCCTCGACGTCGAGCACCGCCGAGACGTCGATGTCGACGATGCGGGCGTGGGCGTGCGGTGACCTCAGCACTGCTGCGTGGAGCACGTCCTGGTCGACGGCGATGTCGTCGACGTAGCGCCCCTCGCCACGCAGGAACCGCTGGTCCTCGACGCGCTGGACCCGCTCGCCGAACATCCGGGTGGCCATCAGCCCTCCCCTGGCTGTCGAGCGGGGTCCAGACCCGCCAGCTCCGCCGCGCGCAGCACCGACCGCACGATGTTGGTGTAGCCGGTGCAGCGGCACAGGTTGCCCGAGACCATCTCGCGGGCGTCGTCCTCGGTGGGCGCGGGCTGCTCGCGGAGGCCGGCGGTGACCGTGGTCAGGAAGCCCGGCGTGCAGAAGCCGCACTGGAGCCCGTGGCACTCCAGGAAGGCCTGCTGCACCGGTCCGAGCGACCCGTCGGAGCGGGTGAGCCCCTCGACCGTGGTGATCTCGGAGTCGACCGCCGACACCGCGAACATCAGACAGGAACGGGTGGGGCGACCGTCGACGAGCACCGTGCAGGCGCCGCACACGCCGTGCTCGCACCCGACGTGGGTGCCGGTGAGGCCGAGGTCGTGGCGCAGGGCGTCGGACAGCAGGCGCCGTGCCGGCAGCCGTACGTCGTGGGCGTCGCCGTTGACGACCAGCCGCAGGTCGTGCAGCTCCTCGGTCATGGTCGCGACTCCGCTCGACCGCCGGCGGACGAACGACGCCTCGCGTCGTCATGGGCCTCCTGGAGCACGCGGGCGGTCAGGATGCGCACCAGCCGGGCGCGGTAGGCGGCGGTGGCGTGGATGTCATCGGCGGGGTCGAGGCGGGCGAGCGCCAGGTCGGCGGTTGCGTCGGGGCTGCCCCACGCCTCGGTCAGGTCGACCACGGTCGGGACGTCACACACCGAGAGGTAGCCGACCCGGGCGGAGACGACCGCCTCGCCGTCGACCCGGACCACCGCCCCTGCGCCGCAGAGCGCGTAGTCGCCGTGTCGGCGGGCGATCTCGGCGAACGCGACCCCCTCGCCTGCAACCAGGGCGGGGAAGAACGCCTGCAGGGCGATCTCGTCGTGTCGCACGGTGGACTCGAGGGGGCCGACGAACAGGTCGTCGGCCTCGATGCGTCGCGACCCCGCCGTCGACCGCACCGTCACCGACCCCCCGAGCAGCGTCAGCACCATGGGCAGCTCTGCTGCCGCGTCGGCGTGGACGAGCGAGCCGACGACCGTGCCCCGGTTGCGGATGGTGGCGTGGGCGACGTGGGCCAGGGCCAGCGACACCAGCGGCTGCACCCGTCGTACGTCGGGCGAGGCCAGCACGTCGGCATGCCGCGCCAGCGCGCCGACGTGGACCCCGTCGTCGGTCACCTGGACGGCGTCGAGGTCGGGGAGCCCGTTGATGTCCACCAGCGTCGACGGTGCGGCCAGTCGCATGTTCAGCAAGGGCACCAGGCTCTGCCCCCCGGCGAGCACCTTCGCACCCGGATCGGCCGCCAGGGCCTCCAGCGCGTGCTGGAGGCCCTGCGGTCGGACGAACGAGAACGGTGCGGGCTTCACCTCACTCCTGGCTCGGGTCAGCCCGGTGACCCGGTTGGTGGGCGGGCGGGTCGACGTCCGGGTGCGAGAGCGACTCCGTGACGTAGTGAGGTCCGGCGCTGCCGCGACGGTTGACCAGGTGGTAGTAGACGATCACCAGGATGGTGCCGAGTGCGATCCCGCTCAGCGAGAAGTCCTTGGTGATCTCCAGGGTGACGCCTCCGATACCGGCGATGATGCCGGCCGACAGACCCACGAGGTTGACCGGGTCGCCGAAGTCGACCCCGTTCTCGACCCAGATCTTGGCGCCCACCAGACCGATCATGCCGTACAGGATCACCGTGATGCCGCCGAGCACCCCGCCCGGGGTCGCACTCACGATCGCCCCGAACTTCGGGCACAGGCCGAGCAGGATCGCGACGATCGCGGCCACGTAGTAGGCGGCGGTCGAGTACACCTTGGTGGCACCCATGACCCCGATGTTCTCGGCGTAGGTCGTAGTGGGTGAGCCGCCGAAGGCGCTCGACAGCGCGGTCGCCGCACCGTCGGCGAACAACGCCCGGCCCATGTAGGGGTCGAGGTCGGTCTTCGTCATCTCGGCCACGGCTTTGACGTGCCCGGTGTTCTCCGCGATCAGGGCGATCACGCCGGGGAGCACCAGCAGGATGAACGTGAGCGAGAAGCTCGGTGCGTGCACCACGGAGACGCCGTCGGTCAGCTTTCCGCTCGGGAAACCGATCAGGTCAGCCTTCTTCACGCCGTCCCAGCTGACGCGGTAGTGCTCGACCTTCTGGCCGTTGCTGGTCGGGACCACTGAGTTGATCTTCCCGAAGAGCAGGTCGCACAGCCACGACAGCAGGTAGCCGAACACCAGCGCGAGGAGCACGGCGATGCGCGCCCAGAACCCCGGCAGCAGCACCGCGGCGCAGACCATGAACGTCGCGACGGCCAGCGCGATCCACTGGTCCTGGGGCCAGTACACGCCGGCGACGACCGGCGCGAGGTTGAACCCGATCAACATCACGACCGCGCCCGTCACGGCGGGCGGGAGCACGGTGTGGATGACGCCGGAGCCCGCGACGTGGACGAGCACGCCCACAGCGGCGAGGACGAGGCCCGCCACCAGGATCGAACCCGTGACATCGGCCGAGTCGCCACCTTGGGCGCGGATCGCCAGCACGCTCGCCACGAACGACGCGCTGGTGCCGAGATAGCTGGGCACCCGGTTCGAGGTGATGAGCAGGAACAGGATGGTGCAGATCCCGGAGAACAGGATCGCCAGGTTGGGGTCGAGCCCCATCACCACCGGGAACACGAAGGTGGCGCCGAACATGGCCACCACGTGCTGGGCGCCGAGCCCGATCGTCCTGCCCCAGGGCAGCCGCTCGTCGGGTGCGACCGGCTCTCCTGGAGCCGGGGTGACCTCCCGCCAGCTGAACATCGTCGACATCTGGATCCTCCTTGCGTGAAGGGAACCGAACACCTCGATCTGGTGACCCACATCACACACCCGGGCGGCCGTAATTCGGCGGAGGAACGCCGTACGACGAGCGCGGTCACGCGGACGCGGGGCCGTGCCCAGCCGCTAGCGTGGGCGGGTGGCCAGTCCGCAGCCGGATCCGCGGATCCTCCCGGTCGCCGCCCCTCCACGGGTCGCGGCGTGGCTGCGTGGCGCGCCCGACGGTGAGGCGCGGGTCCTGCACTCCTGTGGCGACGCCGTCCACCTCGACGTCGCCGGTCGCGGGGTCAGCATCGTGGGTCCAAGGGGCCCCGGGCTGCCGCTCGCTCTGCGAAGCAATCTGGGTTTGGTGTCGTCATCTCGGGCCGGGACGCCTTATGTTGAAGGTGGGATCCTTCACTGGGGCGGACGCGTCGTGGTGACCGGTCGGCTCGTGGATGTTCGCGCGCCACGCATCGATGCGGCACGGGTTCCGAAGGCGAGCCCGGTCGTCGCAATGGGAACCCCCCGGTCCCGCGCGGCCGGGCTCGTCGCTTTCGCGCCGCGGATCGACGCGGCCGTCGTGTCCTCACTGGTCGGCCGCGGCGACGGCCTCACCCCGCTCGGCGACGACGTCATCTGTGGGTGGCTCGCGGTCCACCGCGGCGCCGGCGTCCCCACACCGGACGTCGACGAGGCCGTACGACGCGCCCTCCCACGCACGACCACGCTCTCCGCCTCGCTGCTCGCCTGCGCGTTGGCCGGCGAGGTGGCCGACGTGGTCGCGACCTACCTCCGCTCCCTCGGTACGACGGGCGCGGACGCCGCGCGGGCGGATCTGGAGGCGTTCGGGCACAGCTCCGGTCGCGGCCTGGCCCACGGCATCGACCTGGCCCTCGACTCGCTCACCGCCGTGAGAGCAGCATGAGCACCCCACGAAACCGCTCGCAGAGCTCGCGCTTCCGCGGGGACCCCGCATGAGCACCCCCATGAGCACCGACCACGTCGAGCTGCGGGCCGGCGCGTACGCCGACTCGGTGACGCTCCTGCAGGTCAGCCGCGTCGTACAGCAGGTGCCCGGGGTGGTGACGGCCCAGGTCGCGATGGCGACGCCGCTGAACCTCGAGGTGCTGGAGCGGATGGGCTTCTCGATCCCCTCCGACGCCACCGTCAACCACCTGGTCGTGGCCGTACGGCTCGACGACGCCGACGCCCTCGACGGGGTGCGGGCCGAGGTCGACCGTGCCCTCACCGACAGCCGGCGCGCGGTCGCGGGTCCGTCCGAGGAGGCCCCTCCGCGGACGACCGGGTCGGCCCTGCGGCGCGCACCCGGGGCGGTGGTGCTCGTGTCCGTTCCCGGCGTCAGCGCGGCCGTCGAGGCGATGGACGCTCTCGAGGGCGGGAGCGACGTGATGATCTTCAGCGACAACGTGCCCGTCGCGCAGGAACGGGCGCTCAAGGAGCACGCCGCGACCCGCGACCTGCTCGTGATGGGACCCGACTGCGGGACCGCGATCATCGACGGCACCGGGCTCGGCTTCGCCGACGTGGTCTCCCCCGGCCCGGTCGGGATCGTCGCCGCCTCCGGTACCGGCTGTCAGCAGGTGCTGGCCCTGCTCGACCATGCCGGCGTCGGCGTGTCGACGGCGTACGGCGTGGGCGGGCGCGACCTGTCCGCCGCCATCGGCGGGCTCTCGACCCGCACCGCGCTGGCGCGCCTCGACGCCGACCCCGGCGTCGAGCTCGCACTCGTGGTCTCGAAGCCCCCCGCGCCCGACGTCGCCGCCGATCTCACGGCCTACGCCGACGGCCTCGCCACACCCGTCCTGACCGCGCTCCTCGGGCCCGGCCTGCCCGACCTGACCGCCGCGACCGAGGAGGCGCTCCGACGTCTCGGCCACGACGTCCCCGCCTGGCCGGTCGAGGGTCGCGCCGAGCCCCGCAGCGGCAGCCGCCTCCACGGGCTGTTCGTCGGCGGCACCCTCAAGGAGGAGGCCGCGGTGCTCTGTGCGGAGGCCGGCGTCGACGCCGAGCTCGTCGACTTCGGCGACGACGACTACACCGAGGGTCGAGCCCACCCGATGATCGACCCCAGCCTGCGCCTGGAGCGGCTGGCCGAGGTCGCGACCGACCCGGCGACGGCGGTGATCCTGCTCGACGTCGTCCTCGGTCACGGCGCGGAGGTCGACCCCGCGGCCTCGCTCGCTCCGGCGCTGTCCGGTGTCGACGTGCCGGTCGTCGTCTGCGTCGTCGGCACCCGGCACGACCCTCAGGACCGCGACCGTCAGGTCGCCGCTCTGGTGGCTGCCGGGGCCGAGGTCCACCTCTCCAACGCCGGCGCCACGCGTCGTGCCCTCGCCCTCCTCGCAGGTGCGCCATGAGCGTCGTCGGCGTCGGCCTCGACCTGCTCGCCGACGCAGTGGAGAGCCAGGCCACCGACGTCACCCGGGTCGACTGGCGCCCGCCGATGCCCGGCACCGAGGACGACCTGGCCACCGTCGCGCTCGACCCTGTGCGACCCGGGGCCAACGCACTCGCCCTGGAGCGGATGCTGAGGGTCCAGGCGCGGCTGGTCGATGTCCGACCCGCGCGCGAGGCGCTGGGGCTCGAGGCCGGCCAGTTCCTGCACGCCGGCCCGCCGATCACCTGGGAGCGGGCCTCCGGACCGCTCCGCGGAGCGCTGATGGGCGGCGCCGCGCTCGAGGGCCTGGTCGACGACCCCGAGGACGCGGCGGCCCTCTTCGCGAGCGGCACGGCGGTCAGCCTCGACCCGTGCCACCACCACCGCGCCGTCGGGCCGATGGCCGGCGTGGTGACCCCCAGCATGTGGATGTTCGTGCTGGAGGACCCCGACACCGGCGCCCGCACCCACTGCACCCTCAACGAGGGCCTCGGCGCGGTGCTGCGCTACGGCGCCTACTCCCCCGCGGTGCTGACCCGGCTGCGCTGGATGAACGACGTCCTCGGCCCGCTGCTGCGCGAGGCCGTGCGTCGTAGCGACCCGGTCGACGTGACCGCGATCCTCGGCCAGATGCTCCAGATGGGCGACGAGGCGCACAACCGCAACCGCGCCGGCACGCTCATGCTCCTGCGCGACCTCGGGCCCGCCCTGGTCACCGGCGGCGCCGATCCCCTCGACATCGCCGAGGTGCTGCGGTTCGTCGGCGGCAACGACCACTTCTTCCTGAACCTCGCGATGCCGGCGTGCAAGCTCGCCCTCGACGCCGCGCGCGACATCCCCGGCTCGACGGTCGTCGTCGCGATGTCGCGCAACGGCACCGACTTCGGGATCCAGGTCTCCGGGACCGGCGACGAGTGGTTCACCGGTCCTGCGCAGGTCGCGGACGGCCTCTACCTCGGCGACTACGGTCCCGACGACGCCAACCCCGACATCGGCGACTCCGCGATCACCGAGACCGCCGGGCTCGGCGGCTTCGCGATGGCGACGGCGCCCGCCATCGTGCGCTTCGTGGGCGGCTCGGTCCCCGACGCCCTGGCCACCTCGCGGCGGATGCGTGAGATCACGGTCGGCGAGAACCCTCGCTGGAGCATCCCGGTGCTCGAGTTCGCCGGCGTGCCGACCGGGATCGACGTGTCGGCGGTGTGCCGGACCGGCATCCTCCCCCAGATCAACACCGGCATGGCCGGCCGCGTGGCCGGAGTCGGTCAGGTCGGCGCCGGGCTGGTGACGCCTCCGGCGAGCATCTTCCCGTCCGCCCTGACCCGGCTCGCCGAGCTCACGCGGGTGCGCTCGGACGGAAGAACGCCCGCCTGAGGTCGACGTTGCCGGAGGGCCGCAGCGGCGTGGCCTCCTCGAGGTAGGTCTGACGCGCCTCGTCCTGGTGGCTCGGGGGCAGGGAGCCGTCCGCCCGTACGACGCGCCACCACGGCACCCCGCCACCGTGCGACGCCATCACCGACCCGACGAGCCGCGGACCACCACCGCCGACCAACGGACCCACGACCTCCGCGATCGCGCCGTACGTCGTGACGCGGCCCCGCGGCACCTGCTCGACGCACAGCAGCACCAGCTCGACGTACGTCTCGTGGTCGAGCCGGCCCGGGCTCACCCGTCCTCCGCGACGGGACGGGTGGTGGGCAGGACCACGGCGGCCACGACGGCCCCGACCACCGCGGCAGCGAGCCCGGCCAGCCAGAACTCCGACGGCGTCGCGTGCCCGCTGTAGGCACGCGCGGTGAACCAGACCAGCAACGCCGCCAGCCAGACGGCCGCCCCCCTCGGCACCCAGAGACGTACCAGGTCTGCCTCCACCGACATCGACGGCGGCCCGTAGCCCAGCAACACGGCGGCCACGTGGCTCGTCAGCAGCGCGGCGGCGGCGATCAGGGTGCCATCGGGGAACGCCGACTGCACCACCCCCGCCCACCAGATCAGGACGACCGCGGGAGCGGCCGAGCCCACGAAGTGCTCCGGCTTGAGCGCGGAGCCGAGTGCGACCGCCAGCACCACCACCGTCACGAACGGGGAGGGCACGAATCCCTCGGGAGCGGCCGCGTAGAGCGCCAGCATCAGGCCCACGACGACGAAGGTCCGCAGGACCCAGACGCTGGGGTGCACCGCGCGGATCACGTCCCACCCGCCCGGGGCAGCTGGGTCCTCCGTGCCAGTCGGCGCAGGACCTCCTCGACCGTGCGGGGGCCGTTCCAGGGGACGACCGGGCAGCCGGCCGAGGCCAGGGCGGACAGCAGATCGCTGCGATCCAGCAGACGCATCCGCCAGGCCAGGTCCGCGACTCGCGGGTCGCTGTCGGGCCAGACGACGGGGGTGGTGCCGGGAGGCAAGGGGTCGACCACGATGACCGGCAGACCACGGCGGACAAGCCGGACCGTGGCACTCGCCAAGGCCTCGGAGAGCATCGGGCTGAGGACGACCACGACGCTCCCGGCCGCTGCCCGGAAATCGATCTCTCCGACGGCCACGTCGCGCGGCAGACCAGGACGCACGCGCGCCAGGAGGCCGAGGATGCGGCGCAGGTGGGCGGTTCCGGTGCCGTAGCCGGCGTACTCACCGCCCGGGCTCAGGACCCGGAGCGAGACCCGGTCCCCGCCCTGGAGGTACTGCTCGGCCACTGCTGCCGCCGCTCGTACGGTCACGTCGAGCGCGCTCTCCTGACCGCCGACACCCTCCGAGATGCCGTAGTCCGCCATCGCATCGACGATGAGCAACACGGCCGTGTCCTCCTCGGCCCTGGTCGACTCGACGTGCAACGTGCCCTGACGCAACGAGACCCGCCAGTTGATCCGCCGGAGCCGGTCACCGGAGTGGAAGGCCCGGATCGACGAGAACTCCGTGCCGTCGCCGTCGCGCCGTGACCGATGCGCGCCGATCAGCCCGATCGGCTGGGGCGCCTCGGCCAGCGTCCTGAGATGGGTGAGCGTGGGCAGGACGTACATCTCGTGTGCCGGGATCGAGGCCGGGCCCCACCGGTAGCCCGCCCAGGGCGACATCATGGCGACCTTCTCCGCCCCGAGCAGCCTGCTGCCCCACCGACGGGGCGAGATCTCGATGGACCGGTCCTGGCCGGAGCGGTAGGCCACGGCGCCCTCGGCCGGGTGCAGCGCGACGTAGGGCACCTGCCCCATCACCCGGGTCACCACCTCGACGTCGTCCTCGTCGAAGACCTCGAGACGGGTCCGCGTGCCCTGACCCTCGTGCAGCTGCACGTGGCCGATACGCGCGTGCACCCGCGGCTCCTGCTGAGGCTTGTGGAGGAGCCCGAGGGCACCGACGACCAGGAGGGGCGCGACGATCACGACGAGGGCGGGGCGGCCCAGCGTCAACGCCAGGCCGACGCCGACCCCCGCGACGGTGAGGCTGCGCGCAAGCGCCGACGTGGGGCGCCAGCGCGAGCGGTTGTCGGTCATCTCTGCTCGAGGGCGCGGGGCGTCGGGACGGAAGCCAGGACGGCGTCCACCACGCGAGGCCCGCTCGCCTGGGTCATCCACAGCTCGGGCTTGACCGTGATCCGGTGCGAGAGCACCGGGCGGGCGACCGCCTTGACGTCCTCGGGGATCACGTAGTCACGGCCCCGGATCACCGCAAACCCACGAGCAGCGAGCGCAAGGCCGAGAGAGCCGCGGGGCGAAGAACCCGTCAGGACGTCCTTGTGCTGGCGGGTCGAGGCCGCGAGCTCCACGCAATAGCGGCTGACGGACTCGTCCATCGTGACCCTCTCCACAGCCGCCTGCATCGCCCGAAGGCCCGCGGAGTCGGTGACCAGTGCCAGGTCGACCTCCTCGTGCTGGCGCTCGAGACGGCGCTGCACCACGTCGTACTCCTCGTCCGCGGTGGGGTAGCCGAAGCTCACCCGCATCAGGAACCGGTCGAGCTGGGCCTCGGGCAACGGGTAGGTGCCCTCGTACTCGATCGGGTTCGCGGTCGCCAGCACGTGGAAGGGGTCGGGCAGGGGGAAGGTGTCGCCCTCGACGGTCGCCTGCCGCTCCTGCATCGCCTCGAGCAGCGCCGACTGGGTCTTCGGGGGCGTGCGGTTGATCTCGTCCGCGAGGACGAGACCGGCGAAGATCGGACCTCGGCGGAACTC
Organism: uncultured Actinomycetota bacterium; assembly: GCA_963753705.1. Taxonomy (GTDB): domain Bacteria; phylum Actinomycetota; class Actinomycetes; order Propionibacteriales; family Nocardioidaceae; genus Nocardioides. The sequence goes on from CAVWDJ010000005.1 coordinate 112,937, forward strand.
GAAGGTCCCCTCCTTCTGGTTGTAGAGGAACGATCCGGTGATGTCGGCCGGCAACAGGTCGGGGGTGAACTGCACCCGCGCGAAGTCGAGACCCAACACCCGCGCAAGGCTGCGCGCCGCCAACGTCTTGCCGAGCCCCGGGAAGTCCTCGAGCAACACGTGCCCCTTGGCCAGGACGGCCGACAGGACCAGCGTCAACGGGGCTCGTTTGCCCACGACGGCCCTCTCCACCTCGTCGAGGACCCTGCGCGCGAGGGCCGAAGCGTCGGCCACCGACATCTGGTCAACGGGGGTCTGCGTCATGGGGTCAGCTCCTCGATCCGCGTGATGCATTCTTCGATCTCAGCCGGCTGCAACGCACGAGTCGGTCCCTCGAGGACACCGATGAGCGTGGGCCCGAGCCGTTCCGCCACCCCCGGATCACCGCGTCTCATGCCGAGGCGGGCGAGCCGTTCGTCGGTGAGACGCGTCAGACGGGCGCGCACCAGCGGGTCCGTCTCACGCGCGCTCAGGTGGTTCTCCAGCAGTCGGACGTTACCGGCCAGACCGCCGTCCTGCCCGGAGGACGTGCCCACGAAGTCGGTGGAGACGCTCCAGTCGGGTGGGTCGGCACCCCCACTGTCGAGGATCATGCCCACGATCGCCACGACCGCGCACACGAGCAGCGCGGTCGGGAGCACCCGCGGCGTCGCCTTCTCGAACACGGCGAACCCGGCGAGTGCGGCCACGACGAGGGCGGCGAACACTGCGCGGCCCGCCCAGCGACGGCGGCCCGTCATCCGGGCGCCGTCGTGACGCCGAGGGAGAGATGGATCGCGCGCAGGGCCTCGACGGCCGCCTCGCGGCGGGTCTCGTCGATCTCGTGCGACGAGAACCGCGCCTCGTGGTACAGCGACTCGAGGCGGGTCACGGCGGCCGGGTCGGCCGAGACCCGGTCGAGCAGGCGAAGGATGAACTCCGAGGAGGTCTCCCAGGACTGCCGTGCAGCGTGGACACGTTCGGCCTGCTCCTCGAACCGGTCCCAGCAGGCCACGATCGCATTGCGCGCACTTCCGCCGAGCAGTAGCGCGAGCTGGTCGTCCGCGTCCTCGCGGATCTCCTCGGCCAGCGGCTCCGGGTCGTCCAGCACGTCGAAGTCGATGTGCTCGGGCTTCGGCTCCGGACGTCGCCTGTTGATCACGGCCTCGCGCATCCGCAGCAGCCCACGCCACAGTCCCCACACCACCAGGGCCAGCAGAGCCACCCGGAGGGCGAGGCCGAGCGTGCGAAAGACCGGGTTGTTGTGGAGAACGCCCTGGCTGGGGTGATGACCACCCTGGCCCGGGAGCGGCGCCTGCGAGATGGACGGGTGGAAGGTCGGCAGGTTCGGGTCCACCAGGGTGCCGTGGATGATCCGCTGGGGCCCGGACCGGGCGGCGAACATGATCATCAGGAGCATCAGGCCGACCGCCAGCACAGTGAGGACGACCGCACTTGCGCCCGCCCGTCTGGACGTCATGGAATGCACCGTAACCGTCGGCTCGCTCCCGGTTCCATCACCGCGAGGTCACGGTTACGGCACGGCCTCGTGCCCCTGCTGCGTCAGTACGACGGTTGGCTGGGGTCGATCTGGTTGACCCAGGCCACCACGCCGCCACCCACGTGCACGGCGTCGGCGTACCCGGCACCCTTGACGATCGCCAGGGTCTCCGCCGAGCGGACCCCGGTCTTGCAGTGCATGACGATCTGCTTGTCGCTGGGGAGCTGCTCGAGGGCGGAGCCGTTCAGGAAGTCGCCCTTGGGGATGAGCACCGAGCCCGGGATGCGGTTGATCTCGTACTCGTTGGGCTCGCGGACGTCGACCAGCACGAAGTCGCGCTCGCCGTTGTCGCGCTCCTTCAGCATGTGCTCGAGCTGGGTCACCGAGATCGTCGACCCGGCTGCGGCCTCGGAGGCCTCCTCGGAGACCGCCCCGCAGAACGTCTCGTAGTCGATCAGACCGGTGACGGTGGGGTTCTCGCCGCAGAGCGCACAGTTCGGGTCCTTGCGGACCTTGAGCTTGCGGTACTCCATCTCCAGTGCGTCGTAGATCATCAGCCGGCCGACGAGCGGGTCGCCGATGCCGGTGAGGAGCTTGATCGCCTCGGTGACCTGGATGGCGCCGATGCTGGCGCACAGCACGCCCAGCACGCCGCCCTCGGCACAGCTGGGCACCATGCCCGGCGGCGGCGGCTCGGGGTACAGGCAGCGGTAGCACGGCGCGTCGTCGTCGAGGGTGGGCGCGAAGACGCTGGCCTGCCCGTCGAAGCGGTAGATGGAGCCCCAGACGTAGGGGATCCCGAGGAAGTACGCCGCGTCGTTGACCATGTAGCGGGTGGCGAAGTTGTCGGTGCCGTCGACGATCAGGTCGTAGCCCTCGAAGATCCCCATCACGTTGTCGTTGTCGAGACGTTCGTTGTGGACCACCACGTTCACGAGGGGGTTCGTCTCGGCGATGGACTCCCGAGCCGACTCGGCCTTCGGCTTCCCGATGTCGGACTGGCCGTGGATGATCTGGCGCTGCAGGTTCGACTCGTCGACCTCGTCGAACTCCGCGATCCCGAGGGTGCCGACACCAGCCGCAGCCAGGTAGAGCAGCGCGGGGCTGCCCAGTCCACCGGCGCCGATGACCAGCACCTTGGCGTTCTTCAGTCGCTTCTGACCGCTCATCCCGACGTCGGGGATGATGAGGTGGCGGCTGTAGCGGCGGACCTCGTCGAGGGTCAGCTCTGCGGCCGGCTCGACCAGCGGCGGGTAGGACACGTCGTACTCCTGTGAGTCGCGGGATTGCTCTGCACCTGTGGGAACAGGCGGCGCAGCCTCCATGTTCCCGATCGAGCGTGTCGACGCCGAGCGCGTCCGTCATCCGGACGTGCCCCTCAGGCCAGTAGGGTTCCACCGTGGGGACGACGGACCAGAAGCCCCGAGGCGGGCGGCTCCCGCGCCGGGAGAGGCGCGCCCAGCTGCTGGACTCCGCGCTCGAGGTGTTCGTCGCGCAGGGCTACCACGCCGCGGCGATGGACGACATCGCCGAGCGGGCCGGTGTGTCCAAGCCGGTGCTCTACCAGCACTTCCCCGGCAAGCTCGACCTCTACCTCGCGCTGCTCGACGCCGCGTGTGACGACGTGATCGACAACTGCCGTCGCGCACTCGCCGCCACGCACGACAACAAGACCCGCGTGGCTGCTGCGATGGCGGCGTTCTACGCCTACGTGGCCGCCGACGGCGGCGCCTTCCGGCTCGTCTTCGAGTCCGACCTCACCAGCGAGCCCGCCGTGCGCGAGCACGTCGAACGGGTGACCACCGAGTGTGCCGCCATGATCGCCGACGTGATCCACGACGACACCGGCCTGCCCGGGGAGGCCTCGCGTCTCCTGGCCGTGTCACTGGTGGGAATGGCCCAGGTCAGCGCGAGGTTCTGGATCTCCGAGGCGGCCGGCATCAACCAGGACCAGGCGGTGGAGCTGGTCAGCGGCCTGGCCTGGCGCGGGATCCGCGGCTACCCGCTGACCGACGACCACTGATCCACGACGAAGGAGAGACATGGAAGTCAAGATCGGCGTGCGACACGCCTCCCGCGAGCTGGTGGTGGACACGACCGACACGGCCGAGGAGGTCGAGGCCGCCCTGGCCACCGCTCTGGCCGACGACCACGGCACGCTCACGCTGACCGACACCCGCGGGCGGCGCGTCGTCATCCCTGCCCGGGGCGTCGCCTACCTCGAGATCGGGACGGGCGTCTCGGGGACCGTCGGCTTCCGCGGCTGAGCGGTTCGGCAGACCCCGGTCCTCGCCACGCGGAGGGGCACGAGGCATGATCGACGCAGATCCGGGCTCCCGACGTGGGCGCCCGGTCGACACAGGAGGCTCACATGGGTTGGTTCTTCGTCATCGTGATGGGCATCATCATCGGGCTGCTGGGTAAGTTCGTCGCGCCGGGCGACCGCGACAACATCCCGCTCTGGCTCACCGTCGTCTGCGGCATCGTGGGCGTGCTCATCGGCTACGGCTGGCTCGGTGGCACCAAGGGCATCGACTGGACGGCGTTCTTCGTCTCGATCATCATCGCCGCCGTCCTCGTGGTGATCGCGGCCGGCGTGACCGGACGCAGCAAGAAGGTCTGACCGACACGCTTCAGTGACCCCGTCCCGGCACCGCCGGGGCGGGGTCTCGGCTGTCGGTGGTCGGGCGGTTTCGCAGGCGCCGATCGGGGAACGGTGGACCCCGGACGGCACCGACGTGTCGGCCCCGACACCTGAAAGGGACCTTCGTGACACTCAGCATCGCGACCATCTCGCCGCTGGCGATGACCTCGAGCGCCTGCGACAACCATGCCTGGAGCCTCGGCTCGCTGGTCGTCCTCCTGATCGGCGGTGTGATCATCGGGCTCCTGGGCAAGCTCCTGGCTCCCGGGTCCCGCGACAACATCCCGCTGTGGCTGACCGTGGTGTGCGGCATCGTCGGCATCCTGCTCGGCAACTGGCTCTACGTCGACGTGTTCGGGGGCAAGTGCGCCACCAGCGGAGTCGACTGGCTGCGTCACTTCGTGCAGATCATCACGGCCGCGGTCCTGGTCGCGATCGCCGCGACGGCCACCGGGCGCAGCCGGCGCGTCTGACCCACGGGCTCAGGCCGAGAGGCCGATCTCGGCCATCCGCTCGTTGTGCCGCTCGGTGATCCGGGTGAACATCCGGCCGATGGCCGCGAGGTCGAGGCCGGGCCGGTCGATCCCGCCCGCCAGCAACGCCGTGAGGGCGTCGCGCTCGGCCGCCACCCGCTGTGCCTGGGTGAGCGCCTCGCCCATCAGCCGGCGCGCCCACAGGGCGAGTCGTCCGCCGAGCTTCGGGTCGTCCACGATCGCCTGGCGGATCCGGCGTACGGCGAAGTCGGCCTGGCCGGAGTCCTCCAGCGAGGCGATGATCAGGTCGCGGGTGGCCGCGTCGAGGTAGGCCGCGATCTCGCGGTAGAAGTCCGCGGCGAGGCCGTCGCCGACGTAGGCCTTGATCAGCCCCTCGTACCAGTCGGCGGGCGCGGTGTGGACGTGGAAGAGGTCGATCGCCGCCTCGAACGGCGCCATCGCCTCGAACGGGTCGCCTCCCAGCTCGCGGATCCGGTCGTGCAGGCGCGCCACGTGGCCGAACTCCAGGCTCGCCATCCCGCTCATCTCGACCTTGTCGCGGATCGTGGGCGCCAGCTTGGCGTCGTCGACCAGCCGCTCGAACGCCGAGAGCTCGCCGTAGGCGACCGCACCGAGGAGGTCGATCACGGCCAGGCGGTAGTCCGCGTCGTCGAAGACGCCCTGGGCCTCTGCCGGCGGCGCGCCCTCCGGCCCGGATTCCGTCATGCTCACACGCTACCGATAGACTGGAGAGGTCCCCGCGCAAGCGGTGAGGACGCGCGCTCTCTCGAGCGAGTCAGGGAGCGCCGTGGCATGTGCGCGGCAGACGCAAGGGTTCGAGCCTGGGTCAGCCGCACGACGATCGACTCAGACCAGACTCAGAACCGAAAGCGAACTCCACATCGTGACCACCTTCCGAGAGCTCGGGGTGCTCCCCGAGATCTGCGACGCGCTCGAGCGCGGCGGCATCACCACCCCCTTCGCCATCCAGGAGATGACCCTCTCGGTCGCCCTCCTCGGCACCGACCTGATCGGCCAGGCCCGCACCGGCACCGGCAAGACGCTCGCCTTCGGCATCCCGGTGATGCAGCGCAGCGTCACCCCCACGGACCCGGCGTACGCCGACCTTCCGCAGGGCAAGCCGCAGGCGCTCATCGTCGCCCCGACCCGTGAGCTCGCGCTCCAGGTCAGTGGCGACCTGGCGCTGGCCAGCAAGGACCTCGGCCTCCGGGTGCTCACCGTCTACGGCGGTGTCCCCTACGAGCCCCAGCTCGAGGCGCTCTCCAGCGGCGTCGACATCGTGGTCGGGACTCCCGGACGCCTGATCGACCTGTGCAACCGCCGGTCGCTCGACCTGTCCCACGTCCACGCCCTCGTCCTCGACGAGGCCGACGAGATGCTCGACCTCGGCTTCCTGCCCGACGTCGAGAAGCTGCTGAGCATGACCCCCGAGACGCGGCAGACGATGCTGTTCTCGGCCACCATGCCCGGTGCGATCGTGTCGCTGGCCCGCACCCACATGCGCCACCCGATGAACATCCGCGCCGAGTCGTCCTACGACACCCAGCTGGTGCCGGCGACCGCCCAGTTCATCTTCCAGGCCCACGACCTCGACAAGCCCGAGATCATCGGCCGCATCCTCCAGGCCGAGGACGCCGAGAAGATCATCGTGTTCACCCGGACCAAGCGTCAGGCGCAGCGGGTCGCCGAGGATCTCGCCGAGCGCGGGTTCAAGGCCTCGCCGCTGCACGGCGACATGGCCCAGGTGGCGCGCGAGAAGGCGCTCACCAAGTTCCGCGAGAACAAGATGCGCGTCCTCGTCGCGACCGACGTCGCCGCTCGCGGCATCGACGTGCAGGGTGTCTCCCACGTCATCAACTACACCTGCCCCGAGGACGAGAAGACCTACATCCACCGCATCGGTCGCACCGGCCGGGCCGGCGCGACCGGCATCGCGGTGACCTTCGTGGACTGGGCCGACCTCCACCGCTGGAAGATGATCAACAAGGCGCTGGACCTGCCGTTCGACGAGCCGCAGGAGACCTACTCCACCTCCGAGCACCTGTTCCACGACCTCGGCATCCCCGCCGGCACGAAGGGTCGCATCGTCGACCCCGCCCCGGTGGAGCCCAAGCCTCGCAAGGACGACGGCGGCCGTCCGGCTCGCTCCGGCGACCGGCCCCCGCGCAACCGCACCCGGTCGAGGTCGCGCACGCGTGGCGGTCAGCAGGTCGCGGCCGGCGAGACGAGCGGTGCGGCCACCCCGGCCGTCGGCTCCGAGACCGACGGCGCGGAGCGCCCGGCCGGTCAGTCGCGCAACCGTCGTCGCCGCCGTCGCAGCCCGGGCACGTCCAGCGCCTCCTGACACACGTCAGGCGACGACGACGACCTTGGTGCCGTCGGGCGCGAAGCTCCACAGCGCCACCGCGTCGGGCGTGGCCTGCCGGATGCACCCGTGAGACTGCGGCGTGCCGAGCTGGGCCCTGGTCTGCAACGGCACGCCGTTGCGCGTGGGGATGGTGTGGAAGCCGATCGCGGCGCCGGTGGGTCCCTGCGTGAACCGGACGAAGTACTGCATCACACCGGAGTCGTCGACGCCGACGGCCCAGCGCGACCTCGAGTAGACCGAGTAGGTGCCCGGCTGCAGGTTGTCGGTCACGCTCCCGGACACCAGGTAGGTCCGCTTCACGACGTCGGCGGCGTCGAGCAGCCAGACCCGTTGCAGGCCCTCGCTGAACACGATCCGGCGGCCGGTGCCGCTGGCGGCCGGGACCGCGACGTCAGAGGTCTTCGCCGACGAGCCGGCCGACTCGGTGGGAGTGATGCCGGTGGTGGTCGGCGTGCTCGCGCCGGACACCGGGGCACTGGGGTCGGGCGTCGAGGGCGTCGAGCTGCTCGTGTAGGCCGCCGGGTCGGCCTTCACCCCGGCGGTGGCCGAGCCGGAGGCGATGAAGCCCAGGCCCGCCAGGGCCGCCACGACCGTCACCGTGAGCGAGGTCGACAGCACCGCGATCCGGCCGTAGCGCGGTCGCGTCTCGCGACGGTGGGTGCTCACCGGGTCGCCTTCGGGTCGCCGCGCCGACTCCGCGCCGCCAGGGTCTCGGCCACCTCGCGGTAGGCGCGTGCGCCCTTGCTGCTGCGGCTCGTGGCCAGGATCGAGCGCCCGGCAGCCGGCGCCTCGGCGAACTTGATGGTCTTGGGGATCGGTGGCCCGATCACCTCGAGGTCGTAGGTGTCGGAGATCGTGTCGAGCACGGCGCGGGCATGGTTGGTCCGCCCGTCGTAGAGCGTGGGCAGCACTCCCCACACCTCGAGCCCGCGGTTGGTGAAGCGCCGTACGTCGTGCACGGTGTCGAGGAGCTGCCCGACCCCGCGGTGCGAGAGCGTCTCGCACTGCAACGGGATCAGCACGCCGTCGGCGGCGGTCAGGGCGGCAACGGTGAGCACGCCGAGCGAGGGCGGGCAGTCGAGCAGGACCCAGTCGTACGTCGTGGTCTCGGCCAGGTCGTCGAGCGCGCCCTTGAGCACGTGCTCGCGACCGGTCCGCGTCAGCAGGTCGGCTTCGGCCCGCGCCAGCTCGATGGTGGCGGGGAGCAGGTCGACGCCGTCCTCGGTCTCGATCACGACCTCGGCCGGGTCGAGACCCTTCGTCAGCACGTGGTGCACGGACAGCTCGAGGTCCTCGGGGTCGATCCCGAGCGAGAAGGTCAGGCACGCCTGGGGGTCGAGGTCGACGAGCAGGACCTGCTGTCCCTGCTCGGCCAGAGCGGCGCCGATCGAGGCGACCGACGTCGTCTTGGCCACGCCGCCCTTCTGGTTGGCGACCGCGAGTGTGGTGGTCATCGAGACCATCATGCCGGACCGACTTGCAGAGAGCGCGCACCGGCGGGTTGGCTGACGACATGTCTTCGGCCCCTGCCCGCCCCGTCGCCCTCGTCACCGGCCCCACGGCCGGGATCGGGCGGGTCCTCGCCCTTCGCCTGGCCGACCGCGGCTACGACCTGGTCCTGGTCGCTCGCGACCGCGCTCGGCTGGAGGCGCTGGCCGACGAGCTCGCCCGGTCCTCGGGTGCGACGAGCGAGGTCCTGGTCGCCGACCTGTCCGACCGCGCCGGGATGGCCCTCGTCGAGGAGCGCCTGACCGACGACTCACGGCCGGTCGACCTGCTGGTCAACAACGCGGGCTTCGGGCTCAAGCGCCGGTTCACCCACAACTCCGTCGACCAGGAGCAGGCGGCCCTCGACATCCTCGTCACCGCCGTGATGCGGCTGACGCACGCCGCCCTCGGCCCGATGACAGCGCGCGGGTCCGGCGGCATCATCAACGTCGCGAGCGTGGCGGCCTTCCAGCCGCGCGGGAGCTACAGCGCAGCCAAGGCCTGGGTCACGACGTTCGGCGCCTGGGCGTCCCAGGAGTACGCACCACAGGGCGTCCACATCATGACCCTCTGCCCGGGGTTCACCCGGACCGAGTTCCACGAGCGGATGGACGTCAGCCGCGACGCGGTGCCGCGCCCGCTCTGGCTCGACGTCGACCGGGTGGTCGACGAGGCTCTCGCCGACTGGGACGCCGGCAAGCGGCTGTCGATCCCGAGCAAGCGCTACAAGCTGATCACGGCCGTCAGCCGGCACGCGCCGACGGCGCTCCTGCAGCGCTTCCAGTCGCTCGGCCGCCGCTGACCCGTCACCACGCGGGCTGCGGACCACCGAACGTGAGCTCCACCAGCGGTGGCCCGATGCCCGACACGTCGCGCAGGATCCACTCGTCGTGGAGGAGGAGCATGGCCGAGGCGGGGCGCAGGACGACCCACAACCAGCGCCCGGCGGCCTCGCCCGCGAACACGGCGCGATCCAGCTCGAGGTCCGACGTCGACGTGGACACCGCCCACAGCGGCACCGACTGGCTACCGATCCGGACCCGGACCGGAGGTCGACCGACTCCCAGATCGGGACCGGGGTCGAGGTGCGCCGTCCCGGCGCACCGTGCGCCGAGCCCGACCCCCGACTCCTCGCTGACCACGAACACGTCGACCGGGCCGTCGAGGGCGCTGGTCCCGGAGCTGCAGGTGAGCGTGGCGCGCCCGCGGCCGGCCTCCGACACCACCGCGAAGTCGCTGACCGTCCAGCCCGGGCTCATCGGCCAGGGCAGGTACGTCGGGAAGTCACCGGCAGCGGCCAGCGCCTCGGCGAACGTGTCGTACGACGCGGCATCGGGCCGGAGCAGGGGCGCCGTCGGGCCGTGGTCGGGGCACGACCAGACCCCGTCGGCCGTCCGGGGGATGGGGACGGGGCAGCGCGGGCACTCGGCCTGGAGCGGCATGCCCTCCACCGTCGTGGGCCCGGTGCTCGCCGGTCAAGAGTTCCAGCGCAGGACCACCGGCGTCTCGCGCTCGTAGCCAAGGACCGACACGGTGGCGGTGTCGAGCCGCAGGTGCCGCCCGTCGGTGACCGGCAGCTCCAGCCAGCGCGCCGCCAGGGCGCGCAGTGCATGACCGTGCCCGAACAGCAGGACGCGTCCACCGGCGGCGCGGCACCGGGCGACCACGCGGTCCAGTCGCGCCGACACCTGGTCGGCCGTCTCGCCGCCGGGCACCGGGCCGGTCCAGATCGTCCAGTCGGGGTAGGACGCCCGGATCTCGGTCGTGGTCTCCCCCTCGAGGTCGCCGTAGTCCCACTCCGCGAGGTCGCCGTCGACCTCGGCCTCGGGGTGGCCGGCCAGCCGCGCGGTCTCCCGCGCCCGCTTCCGTGGCGAGGTGAGGACGAGGGAGAAGACGTCGTCGTCGAGGCGGTCGCGGATGCCGGCCGCCACCCGCTCACCGTCGTCCGTGAGCGGCAGGTCGGTCGTCGACGTGTGCCGCCCGTCTCGGCTCCACTCGGTCTCGCCGTGCCGGACCAGCCAGACCTCGTCGGACACCATGCCCCAAGGTGACCACAAGGCCGCACGACGTGTCACGATGCGCCTCATGTCGACGACCACCCCGCCGCGCACTGCGGCGGTCCTCGCCCGCCATCGGCGGGCGGCCGCGGGCGCGTTCTTCACCCAGGGCTTCGTGTTCATCAGCCTGACGACGCGTCTGCCCACCGTGCAGAAGCACTGGGGCTACAGCGACACCACCCTCTCCCTCCTGCTCCTGATGATGGTGCTGCTCGCCGGACTCGGCTCGGTCCTCGCCGAGACCGCGTGCAAGCGCGTCGACAGTGCGGTGATCCTGCGCGCCGGACTGCTCGGGATCGCGGTCGCCGTGCCGATCTTCGCGTTGGCCCCCGACCAGGGCGTCTTCATGGCGTCCATGGCGATCTACGGCGTGTCCCTCGGAGCCGTGGACGCGACCACCAACATGCAGGCGGTCGCGCTCGAGCACCTCTACGACCGCCCGATCCTCCCGTCGTTCCACGGGGCGTGGACGCTCGGCGGTGTGTGCGGCTCGGCGTTCGCGCTCGCCACCGGCCACCTGCCGCTGTCGGTGGTGGCCGTGGTGGCCGTGCTGCCTCTGGCGATGTCGTTCGCGCCGTTCCTGCGCCGCGCCGAGCAGTCCGTCGTGGCCGCCAGCACCGTGCACGTCCCGTGGCGGCCGATCATCATGGTCGGCCTCGCGATGGTGCTCTTCTACATGGTGGACACGGCAGCGTTCACCTGGGGACCCCAGTACCTCGACCAGGTCTTCGACGCGCCGTCCAACCTGGTCGCCCTCGCGGTGTTCCCCTACCTGCTCGCCAGCGGCGCCGTCCGGCTCGCGGGCGACTCCCTCGTCTCGCGCTACGGCGCGGTCCGGGTGCTGCGCGTCGGCACCGTGGTCGCGTTCTTCGGCCTGGTGATCACGGTCTTCGCGCCGGTCTGGCCCGTGGCCGTCCTCGGCTTCACGATCATGGGTGGCGGCGTGGCCGTGGTGGCCCCGCTCAGCTTCTCGGCGGCCGCTCGCATCGCCGGCTCCGACGAGCCCGACCCGGTCGTGCGGCACGCCCGGGTGGACGCGGTGATCGGGCGGTTCAACCAGTTCAACTACGCCGGATCGCTGCTCGGCGCGGTGATGATCGGGCTGGCCGGGGCAGGCAACCTCCGGATCGGGTTCGCCGTACCGATGGTGCTGGTGCTCGGCATCCTGCCGCTCGCGCGGGCCTTCGCGCCCGTCAGCGCACACCCTTCCTCGGCCGGCTGATCGGCCGGCTGATCGGCCGGGTGGGCGACCCCCGGCGGTCCGTGTGTGCTGCGGGCTAGGCCCGGGCCGGACCCGGCCAGTTCTTGTCCGGCTGGGGCACGGGTCGACCGGGCTGCTCGCCACCTCGGGCCTCGAGATAGCTGTTCTTGGGCACCATCACCTTGCGCCGGAAGAGGCACACCACCGTGCCGTCCTGGTTGTAGCCGACCGTCTCGACATGGACCACGCCGCGGTCGTCCTTGCTCTTCGACTCCCACTTGTCGAGCACCGTGGTCTCGCCGTAGAGGGTGTCGCCGTGGAACGTCGGAGCCACGTGGCGCAGTGACTCGACCTCGAGGTTGGCGATCGCCTTGCCCGAGATGTCGGGCACGCTCATGCCGAGCAGGATCGAGTACACGTAGTTGCCGACCACGACGTTCTTCCCGAACTGCGTGGTCTCGCCGGCGTAGTGGGCGTCGAGGTGGAGCGGGTGGTGGTTCATGGTGAGCAGGCAGAACAGGTGGTCGTCGTACTCCGTCACCGTCTTGCCCGGCCAGTGCCGGTAGGTCGCGCCGACCTCGAACTCCTCATAGCTGCGTCCGAACTGCATGGCGGCCATCCTGCCGCAGACGGCGCCCCGCCTCGACGACGCTGCCCGTGGGATACCTCACGGCCCTAGGCTGCCGGGCGTGGAGATCCTGTGCGCCGGCTACGGCCTGGTGGAGTCCCCCCGGTGGCACGGGGGACGACTCTGGTTCAGCGACTGGACCGGCGGCCGGATCGTCGCGGTCGACGACGCCGGCGCCAGCGAGGTGGTGGTGGAGCACCGGTCGCTGCCGATGTGCTTCGACTTCCTGCCCGACGGACGGCTCGTGCTGGTCTCCAACCAGCACCGCGAGCTGCTCACGCTCGAGGGTGACGGCTTGCTCGCGCACTACGCCGACCTGTCGTCGGTCTCGGCGTACGGCTGCAACGACATCGTCGTCGACGGCCGCGGCAACGCCTACGTGAACAGCCCCGACTTCGACTTCGCCACCGGCCCCCCCGAGGGCGACGTCCAACCCGGGCTCGTGTGCCTGGTGACGCCCGACCGCGAGGTCCGGGTGGTGGCCGACGACCTCGCGTTCCCGAACGGGATGGCCGTGACCGCCGACGGCGGCACGCTGGTGGTGGCCGACTCCTACCGCCACCACCTTGTCGGCTTCGCCGTCGCCGCCGACGGGTCGCTCGCCGATCGTCGCGTCTGGGCCGACCTCGGCGACCACAACCCCGACGGCGTCTGCCTCGATGCCGACGGCGCCGCGTGGTACGCCGACGTACCCCACCAGGTCTGCGTCCGGGTGGCCGAGGGCGGGGAGGTGCTCGACACCGTCGATCTCGACCGGGGCGCGTTCGCGTGCATGCTCGGGGGCGGGGCCTCCCCCGCGCTCTACGTGGTGGCGGCGGTGTGGCCGGGTGCGGCCGGCCTGATGACCCATACCGACTGGGACGGGCAGGTGCTGAGGGAGCCCGTCGACGTGTCCGGCGCCGGCTGGCCGGCGCGTTGAGCACCTGGTCCCGCCTGGTGCGGAGGTGGGGGGTCCGGACGGTCAGCCTGGTGGCGACCGCGTTCGGCCTCTACATCGTCGCGCCCGGGCTGCTCGCCCTGTTCGGCTCGTTCCCCCGGCTCCGCGACGTCGACCTGTGGTGGTTCGTCGTCCTCGTCGTGCTCGTCGGCGGAAGCCTGGCGTCGATGTGGTGGCTGACCAGGCTGGCGCTGCGTCGCCCGGCGGGACCGGACGGTGGCTTCACGACGATCTCCTGGAGCACCGCGGCGACCGCCCACCTGGCGGGGAACGCGGCGGGCAAGATCGTCCCCGGTGGTCCGGCCACCGCGGGCGTGGTCCAGGCCAAGGTTCTCATCGACGCCGGCGAGCGCCCGGCCGCGGTCGCGTCGGCGATGACGGCCATGGGCCTACTCACCACCGGCGTCCTGCTGCTGCTCCCGATCCTCACCGTTCCCGCGCTGCTGATCGGTCCGCCACCGGCCCGTCAGCTCGAGCTCGGCCTCGTCGTGTCGCTCGCGGTGGGCGTGGTGATCGTGGGGCTCGGCGTCACCATCTTGCTGTGGACGCCGTTCGTCGCGTCGGTCGGCCGACTGGCCGGGCGCCTGATCCACCTGGTCAAGCACGGCGTGAGTGCCGAGTCGGTCGCCCTGAGCCTGGTCACCTCACGCGACCGGGTCGCGGCGTCGTTCGAGGGACGGCGTACGCGTGCGCTCACGGCCGCGGCCGGCAACCGGATGTTCGACTTCGCCGCCCTGGTGGCAGCCCTCACCGCGCTCGGCGCCCACGCCCGACCCTCGCAGGTGATGATGGTCTACGCCGTCGCGCAGGCGCTGGCCCTGATCCCGCTCACGCCCGGTGGGCTCGGCTTCGTCGAGTCGGGCATGACCACCCTGCTGGTCCTGGTCGGCGTCACCGCCGACCAGGCCGTCGTCGGCACCCTGCTCTACCGGTTGATCGCCTTCTGGCTACCGATCCCGCTGGGCGCCCTGGCCTGGGCCGGGTGGCGGATCAACCTGCACCTGTCCCGACCGCGCTGAGGCGAGCGTCAGGAACCGCCCCCGCCGGCCTTGCGGCGGTGCATCTTGGGCCCGGCCCCGCCCTGGACCTCGGAGCCGTGAGCCTTCTCCTTCAGCGGCGCGTCAGCCGCGACACCCTTCGCCTTGGCGTTCTTGCGGTCCAGGGCCTCGCGCATCTTGGCCTTCATGTCGGCGAGGTCGTCGTGGGCGTGGTTGTCCGCAGTCATGCCTCCACCTTGCCATCCGACCGGTCAGCGGTCGAGCAGGTTGTGCCCTAGCGGACCGGCTGACCGCCGCCGTAGGGGTCCGCGACCGCCGGCTGCTGCGGCTGCTGCGCCTGGGCCTGGCCGTAGCCGAGCCGCTGCGCGGTCTCGCGGGCGGCATCGGTCACCGGCACCGCGACGACGGCGGTGCCGTAGGCACAGATCTCCGTCCAGGTGTCACCCATCTCGGAGGTGTCGAAGCGCATCGCCACGACCGCGTTGGCCCCGCGGTTGCGGGCCTCGTCGATCATCCGGCCCATCACCTCGTTGCGGCTGGCGACCAGGTTGGTGGTCATCCCCTTGAGCTCGCCGCCCACCAGCGACTTGAACCCCGCACCCATCTGCGAGAAGGCGTTGCGCGAGCGCACGGTCAGGCCGAACACCTCTCCGCAGACCTGCCGGATCTCCCAGCCGGGGATGTCGTTGCTGGTCACCACCAACATGTGCGCCTCCGTGTGTACGTCGTCCAGGGCGCCCGCGACCGCGAGCGCAGGGCCAGCGTAGGGGTGGGGGTGTGAGCCGCGCAGGAGCCGCGTCACTCCCGGGGGTCACTCCCGGGCGTCATTCCCAGGTGACGGGAAGGCCGTGGGCCGCCATCCGGCCCAGCACCACGGGCTCCCCGGGGCCGGGCCAGCCCTGTGCCCAGACCCAGAACCGGTGCTCCTCCCCGGGCCGGCGCCGCGTGGGCTCGGCGTAGAGGTGGACGAGCGGGGCGTCGGCGGTCGCCGTGCGGCCGAGCTCCGCGAGCCGGGCCGTGACCCGCGCCTGCTGCGGCGCGGCGACGTACTGCCACATGACGCTGTGCCAGAGCACCGTCAGGTGGCCAGGACGGACGGTCAGCTCGTCCACGAAGTCTGCGGCGGCTTGCCGGCGTACGACGTAGGGCACCTGCTCGGCGAGGGCGAAGGCGCCTCGCAGCCGCTCGAGCCGGTGCACCTGGTCCGGCCAGACGTACGCCGTGAGGGCCAGTCGCCCCTCGGTGCTCCGGACGTCCACGGGGCGCGGGTCGCTCCCCCACCGTTCGACGACCTCCGGCAGCACCCGCGACGGCAGCGGTCCGCCGTCCCACGCCGGGTCGAGCACCACCGGCGAGTCCTCGGGCCCCACCGAGCCGTGGCGGTCGACGTAGCGGAACCGGTCGACGAGGAGGTTGAGCCCACCGGAGGAGCCGATCTCGGCGAGCCGCACGGGAAGGGGAAACCGGGTCCCCAGGTCGAGCAGCCCCGCCGCCAGTGCCGCCGCACGGCCCACCTCGTTGGTCTGCGGCGCCCGGTCGAGCCAGCTCCGGACCGCGTCCGGCTCGTCGGCGAGCAGCTGTCGGAACACCGGCCAGCCGTCGACGTGCCACGTACCGCCGACGCTCGGGTAGAAGGCCGCCAGGGCCCCTGCCCGGCGTTCGAGCACGAGCCGGTGCACGCTTCCCATCAGCCGCAGGGCGAGCCCGGACGGGCCGGGGTCGTGCTCGTGACCGCGCAGCACGGCGACCGTCGGGCCGCCGGCGTCGAGGTCGTCCGCCACCCGGTCCAGCAGCTCGCCGTACATCGGGGAGCCCAGGTGGGCGCACCCCAGCGCCTGCTCGCGGACGTGGCGGGACTGCGGGTGGGTCATCGGTCGACGCTCAGAGCCGGTAGTCCTCCAGCAGACGGCGCCCGATGATCATCCGCTGGATGTCGGCCGTGCCCTCGCCGATCAGCAACATCGGCGCCTCGCGGTAGAGGCGCTCGATCTCGTACTCCTTGGAGAAGCCGTAGCCTCCGTGGATGCGGAAGGAGTCCTCGACGACCTGGGAGCAGTACTCGCTGGCGAGGTACTTCGCCATGCCCGCCTCGAGGTCGTTGCGCTCGCCCTTGTCCTTGGTCCGGGCGGCCTTGACCATCATCTGGTGGGCGGCCTCGATCTTGGTCGCCATCTCGGCCAGCCGGAACAGGACCGCTTGGTGCTCGGCGATCTTCTTGCCGAACGTCTCCCGCTGCTGGGCGTAGGCCACCCCGAGCTCGAAGGCGCGGTTGGCGACCCCGCAGCCCCGGGCCGCGACGTTGACGCGACCGACCTCGACGCCGTCCATCATCTGGTAGAAACCCTGGCCGGGCTTGCCCCCCAGGATCTGGTCGGCGGAGATCCGATGGCCCTCGAAGACCATCTCGGTGGTGTCGACGCCCTTGTAGCCCATCTTCTCGATCTTGCCGGGGATCGTCACGCCCTGTGCGGTCTCGCCGAAGCCCTCCTCCTTCTCCACCAGGAACGTGGTCATGTTCCGGTAGACGGAGTCGGCGCCCTCGTCCGTCTTCACGAGGACGGCGACGAGGTTGGCCGAGCCGCCGTTGGTCAGCCACATCTTCTGGCCGTCGATGACGTAGCCGTCACCGTCCCGGGTCGCCTTGGTGGTGATCGCGCTGACGTCGGACCCGCATCCCGGCTCGCTCATCGAGAACGCTCCGCGCACCTCGCCGGTGGCCATCCGGGGGAGGTACGTCCGCTTCTGCTCCTCGGTCCCGTGCTGCAGGAGCAGGTAGGCGACGATGAAGTGGGTGTTGATGATCCCGCTGACGCTCATCCAGCCGCGGGCGATCTCCTCGACGGCCAGCGCGTAGGTCAGCAGGGACTCGCCCAGTCCGTCGTACTCCTCGGGGATCATCAGCCCGAAGATGCCGAGCTCCTTGAGGCCCTCCACGATCTTCGTGGGGTACTCGTCGGCATGCTCGAGCTCGGTGGCGACCGGCAGGATCTCGCGCTCGACGAAGCTGCGCACCGCCTTGAGGATCTCCGTCTGGTCGTCGGTGAGACCGTCGGTCTGGCAGAGGCGGCCCATGGCGTGGCGGATCCTTCCGTCGGGGGCTGGGGAGTGCCGCCAGTATGTCGGCGGGCGGTGCCCCCGGGAACCCAGTGTGACTTACTCGACCCGGCTTCGCGTTGCCCCGTCCGTCGGTATGATCGGGGCCTGCACCTGCGCCGCGTCGGCGGGCGCCACGCTCGGGTGTCGTCCCCACGCCCGTAGGAAAGGTCGAGATGAGCCGCCGGTCCGTACCCGAGCCTCCCCGGCACGCACAGTCGCCGGTCGGTCCGTCGAACCGCAGCCTCTCCGTGGTGTCCCTGGCGCTGGCCCTGATCCTGTTCGCGGTGGTGGGCATCGCCCTCAACCTCGCCTCCCCCGATCCCCACAGCACCGCCGCTGAGCTGGATCCTCCCGCGACGTCGTCGTCGACGCGCCCCGGCCCGCACGTGTCGGTCGTGACGTTGGCCAACCACGCGACGCTCGCGAAGAAGCCGCCGGCCCTGCATCACAAGAAGCCGAGGATCCCCCGTTCCTTCGTCAAGGTCTCCCGGGGGACGGCGCAGGCCACGTCGTTCAACGTCGTCTCCTTCAACGCCCTCGGCTTCTCCCACACCGCACGCGGCGGCGACCGCCGTGGTTGGGCCCCCGGCACGGCGCGGATGCGCGCAGCGGTCGGGATCCTGCAGGCGCAGGACACCAGCGTGGTCGGGTTCCAGGAGTTCCAGGGTCCGCAGTACGCGACCTTCCACGCGATGGCGCCCGACTTCCAGATCTACCCCGGCTGGTCCATGGGCTCGCAGCCCCTCCAGAACTCCATCGCCTGGCGGACCTCCGACTGGGAGCTGGTCAAGGCCCAGACCCTCCCGATTCCCTACTTCTACAACCGGGTCGCGATGCCGCAGGTGCTCCTGCGCAACGTGCACACCGGACGCGAGGTCTGGTTCGGCAACTTCCACAACCCGGCCGACAAGTTCCACCCGGCCCAGGGCGCCCGGGTCGCCGCGACGGCGGTCGAGGCGGCGGCCACCCGGGGCTTCGTCGCGGCCGGCTACCCCGTCATCCTCACCGGCGACATGAACGAGCGCGAGAGCTACTTCTGCCGGATCAGCACCCTGGCCCCCCTGCACGGTGCGGACGGCGCCTACCGCGACTCGGCGGGCTGCCACACGGTCTCGCCCACACCGGTGGACTGGATCACGGGCACGACGTCGGTGCAGTTCAGCTCCTACCTGCGGGACACCTCCACGACCTCACGCAGGATCAGCGACCACTTCCTGATCAAGGCGACCGCGACCCTGCCCCCCGAGCGGTCGCTCAAGCGCTGCGTTCCGGCGCCGCACGACCCGACCGCGGTCTACTGCCCGCCGAAGGGTCAGCACTGACGCCGCGACCCGCCGCGGCTCCGGCTCAGGGCAGCTTCGCCGGCCTGGGCTTGCCCTCGGGCTTGATGCCCAGCTTGTGCGTCCCGTGGTTCCACATGAAGTCGAACCACCCGGCGTACTTGCGGTAGTTCCGCGTGCTGTCGATGCGCAGGATGAGCTCGTCGTTCCGGAACGACATCGGCGACCAGTTCTCCGAGCCGGTCCAGACGCTGTGCACCGGCTTGCCGCCCATGTTGCCGTTGACCGCCAGCACCTTCAGGTGGGAGTAGAAGTTGACCACCCACTCGGGGTCGTCGAGGGTGCCGGTGTTGATGTAGTTGTAGTCGGAGCTCTTCAGCGGGACGTGCGCGCTGCGGAGCACACTCTGCACACCACCTCCGGGCACGCCGAGGATCGCCTTGACGTCGCAGCCGCGACGCTTGAGGTCGCCGACCTGGTTGGCCAGCCACCTGCCGCGCGCGTGATTCCAGCCGTACATCGTGATCCGGATGACGGTGTGCCCGTGGACGCCGGCGCCCTTCACCGCGGTGCAGCGGATCTTCTTCAGGCGCTTGAGCACGGGGTCGCGTTGAGGACCAGGCAGCTTCGACACCGCGCGCGAGCTGACGGTGCGGGCCCTGGCCGCGGTCTCGGTCTTGTAGAACTGGCCGCCGATGTTGCCGTCATGGAAGGTCACCCAGCGCGGCGAGACCGCCCGGTCGTACTTGAGCTGCTTGAAGATGCGGAGGAACGTGTTGTAGAGCGGACCCTCGTTGTTCATCGTGTAGAGGTCGTTCCACTGCAGCGACACGGCCCGGTCGGTCATGTTGGCCGAGCCGGTCATCACGACGTTCTTGGCGGCGCCCGTGCGGCTGAACGCGTAGACCTTCATGTGGAGGTTGCCCGGGCCACCTCGGCAGGAGCCGTGGCAGAACACCACGAAATTCTTGTGGCGGGGGTTGTGGCCGAGCACCCGGCGCAGGTGGAACGTCTGAGGTGAGAACCAGTTGTCGTTGAGGACCATCTGCACCCGCACGCCGCGGCGATGTGCGGCCAGCAGCGCCTTCATCACGTCGACCCGATCGAAGGAATACGCCGCGATCCGGATCGTCTCGCCCCCGAGGGTGTGGTTGATGGCCGCCACCACGCGCCTGACGAGCACGGTGCGCGCCGCGCGGCCGCCGACGGGGTAGTTGAACGCGGCGCCCGTGGGGGGCTTCCAGGTCGCGTGCGGGTTGCCCCCGGGCTTCGGCCCGCCTCCACCGGTCGTCGCCTGGGCCGTCGGAACGGCGGCGCCCGCGCCCAGCACCAGCCCCACGACGGTGCACATCAGAAGCTTGCGGATCACCAGGGGCCCCCCGAGCCTCGTTGGACAGGAACAACGAGGGGTCATCTTAACTTCCGCAGCCCGAACCACCCACTCGACATGCGGCGAAGGCCCGCCAGACCACGACGATCGCGACTCCGTCGGCGCTCGCGTCTGGCCCGGACGGAGGTCATGTCGTCGGTCAGCATCGTCGCCAGCGCGGCGACGGCGGAGTCGGCCACCTCGCGGTGGTTGACACGCGGCTCGTCGGCGAACGACGACGAGGACGGGATCAGGTCGAGGACGTCGCCCTCCACCGGGTACCCGCCCTTGACGATGGCGTCGACGTAGGTCTGCGACACGTCGCGGCACCACTCCTCGTGCTCGCGCGGAACGCGGAGCTTCTCGCCGCGCTGCGGACCGAGGACCCGCACCGCCAGGTAGCGCTTGCCGACGTCGCCGTAGACGTCGCGGGTGCGGAACTCCGGAGCGAGCCGCGCGTTCACCCGGCGCAGCAGCTCGGCCTGGACCCGTCCGACCGACTCGTTGCTGCGCTCGACATCGCGGTCGAGGCGCCCGGGGTCGACTCCGAGCACCCGGCAGTAGCGCTCGAGCAGCGCCCCTTGAGGACTGCCCTGCGGCGGCACCGTCACCAGGTGGATGCGTTCGGCCGGCACCTGCCCTGACCAGCGCTCGAGGATCGCCGAGACGTCCTTGCTCGACCACAGCTTCGCGAACGGCACGCCCTCGTCCCTGCGCAGCCGGCGGAGGTACTGGCCGTAGGGCATCGACTGGCCGGCCTGGAGGGTCTGCTGCCAGGCCGACGGTATCTGCCGGCCGAGGTCGCGCAGGGTGACGACCAGGTGGACGTCGCGGTCGGCGCAGGCCGCGAGCAGGTCACGTATCTGCCGGTCGTCTGCCGGGGCCAGCGACTCCTCACTGAGCAGAGCCGCCGGACGCGAGGCCGCGGCCAGCTGTCCGGGTAGCCGCGCGAGTGCCGTGGCCACCGCCGGCGGGTCGAACTCCGGCCGGTAGCGGTTGCGGACGTTGAGCATCAGGTTGAAGGTCTCGCGCTTGGACGGCGGCACCAGGTCGAGCCCGAGCTCCCCGAGCAGGTCCTGGTTGCGCCACATGATGCTCTGGAGGTAGGAGGTCCCGGTCTTCTGCAAGCCGATGTGCAGGAAGAGGCGACGAGACGGCATGACGGCCATCCTAACGACGGGCTAGCGACGGGGATCGAACCTGCGGAGGCGCTCCCCGAGCCGGTCCCACCGGGTCGGCGGGAGCGCGAGCTCGCGCTTCATCCGGGTGTTGTCGCGCCGGATCTCGCGCAGGTCGCCCATCATCGTGACGATCGCGTCGAGCGCCGCCTCGAGCAGCTCGGACTCGGTGACGTCCTCGGGATGACGCAGCTCGGGCGCGCTGCCGACACGCAGGCGGTCGAGGTCGCCCACGACGTCGTACCCCCCGGCGCGGACGGCGTCGACGGCCGCGTCGGCGCGCGCCGCGAGCTCGGCCACCCGGTCGGCCGAGGGCCGGAACACGTCGCCGCCGCGCGGGACGAGCACGTCATGGGCGAGGTAGCTGCGGATCCACACCCCGCGGTCCAGGGCGCTGGTGAACCCGTCGAGCCGTGGGCTGATCCTGCGCAGCAGCTCCGCCTCGACGACCCCGAGGGACGAGTTCGGCTTGGCCTCCTCGAAGTCGAAGCCTCGGGCGTCGACCCCCATCACCTCGGCGAAGCGGAGCACCAACGTCTCGCGCGGGGCATCGGCCTCTGGCAGTACGACGACGTGGACCCGCTCCGGTGGCAGCGTTGCACCCCAGCGCTCCAGGACACCCTGCAGGTCGAGGGCCGCCCAGCCCCACTCGTCGCCCAGCGCGTCGGTGGTCGGGAACGCGTCGAGCGCGCTGTCGAAGCCGTGCTTGACGTACTCCTGCCAGTAGCTCGTCAGCACCGCCAGCAGGTCGCGAGCCGTCACGATGACGTGCGTCTCGACGTCACCGAGGTCGGCCAACGCCCGTTTGGCCTGCTGGGCC
This sequence comes from uncultured Actinomycetota bacterium, assembly GCA_963753705.1. Classification (GTDB taxonomy): domain Bacteria; phylum Actinomycetota; class Actinomycetes; order Propionibacteriales; family Nocardioidaceae; genus Nocardioides. The sequence continues at coordinate 135,014 of CAVWDJ010000005.1, forward strand.
GACGCTGCGCCGAGGAACTCGTGGCTGATCAGCGCGCCGTCGGGCGCCGCCTCGACCTGCTCGAGCAGTCGCCCCCAGGCACCCGTGGCCCGTGGGTTGCGGCGCTCCAGTCCGGGGCTCTCCCGGATGACCATCGAGGACCACATGTGCTCGCGCCGTCGAACCCCCGGGTAGACGATGCCCTGCTCGGCCAACGCCGCGCGGTTCTCCCAGAGCACGGTCTGGATGAAGGTGGTGCCGGTCTTGGGGAGGCCGACGTGCAGGTAGACGCGGGTGGCCATCTCGTCACAGGGAGCGTTGGTAACGCTCGACCAGCTCGTTCACCTTGGCCTCGTCACGCTGTGCGACGGGCAGCAGGAGCTCGGTCACCAGGTCGGTCAGCTCGGCGAGCCGAAGGTTGAGTGCCCGGCACTCCTGCACCTCCTGCTCGAGGCGGTTCACGCGGTGGCGCAGGTCGAGGACGGACACGTCCGAGAGCTTCTCCCCGACGGCACGGCGGCTGCGTCCGAAGGCCGTCTTCAGCGATCCCACGACACCACCATCCGACAGATCCTGGAGGGGACGACATCCGCCTCACGGCCCTTTACCGGCTCCGAGGCTAGCAGGACGCTCCGGTGGTGGATGGTGGCTCCCGCCCGCTTCAGCTCGGCCGCGATCCGATCGGGTCGGCGGGCGCGGACGCGATGCCGTCCGGCGTAGCCGTCGTTGCCCTTGCGGGCCAGGAACTCCAGGTGCAGCTCGCCCCCGTCGCGCAGCGCCATGCCGGCCAGGCGGTAGAGGTTGACGCGTCCCGGCCGCTCGAGGCAGTCGACCAGGTGGCGGCCGAGCACGACCCGCGGAGCAGGTCCACGGGCGAGCAGCGCTCCGGTCGACAGCACCGAGCGCATCTCCAGCAGGTTGAGGTAGAGGTAGCGGGTCTGGTCGGCGTGGGCGGTCTCGGCGGCGGCTGTCTCGTACGCCTCGGGCACCTGGTCGAGCCCCCACGCCGTGGCGCCCTGCTGGCCCAGCCAGCGGACATCGACGCCGTGGCCGCAGCCGATGTCGACGTACGACGCTTGGTCACCGTGTGCAGCGAAGGCGTCGCGTGCGAGCGTGCTCGGCTCCCACGACTCGGGGGCCGGCCGGACCCGGTAGACCCGGTCCCACAGCGCCCGGTTCACGCGGATGCCACGGAACCAGCCGTTGAGCCGCCGGTGGGTCGAGGAGGGCGTCTCGAAGTGAAAGGCGGGGTCGGGCGTGCGCCAGCGTGGGCCGTAGGTCGCGGCGAGCAGCCGGGCGGGGTCCGCCGGAACCGGAAACGTGCGGTCCTCGAGGACGGCCGTCCCGAGAGGGAAGACCCACTCCTCCTTGAACGGCGTCCGGATCTCGCCCATCAGGTAGAGCATCCCGTCGCGCAGGAACCCGCCGAACACGTCGAGCCCGCGGATCGAGCCGTCGGCCTCGGCCACCTTCACCTTGAACGCCGCGCCGGAGTAGCGCTGGGTCTCGTAGCCCATCTCGGCGAGGCCGGCCTGCAGCCGGAAGGACTCGCGCATCACGTCGACCGGGGTCGTGTGGCGGCTGACGTAGCCGAGGTCGGCGTCGCTGTCGTGCCCGAGCAACCGTCCCTCGCGGACCGCGCCGAGCAGCGTGCCGTACGCCAGGAAGGGCTCGACCCCGGCCTTGCCGAGCGCGGCGAGGACCTCGGCGGTGGCATCGAGGAGGGGGACCACGTGCTCGGAGCTGCGGTTCCCGAACGTCTTGACGAGCTTGCCGGTCTTGTCCGTGGCGAGGGGGTTCCCCTCGCCGTCGACCACCTCGATCCGCCCGGTCGACGTGCCGAACGAGTGCTCCCGGTCGTAGAGCACCTCACCGGTGCTGTGCACCACCACGGACACCTGGGCCGTGCCGTCGAGGAAGCGTGCCAGGCCCTTGGGCCAGGCCACGAACGTGTCGCGGCCTCGGGGCTCGCCGTCGCGGTGGAGCCACAGGGACCAGATCCGGCGGCCGTCGAACTGCACGTCGAGCACCAGCTCGCGCCCCGACCTGGCCGTGATCCCGTCGGCGTCGACGCGCACCTGCGGGGCGTGCCTCCAGGCCAGCGGCGTGGTCACCACTGCAGCTCCAGTCGGGGGTAGGGGTTGTCAGCGCGGCAGCCTACAGGGAGGCGCTGGCGCCGACCCCCCGTGCCGTCGTACCCTCCGATCGTCACAAAAGCACCACAAGCCACTGCTGACCCAGTAGGCTTCACGCTTGGCGACGGCTGTCCGGAACCGTTCCGCCACGTCCCCCGCTTCCCCTGGAGGGCCCTGATGCGCGACCGTCGACCGACGAGCTGGCTGGTGCGGCTGGGGATCGTGGCGACCGCCGGCGCCCTCGCCTTCGCCGCCTTCGGCGTCCCCCACTCCGGTGGTCCCGACGACCACGGCTCCCTCGCCGGTACGCCGTCTCGCACGGCGCCCGGTACGACGTTCAAGATCGCCTCCTTCAACGTCCTCGGCGCGGTCCACACCGACACTGGCCAGCGGCCGGGGTGGGCGAAATCCAGCCAGCGCATGGCCTGGGCCGTGCGCCTGATCGACCAGAACCAGCTCCAGGTGGTCGGCTTCCAGGAGTTCGAGGCCACGCAGTACGACCGGTTCAAGCAGCTGACCGGTACCCGGTTCGGCGTGTATCCGGGCGTCAAGCTGGGCCGTCGGGCCAGCGTCCAGAACTCCATCGCCTGGCGTCGCGACACCTGGCGCCTCGTCGAGGCACACACCATCCGGGTGCCCTACTTCCACGGCACCCGCCTCCAGATGCCCTACGTGCTCCTGCAGAACCTCGCCACGGGTGAGAACGTCTGGTTCTACAACTCCCACAACCCCGCCGACACACACGGGCGGGCCGGGAAGTGGCGCCGCGAGGGCTACCGGATCGAGGCCGCACTCGTCGCCCGGCTGCGGGCTGCAGACCCGTCGACGGCCGTCGTGGTGACCGGCGACAAGAACGCCCGCGAGCCTTACTTCTGCTACATGGCGCAGCACTCGATCCTGCACTCCGCGAACGGTGGGTCGTGGAGCAACGACCGTTGTACGCAGCCGCCGGCCCCGTTGGCCATCGACTGGGTGCTCGGCACCTCGGACGTCCGGTTCGACTCCTACATCGCCTTCCGTGACGACCTCGTCCGCAAGACCACCGACCACCCGATCGTGATGGCGAACGCCACGATCGCGCCCCGCACACCCCCGATCGCGGACCACGTGGTCGTCCTGGCCGTCCAGGGCCTCAGGTCGGTCGCCGTGAACCATGCCGTCGAGGCCGGGGTCGCTCCGGCCCTGGCCGACCTGCGCTCCAGGGGCGCCTTCACCATGAACGCCCGGTCGGAGGTCGAACGGACCAGCCGCGCCGCCAACGTGATCGGCATGCTCACCGGGCGCCCGGTGAACCCGGCCCGGGACGGGCACGGGGTGGGATGGCGCACGGCGTCCCCCAGCACCACCGTGCACGAAGCGGCGGGCCACTACGTGAGCAGCGTGTACGACGTGGTGCACGACTACGGCTACCCGACCTCGTTCCTGGCCAACGGGACGGACCTCGGGATCGTCGACCGCAGCTGGGGCCCGGGTGACGGCCGCGCCGACCGCTACGGCACCGACAACGGCCGCAACAAGATCTCGCACTACGCGATGCTCCCGACCGACGGCAAGGTGGCGCGGGCCCTCGTCGGCGAGCTCTCCGGCGGGACCGCCCCCACACTCGCCGTCGCACACCTCGCCCGTCCGGGTCGGGTGGGGCAACGGTACGGCTGGCACAGCCCGGAGTACACGAGCGCGATCACCGGAGTCTCGGGCCTGGTCGGGTGGGTCCAGAGGACGATCGACAAGACTCCCGGCCTGGCCGGGAGGACCCTGCTGGTGGTCACGGCCGACTCGGGCGCAGACGGCACGAAGGACTCCGCCAACTCAGCGGTGTCCGACTACCGGATCCCGTTCTTCGCCACCGGGCCCTCGGTCCCGGCCGGCACGCGGCTGTACTCGCTGAACCCGCAGCTGAGCACGCCGGGGACCGCCCGGGTCGGCTACGCGGCTGCGCAGCCGGTGCGCAACGGCTTCATCGCGAACCTGGTGACCACGGCCCTGGGCATGCCGCGGGTCCCGGGCAGCACGCTCGACGCCGATCAGTCGTTCACCGTCTTCGGGCCGTCCCCCTAGTCTCGGGCCGTGAGCACCACACCGACGCGTGTCTACGCCGCCCGGCTGGTAGGCCTGCCGATCTTCGACCCGCAGGGCGACCAGGTGGGCAAGGTCCGCGACCTCGTGGTGGCGATCCGCTCCGAGACCAGCCAGCCCCGGGTGCTCGGCATGGTCGGCGAGGTCCTCGGGCGCCGGAGGATCTTCGTCCCGATGACCCGGGTGACCCACATCGACAGCGGACAGGTCTACACGACCGGGCTGCTCAACATGCGCCGCTTCGAGCAGCGACCCACCGAGACCCTCGTGATCGGGCAGATGCTCGACCGCACCGTCACCATCGAGCCCACCGGGGTCCGCGGCACCGTCTACGACGTCGCGATGGAGCAGGCCCGGACCCGCGACTGGGTGCTCAGCCGGGTGGCGGTCCAGGAGCCCGGCCATCGCCTGCGACGCCGCGGCCAGACCTACGTCGTCGAGTGGCGTGACGTGGTCGGCCTCGTCGCACCACAGCCGACACAGGGCGCCACCCACCTGATCGCCGCCCTGAACGAGATGCGCGCGGCGGATGCCGCCAGTGTCATCCACGACCTGCCACCCGAGCGCCGTACGGCCGTGGTCGCCGCCCTCGACGACGAGCGCCTCGCCGACGTCCTCGAGGAGCTCCCCGACGAGGACCAGGTCGAGGTCCTGGGCTACCTCGGCAGCGAGCGCGCGGCCGACGTGCTCGAGGAGATGTCGCCCGACGACGCCGCCGACCTGATCGCCGACCTGCCCCCCGAGGTCGCCGCCACCCTGCTC
>CAVWDJ010000006.1:0-23284 GCA_963753705.1 uncultured Actinomycetota bacterium
GAACGACTCACTCACCGTCCGGGACAACCGCACCGGCCAGGAGTACGACGTACCGATCGAGCAGGGTGCGGTGAAGGGCTCGGATCTCGGCAAGATCAAGGACAGTGACGGCTCCTCGCTGGCCGTCTACGACCCCGGCTTCGTCAACACCGCCTCGTGCAAGAGCTCGGTCACGTTCATCGACGGCGACGAGGGCATCCTGGAGTACCGCGGGTACCCGATCGAGCAGCTGGCGGAGAAGTCGACCTTCCTCGAGGTCGCCTACCTGCTGATCCACGGCGAGCTGCCGTCCAAGACCCAGTACGAGACCTGGGTGCACGACATCACCTACCACACGTTCGTGCACGAGAACGTCAAGAGCTTCATGGAGGGCTTCCGCTACGACGCCCACCCGATGGGCATGCTGATGGCCTCCGTCGGCGCGCTGTCGACCTTCTACCCCGATGCCCGCGACATCACCGACAACGACACTCGTCAGCTCCAGATCGTGCGGATGATCGCCAAGATGCCGACGCTCGGCGCCTGGTCGTTCCGGCATGCGCAGGGCAAGCCGTTCGTCTACCCCGACAACGAGCTCGGCTACACCGCGAACTTCCTCTCGATGCTGTTCCGGATGAGCGAGGACCGCTTCGCCGCCGACGAGCGGCTGGTCAAGGCCCTCGACGTGCTGTTCATCCTGCACGCCGACCACGAGCAGAACTGCTCGACGAACGCCGTACGCTCCATCGGCTCCTCGCAGGTGGACCCCTACTCCGCGGTCGCCGGCGGCGTCGCCGCGCTCTACGGCCCGCTCCACGGCGGCGCCAACGAGGCCGTGCTGCGGATGCTGCGACGGATCAAGGACAAGAAGAACATCCCCGACTTCATCCAGGGCGTGAAGAACGGCGACGAGCGGCTGATGGGCTTCGGCCACCGCGTGTACAAGAACTACGACCCGCGGGCCAAGATCATCAAGAAGGCCTGCGACGACGTGTTCGAGGTGACGGGGGTCAACCCGCTCCTCGAGATCGCGATGGAGCTGGAGAAGATCGCCCTCGAGGACGACTACTTCGTGTCCCGCAAGCTCTACCCGAACGTCGACTTCTACTCCGGGCTGATCTACGAGGCCTTCCAGTTCCCGCCGGAGATGTTCACGGTGCTGTTCGCGATCGGGCGTACGCCGGGCTGGCTGGCGCAGTGGCTCGAGCTCGTGCAGGACAAGGAGCAGAAGATCGCCCGCCCGCAGCAGATCTACACCGGCCAGCGGACCCTCGACTTCGTGCCCGCCTCCGAGCGCTGGGCCTGAGCGAGGACTGACCTCAGCGAAGCCGTTGGTCGAGCCGGTCGAGACCCCGGCCACCGTTGGTCGAGCCTGTCGAGACCCCCGCCCACCGTTGGTCGAGCCTGTCGAGACCCCCGCCCACCGTTGGTCGAGCCTGTCGAGACCCCCGGCCACCGTTGGTCGAGCCTGTCGAGACCCCCGCCCACCGTTGGTCGAGCCTGTCGAGACCCCCGGCCACCGTTGGTCGAGCCTGTCGAGACCCCGCCCACGTTCGACCCGGCGCCACTGCTTGATCATGTCAAGGTGGTGAACCTCGGCTTCTCATGGCGAGTTCACCGTGAGAAGCAGTGCTTCACCGTGTGAACATGATGAAACTGAGCACCGCAGCGCAGCCCGCGGCGGCCCTAAGCGGCGGCCGACTCGACCTCGAGCAGCGACTGCGAGTGCCGTTCGGCCTCGAACGCCGCCCGGCCACCGCGGAAGCCGAAGAGCCGCTTGGTCCACAGGATGTAGACCACCGCGAAGACGTTGAACGCGAAGGCGACCACGCGTAGCCAGGTCACCCGCTCGACGAGCTCGTAGATCTCCAACGGGATGAAGACGGCCGTACCGACCACCGCGACGTACTCACCCCACCGCTTCATCAGCCACAGCCCGACACCCTCGAGCAGCTCCAGGGCGCCGTAGGCGAGCACCCCGATCGCCACCAGCTCGAGGGTGCTGTGCTGAGCCGTGAGCGCCTTCTGGATCAGCTTGACCGGGCCGGTGTTCTGCAGGTCGATGCCGAGCTTGTCGGCGAAGGGCTTGAGGGTGGGGAGGTACTCCTTGAACACCTGCTCCAACGAGTCCTGCGCGCCGTTGAACTGGTAGACCCCGTAGGCGAGCGCGACCAGCAGCACGCCGCGGATGAAGCGCTCGGCGGCGAGCAGTCGCAGGATGAACGCGTCGCGCAGCGCCTTGCCGCGGAGCACGAGCGGCGCGTCCTCGGCCGGGCCGGTGCCGTGCGGCTCGCCGATGACGTACGCCCCGCAGCGCAGGCATCGCCACGCCTCACCGGCACCGGTCTCGGCCCGCAGCCGGTCGGCGAGCTCGGCCTCGGTCGGCCGCCACGTCACGTGCCCCTGCCGGCCGCAGCTGCGCAGCTCCCAGCTCCAGTGCGCCCACGGTGTCGTCACCGGCGCCACCCTAGGTGGTCGCCGAGCCACACGCGGCAATCCGGGGCGACAGACGCGGCCGGGGGTTGGGAGAATCAGGTCGTGCCGATCCGTACCCTGCCCGAGCTCGAGTCCGCCCTCGACCACCTGCGTGCCGCGCCGGCCGACGCCGGCACTCTCACGCTCGTCGTACGGCGGCCCGAGCGGCTGGCTCGCGAGCTCCTCGACGAGGCCGTCATCGACGAGGCCGACGGCGTCGTCGGGGACAACTGGCTCACCCGCGCCACCTCACGCGCGCTCGCCGAGGGCCGGCACCTCGACGCCCAGGTCACCGTGATGAGCAGCCGGATGGCCGGGTTGCTCGGTGACACCGACGACGAGCGTGCGCTCGCCGGCGACCAGCTCTACGTCGACCTCGACCTCTCCCACGACAACCTCCCGGCCGGGAGCCGGATCCAGGTCGGGGCCGACGTCGTCCTCGAGGTCACCGCCAAGCCGCACGCGGGGTGCAAGAAGTTCCTGGCGCGCTTCGGGGCCGATGCGGTCGCGTTCGTCAACGGCGAGGAGGGCAGCCGGCTGCGGTTGCGCGGCCTGAACGCCCGCGTGGTGCGCGGAGGCGTGGTCCGGGTGGGGGACGACGTACGCCGGCTGGCTTTTTCGACGGCGCCCAGCGAGGTCTCAGGAAGGTCACAGACTCACCCGCGAGGGTAAGGGGCATGAGCAACGAGTACCCGCACGGCGGGCAGGACCCGCAGTCCGGCCACGACTGGACCCCCGAGCCCCCCGCACCCCCGGCCACCTGGTCGCCCTACGGTTTCCAGACCTCGAGCGAGACCACCGACGACACGCGTCCGTTCGGTTTCGGCGCGCCCGCCGAGGGCCCGACGATGCCGCCGCCCGCTCCCCCCGAGGCGCCCCGGACCAAGCGGCGGACCAAGGGCCTGGCCGCCGGTGTCGTGGCCGCGAGCCTGCTCGTCGGCGGTGCTGCCGGCATCGGCGGAGCCGCGGTGTGGACCTCGACCCACGACAGCTCGGCAGCCTCCTCGCCGATCATCACCCAGAGCGGCAGCTCGGCCGTCCCGGCCGCCTCGACCGACTCGATCGTGAAGGTCGCCCACAACGTGCTGCCGTCCGTGGTCAAGATCAACGTGAGCGGCGCCAGCGGCTCCGGCTCGGGCTCGGGCATCATCCTGAGCTCCGACGGCAAGATCCTCACCAACAACCACGTCGCCTCCCTGGCCGGCAAGAGCGGCCAGATCAGCATCGACTTCAACGACGGCTCGCACGCCCCGGCCAAGGTGCTGGGCACCGACCCGCTCACCGACACCGCGGTCGTCCAGGCGCAGGGTGTCTCCGGGCTCACCCCGGCCACCATCGGCCACTCCTCGAGCCTCCAGGTCGGTCAGACCGTCGTCGCGATCGGCTCGCCGTTCGGCCTCAACGCCACCGTCACCAGCGGCATCGTCAGCGCCCTCAACCGGCCCGTCGACGTCGGTCAGGTGAGTGCCGGCAACGTGACCGTCTACCCGGCGATCCAGACCGACGCGGCGATCAACCCGGGCAACTCCGGTGGCCCGCTGGTCAACCTGGCCGGCGAGGTCGTCGGGATCGACTCGGCGATCCAGACCGCGACCGACAGCAGCACCACCCAGGGCGAGCCCGGCTCGATCGGCCTCGGCTTCGCCATCCCGATCGACGCGGTCCTGCCGATCGTGCAGCAGATGATCAACGGCGAGACCCCGACGCACGCGCGTCTCGGCATCGGCGTGGACAACGCCACGAGCGGCTCGCAGTCCGCTGACGGCGCCAAGATCGCCTCGGTCGAGAACGGCTCGGCCGGCGCGAACGCCGGGCTCAAGACCGGCGACGTGATCACGAAGGTCGACGACCACCTGATCACGACGTCCGACTCCCTGATCGCGATCATCCGGTCCTACCGCCCGGGCGACTCGGTCACGCTCACCTACACGCGTGGCGGCTCCGACCACACGGTCACCGTCACCCTCGACTCGGACGCTCAGACCACCAGCTCCTGAGCTCGAGCTCGAGACCCGGGGACGTCGCGTGCGGGTGACTCCCCGGGTCTCGTCCTGCCGGGACTCCGGTCCCGGTACCCCCCAAGGAAACGCGGACAGACTCATGCCGACCGTGACCCGGTCGGCCTGGCTGTCCGCGTTTTCTGTCCCCGCCGGTGATCGACCGATCGGGTACGCCGGTCAGCGGGCGCGGCGGACCCGGGTCTCGTCCCAGACCGGGCCGTCGGACTCGTAGACCTCACCGTCGGCGCCGTACACCAGGAACCGGTCGAAGCCCCGGGCGAACCAGCGGTCGTGCGTGACCGCGACCACGGTGCCGTCGAACGCCTCCAGGCCGGCCTCGAGCGCCTCGGCCGACTGCACGTCGAGGTTGTCGGTCGGCTCGTCGAGCAGCAGCAGGGTCGCCCCCGAGAGCTCCAGCAGGAGGATCTGGAAGCGGGCCTGCTGGCCGCCGGAGAGCGAGTCGAACGTCTGCTCACCCGCGTGCGCGAGCTCGTAGCGGTCGAGCACCCGGGCTGCGGCCTCGCGGCCCATGCCGGCACGGCCGTTCGGTGAGCCGTCGCCGCGGTGCAGGATCTCGAGCAGCGTGCGACCGACCAGCTCCGGGTGAGCGTGCGTCTGGACGAACCAGCCGGGGCGGACCCGGGCCCCGAGCTTCGCCTTGCCGGTGTGGCGGACGGGCTCGATGCGGGTGTCGTCGACCGGCCGGTGCTCCACGTCGGGGTCGGAGCCGCCGGCGGCCAGCAGCCGCAGGAAGTGTGACTTGCCGGACCCGTTGCTGCCGAGCACGGCGACCCGCTCGCCGTACCAGACCTCGAGGTCGAACGGCTGCATGAGCCCGGTGAGCTCCAGGTCGGTGCACACGACCGCGCGCTTGCCGGTGCGGCCGCCCTTGAGCCGCATCGTCACCTGCTGCTCGCGCGGCTGCTCGGTCGGCGGCCCGGCCTCCTCGAACTTGCGGAGCCGCGTCTGGGCGGCCTTGTACTGCGAGGCCATGCCGTCGTTGTACTCCGCCTTGATCTTCAGCCGGAGCACCAGCGCCTTGATCTTGGCGTGCTCCTCGTCCCAGCGACGCCGCAGCTCCTCGAAGCGCGCGAACCGGTCGCGCCGCGCGTCGTGGTACGACGCGAAGCCGCCGGGATGCGTCCAGGCGCTGTTCCCGCCGCCGAACGAGCCGAGCTCGATCGTGACGATCCGGGTCGCCGTGTGATCGAGGAGCTCCCGGTCGTGGCTGATGAACAGGATCGTCTTGTCGGAGTCACGGATCCGCTGCTCCAGCCAGATCTTGCCCGGCACGTCGAGGAAGTTGTCGGGCTCGTCGAGCAGCAGGACCTCGTCGGGACCCTCGAGGAGGTACTCGAGCACCAGCCGCTTCTGCTCACCGCCGCTCAACGTGGACAGGGTGCGGTACTTGGCGCGGTCGTAGGGAAGGCCGAGCCCGCGGACCGTGCAGACGTCCCACACGACCTCGAGGTCGTAGCCGCCCGCGTCGGCGTACTCGGCGAGCGCCTCGGCGTAGCGGAGCTGGGTCTTCTCGTCGTCGGTCTCCATCAGCGCGAGCTCCCAGCGCTCGACGTCGGCCGCGGCCGCCCGCACGCGCTCGGGCGAGACCGAGAGCAGCAGGTCGGCGACCGTCGGGTCGTCGCCGAGGTCGGTACCGACCATCTGGCGCATCACCCCGAGCCCACCGGTCCGCGTCACCACGCCGGCGTGGGGCACCAGGTCGCCGGTGATGATCCGCAGCAGGGTGGTCTTGCCGGCCCCGTTGGCGCCGACCAGCGCTACCTTCGCGCCGTCGCCGACCCGGAACGACACGTCGTCCAGCAGGACGCGGCCGTCAGGCAGCTCGTAACGCACTCCGGCGACATCCACGTGACCCACGAGGAGTCATTGTCCGCGACGGGGGGCGAGCACGTCATCCCGGTTTTCCCACCGCCCCGCTGCCCAGCCGGATCGGGTCGTCCGCCTGACAGGTACCCCTAGGGGCCTGTGGAGCGGACGACCCATCACCCACACCGGGAGACCGAGGGGGCTCGTCGGGTCAGCGAGCGTTCTCCCGCAGCGAGGACGTGCGTGCGCCGCGCACCGTGAGCGCCGCGAAGCCCGAGGCGAGGACCAGCAGGACGAGCATGACCACGATGCCGAGCTCGAAGCCCGTGGTGACGTGGAACGACGGAAGGACCCGCGGCGTGAGCTCGGTGTCGGCGAAGCCGAGCGTGACGGTGCGGACGACGACGTACTGCGCGATCGCACCGGCGGCGATGCCGGCGAGTGCGGCCGCCCCCAGCACGAGCAGGAACTCCGCGACGACGCCCACCATGATCGAGCGCCGTTTCACCCCGACCACGCGCAGCGACGCCGCGTCTCGGCGCCGGGACGGCAGCTGGACGGCGAGGTTGGCCGCGAGGCCGGCGAAGGCCAGCAGGATCACCAGCACGGTGACCACGACGTAGAGCCGCAGGGCGAGGGCGAAGGCGTCCTGGTCGAGGAGGGCCCGGGCGGCCGCCTCGGTCTCCGGGTGCGACAGCCCGCGGGCGGCGAGCTCGTCGAGCACGGACTGCGGGGTGTCCCCCCGGGCCCAGATGTAGACGTCGTTGGAGCTGTTGTCCTGGGTGGTGTTACGGGCGAACATCGTGAAGTCGATCAGCATCCCGGACGGGCCGCGGAAGGGGATCGACTCGGCGGTACCGGCCGAACGGACCGAGAACAGTCCCGACGAGCCGGTCTGCAGCCGGGTCTCCTGGGCCGCGTTCCGGCCCCAGAGCACCGGTACGACGGCCGGTACGTCGGTCGGGCTGATGCCGGCGTAGTAGCTCGACGAGCGCGCGTCGAAGGGCACGGTGAGGTGTCCGCCCGCAAGCGTCGGCGGCGACCGGACCCCCTTCGGCGTACCGACCTGGGAGGCCGCGGCACGCCACGGCGCGTCGAGCGCACCCGGCACCGGTTGGCCGTCGACGGTGAACGACTCGATCGTCGCGGTGCCGTGCATGGCCTCGACGAGGGCGGACGGCCCGCCGAAGCTGATCGTCTGGAGCTGGCAGCCCTGCTCGCAGGCCGGCAGCCGGGCGGTCGCGGTCGAGCTGCCCCTGCGGTAGGGGCCGACACTGATCTCGCGCGCAGCGCCCTCGTCGTCGAGGATCGCCAGCGACAGGCCGAGCTGGCGGAACTCCCCGCGCACCTGGTTGTCGACGCCGATGGTGACCCGCGATCCCTTCAGCACCACCGACGGCCGTTGCGGCCCGAGCAGGTGCGCGACCTGCGCCGCGGACAGCCCGGGGGTCCAGCCGGAGGGCCAGGTCGCGACCCGGGCCAGACGTCGGGTGTCGACCACGACGCGTGGCTTCAGCACCACCGAGGCGTCGTCGGCGTTGGCGGTGTTGACGCCCGCCGCCATCAGCCAGCGGCCGTCGGGGTCGAGCTGCTGGGTCAGACCGACGGCCCGCGACAGGGAGAGGTTCGTGGAGAAGGACAACGGAGCACCTACTTGGGTCGCCGCCGCGCTGGCACGCCAGGTCGACGCGGCCAGGGAGACACCGACGGTGAACACCGCGACGGTCAGCGCCGCGGTCACCGGCAGGATCACCAGCGTTCCCTCGCGGCGCCGCCGCACGGTCCTCGAGGCGACGTACGACGACAGCGCGCGGCGCCGGCCCGACCACCGCACCCACAGCTCGGAGACCACCAGGACCAGCAGGCCACACAGCAGCCCGACCGCGACGGCCAGCAGCATCGGGAGTGCCAGGTCGGTGGCGTCGGGGGCCTGGGGGTGGCTGCGGCTCGCTGCCACGACCAGGGCCGCCACGGCTGCCGCGACAAGGGCCAGCCGCACGATCACGAGGGCACGACTGGCGCGCGCGGGCCGGCGGACGCCGGCGATCTGGGCGCTCAGCGGCTCGTTGACCGCGTCGCGCACCACCAGGGCGGCCACCAGCCCGGTGACGAGCACGACCGCGACCACGGCGAGGGCGCTGCCGAGCACGAACGGCACCGGCAACCCCGGCACCAGCCACTCCCGGGCGAGCGCGCGCGAGCTCAGGTAACCGAGGACGACGCCGAGAGGTGTCGCCAGGACGAGGATGAGCAGCGGCTCGAGCATCCCGAGGAACCACAGCTGACGGCGGCTGTATCCCCGCAGGGACGCGAGCGCGAGCTCACCGCGACGCAGACCCATCGCGGCCGCGAGCAGCCGCGAGAGCAGGACGAGGGCCACCAGGATCAGGGACAGCACGGCCGGAGCGACGGTCGACCTCGCCACCCCTCGCCGGACCAGGAGCTGGTGGGTGGTCTCCGGCAGGGAGTTGCCGGGCTCGAGGGTGAGCCCGGTCGGCAGTGTGCCGTGCTCGGAGGCCTTGCGCAGACCCCGTACCCGTGCGGCGGCCGCGGCGGCGTCGTCCGGCGTCAGCTCGGGGGTGACGTCGAGGGCCTGGTCGACCGTCACGAACCACGTGTCGCCGCTCAGCTCGACCCCCGCCTGGGTCGTGAACCAGGGTGCCAGTCGCGAGGCGATCAGCTGCGGGAGGAGGCGCCCCGGTGCGGTCTGCAGCCGCGGGCCGAACCAGAACGCGTCGTCCTCGGCGCGCGGCGTGTAGATGCCGACCACGGTGAACGTCGTCGGGTACTCGGGCTGGCGGATGCGGCTGCCCAGCTTCCACCCGTACGTCGAGGCGTCGGCCTTGAGGACGGCGATCTCGCCGGGGGTCGAGGGACAACGTCCGACGAGAGACACGTGCTGGCAGGCCCCGGGGACGGACACCAGGCGCGCCACCGCCGGGACCGACGAACCGGGCAGGCTGGTCTGCTCGAGCTCGTTCCAGAGGAGCGCGTGTCCGGGCCGGTAGAACGTCCCGGACTCGCGGGCGGCCCCGTCGAGCGAGGTGGCGATCGCACGATCGGGGCTCTCCTGGCCGGTCGGCTGGTAGTCGTAGGTCAGGCCGGTGTTGATGAGGGGCTGCGCTTCGAGCTGGGCGATGACGAACGAGTTGGCGGCAGTGAGCTGGTAGCTGGGGCCGACGACCGCCGAGGCGATCGCGATCACCGTCAGCAGCAGGGAGCCCAGGCTCAGCACGGTGCGCGACGCGAGGCCGCGCAGGCTCGTGGCCAGGAGCCACCGCAGGCGCCTCATCGGTGCCCCCGCGCGAGCTCTGCGAGCAGCCTCGTGGGGTGGTTCATCGGGGCCCCCGCGGGGGTGCGAGCTCTGCGAGCAGCCTCGTGGGGTGAGTCATCGGTCGGCCTCGCGGAGGGCAGCGGGTCGCGCGGAGCGGCCGAACCGGGTGAAGACGACCGCACAGCAGACCGCGGTCACGAGTGCGACCCCGAGCGCGACCGGGGTCAGCACCCACGGCCGGACCGCGAGGTCGACAGCCGGCGCGACCGCCCAGCCGCCGACGAGCCGCATCGGGCGCAGCAGGGCAGTGGTCGTGACGACCGCTGCCACGATCGCCGCCACGAGCACGATGCCGGCGAGCGCGAGCGCTTCGACGACGTAGGCGCGGCGCACGACGCGGGGCAGGAGACCGGCGCTGCGCAGACCGGCGACCTCGGCCCGGCGACGGGCCAGCTGGCTCGCCAGCCAGGCCGCGAGATGGGTCAGGGCGACCAGGGCGACGCCGACGGCGATCAGCAGCGCGAGGCTGTCGGCACGCGCCTCGGGGGTGGCGTCGAAGGCCTTCCGGACCGAGGAGTACGTCGTGGCAGGGCCGCCGCCGTCGGCATGCAGCCTCGCCATCACGGCCGCGGGGGTGTCGGCCCGGGCCACCACGACCGGTCGGGCAGCAGACACGGTGCCGACGGACCCACGGAGGACCCGTGGCAGGTCGAGCAGGCTGCCGTCGCGACCCAGGAAGGGAACGGCGTCGACCTCGCCGACCACGCGCACGCCCGGCGTCTGCCCGTCGATGCCGCTGACCGTCGAGCGGAGGCGGACGTCGCGGGTGGTGAGCGCTTGCATCGCCTGGGCCGGCGGAGGGTGCGGTGGCTCGGTGAAGGAGAGCAGCGTCGCTCGACCGAGACCGGGGACCGAGACCGGGTGCGGGAGGAGGTCCTGGCTGCCGACGACCACCCGTCGTACGTCGAAGGGAGCCGTACCTCTGACGACCAGCGACAGCAGGGAGCAGCCGACCCGGCAGCCGTGCAAGGCAGCGGTCGCCCAGCCGTCGCCGGTGACGCGGACCTGGGCGGCGAGGGGGTAGCCCCGGTCGCCGACGTAGCGCATGACCAGGGCCCCGGCCCTGCCGGTGCGCTCGAAGCCCGAGGCCAGCACTCGGAGAGACGTACCGCGCAGCAGCACCGGGTCGGGCTGTGCCGCCAGGTCACTCATGCGCCCGGTGGCACTCGCGACGCTGGTGCCGTCCATGAAGTCGCCCACCACCGTGGGCCAGCGGGCCGCATCCACGAACACCCGACGTTCGGCCGGCCGCTCGTCGTCGACCGACACGGCGGCCATCAGCCACCGGCCGTCGGGATCGGCGTCGTGGGCTGCGGCGTAGGCGCGGACGGCGCCGGCGCTGAAGGGGACCACGAGGGGACCGCCCGACCGCAGGTGCGCCGAGTCGTCGCGCCAGGTGGCGGCCGCTCGGCCGCCGGTCAGGGTGACCGCGAGCAGGACGGTCGCGGCGACCAGGAAGCGGACGACGGAGGCGGGATCCGGGTCGCGCCGCAGACGACGGCTGGTCAGGGCGGGACCCAGCCGACGCCCGAACCGCGGGACGAGCAGGAGGAGCCACGCCACCACCTGACCGGCGGCCAGCGCGACGAGTGCCGGCGCGATGACCGGGACCCAGCCATGACCGCGGCGGTGTGCCTCGTAGACCGCGAGCACCGCGGCCGCCACGACGAGGATCTCGAGGAACAGGGCGGTCGAGGAGCCACGACGCCGTCGCGGGTGGACCGACAGCGCATCGCCGAGCGGGCGGCGGATCACCGACGACGCGACGAGCGCGACCGTCGCCCACGCGCCGACCAGGATCGCGACGCCGACCAGGATCTCGCGCGCGCCGACCGTGTAGGACGTGTGCCAGCCGTCGGCGATCCGCCCGGCGAGGAAGGTGCCCGCCGCCGTGCCGCACGCGACCCCGACGAGGCTGACGGCGAGCAACGGGCCCGCCGCGAAGACGACCAGGCGCGTCCCCGTCATCCCGCGCAGCCGCGCCAGGGCGACGTCGTGGATCCGGTCCACGGTCGACCGCGCCGACTGCTCGGCCAGGGCCACCCCGCCGTAGAGCGCCAGCATCGCCGCGACAGCGGCCGGCGTGTGGCCGGCCCGGGACGCCCCGACCACCGCGACCGCGCCGGCAGCGACGACGAAGGCCAGCGCGAACGTCGCTCCCGAGGCGACCAGGTGCGACCGGATGCTGCGGAGGAGCACGCCGGGCTACCGCCCCTCGCCCGCGAGCGTCAGCTCGTCGTCACCGACGACCAGTCGGCCCTCGTCGAGGACGAGACGCCGGTCGGCGGCCTCGACGACCGCAGGGTCGTGGGTCGCGACCACGACGATCGCGCCGCGGGCGGCCTCGACCCGCAGCTCGTCCATGATGTGCTCGCGGTTGCCCTCGTCGAGCTCGCTGGTCGGCTCGTCGGCGAGCAGGATCCGCGGCGAGACCGCGAACGCGCGGGCGCAGGCGACGCGCTGCATCTGCCCACCGGACAGCTCCTCGACCTGGCGGTCGCCCAGATCGCCGATGTGGAACCTGGTCAGCTCGTGGTCCGCGCGCTCGTCGGCCTCGGCCGGCCGCGCCCCTCGGGCACGGAGCGCGATCGCGACGTTCTCGCGGGCGCTCAGGATCGGCACCAGCCCGTAGACCTGGAGCACGAAGGCGACCTCGTGGCGCGGGTCGCCGTCTCCCTGCCACATGTGCCGCCCGCCGTACGACGCGAAGCCGGTCGTGGGCTTCGCGATCCCGCCGGCGATCGAGAGCATCGTGGTCTTGCCCGAGCCGGACGGACCCGACAGTGCCGTCACCTCGCCGGGCCGCAAGGCGAGCGTGGTCCGCTCGAGCGCCCACCGGCCGCCGATGTTGAGGGAGATGTCGTCGAGGAGGAGCTCGTCGGTGGCGAGCGGCTCCGCGCCGCGGTGTCTGCCGGGCATGGTCAGGCCTCCTCGAGGTCGTCGCTCGAACGGCTCAGCAGCAGGCGGTCGGCCTCCTCGGGCTCGATCCGCACGAGCGTGCCCTGCGGCCACTCCCGGGCGATGTGGGCGGGGAGGTGCACCACGCCCTCGGCCCCGACCACGACGTACTCGGCGCCCTCACGGCCCTCCATCCCGACCCGTCCTCCACGCATGGTGACCGTGCGCGGGAACGTCCCGGCGACCTCGGGCTGGTGGGTGACCACGAGGATCGTCGTCCCGAAGTCGTTCCCGAGACCGTGGATCAGCTCGAGCATGTGGTCGCGGTCCTCGTGGCTGAGCTGGCTGGTCGGCTCGTCGGCGAGCAGCAGCTGGGGCGCGCTGGTCACGCTGCACGCGAGGGCCAGCCGCTGCCGCTCCCCGCCCGACATCGACGACACGACCTGGTCGCCCTGCTTGTCGAGGCCGACCCGGCGCAGCAGCTCGGCGTCTCCGAGGGTGCGGTCGGGGTCGCTGCTGGCCGAGCGGCTGAACCGGAGGTTCTGGCGGGCGGTCGCATAGTGCAGCAGGTTGCGGGTCGCGCCCTGGAGCATCGTGCTGACCCGGGATGCCCGTACGCGGGTGAGCTGGCGCTCGCTCATCCGCGAGATCTCCTCGTCGCCGAGGAAGATGCGGCCGGCGCTGGGGCGCTGGATGCCGCCGAAGAGGGTGAGCAGCGTCGACTTGCCCGAGCCGCTCGGCCCGAGGAAGGCCACCCGCTCTCCGGGGTCGACGGTGAGGTCGACGCCCTGGAGCGCGACCACGTCGTGCCCCTCGAAGGTCTTGTAGAGATGGACCAGGCCCTGGCACCGGACCGACAGGCCGCCCGCCCGCTCGGCGGTTGCTTCCACTGCTTCCCCTCCACCCACGACCGTCGGATCGGAACCCTGTCTGTCTGACGCAGGAGTATGGCCCCCGGTTGTCACCGGCTCCCGACGAGGTGCCCGGACGTCCACCGGCAGCCCGGCACGACACCCGGCTGAACGTGTGAGGATCGGTAGGCGACGACCCGTTCGTGCCGTGAGCCCCGCTGCAGTGAGCAGGTCCTAGCCGACACCCTCGGCGCGTGACTCCAGGACCCGGAACCCCTTGGCGCTGGCCACCCGGCTCGTCGGGTAGCCCTGGTCGGTGAGCCAGGCCTGTAGCGAGTCGCCTCCGAGGTTCTTGCCCACGACCATGACCGCCCGGCCCCCCGGCCGGAGCCGCGCGAACCACTGCAGCAACAGGCCGTGCAGCGCCTGCTTGCCGATCCGGATCGGCGGGTTCGACCAGATCTCGTCGAAGCGTTGGTCCTGCCGTACGGCGAGCGGGTCACAGGCGAGATAGCGGTCCTCGAGGCCGAGGCCCACGGCGTTCTCGTTGGCCAGCAGGACGGCCCGCTGGTTGACCTCGACGCCCGTCACGCCGGACTCCGCGCCGGACGGCACGCCGCCGCGTCGCCAGGCCGCGACGATGGCCAGGCCGATCACGCCGTACCCCGTCCCGAGGTCGAGCACGTGGCCAGGAGCCGGCGGCTCGGTCTCGCGGAACAACACGGCCGTGCCGCCGTCGAGCCGCCCGCGGCTGTAGACCCCCGACCCGCTCACGAGGTCGAGCCGCTGGCCCCAGACCTCGCAGCTGAACGGCTCGCGTGCGAACGGCACCGACGGGTCGGCCGAGAAGTAGTGGTCGGTCACAGGCGCTCCTCCACCAGGTCGAGCAGCCGCCCTCGGCCCGTGACATATCCGTCCTCGTCGTCGAGCGCCACGCCGGCGACCTCGTTGTGGGCCCGGGTCGCCATCCGGTAGACGGCTGCCCGCAGCACCAGCTGCAGCCACGACGGACCCTCTGCCCACGAGTCCAGCAAGGACGGGTCCGCCCCCTCCCAGCAGATCGCGTCCGACGCGGTGATCGCGAGGGCCCACGACCGTGGACGGTGGTAGGCCGGCCAGTCGATGACGCCGGGGCGGTCACCGTCGCGGAGCACGTTGACGCACAGGTCGCCGTGGATCACCTGCGCCGGCAGGTCGACGGGCTGCATCAGGTCGAGGGCACGCTGGATCAAGGCGACCGTGCGAGGTGCACCGTCGAGGGCGGCCCCCTCCCAGGCGACCCGGTCGCCGTAGGACCAGGCGTCGTCGCGGTCGTCGAGGAAGGACGGCCGCTCGAGGGCTGCGACCGCGTCGTGGAACGCGTCATGGGTGGCGCGGAACCACGCGGGGTCGTCGCCGACCTGCGCGGTCTCACCGGGAACGAGGACGTGGGCGCCCCACCCCCGGAAGGACCAGGCATCGCCGGCACGCAGCGGCTGTGGGACACGGACCTCCTCACTCGGCCAGGCGTCATACACCTCGGCGACCCAGGCGTGCTCCACGACGTCCTCGACCGGCTTGAGGACGACGTCACCGGCCCTCCAGGTGCGGCCCTGCCCGCCCGACATCAGCGTCGGTTCGCCGGAGGCAGAGAAGGCCTCGAGCACCTCGACCGGAGGGACGGTCACGACATCTCCCGTCGGGCGCGGGTCTCGCCGGCGCGAGCGGCCAGCTCGTCGTCGGGCGGGTACCCGACCTCCTCCAGCGTCAGCCCGTGCGGCGGTACGACGGTCACGGCCGGGTCGCGGACCCCCGCGGCGAGGACCTCGGCCGGCCAGGCGACCGGACGGCGCCCCTCGCCCACGGCGAGGAGACAGCCCACGAGCGAGCGGACCATGTGGTGACAGAACGCGTCGGCCCGGACCGTCCCCGTCAGCAGGTCGTCCTCGCGGACCCAGTGGAGGTCGAGCAGGGTCCGCACGGTGGTCGCGCCCTCCCGCTGCTTGCAGAAGGCGGCGAAGTCGTGGAGCCCGAGCAGGTCGGCCGAGGCAGCGTCGAGGGCCGTGGCGTCGAGCGGACGGGGCCACGCCAGGACGTGGCCGCGCGTCAGCGGGTCCGCGACGCCGTCGGTCACGCGGTAGGCGTAGCGCCGCCAGCGTGGCGAGAAGCGCGCGTCGAACCCCTCGGGGGCGGTGACCACACGTCGTACGCGGACGTCGGCAGGCAGCAGGCCGTCGAGCCGGCGGGCCAAGGCGTCGCACGGGTCACCGTCGTAGCGTCCGGCGGCCGCGGCGAGCACGTCCGGCTCCACGTCGACGTGGACGACCTGGCCACGGGCATGGACACCCGTGTCGGTCCGCCCGGCACACACCACCGCAGGAGTGGTCGTCCGGAGGACCGTGGCCAAGGCGCCCTCGAGCTCACCCTGCACGGTCCGCAGCCCCGGTTGCGCGGCCCACCCGTGGAAGTCGCCGCCGTCGTAGGCGAGGTCGATCCGCAGCCGCACGGTCGGCATCCTAGGCGGGCGACGGATCCCGGCTCGCGGCCTACGATCGGTGGAATGGACGACCGCCCCGCCATCCTGCTCGTCTCGGAGGAGAACTCCGAGCTCCTGCTCGACGAGTTCGGCCGCTATGCCCGCGACTACGACGTGCGCGCCGCACGCAGCGCCGCCGAGGCCGCGACCGAGGTCAAGGCCCTCCACCGCGACGGGCGTCAGCTCGCGCTGGCCGTCTCCGAGTCGGTGCTGCCCGACGACCACGTCCTCGCCCTGTTCCAGCGGCTGCGCACCTACGTACCGACCTGTCGCCGGCTGATCGCAGCCCACTGGAGCCGCTTCCGGATCGACGCGGAGGACCTCCGTCCCGGGCTGGCCAAGGGCAAGTACGACGCCTACCTCCTGATGCCGCGCGGAGCCCGCGACGAGGAGTTCCACACCGCGGTCTGCGAGCTCCTCTCCGACTGGGGGTCGACGGTCGCGGCGCCGGTCGTCGAGAGCCTGCGGATCGTCTCGCCCACCCGCGACGGCGTCACCCTCGCCGTCCGCGACTTTCTCGACCGGATCGGCATCCCGGCTCTCGTGCACGACCCCGACAGCGAGATCGGGCGGGAGGTCCTGGCCCGGCTCGGCGTGGAGTCGCCGAGCTTCCCCGTCGTCGAGCGCTGGGACGACGACCCGTTCGAGGCGCGGTCCGTGCGCGACGTCGCGATGTCGATCTACGGCCGACCCGACGACATCGAGGTGGACTCCGTGGTCGACCTGGTGATCGTCGGTGCGGGACCGGCCGGCCTCGCCGCCTCGGTCTACGGCGCCTCCGAAGGCCTGAGCACGGTGGCGATCGAGGCGGAGGCCATCGGCGGCCAGGCCGGGACGAGCTCGATGATCCGCAACTATCTCGGCTTCCCACGAGGCATCTCGGGGATGCGGTTGGCGCAGCGCGCCCGCAACCAGGCGATCCGCTTCGGTACCCGGTTCTTCACGGGCTGGCCGGCCACGGCGCTCGAGGTCGGCCGCGGCGGTGCACCGCATGTGGTGCGGACCGAGGGGGGTGACGTGCGCGCACGCGCGGTGGTGATCGCCTCCGGCGTGACCTACCGCAAGCTCGGCGTCGAGTCGGTCGACGGCATGGTCGGTCGGGGCGTCAACTACGGAGCCGCCATGACCGCCGCCCGCGAGATGGAGGGGTACGACGTCTTCGTGGTCGGTGGCGGCAACTCCGCAGGCCAGGCTGCGATCCACCTCGCCCGGTTCGCGCGCAGCGTCACCATCCTGGTCCGCCGGCCCGACCTGTCGGCGACCATGTCGTCGTACCTGGTCGGCGAGCTCGAGTTCAACCCGCGGGTGACCGTCGAGGGCTGCCGCGAGGTCGTCGACGGCGGCGGCAACGGCCGGCTCGAGTGGATCGAGGTCGAGGACACCTCGACCGGTCGCCGGACCCGCCGTGAGGCCGGCGGGCTGTTCCTGCTCCTGGGCGCGGTGGCCCACTGCGACTGGCTGCCACCCGAGGTCGCCCGCGACCCGCGCGGGTTCGTGCTGACCGGTCGCGACGTGCCCTCGGCGGGATGGGAGGGCGGCCTCCCGCCCGAGAACCTGCAGACCACGGTGCCCGGGATCTTCGCCGTGGGCGACATCCGTGCGGGCTCGATGAAACGCGTCGCCAGCGCCAGCGGAGAGGGCGCATCCGTCGTGCCTCTGGTGCACGCGTGGCTGGAGCCCACACCGGGGTGAGCCACGGCCTGTGAGCCCGCTCACGGAGCCTGCACGGATGCCGCTCGCCGAAGCGGGTCCACACCCACCCCGTTGGTACGGTTACGCCCGTGCCAGCGGCCTCCCAGGACCGGTTCTCTTCGGTCCCCACCTCACGGTTGAAGCGGTTCGGCATCCGGCTCGTGGTGGTCCTGTTCGTGCTGGCCCTGGTCTACGAGGCCGTCATGGCCTTCGTGAACATCCGGACCAACATGCTGTGGTTCGACTCGGTCGACAACGGCTCGGTCTACAGCACGGTCCTGGGCACGCAGATCCTGCTGTTCACCGTCTTCGGGCTCCTGACCGGGCTGGCCGTCGCGGGCGTGCTGGTGCTCGTGGTCCGCACGCGCCCCCGGTTCCGTCCCGACCCCCACCGGCAGAAGTGGCGCCACCGCTTCCTGCGGTTCGAGAAGAAGTGGCGCGTCTGGCTGATCGTGGCGATCGCGCTCTACCTCGGGATCCGGATGGGCAGCCGCGCGGCTCATCGCTGGCAGGCCTACCTGATGTGGCGGCACGCGCAGCCGTTCGGCAGCACCGACCCGCAGTTCCACCGCGACCTGTCCTACTTCGTGTCGGTCCTGCCGTTCCACCTGGCCGTGGTCAACATCCTCACCTCGATCGTCGTCACCTGCCTGGTGGCCACGCTGCTCGCCGGGTACCTCTACGGCGCGCTGCGCCTCCGTGGCCACGGACGCAAGCTGTCGCCGGCGCTGAAGGCGCAGGTCTCGGTCCTGCTGGGCGTCTACCTGCTGCTGAAGGCCGCGTCCTACTGGCTGGGCCGCTTCCAGCTGACCACGTCCAACCGGGGCCCGGTGACCGGGCTCTCCTACACCGACGTGCATGCCACGCTGCCCGGCCTCACGATCCTGGCCGTGCTCGCCGCCGCGTTCGGGCTCCTGCTCATCGCGAACGCCTGGCTCCGGCGCCTGCGCTGGATCGGCGTGGCTCTCGGCGGCATGATCGTCGCCGCCCTCCTCTTCGGCACGGTGTGGCCCTCGCTGGTCTACCGCTTCCGCGAGCAGCCGAGCGCCTCGACGGTCGACCGTCCGTCGATCGAGCACAACCTGGCCGCGACCCTGAAGGCCTTCGGGCTCGACCAGGACGTCACCACGCAGGAGTACGGCGCCGCCGGGGGCACACCGTCCACCCCCACCGTGGCCCAGGCCCGTCGTACCGCGCAGATCCGCCTGCTCGACCCCAACAAGCTGACGCCGACGTTCAACAACAAGCAGGAGATCGCGCCCTTCTACCAGTTCAAGTCGCCGCTCGACATCGGGCACTACCCGCTCGGGGTGCGCGACCAGGACGTGGCGATCGCTGCGCGTGAGCTCAACCTCTCCGGCATCTCGCGCAGCTCGTGGTCCAACAACCACCTGATCTACACCCACGGCTACGGGGTCGTGGCGGCCCCGACCGATCGCATGGGCGAGACACCGGACTTCATCAACGGCGACCTCCCGCCGGTCAACCAGATCCCGGTGACGGTCCCTCAGATCTACTTCGGCCAGCACTCACCGTCGTACTCCATCGTGGGCCAGCCCCCGGGCAGCACGAAGAACGTGGAGTTCGACCACCCGAGCACCAACGGCGGGTCGAACGGTGTCCACAACACCTACCAGGGCGACGGGGGCGTGCCCATCGGCTCGCGCCTCACCCGCCTGCTCTACGCGGTGAAGCTGCGCGACCCCAACATCTTCTTCTCCAGCGGGATCAACTCCGGGTCCCAGCTGCTGACCGTGCGCGACCCCCGCACCCGCGTCGCCAAGGTCGCCCCGTGGCTCACCCTCGACGGCGACGTCTACCCGGCCCTGGTCGACGGACACGTGCAGTGGGTCGTCGACGCCTACACCTCCTCGGCCACCTACCCCGACTCCCAGCTGGTCAACCTCCACCAGGCGACGTCGAACTCCCTGACGAACGCCACCGGGATCGCGAGCCAGCCCAACCGGAGGGTCAACTACCTCCACAACTCGGTGAAGGCCGTCGTCGATGCCTACACCGGCAAGGTGACGCTCTACTCCTGGAACCAGCAGAACCAGCCAGACCCCGTGCTCCAGACGTGGGAGGACGCGTTCCCGGGCCTGGTGCAGCCCGAGTCGAGCATCCCGCCCGCACTCCTGCAGCACCTGCGCTACCCGCAGGACCTCTTCGACGTGCAGCGCAGCCTCCTGACGCAGTACCACGTGGCGGACGCGAGCGACTTCTACAACGGCGCCGACTTCTGGAAGGTGCCGAACGACCCGACCCTCGCGGCCACCAAGACGCTCAACGGAGGCGGTGCCGGCGGTTCGTCCCCCACCCTGCCGTCGACGTACATGTCGCTCTCGCCGACCGGCGACACCCCGTCGCAGTGGGCGCTGTCGTCGCCGATGGTGACGCTCAACTACCGCCAGCTCGCGGGCTTCCTGACCGTGAACGCGCAGCCGGGGCCCGACTACGGGAAGTTCACGCTCCTGGACTTCCCCGCCGGCCAGTCGGTCGCGTCGCCGGCCCAGGTCCAGAACGACATCGAGTCCGACAACCAGATCGCGAGCGCGCTGACGCTGCTGCGTGGCAACTCCATGGTGGTGCTGGGCAACCTGCTCACCATCCCGCTGGACAACAAGGTGCTCTACGTCGAGCCGGTGTACACCGAGGCCCGGGGCCCGAACACCTTCCCGAAGCTCAGCCGCGTGATCGCGGTGTACGGCAACGGACAGCCAGCGTTCAAGCCGACGCTCAACGCGGCCCTCCGCGAGGCGCTCGCCAGCGACGCCCAGGGGAGCTGACCCGCCCCGGTCGGCGTCAGATCGCGTCGATGATCGACGCGCGCCGCTCGTCGTACTCCGCCTGGGTGATCATGCCCTGGTCGCGGAGCGAGGCGAGCTCGGTCAGCCGCTCCGCCGCGGACTTCGAGGCCGCAGCGGGGTCGGGTGCGGCCACGGGAGTCGCGGGCGTCTCCGCGCGCGGTCGCAGGTTGGCGGCGAGGTAGGTGGCGTCCAGCCCGTTGTCGGTGAGCAGCGTCATCTCGGTGGCCAGACCGGGGCTCATCCCCGACTCCGTGGCGAGCCTCCGGGCGGTGCTCACCTTCCACACCGTGATCGCGATCCCCACGGCGACCACCAGGACGACCAGGAAGACGAAGCCGCCGCCGAAGCCGCTGGACGACGGGTCGTCGGGCCACGACGCGACCCAGGTGCCGTTCGGACCCTGCGTACACGTGGGTGGTTCGCCGTTGTGGTTCGCGGCCTGGTCGAGGCAGTGCTGAAGACCGCCCCCGGCGTGGAGGAGACGCATCATGGCGGGAGAGTACTGGTACTCCACGCGGTGCGGAGGCGGATCGCCGTCGGGCAGGCTCAACCAGTTGGTTGACAACCGGGCGCTCCAGACCTACGCTGGTTGTCAACCACGAGGTTGAGCAAGGAGGCTCGATGTCCGACTCCCTGTCCCGGGCGTTCGCCGCGCTGGCGGATCCCACCCGGCGCGACCTGGTGGCCCGCCTGACCGACGGCGACGCCACCGTGGGTGACCTCGCCGCGCCGTACGACGTGAGCCTCCAGGCCGTCTCCAAGCACCTGAAGGTGCTCGAGGAGGCGGGCCTGGTGTCGCGCAGCCGCGACGCCCAGCGTCGGCCGGTGCACCTGGAAGCCGAGGTGTTCGACCTGATGACCCAGTGGATCGAGCGGTACCGACGTCGTGCGGAGGAGCGCTACCAGCGCCTCGACGACGTGCTGTCCCGCCTGGACTCCGACGAGCACGAGGACCCACCCGCCCCGCAGGAAGGAACCGCATCATGACCACCGACACCCGCACGTCCTACGCCGAGGCCGCCATCGAGGCGGACCCCACGGTGCCGGCCATCCACATCCGCCGCGACTTCGCCGCCACGCCCGACCAGGTCTTCCGCGCCCACACCGACCCCGACCTGGTCCGGCAGTGGATGGGCCCGGCCGACCGCAGCGTCGACATCCAGGAGTGGGACGTGCGCGACGGTGGGGCGTGGCGCTTCACCGACAGCAGTGACGGCGACGTGCAGTCGTTCCGGGGCTGCTTCCACACGGTCAGGCCCGATCGCATCGTGCAGACCTTCACCTGGGAGGGCATGCCCGACAGCGTCGCCCTCGAGACCCTCACCTTCGAGGACCTCGGCGACGGCCGTACGCGCCTCCACGCGCAGTCGCTGTGCGACACCTTCGAGGACCGCGACGCCTGGCTCCGTAGCGGCATGGAGACCGGCGTGAACGACGGCTACGCCAAGCTCGACGCGCTCCTCGCCCGCGGCTGAGTCAGAGCAGCTCGTGGCGGTACGGCGGGTCGGCGCCGGGACGTGAGACCGTGACCGCCGCGGCGGCGGCGGCCCGACGCAGCACGGACTCGATCGTGGAGTCGTCCAAGGTCGCCATCCGCCCGCCGAGCATGTCGAGGTCCCAGAGCGCGTCGAGCATGGCGGCGCCGAACGTGTCACCGGCGCCGATGGTGTCGGCGACCTCCACCTCGGTCGCGGGCGCGTCGATGCGCCCCCCGGCATGGAACCACGTCGCGCCGTCGCGGCCCCGGGTCACCACCACGGCCGACGGACCCAGGCCCAGCAGGCGCGCGACCGACTGGTCCACCCGCGCGTCCGGGTAGAGCGCCTCCAGGTCCTCGTCCGAGGCCTTGACCAGGTCGGAGAGCATCACCACCTCCTCGACGGCGCGCACCACCTCCGCCCCGGTCCCGGTGACGGCCGGCCTGACGTTGATGTCGTAGCTGACCGTCGCCGACGGCCGCAGCCGCTCCAGCAGTCGGCGTACGTCCTCGGCGCCCGGCGACAGGATCGCGCCCAGCGAGCAGGTGTGCACCACGACCGGCGACACCTCGGGCACGGGGTTGAGCCGCCAGTCGATGTCGAAGGTGTAGGACGCGCTCCCGTCCGCGGCGAGCGTCGCCAGCGCGGTGGCGGTGCGCTCGAGGGCGTGTGGGTCGCCGGCGACCGCTACCGCCGACTGGTTCAGGTGTCGTGCCAGCACTCCGCCCCGCACGTCGGGGGCATAGGCCGTGACGAACTCGACGGGGCGACCCAGGCGTGCCAGGGCGACCGCCACGTTGGCCGCGCTCCCTCCGGCGTACTCCACCGACGTGCCGTCGGGTCGCCGCACGATGTCGACCAGCGACTCCCCCACCACCAGGACGTCTGTCATGGGTTCATCCTTACCGCATCCGCGCCACGAGTGCCCGCGACGTCCGGGGCTGAGGGAGAGGCCCGGTGCATGATGCGTCCATGACAACGGTCGCGGAGGTTCCGCTCGCCACTCCCCCGCACGCCGTGCGACCCGGCGACGTGCTCGTCGCGCTCGGCCTGATCGCCGCCGAGCTCGTGCTGGGCTGGTTCACCTATGACATCGCCCGCGAGCTGCAGGTGCGGGCCGGCCTCTCGCGCCCGGTCGTGTGGTTCTACCAGATGATGCCGTTCCTCCTGCTCGCCCTCGTCGTGGCGGTCCACGCCATCCGCCCCGGCCGCGCCCTCGGCGCGGCGCTGGCTGCGCTGGCAGGGGGTGCGCTGTTGATCGCCCACTCCGAGCTGGTGCGATGGATCTACCAGGACCACCGCATCAACCCCAGCTACCACCAGATGGAGGCCATCGGCTACGTCGTGGCGATGGGGGTCGCCACGACGGCAGCACTGGCCTGGGGCCTGAGCCGACGCCACGGTCTCCGGTGGCCGCTCGGCCTCCTC
>CAVWDJ010000007.1:0-26646 GCA_963753705.1 uncultured Actinomycetota bacterium
GAGAGCACGGCGGCGTACCAGAGATAACGCGGCCAGGCGCGGGGTGGGAGGTGGCGCAGCTCCTCGACCCAGCTCACGGCAGTCGTGTCGGAGGGTTCGGTCCGGAGCCGCCAGGCCCGGAGGTCGGCGGCGGACGTCGAACCAAGACCGATCGTCGGCGCGCCGAGGGCGCGGAGGAAGGGGGCGGCGGTGTCGGCGGCGCCCAGGGTGCGGGCGAGCAGGGCCAGGTCACGGAGGTCCTCGGCGGTGAGCATGTCGCTCAGGCGTTGCTCGAGGTCGTGGAGGTCGACCTGGCGCGGGGCCGCGTGGGGGTCGCGGAGCGAGTGCAGGGCCAGGACCAGCGCGTGTCCGGCCAGGTCGGGAGCCGGGAGGTCCTGCCCGGCGACGCGGGCCGTCGTACGGCGGGGCCAGAGGGTCTCGAACACGGCCTGCGGGTCGGCGAAGAAACCGGGAAAGCGGTCGTGCAGGTCGAGCTCGCACGGCCACGACTCGTGGCGGTGGGTCAACGAGTGCTGCGGGAGGACGGTGGGCGAGAGGTAGGGGTTCTCGTCCACCCACCCCAGGTCGTCGAGGACCGCGGCGAGCAGGCCCCGACGCATCGGGTCCACCAGCACGTCGACGTCGACCGACGGACGGACCGGACGCAGGCCCTGCTCGGCGGCGACCGGGCCCTTGATGAAGAGCACCCGGACGTCGTGGTCGCGGGCGGCTCGGGCCACCAGGGCGTGCGCGAGGGGTACCGCCTCGGCCAGCGCGAGCTCGTGCGACGACGCGGACACGCGGTCAGCATAGGTGGGCGTGGTCTCGACGAGCTCGACCGACGAGCTGACGGACCGTGGTCTCGACACGCTCGACCGACGAGCTGGACCGTGGTCTCGACACGCTCGACCGACGAGGGCTCAGCTGTCGTCGAGCTCGGCCAGCCCGTGGTCCGCGAGCGCCTGCAGCGTGGCGCGAGTGGCGGCGAGGGGGTCGATGCCGTCGGGCTCGCCGAACTCGGCGACGAGCCCGGCGGCGACGTCGGCGACCGGTGTCCACTCCTCGGGGAGCGCCGACCAGGCCCAGCTGGCCAGCTCCGAGAGGGCGACCACGTCGCCGTTCTCGGCGTACACCGCGGCCCGACCGTCCTCGAGATACGAGTCGACGACCGGCAGGCGGCGCGCGCGGGTCACGGCCGGCCCGCCAGCAGCGCGTCGATCGTGGGTCTCAGCTCGGCTGCCTCGGTGTAGGTCACGCGGGCGATGCCGCCCACGTCGTGAGCCAGCGCCGCCAGGCGGTGCAGCGGGCGCTCGAGCAGCCGGGAGTACGACGACTGTGCGACCAGCTCGGTGATCCCGTCGACGGTCGCCAGCCGCTCCACGTCGACTCCCTCGCCCGACGTCAGGCGCCGCAGCTGGACGATCGCCCGGACCCGGAACGGACCGGGTCCGGCGGCGCGCAGCCCGAGCCGGCTCGCCGGCACCTGGTCCTTGATCGGGCTCCCGGGCGCCAGCACCGACAACGGCTTGGGGTAGGGCACCACAGTGAGGTCGTGGCGGACGCCGGCCGTCTCGTCGGAGAGGTAGCCCAGCTCGAGGCCCAGGGTCCGCGCCACGGTGGTCTTGCCCGCGCCCGAAGGGCCGAAGAGGAGGACGGTGTCGCCCGTCGTGGGCTCGGCCAGGGCACAGGCGTGGAACATCAGCAGCGTCCCGGCCCGGGCCGTGATCGCGGCCTTGGTGACGACCGGGCTGAGCTGGTCCATCACGACGGCGAGATCGCTACCGGTGAGGTCATAGCCCGGTGGCTCGCTGTGGTGCTCGTCGAGCCGGACCCGGATCTCCTGGGCGTCGTCGTCCGACGCATCGTCGCGGCACGAGTCCCACGCCGTCTCGACGGCGTGGGCCAGCTCGTGGGCCCGGGCGCCCTCGCAGCGAATAAGTAAAGGAACTTCCAGAGCCTTCAGACGTACCCCTGTGGGATCGCCTACGCTGGGAGTTCGCACTCCGGGGAGTGTAGGACCCGCGACGGTCGCGGGGAGGAGAGACGTGCGATGGAGCTGAAGGACTACCTCAGGATCCTGCGCGCCCACTGGGTGGGGGTCCTGGTCCTCGCCTTGATCGGAGTCGGCCTGGCCGCCGCGTACAACCTCTCCCAGCCGAAGGTCTACGAAGCGACCTCGACGGGCTACGTCAGCTCCGGCGACAGCAGCGACCCGGCGACGGCCTCCATCGCCGACACGCTGGCGAAGTCCCGGGTGAAGTCCTACGTCGACATCGCCACCAGTACCCGGGCCGCGCAGGACGTGATCAACTCCCTCAAGCTCGACGAGTCGCCCGCAGCGCTCGTCGGACAGATCTCGGTGGCCCAGCCGACCGACACGGTCGTGATCAAGATCAGCGCTCGCGCCGCCACCCCGATCGAGGCCCAGCAACTCGCCGACGCGTGGGTGAAGGCGCTCGCCCGGGAGGTCGCCAAGGTCGACGGCGCACCTCAGCCGGGTCAGCCGGGCCTCCGTGTCGTGCCCTACACCTCGGCCGTGCTGCCGAGCACCCCCGTCCTGCCGCGGACCAACCTGAACCTCGCGCTCGGGCTGGTGCTCGGGTTGCTCCTGGGCTTCGGCTACGCGCTCCTCCGCCACCAGTTCGACCGTCGGATCCGGTCCGCGGAAGAGGTCGAG
Organism: uncultured Actinomycetota bacterium; assembly: GCA_963753705.1. GTDB lineage: Bacteria > Actinomycetota > Actinomycetes > Propionibacteriales > Nocardioidaceae > Nocardioides. Next base: position 2,657 of record CAVWDJ010000007.1, read on the forward strand.
CGGACGTTCGGTACGCCCGTGATCGGGCTGATCCCGCAGTCGCCCTCGATGGGCCGCGACAAGGGCGCCGCCCTCCAGCTCGCCGTGACGGGCCCGACCGCCGCGGGCTCCGCCGGCGTGGCCGAGGCGTTCCGCAAGCTGCGTACCAACCTGGCCTACATGGACGTCGACAGCCCGCCGCGGATCATCGTCGTCACGAGTCCCAAGCAGTCCGACGGCAAGTCGACGGTCGCGGCCAACCTCGCGGCCGCGATCGCGGTCGGTGGTCAGGCGGTGACCCTGATCGACGGCGACCTGCGCCGGCCCACGGTCGCCCGCGCACTCGGTGTCGTCGACGACGTCGGGCTGACCGACGTCCTGGTCGGACGCATCACCGTGGCGGAGGTCCTGCAGTCACACCCCGACGTGCCCGGACTCCAGGTGCTGGCTTCGGGCCCCATTCCTCCGAACCCCAGCGAGCTTCTGGGATCGCAGGCAATGCACACGCTGATGTCGGACCTGGCCCGGGAGTCCATCGTGATCGTCGATGCGCCCCCGCTGCTGCCGGTGACCGACGCGGCGGTGCTCACGCGCTCCGCCGACGGCGCCCTGGTGGTGATCACCCACGGCGGCACGCTCGACTCCGAGCTCGCCACCTCGCTCAACCACATCTCGACGGTCCACGGCCGCACGCTCGGCATCATCTTCAACCGGATGCGTCGCAGTGCCGCGGGCGGTTACCACTACGGCGACTACACCAAGTACGAGTACACCTCCGAGCCCAAGCCGACGACGACCGGCAAGCGCGCTGCGAAGCAGCCCGTCCCCAAGACCTGACGCGGCTCAGGCCGACGCGCGCACGCCGATCAGCTCGCGTGCCTCGGCCGGGGACATGGGGGTGCGCTGGACGGAGGCACCGATCGCGGCAGCGCGCTCGACGAGCTGGGCGTTGGACTCCACCGGTACGCCGCGGCTGATCGTCAGCACGTCCTCCATGCCGACGCGCAGGTGGCCGCCCTTCGAGAGGCTGGCGAGCATGACGGCGAGGGTGGAGCGGCCGATGCCGGTCGCGCTCCAGCTCGTGGTGGCGGCCGGCAGGTCACGTACGGCGGCGACGAGCGCGTCCGTCGTACCGTTCATGCCGCCGGGGACGCCCATCACGAGATCGACGTGCACCTTGCCGCCGGCGGGAAGGCCGTAGCGGTCGAGCAGGCGGGTCAGGGCGTGCACCTGGCCGAGGTCGAACAGCTCGAACTCGGGGGCGACCCCCCGCTCCTGGGCGAGCTGGTAGAGCTCGCAGACGAACGGCCAGGGGTTGGAGAACACGTCGTCGCCGAAGTTCGTCGTCCCCATCGTCAGGCTGCAGGAGTCCGGTTCGGCGTCGAGCACCTTGAGCCGCTGGTCGAGCGGGTCGTGGACGCTGCCGCCGGTGGAGAGCTGGACCACGAGGTCGCTCGCGTCGCGGACGGCCGCGACCCACTCCTTCAACAAGCCTTGATCGAGCGTGGGCCGGTGGTCGGCGTCGCGGACGTGGAGGTGGATCATCGCCGCGCCGGCAGCCTCGCAGGCGCGGGCCGTCGCCGCGATCTCCTCGGGTGTGGTGGGAAGCTGCGGGCAGTTCTCCTTGGCCGTCTCGGCCCCCGTCGGTGCCACGGTGATCAGCAGCGGGTCGCTCATGGGGTCATCGTGTCAGAGCGTGCGAGAGTCGTGCCATGCGCGCGGTGGTCCAGAGGGTCTCCTCCGCCTCGGTGGTCGTCGACGGCGTGACGGTCGGGTCGCTCCGCGAGCCCGGGCTCCTGGTCTACCTCGGCGTCACCCACAGCGACGGCTCCGCCGAGGTCGACTGGATGGCACGCAAGGTGTGGGGGCTGCGGATCCTCGCCGGCGAGTGTTCGGCATCCGACGTCGGGGCGCCTCTGCTCGTGGTCTCGCAGTTCACGCTCTACGGCGACACCCGCAAGGGCCGGCGCCCGAGCTGGACCGCAGCCGCTCCCGGTCCGGTCTCCGAGCCTCTCTACGAGGCCTTCTGTGAGGCTCTGACGGCACTGGGCGCCCCCGTCGAGCGTGGCGTCTTCGGAGCCCAGATGCGGGTGGAGTCGGTGAACGAAGGCCCGTTCACCGTCCTTCTCGAGCGCTGAACCCTCGTCGGGTGCTCACGCCACGACCGCTCTGCACGTGGGCCTCGTGCAGTAGTGCGTCAATGGGCCACCTGACCCATCGACGCACTACTGCTCAGGGACCTTCCGGCGGGGCACCGACTCGGTCGCGGTGGACGTGCGACTCAACGCCCGGTGACCTGCCGAGTGACCGCGTCAGAGCGTGATCGTCACCTCGGCGACCGACCCAACCGCCGCCTCGACCTTCTGGTCCACCGTCTCGGCCTTGGGGGCGAGCGTGCGGAGGGTCCACTCGCCGTTGCCGGCGAAGAAGCGGAAGTGCCCGGTCGCCGAGGTCGGGACCTCAGCGGTGAACTCGCCGGTGCGGTCGAGGAGGCGCACGTAGGCGTTGGGCACGGGCTCACCGTCGCGCACGACCTGGCCCTGCACGACGGCCTCCTTGGCCACGTCGACGCCGTCGAGCGAGAGCCCGCCCTCCGTCGCGCCGCACATCAGGCGTCGGCCGATCCGGCGTCGTCACCGAGGGCGACGGGTACGCCGACCAGGGAGCCGTACTCGGTCCAGGAGCCGTCGTAGTTCTTGACGTTCTGCTGGCCCAGCAGCTCCTTGAGCACGAACCACGTGTGCGACGAGCGCTCACCGATGCGGCAGTAGGCGATCGTGTCCTTGCCCCAGTCGACCCCGGCGTCGGTGTAGAGCTCCTTGAGCTCGTCGTCGGACTTGAAGGTCCCGTCGTCGTTGGCGGCCTTGCTCCACGGCACGTTCGCGGCGGTCGGGATGTGACCGGCGCGCTGCGCCTGCTCCTGCGGGAGGTGGGCGGGGGCGAGCAGCCGACCGGCGTACTCGTCGGGCGAGCGCACGTCGACGAGGTTCTGCGCGCCGATCGCGGCCACGACCTCGTCGCGGTAGGCGCGGATCGACAGGTCCTGGTCCTGCGCGGTGTAGGAGGTCTCGGCGCGCTGCGGCAGCTCGTCGGTGAGCTCGCGGCTGTCGAGCTCCCACTTCTTGCGGCCGCCGTCGAGCAGCTTCACGTCGTCGTGCCCGTAGAGCTTGAAGTACCAGTAGGCGTAGGCCGCGAACCAGTTGTTGTTGCCGCCGTAGAGCACGATCGTGTCGTCGTTGGCGACGCCGCGCGAGGACAGCAGTGCCTCGAACTGCGCCTTGTTCACGAAGTCACGGCGTACCTGGTCCTGCAGGTCCGTCGTCCAGTCCAGCTTGATGGCGCCCTGGATGTGGCCCTTGTCGTAGGCGGCGGTGTCCTCGTCGACCTCGACGAGGACGACCTTCGGGTCCGAGAGATGGTCCTCCACCCATTGGGCGGAGACGAGAGCGGTGTCGCGGCTCATGGTTCAACCTTTCTTGTACGCCGGGTCCCGGCGCGGGGTCTGGTCAGCGGGCGGTCGCACGCTGGAGGAGCAGGTAGATCTCGCAGCCCAGGCAGAAGCCGAAGACCGCGTTCAGCAGGGCGGCCGCGAGGGCGAACCCGGTGGCGACGAGGGCGAGCAGCGTGAGGCCGGTGGCGAAGCCGAGCAGGCCGACCACGGCGAAGCCCAGACCGACGGCCTGGGCGAACCGTGGCGGCCGCGCGTCCTCGAGCTCGCGGGGTGCGCCCAGTCGCGGCCTGATGACGGTGCGGAAGAGCCAGGCGTAGGGCGTGTGCTGGATGCCGCGAACCGATCCGATCGCGAAGACGACGGTCTGGAAGGCGAGGAGCAGGACCGCGACCGGCGTCGGCGTGACGAGCACGAGGGCAAGGACCACGGACGTGAGACTGGCCGAGAAGCGCGGGCCGCGCGGGTCGATGCCCGCACCGAGAGCCGAACGGGCGGTGGCGATCGTGGACATGGCACTCCTGACGACGGACGAAGGTCTGGAAGAAGAGACCGTCCGCAAAGTCTACTGAGTTAGTAGAGAAAGAACAGGAGCGGATCGGGCTCGCGTCAGGGCATTCGACACAGCGCCGAACGGACGCGGCAGTGGTCCACTGCGCGCCGGCGCGTCAGATGTGTCGAGGACATGCCACCGACTGTAGGCGCCGCCGAGCCGCGGCCACCACGCCTCGTCTCGCTCTGCGAGACATCCATCCACATCGTGGACATCAGGCGACAGCCCCGTCGAGCGCCGCGAGCACCTGGGCGGGACGAGGAGCTCCCGTCGCGCGGGTGATCTCGCGGCCGGCCGCGTCGAGCACGAGCGTCGTCGGCGTGCGCAGCACGCCGAGCCTCCGGACCAGGTCGAGGTGCTCCTCGGCGTCCACCTCGACATGGGTCACGCCCGGCACGGAGGACGACACGTCGGCCAGGATCCGGCGCGTGGCTCGGCACGGGGCGCAGAAGGCGGAGGAGAACTGCAGCAGCGTGGCCCGCTCGCCCCGCTCCCCGTCGTACGGCGTCCCGACCAGCACGCTCGCCGACTCGCGCCCGCCCTCAGCCGGTCGAGCGGAGCCCGCCGGTCGAGCGGAGCCCGCTGGTCGAGCGGAGCCCGCTGGTCGAGCGGAGTCGAGACCCGCGACCCGGTGCGTCCCGCGGAACCGTCCGTCGGACAACGCCCGCCAGGCGCCGAAGCCCAGCGCGCCGACGACGGCGACGAGCAGCACCCACCGACCGAGGTCCATGACGCGCACAACCAGCGGGCGCCGCGTCTCATTCCACGCCTAGGGTGTGCGGGTGCGGATCGTGGTGCTCGGAGCCGGCGGGATCGGCGGGACCATCGGTGCTCGGCTCCACCAGGGCGGGTTCGACGTGGCGCTGATCGCCCGCGGCGCCCACGGCGAGGCGATCCGCGAGCGTGGCCTCACCTTCGCCACGCCGCACGAGCGGGTGACGCTCCACCTGCCGGTCCACGCCGACCCGGGCGAGGTGGCCTGGACGGCGGACGACGTCGTGCTGTTCGCGGTGAAGAGCCAGGACACCGAGGCGGCGGCCCGAGTCCTCGCCGGCTCCGCGGGGCCAGACGTTCCGGTCGTCGCCGCCCAGAACGGTGTCGCCAACGAGCGGACCCTGGCGCGGTGGTTCGGTCACGTCCACGGGCTCTGCGTGATGATGCCGACCGAGCACCTCGAGCCCGGCGTCGTCGTCGCCCACTCGGCGGCGGCCACCGGGATCCTCGACCTGGGCCGCTTCCCGTCCGGGACCGACGACGTCGACGACGCGCTCGCCTCGGCCCTGCGCGCCAGCGGATGCGAGTCGGTGGCGCGGCCCGACATCATGCGCTGGAAGTACCGCAAGCTCCTCAACAACCTCGGCAACTCGGTCCAGGCGCTCTGCGGCAGCGGGCTCGACTCCGCCGACGCCCTGACCGCTCTCGCGCTCCTCACGGAGGAGGCGGAGGTGGTGTTCGCCGCTGCCGGCATCGACCCCGTCAGCGAGGCCGAGGACGACGCGCGTCGCGGCGACCACCTCCGGCTCGAGCCCGTCGCGGGCGCGGTCCGCGGAGGGGGGTCGACCTGGCAGAGCCTGGCGCGCGGCGCCGGGGTCGAGACCGACTACCTCAACGGTGAGATCGCGCTGCTCGGCCGCCTGTACGACGTACCGACTCCCGCGAACGCGCGGATCCAGGCGTTGATGGCGGACGCCGCTAGCCGAGGTGCGGGGCCGGGTGCGATGACAGCCGCCCAGCTGTTGGCGGAGCTGCGCGGCTGACCCGCGCGAGGGGGACGGTGATCCACGCCTCTGCCCCGCCGTCCACAGTGCGCAGCCCGACGGAGCCGCCGTGGGCCTCGGCCACGGCGGCGACGATGGCCAGTCCCAGCCCCGCACCGTTCGAGCCGGGACCGCGCACGAACCGCTCCGTGCCGTGGGCCAACATCTCGGGATCGAGACCGCCTCCTTGGTCGGCCACGACAAGGTCGACCAGCCCGTCGTGCTCGCGTACCTCGAGCCGTACGGCGCCCGAGCCGTGCTCGAGCGCGTTGCCGACGAGGTTGGTGAGGGCCTGGGTCAGCCGGCCGCGGTCCGCCAGCACGGTCCCCGGCGCCGGCCCGGCCTCCCACCGGCGACCCGTCGTCGCGAAGGCGGGGGCGAAGCGGGCTCCCACGTCTGCGAAGAGATCCGCCAGGGCGACGTCCTCGCGGTGAAGCGGGAGCTCACCATCGGCCGACTGAGCGAGGAGGAGCAGGTCCTCGGTGAGGCGCTGCAGGCGGTCGACCTCCACTTCCGCCGAGCGGACCGCCTGCTCCAGCTCGGACGCCGACCGGGGTCGCCGGACCGCGAGCTCCAGCTGGGTACGCAGGAGGGCGAGCGGTGTCCGTAGCTCGTGGCTGGCATGCGCGACGAACGCACGCTCGCGCTCCAGCGTCTGCTCCACCCGCGCCAGCAGGTCGTTGAGGGTCAGTCCGAGCCGGGCGATCTCGTCCGCGGTCGGGGGGATCGGCAGTCGCAGCGCCGGGTCGTCGGCGGTGAGCTCGGCGGCTCGGCGTCGCATCGCCTCGACGGGGCGCAGCGCAGAGCCGACCACGACGTACGCCCCGACGAAGGTCAGGAGCACGAGCAGCGGGATGCCGACCAGGAGCTGGGCGCGGACACGGCGCAGCACCTCGAGCCCGTTCTCCCGGGTGTCGCCCACCACGAGCACCAGCGAGCGACCGTCGCGCGTGAACGGCGTCGCCAGCAGCCGAGCGGGCTCGTCGAGACCGGGTGCGCTGCTGCGGTCGACGGTGATCGTGCCGTGGGCGGCTCGAGCCGCCTCCGCCTGGCTGAGGACGGCTCGGCCGTGCAGGGTGGGCGTCGACTCGAGCAGCTGCCCCGACGGCGTGACCACCTCGGCGAAGCTCTCGCCGCGCTCGACGAAGCCGGTCCCCGCCAGGTCGGTCAGCGACGAGCCGGGCGCGCTGACCGGCACGATCAGGTCCTGGGCCCGCTGTCGCAGCTCGAGGTCCAGGTCGTGCGAGAGGCCGGTGGCGAGCCGGGCGTAGCCGAACCAGCCGACCGCCGTCAGCAGCACCGCCGCCGCCGCGGCGAACGTGAGGGCCAGTCGTAGCCGGATCGGCAGCCTGCTCACCGAGCGTCCTCCACCAGGCGGTACCCCAGCCCGCGCACGGTCTCCACCGACCGCCGTCCGAACGGGCGGTCGATCCGGTCGCGCAGTCCCTTGACGCACACGTCGACCACGTTGGACCTGGCCTCGTAGGCGACGTCCCACGCGAGGTGCACCAGGTGTTCGCGGGTCAGCACCTCCCCCGGCCTCCTGGCCATCGCCTCCAGCAGGGCGAACTCCTGGCCGGTGAGGGAGACGTCCGTGCCGCCGCGGGTGACCCGGCGGGCGGCCAGGTCGAGCCACAGGTCGCCGACCTGCAACACGCTCGACCTCGGTACGCCGCCCCGCCGGGCGAGCGCACGGAGCCGGGCCAGGAGCTCGTCGAACGCGAACGGCTTCAGCAGGTAGTCGTCCGCGCCGGCATCGAGGCCGGCGACCCGGTCGGTGACCGCGCCGAGCGCGGTCAGCATCAGGACCGGGGTGCGGGCGTCGACGGCCCGGATCCGGCGGCAGACCTCGAGACCGTCGAGGTCCGGCAGCAACACGTCGAGCACCAGCACGTCGTACGGCTGCTCCGTCGCCATCCAGACCCCGTCCGCGCCTGTGGCCGCGACGTCGGCCGAGATCAGTTCCTCGCGCAGCCCCTGCTGGAGGAGGCGGGCGAGCTTGGACTGGTCCTCGACGAGCAGGACGCGCATGCCCCCAGTGTCCACCCGTGGATGAGCGCGCGATGAGCGCGAGACCGACGCTCATCCGGGCCTCACGATCGGTGGCTAGCGTCGCTCTCCCACCCACCCGAGGAGGAGCCATGCCCCACCACCGCGCCGTCACCTCGTCCCGCCTCGCAGCGACCGGCCTGGCAGCCGTCGCACTCCTGGCCACGGTCGTGGTCGCCGACCCAGCCGCTGCCGCGGTGGCAACGCCCACCCCGGACCGCGCGGTGGGCCGGCACCACCCGGCGCCGTCCCACTTCACCCACGGCCGCGTCGACAACCCGTGGTTCCCCCTCAAGGCGGGCGACCGCTACGTCTACCGCGGGACCGAGGGCCGGGACCGGCTCCGCGACGTCCTGATCTCGACGTACCGCACCAAGGTCGTCGACGGCGTCACCTGTCGAGTGGTGTTCGACCGGGTGTGGCGCAACGGCGTCCTCGACGAGCGCACCCGCGACTTCTACGCCCAGACGACGGAGCGGCACGGTGTGGTACTTCGGCGAGCGCACCGCGACCCTCGACCGGCACGGGCACGTGATCAGCCGTGAGGGGTCCTTCATGTCCGGTCGCGACGGCGCCGAGGCCGGCATCTTCATGACCCGCCACCCCCACCCGGGACCGTCGTTCCATCAGGAGGACTACCCGGGGCACGCCGAGGACGTCTTCACGGTCGTACGACGCGGGGCGCACGTGGTCGTCCCGCTGATGGACACCCGTCACGCACTGCTCACCCGGGAGACGACCGTGCTCGAGCCGGGCGTCGTGGATCACAAGTACTACGTGCGGGACATCGGCACGGTGCGCGAGGTGACGGTGAAGGGCGGATCGGAGAGCCTCCGGCTCGTCGGGCTCACCCATCTCCCGCGCGGCTGACCCAGCGCCGGGCGGTCTGCGCTCCCGTCGTCGGGGCTGCTCAGCCTCCGGCGAAGGGTGGGAGGAACTCGACGGTCTGGCCGGGGCTGACGAGCACCCCGTCGGGCTCGCGGGAGCCGACAGGCTGGTCGCCGACCAGGACCGAGCACGCCTCGAGCACCTGGGGCAGGCGAGTCCCGGGGTGGAGCGCCACCGCACGTCGTACGACGTCGGTCAGGGTGAGCGGGCCGGTGACCGGCAGAGCGTCGGTGTTGACGCCGGCGGCGGCGCGGGCCGAGGCCCAGTAACGGACCGTGATCGGCGACGTCTCACCTCCGGCGAGGCCGTCATGGCTGCTCTGCATGACCGATATCCTGTCGCATCGGGTCTCGACGAGCCCGACCGCCTGAGACGGGAGGTACGCATGAGCACGCTGCTGCTGCTCACCAGTGCCCTCCAGCCGAGCGCGGAGGTGCTCCCGGCCCTCGCCCTCCTCGGGCACCAGGTGAAGATCCTGCCCGCCGAGGGCAGTGCTCTGCTCGATGCTCCCGACTCCGACGTGATCCTCGTCGACGGGCGTCAGGAGCTGGCCCACGCCCGCGACCTCTGCCGCCTCCTGCGCACGACCGGTACCGACTGTCCGGTCGTCCTCGTCGTGACCGAGGGCGGCCTCGCCGTCGTCGCCCACGACTGGGGCATGGACGACGTGGTCCTCCACACCTGCGGTCCCGCGGAGCTCGAGGCGCGGATCCGGCTCTCGATCGGCCGGCTGCGGGCGGGTCGCGACCAGGCTGAGAGCGACGACCACGTGATCCGTTCGGGCGAGGTCGTGGTCGACGACTCGACGTACACCGCCCACATCGGCCAGCGCGCGCTCGACCTGACGTTCAAGGAGTTCGAGCTCCTGAAGTACCTCGCCCAGCACCCCGGCCGCGTCTTCACCCGCGACCAGCTGCTGCAGGAGGTCTGGGGCTACGACTACTTCGGCGGCACCCGTACCGTCGACGTCCACGTACGCCGGTTGCGGGCCAAGCTCGGGCCCGAGCACGAGACGCTGATCGGCACCGTCCGCAACGTCGGCTACCGGTTCGTGCTGCCGTCCAAGGAGGCCCCGTCGTCGGCCGAGCGGCCGTCGTCGTCGGTCGAGCCGCCGTCGTCGTCGGTCGAGCCGCCGTCGTCGTCGGTCGAGCCTGTCGAGACCCCGGACGGCACGCGCTGAGCGTCGTCCGCGTCGACCCCGGCGACGCCGAGCGGGCGCTCGCGGCGGTGACCGCCGTACGCCGTGAGGCCGAGGGCGCCGACGGCGCGGACCCCCTCGACGAGGCGGGCCGGATGGCCCTGGCCCACTCCGGGCTCGACGGCGCCGCGCTGTGGGTCCACGGCACCGACGGCTTCGCGCTGCTGCGCGGCCCCGCGCTGGACCTCGCAGTCCTGCCCGACGCCCGCGGCTCGGGTGTCGGTACGGCGCTCGCCGAGGCCGCCCTGGCCGAGGCGCCCGCCGAGGTCACCGCGTGGAGCCATGTCGACCACCCGGCGGCGCGGGCACTCGCCCGCCGGCTCGGGCTCGCCGTGACCCGCGAGCTGTGGGTGATGGAACGCGACGCCTCGCCCGTGGAGGTGCCCGCGGTCGAAGGGGTGACCATCCGCGGCTACCGGCCCGCGGACGCCGACGAGGTCCTGCGCGTCAACGCGACGGCGTTCGCGCACCATCCCGAGCAGGGCTCCATGGACGCCGCCAACCTCGCCGAGCGGATGGCCGAGCCGTGGTTCGACCCCGCCGGTCTGCTGGTGGCCGACGCGGGCGACGGGCTGCTCGGCTTCCACTGGACCAAGCAGCACTCGGCCGACCTCGGCGAGGTGTACGTCGTCGCGGTCGACCCGGCGGCCCAGGGCCGGGGACTGGGCCGGGCCCTGACCGCGGCCGGGCTCGCCCACCTGGACTCGCTCGGCGTACGCCGGATCATCCTCTACGTCGAGTCCGACAACGCCCCCGCGATCGCGACGTACTCCCGCCTCGGCTTCGACCACACCGAGACCCACGTCCAGTACTCGCGCGCTGCGGGGTAGTCCGTGACGTTCTGCAGGTGATTTCGGCCGAATGACGTGCGAATCGTCACGGACTATCCCATCCGTCCACAGGCCCGAGCGGGGGTGGGAGAGATCCCGGGTACGGCGTTCGTGCGGGGCACGCTCGCCGACGGCCCGACGAGGTCGGGTCAGCGGAGCTCGGGACGCACGTGGAGACCGACCTCGGGGTCGACCAGGACCTCCTGTGCGGCCGGGAGGCCGTCGACCTCGAGCTGCTGGTCGAGGGGCACGTTGCGCTTGACCAGGGCCAGCGCGATCGGACCGAGCTCGTGGTGGCGGGCCGACGTGCCGACGAAGCCGACCACCTTCTCGCCGGAGAGCAGGTCGGAGCCGATCGCCGGCAGCCGGTTCTCCGAGCCGTCGAGGTGCAGCAGGGTGAGCCGGCGGGGCGGGCGACCGAGCGTGTGCACCCGCGCGACGGTCTCCTGCCCGCGGTAGCAGCCCTTGTCGAGGTGGACGGCCGTGCCGAGCCAACCCACCTCGTTCGGGATCGTGCGGTGGTCGGTGTCGAGCCCCAGGCGCGGTTCGCCGCGTGCGATCCGGAGCGCCTCGTAGGCCCAGAGCCCGCAGGCAGGCCCGGCCGCCTCGGCGTACGCCGTCAGCCGGTCGCGCGGGACCAGCTCGTGTCCGACGGCGGGGCGGTAGGTCAGCGCCAGCTCCGAGGTCACCTCGGACACCTCCACACGGCTCATGAACCGCATCCGGTCGAGGAACTCGACCAGGGCCCCAGCATGACCGGGCTCGGTGGCCGCGGTGAAGGACTCGCCGTCGTCGATGCCGGCGAAGGCGTGCTCGACGTGCCCTTGGGGGCTGAGGACCAGCGCCTGCGTCCAGGTGCGCGGCGGGAGCTCGAGGAAGTACTGGGTGGTGAGGTCGTGCAGCCACTGCAGCCGGTCGGGACCCGAGATCCGGATGACGTCGTGGTGGGACAGGTCGACGAAGCCGTCACCCGCCTCGAGCGTCACCTGCTCGCCGTACAACGAGCCGTAGTGGGATGCGACCGGGCTGTCGATGCCGTTCCCGGCGACCGCGCCGGACAGGGCGAGCAGGGGGCTGCTCACCGGGCACCATCCGCGGCATCGGCGGAGGTGCCGGCGCAGTCGACGCAGTGGCCGAAGACGGTCAGGTGGCCGATGTCGACAGTGAACGCGTGGTCGGCCGCGAGCCGGTCGGTGACGGGAGTGAGCACATGAGGGTCAACCGAGATGACCTTGTGACAATTCCGGCAGACCAGGTGGAAGTGCTCGTGGTCGCCGACCGAGTGGTACGTCGGAGCACGGTCGCTGAGGTGGGCATGACGTACCAGCCCGAGCTCCTCGAGCACCTCGAGCGTCCGGTAGATCGTCGAGGCATTGACCGCCGTGGAGTGCGTGCGAACCTCGGCCAGCACCTCGTCGGGGGTGGCATGCCCGAGCTTCTCGACGGCCTCCAGGATCAGCTCGCGCTGGGGCGTGAGCCGGTAGCCCCGTTCGCGGAGCCGCTGGCGCCAGTCGGTCTCGGACACGGCTACTGCCTGACCAGCTGGGCGTGCGTGTGCGGCTGGAGCTCGTGGCCCTCGGCCGCCATGTCGTAGGCGTAGAGGAGGTCGCCGTTCACATAGCCGTAGAGCCGCTTGCCGGCGGTGTAGTTCTTCGCCGTCGCGGTGCGCACCACGGCATCGGTCGCGATCTCGAAGCGCGGCTGCTCCGCGTGGAGCTCGCCGTGCCAGACCTCGACGAAGCCGAGGTTGTGCGCCAGGACGACCTCGAGGGTGCCGTCCTCCTGGGGCCGCAGGAACCCGGTCTCCTGCGCCGCCTCTCGCACCTTCTCGCCCTGCTCGTCGATGATCCAGGCGCGGCTGAAGTAGTGGATGAACGGCCTGCCGTCCTGCTGGAAGACGACCTCCTGGCCGAACTGGAACTTCTCGATCCCCGGGTACTCGCCGTGCCCGTTGCCCGCCCACGTGCCGATCAGCCACGCCAGGCGGGCCGTGCTCGGGTGGATGTTCTCCGGGATCTCGAACGGCATGCCACGAAGTCTAGGGCGGTGTGGCGGTCGCTCTAGGGTGAGCGCATGGTCCGCCCGCTCGTCGTCAAGGTCACCGCGGGTGCCGACGACCCCGAGCGATGCAACCAGGGCTTCACGGTGGCGGCGACCGCGGTGGCAGCCGGCGCCGACGTCTCGCTCTGGCTGACCGGCGAGGCCGCGTGGTTCGGCCTCCCCGGGCGGGCAGAGGAGCTCGCACTCCCCCACGCCTCACCGCTGGCCGACCTCCTGGCGGCGGTGATCGCCGGCGGGCGGGTCACCGTCTGCACCCAGTGCGCCGTACGACGGGGGATCGAGGAGGCCGCCCTGGTGCCGGGGGTGCGCCTCGCCGGCTCTGCGTCGTACGTCGAGGAAGTGCTGGCCGACGGCGCCCAGGCGCTCGTCTACTGACCCACGCCCAGCCCGGCGCCGAGCCTCGCCGCGACCTCGGCCGTCGCCGCGCGCGCCGTGCGGCCGGCTCCGACCACGTTGACGAAGCCGTGGATCTGGTCGGGGAACCTCCGCAGCTCCACCTCGGCCCCGGCGTCCGCGAGCTTGCGCGCATAGGCCTCGCCCTCGTCGCGGAGAGGGTCGAAGCCGGCGGTCACGATGTAGGCCGGCGCCAAGCCCTGCGGGACGTGGCAGAGCAGCGGGCTCGCCTCGGGGTCGGCCCAACGCGACTCGTCGGGGAGGTAGTGCGTCTTGGCGACGTCCATGAACTCGTCGGTCAGATAGAAGCCGCGCCCGAACATCCGCCTGCTCGCGGTCTCCGTCGTCATGTCGCTACAGGGGTAGATCAGCAGCTGGAAGGCCAGGGGCAGGCCCTCGCGCGCCGCGACGAGCGCGGTGGTGGCCGCCAGGGTGCCGCCGGCGGAGTCGCCGCCGACGCCGAGCCGGGCCGGGTCGGCACCGAGCGAGGCAGCGTGCTCGACGACCCAGCGGTAGGCCGCCACCGCGTCGTCGTACGCCGCGGGGAACGGGTGCTCGGGAGCGAGCCGGTAGTCCACCGACAGGACCCGTACGCCGCTGCGCTCGGCGAGGAACCGGCAGACCGGGTCGTGGCTGTCGAGGTCGCCGTAGACCCAGCCGCCGCCGTGGAAGTAGACCAGCAGCGGGCCGCGCGCCGTCGCCCTCGTCGGGACGTACAGCCGGGCGCTCAGGTCGCCCACCGGGACGTCGCGGACCGCACCGATCGGCTGGTCACCACCGGCGATCACGGTCTGGAGGAGCAGCACCCGACGGCCCTGCGGCACCGGCAGGCTCGCCACCTCGGGCTCACGGACCACCTTCTCCAACCGGAGCATCAGCTGGGTGTCGGTGGCGAGGGTCTGCCCGTCGAGGGTCACCGACCGACCGGCCAGGACGCGTTGGACCGGCTCGGGCAGGCCGAGCGCGATCTTGAGCGTGAGCGCCTTGGCACGCAGCTCCGCGGCGGCCAGCAGGGTCGAGGAGGAGGGCACGGGCACAACCTAGCCACCTTGCGGTCGGTCCCGGTCGTGCCCGCCCGTTGGTGTGGACGAGCTCGGCCAACGCGTGCGCGTGCCACACTGAATCCCATGGTCCAGCTCGCTTCCGTCGACCCCTCGCGTGACGGTGACACCCCGGCCGACGAGCCCTTCGACGTGGAGCCGCCGTACCAGCCCGACGAGGCATCGCTCGCGGCTGTCGCGGCGTACGACGACCGGTTCCTCGACCGCGAGCTCTCCTGGCTCCGCTTCAACCAACGCGTCCTCGAGCTGGCCGAGGACGCCGGCCAGCCGCTGCTCGAACGGGTGCGTTTCTCGGCGATCTTCGCCAACAACCTCGACGAGTTCTTCATGGTGCGGGTGGCAGGCCTGAAGCGTCGGATCGCGGCCGACCTCGCCGTGCGCGCCGCCTCCGGGCTGATGCCGCGCGAGGTCCTCGAGCAGATCTGGGCCGGCACCCGGGAGCTGATGGAGCGCCATGCCCGCCTGTTCCGTGAGGAGCTGGTCCCGGAGCTGTCGAAGGAGGGCATCGACCTGGTCCGCTGGGACGAGCTCGACCGCGAGGAGCAGCGGTTCTGCAAGCGGCTGTTCAAGGAGCGGGTGTTCCCCGTCCTGACGCCGCTGGCGGTCGACCCCGCCCACCCGTTCCCCTACATCTCCGGGCTCTCGCTCAACCTCGCCGTCCTCGTGCGCAACCCCAAGACCGGCAAGGAGCACTTCGCGCGCGTCAAGGTGCCGCCGATCTTCAGCCGCTTCGTCCCCCTGGGCAACCAGCGCTTCGTGCCGCTCGAGGACGTCATCGGCGAGCACCTGAAGCGACTGTTCCCGGGCATGGAGGTGCTCGAGGTCCACAGCTTCCGCGTCACCCGCAACGAGGACCTCGAGGTGGAGGAGGACGACGCGGAGAACCTCCTGAAGGCACTGGAGAAGGAGCTGCTGCGCCGCCGCTTCGGTCCGCCGGTCCGGCTCGAGGTCGAGGACTCCATCGCCCCGCAGGTGCTGGAGCTGCTGATCTCCGAGCTCGGCATCACCGACGACGAGGTCTTCCGGGTCACCGGACCCCTCGACCTGGTGGGGCTCCACAGCATCGCCGACCTCCCTCGGGAGGACCTCAAGTTCCCGGCGTTCGTGCCGACGACCCACCCGCGGCTCGCGGAGGTCGAGTCGGCCGCGCCGGTCGACGTGTTCAAGGCGACGGCGCGGTACGACGTACTGCTGCACCATCCGTACGACTCGTTCGCCACGTCCGTGCAGCGCTTCCTCGAGCAGGCGGCGGCCGACCCGCACGTGCTGGCGATCAAGCAGACCCTCTACCGCACGTCGGGTGACTCCCCCATCATCGACGCCCTCGTCGACGCCGCCGAGGCCGGCAAGCAGGTGCTGGTGATCGTCGAGATCAAGGCGCGCTTCGACGAGGAGGCCAACATCCGCTGGGCCCGCAAGCTCGAGCAGGCGGGCTGTCACGTGGTCTACGGGCTCGTCGGCCTGAAGACCCACTGCAAGCTGTCGATGGTGGTGCGGGACGAGCCCGAGGGGATCCGGCGCTACACCCACATCGGGACCGGCAACTACAACGGCAAGACCGCGCGCATGTACGAGGACCTCGGGCTGATCACCACCAACGAGGTGATCGGTGAGGACGTCGCCCACCTGTTCAACAACCTCAGCGGCTACTCCCGCAACCCCAGCTACGAGCGGCTCCTGGTCGCGCCCGACTCCGTGCGCAACGGCCTGGTCGAGCGGATCCACCGCGAGGTCGACCACCACGTCAACGGCCGCCCGGCGCGGATCCGGATCAAGGCCAACTCCGTGGTCGACGAGGGGATCATCGACGCGCTCTACATCGCGTCGCAGGCCGGCGTGCGGGTGGAGATGCTGGTACGCGGCATCTGCGCGCTCCGGCCGGGGGTGCCGGGCCTGTCCGAGAACATCGTGGTGCGCTCCATCCTGGGCAGGTTCCTCGAGCACAGCCGGGTCTTCTGGTTCGAGAACGGCGGTGAGCCGAGCATCTGGATCGGGTCGGCCGACCTCATGCACCGCAACCTCGACCGGCGGGTCGAGGTGCTGGTCCAGCTGCCCGGTGAGGCGAACGTCGACCAGGTGTCGTCGCTGCTCGACCTGGCGTTCGCGCCCACGACGTTCGCCTGGCTCCTGCGCAGCGACGGCGAGTGGGTCGCCAACAACGGGCGCGACCACCTCCAGGAGGTCCTGATCGAGCAGCAGCGACGCCGCCGAGAGGCCACCTGACCTGTGGGCCGGTCACCCCGCAGGCAGGCGTGCGTGATCTTGCTCCGGCCCCCGCCCTGGCCCCCGCTCCGGCTCACGCCGTGCCGGAGCCACCCCCGGCGAGGGGATTGCGTACGCTCCGTGGCGCGCCCGTAGCATGTTCGCGATCCGCGTCCCCTCGACAGGAGTACGTCGTGGCCTTGCGCCTCCGTCCCACCGATACGTCGTTCTACGACCTGTTCACCACCTCGGCCCAGCACATCGTCACCGGAGCCGGGCTGCTCGCGGAGATGATCAGCGAGGGCGCTGACCGCGAGGACGTCGCCCGCCGGATGCGCGAGGCCGAGCACGTCTGTGACGAGAACACCCACGCCATCGTGCGCAAGGTGAACAGCAGCTTCGTGACGCCGTTCGACCGGGAGGACATCTACTCGCTCGCGAGCGGGCTCGACGACGTGATGGACGACCTCGACGAGGTGGTCGACCTGATCCTGCTCTACGAGGTCAAGGCGCTCCCCACCGAGTTCCTGACCCTGGTGGAGGTGATCCAGCGCTGCGCCGAGATCACCGCCGACGCGATGCCGAACGTGCGGACGATGACGGGTCTCGACGAGTACTGGATCGAGATCAACCGCCTGGAGAACGCCGGCGACAAGAGCTATCGCCGTACGCTCGCGAAGCTGTTCAGCGGTGACTTCAAGGCGATCGAGGTGTTGAAGCTGAAGGACATCGTGGAGTCGCTCGAGGGCGCGATCGACGCCTTCGAGAAGGTCGCCAACATCGTGGAGCAGATCGCCGTCAAGGAGTCCTAGGGCTGTGGACCTTGGGATCGTCATCACGGTCATCGTCGTTGCCCTGTTCTTCGACTACACCAACGGCTTCCACGACGCGGCGAACGCCATCGCCACGTCGGTCTCGACGCGTGCGCTGACCCCTCGCGTCGCGCTGACGCTGGCCGCGGTGATGAACTTCGTCGGCGCGTTCCTCGGCCAGAAGGTCGCCCACACCGTGTCGGACGTGATCGTGCCGCCGAGCGGCACCGAGGGGCTGATCGTCATCTTCGCGGGGCTGCTCGGCGCGATCATCTGGAACCTGATCACGTGGTACTTCGGGCTGCCGTCGTCGTCGACGCAGGCGCTGATCGGGGGGCTGGTCGGCGCCGCCCTGGCCGCCGGTACGACGGTGCACTGGTCGACGGTCGTCGACAAGGTCGTGATCCCGATGCTGGTCTCGCCGCTGGTCGGATTCGCGCTGGCCTTCGTGGTGATGATCGCGATCCTCTGGATCTTCCGGAACCGCAACGCCGGCCGGGTCACCCGCGGCTTCCGTCTGGCCCAGACGGTCTCCGCCTCGGCCATGGCGCTCGGGCACGGTCTGCAGGACGCCCAGAAGACGATGGGCGTGATCTTCCTGGTCCTGATCACCAGCGGGTACCTCGCCCCCGACACCCAGGACCTGCCGCTGTGGGTGATCGCCTCGTCCGCCGGCGCGATCTCGCTCGGTACCTACTCCGGTGGCTGGCGGATCATGCGCACCCTCGGTCGACGGATCATCCATCTCGACCCGCCGCACGCCTTCGCGGCCGAGTCGGTGGGCGCCACCGTGCTCTACGCGTCCGCGTTCCTCTACCAGGCCCCGGTCTCGACGACCCACGTGATCACGTCGGCCATCATGGGCTCGGGCGCCACCCGCCGCTTCTCGGCCGTCCGCTGGGGGATGGCCCGCTCGATCGTGACCGCCTGGGTCCTCACCTTCCCCGCCGCCGGGCTCGCCGCCGCCCTCTGCTTCGCGGTCCTCAACCCCCTCCTCGACTGACCCCCTCCCCCTGTGGACGCCTGGGGGTAGTCCGTGACGAAAATGTCGTTCCCGGCCGCGCGGGACGACAGAATCGTCACGGACTACCCCGACCGACCACTCAGCCGGCGCGGTGGCGGAACAGGCGCTCCCGCTGGTCGGCGGTCAGGGCGCGGCGCTGCTCGACCGTCTCCGTGGGGATCCACCAGGGCGGTTTGACCACCGTCCAGCCGCGCGCCGAGGGAGCAGCGAACCTCGCGCGCGCCCGGGTCGCCAGCATGCGGCGTACGACGCCCTCGCGGTCGAGAGCGTCAGCCGCCACGACCGTGAAGTACTCCAGACCGGCCGACCGGAACGCCTCCTCCCGCCGTACGTCGCGCGCCCGCTGCGTTCCCTGCAGGTGCAGCGAGCCGTCGTACTCGCCGGCCACGCCCGCCCTCTCGTCGAGGAGGTCGGGAGTGCCGATGTGGCGACCTGCGCGGTCGAAGACCGGCACGTTGCACAACGGCTGCGGAAGGCCGGCGTCGAGGACCCAGATCAGCCGCAGGTGGCTGGTCTCGCGTGGCGACCAGCTGTTCTCGTGGGCGAGCGCCAGCGCCTCGCGACAGCGGGGGATGCCGGTCCAGCCCGACTGGGTCGCGACGAAGGCCGCCATCTCGTCCAGGGAGACGAGGTCTGCCTGCATCGCCATGTCGGCCGCCACGACCGCTGCGCGCACCGAGACGGCGTACCTCATCTCGAAGCACAGCGACCTGACGGCGATCGTCACCCGTACGCCGTCCTGCTCGGTGATCTCGGTGGGGTCGAGCCGTTCGGCGCTGACCTGGATCCCGGGCTGCGGCCGGATGTCGTCACCGGCCGTGACCAGGACGACGGGCAGAAGGCTCCGGCCATCGGGTGCGAGGCCGGACATCCAGGAGGCTCCCAGCCAACGCAGCGCCGCCCAGCCGGTCACGCCGCCGTACGCCGGCAGCACCGCCGCGGCCTCGACGATCCGCTGCTCGGGCACGCTCCCGTCGACCTCCGCGGGCACGTAGAGCCCGCGACTCGACCGCCGCCACCGCGGGCCCCTCGCCTGAGCAGGCGTGGGTCCCGTGGCACCGGTCGGATCCAACGCCATCGGGTCAACGAGCCGGGCGCGCCCGGTCTTCGACGGGCCCGGCGCGACATGTCGCGAACGCACCCCAGAAGCGTGCTCCCGAACTCAGACCTGCTCGCCGGTCATCCACAGGGCTCGAGGACATCCCGGGCTAGTCCGTGACGAAACTGTCGTCAATGAGTCCGCTGTACGACAGAAGCGTCACGGACTACCCCGATCCACCCACAGCCCCCGAGTGGGGTGGGAGGGGTGGGTCAGCCGAAGCGGCCGGAGATGTAGGCCTCGGTGGCGGGGTCGTCAGGGGTGGAGAACATCTTCCGGGTGGGGTTGAACTCCACGAGGTGGCCGGGCTGCCCGGTGGCCTTGAGGTTGAAGAAGCCGGTGTCGTCGGAGACCCGGGCCGCCTGCTGCATGTTGTGCGTGACGATCACGATCGTGTAGTCGGACTTGAGCTCGTGGATCAGGTCCTCGATCGCCGAGGTCGAGATCGGGTCGAGCGCCGAGCACGGCTCGTCCATCAGCAGCACCTCGGGGTTCACCGCGATCGCGCGCGCGATGCACAGCCGCTGCTGCTGGCCGCCGGAGAGGCCCATGCCCGGCTTGTTCAGCCGGTCCTTGACCTCTTCCCAGAGGTTGGCGTGCTTCAACGACCTCTCGACGATGGTGTCCGACTCGGACTTCTTGATCCGCTTGGAGTTCAGCCGGTTGCCGGCCAGCACGTTGTCGTAGATCGACATCGTCGGGAACGGGTTGGGCCGCTGGAAGACCATCCCGATCTGACGGCGTACGGCGACCGGGTCGATGCTCGGGTCGTAGAGCGACTGCCCGTCGACCACCACTTTGCCTTCGACCCGGGCCCCGGGGATCACCTCGTGCATACGGTTCAGCGACCGCAGCATCGTCGACTTACCGCATCCGGACGGTCCGATGAACGCGGTGACGGACCTCGACTTGACCGTCATGTTGACCCCCTCCACCGCGAGGAAGTCCCCGTAGTAGATGTTGAGGTCTGAGACGTCGATGCTCTTGGCCATGATTCCTTCCTGATGACGTTCTTGCTCAGTGTCCCTTGGCGGGAGCGAGAATGCGCCCGATGAGACGAGCCATGAGATTGAGCACCATCACGAGCGCGATGAGGACGAGCGCCCCGCCCCAGGCGCGCTCATAGCCGATCGGTGTCGACGAGGCGTACTGGGAGTAGATGAAGACGGGCAGCGTGGTCATCCGGCCGTCGAAGAGGTTGTAGTTGATCCCGTCGGTCGCGCCGGCGACGACCAGGAGCGGCGCCGTCTCGCCGATCACGCGCGAGATGGCCAGGACCACGCCGGTGACGATGCCGGCGATCGAGGTGGGGATGACCACCTTGACGATCGTGCGCCACTTCGGCACCCCGAGTGCGTACGACGCCTCGCGCAGGTCGTCGGGAACGAGCCGGAACATCTCCTCCGACGAGCGCACCACGGTCGGGATCATCAGCAGGGTCAGGGCGACGGCCCCACCGAAGCCGCTGCGGTAGGCCGGTCCGAAGAGCAGCACGAACAGGGAGAGCGCGAACAGGCCCGCGACGATCGACGGGATGCCGGTCATCACGTCGACCAGGAAGGTGATCACCCGGGCTGCCCGTGAGCGCTGGCCGTACTCGACCAGGTAGATGGCCGTCAGGATCCCCACCGGGACCGACAGCACCGTGGCCGCGAGGGTGATCAACAACGTGCCGATGAGCGCGTGCAGGATCCCGCCCTGCTCGTCGCCGACGACGTTGAGCATCGAGTAGCTCAGGAAGTCGGCGTTGATCGCGGGCAGCCCGTTCTTGAGGACGACCCAGAGCAGCCAGACCAGGGGCGCCATGGCGCAGACGAACGACACCCACACCAGAGCGGTGACGAAGCGGTCCACCGCGGCACGCCTGCCCTCGACCATGCGCGACCACGACGGCAGCGCGATCAGGAACAGGACGAACGCCACGATGATCCATCCGACGATGGTCCAGCCCTGGAGGATCGCGGGCAGGCCGGCCAGCGCGAGCGCCATCACGCCGACGAGGGCAGGCGCCCATCGTGGCAACCGCGGGCTGGAGATGTGCATCGTGGGGCTGCTCATCGGCTCTGCTTCCGCTCGGCGCGGCCGGTGATCCAGCGCGCGGAGAAGTTCACCAGGAAGGTCACCACGAAGAGCACGAGACCGGTGGCGATCAGCAGGGACTGACGCTCCGGGGTGGCCTCCTTGAAGTTCAGGGCGATGTTCGCGGCGATCGTGGCCGGCTGGGCCGTGCCGATCACGTTGAGCGTCATCTGCGGCGTCGTCGCCAGGATCATGGCGACCGCCATCGTCTCGCCGAGCGCGCGTCCGAGACCGAGCATGACGCCGGAGACGACGCCGGAGCGGGCGTAGGGGAACACGGCGTAGCGCACCATCTCCCAGCGTGTGGCCCCGAGCGCCAGCGCCGCCTCCTCGTGCAGGCGAGGAGTCTGGAGGAACACCTCACGGGTGATCGCGGTGATGATCGGCAGGATCATGATCGCGAGCACGATCCCGGCGGTGAAGAGGGACCGTCCGTTCGGCGTCGGCGGTCCGGGCCCGAAGAACGGCAGCCACCCGAAGTGCTCGTGCAGCCAGA
The DNA here is from genome assembly GCA_963753705.1 of uncultured Actinomycetota bacterium. Taxonomy (GTDB): domain Bacteria; phylum Actinomycetota; class Actinomycetes; order Propionibacteriales; family Nocardioidaceae; genus Nocardioides. The sequence continues at coordinate 24,586 of CAVWDJ010000007.1, forward strand.
CCTGGAGCGGCTGCAGGTACGCCGCGAGGTAGCGCCCGCCCCAGAGCCCGAAGACCACCGACGGCACCGCCGCCAGCAGGTCGATCAGGTAGGCGAGCACGGTGGCGAGCCTGCGCGGCGCGTAGTGCGAGATGAACAGCGCGATCCCGATCGCGAACGGCACCGCCACGATGACCGCGATCGCCGAGGCCAGCAGCGTGCTGACCACCAGCGGCCAGATGTAGCTGACGAACGACGTGAACGGGGCGTACACCGCCGGCGCCGCGGTGAAGCCCGACCAGCCCTCGACGGCGAGGAAGACGAACACCGCCACCAGCGCGGCCAGGATCGTGAACGCGGCAAGTCGGGCGATGGCAGCGAAGGTCCGGTCGCCGCGTCGCGTCGAGGTCGGCGTGGTCTCAGGGCCTGCCTTCTCCGGGGAGACGGTGGCGGTCACGAGGTGCTCCTGGGTGGCTCGGGTGGACGAGGCGGGTACGACGGCCGTCGCGAGGGACGACCGTCGTACCCGCGTGAGTCGATCAGCTCGAGATCTTGGACACGATCCCGGTCGCCTTCGTGGACAGGGCCGACGTCAACGGTGCGGAGCCGGCGGCGTCCGCAGCCGCCTTCTGGCCGTCGGGCGAGACCACATAGGTCAGGTAGCCCTTGACCATGTCGGCCGTCTTGGAGTCGCTGTACTTCTGGCAGGCCAGGAGGTACGACGCCAGCATCAAGGGGTAGTCACCCTTGGCGGTGGCGGTCCGGTCGATGTCCGTCGCCATCGACGTGGCCGGCTGGGCCGGCGCTGCAGGAGATGCCTCGAGCACCTTCGCGGCGCCGTCGGCGGTCGGCGGGTTGTAGTCGGAGCCGACCTTGATCGACACCACGCTCAGGTTGCCCGCGGCCGAGACGGCCGAGTTGTCGGCGTACCCGATCGAGCCCTCGGTGTCGGAGAGTCCACCGATCACCCCGGAGGTGCCCTCGAGCCCCTGGCCACCGGTGAGGTTCTTCGGCCACACCGTGTTGGCCGCGTCGCTCCAGGCGCCGTCGCCGGCCTTGTTGAGGTAGTCGGTGAAGTTGAACGTCGTACCCGACTCGTCCGAGCGGTGGATCGTGGCGATCGCCGTGCTCGGCAGCTTCACGCCGGAGTTCTGCTGGGCGATGGCCGGGTCGTCCCACTTGGTGATGCTGCCGTTGAAGATGTCGGCGATCGTCTTGGCGTCGAGGTTCAGCGACTTCACGCCGCTGAGGTTGAAGGCGACGGCGATCGGGCTCACGTACGCCGGCACCTCGATCACGTCGCTGCCGCAGGACTTGGCCGCGGCGCTCATCTGGTCGCTGGTCAGGTAGGCGTCGGTCCCGGCGAAGCTGTAGGCCTTGCTCGTGAAGTTCTCGACACCGGTGCCCGAGCCGACCTCTTCGTAGTTGATGGTGCCGCCGTTGGCCTTCTGGTAGTCGGCGCGCCAGGCGGTCTGAGCGTTGGCCTGGGAGGTCGCGCCGCCGCCGCTGAGGGTGTCGCCACCGCTGCTGCCGCTCTCGTTGTTGCCGCAGGCGGTCAGCACGAGGCCGACCGTGAGGATGGCAACAGCCGGCAAGGCGGTCCGTCGCAGGGAAGAGCTGTTCACGTCGATGCTCCTGAGTCGAGTCGTCTGGACACTCGGAACGTAAAGGCGAGAGGTGGACGGTCATGGCGCCGTCGGTGAACGCGGGATGAACTCGCGGCGCCCAGTCGGCCACGCCAGGCGGGGAGGAGACCCGCGTCACGGTCGTGGGCGGGGACGCTCACACCCCCCCGAGCGCGTCCGGACGCCGCCTCAGCCGAGGTGGCGCTCGACGGCGCGCACCCGGCCGTGCCGGTGGTGGATCACCACCAGCTCGCCGGTGGCGTGGTGCTCGCGGGCGATCCCCAGCGCGTCGTAGACCGACGGGAGGACCGGACGGTGCGTGCAGAGCAGGGCGTCGTCACCCGACGTGACCAGCTCGTCGACCACCTGGACCACGCTGGCGGCGGTGGCGTCCTCCTCCGAGAGCCCGGGGGTCTCGGTGACCGGCCACCCGCTGCGCTCGGCGTAGGGCCGGACG
>CAVWDJ010000008.1:0-49103 GCA_963753705.1 uncultured Actinomycetota bacterium
CCGTGCTACCGCCGTGAAAGGGCGACGTCCTAGGCCGGCGGAAGTACGTACCGGGGCCGGTGCGCTTGAGCGCGGCCAGCATACGGCGCCGGCCGCCGTCCCACCGACTCGGCGGGCCCGCCCGGCGCACGCTCAGGCCCTCGAGACCTCACGCGCTCACGTCACGCCGGCGCCGGCGGTGCCGCCGGTTTCAGCCAGCGGAAACGCTCCGGTAAGGTGCTCTCGCGCTCCGCGGATGCGGGGTGCGACACGGCCAGGTAGCTCAGTTGGTACGAGCGTCCGACTGAAAATCGGAAGGTCGGCGGTTCGACCCCGCCCCTGGCCACCACTCAGTCGCCGACCGTGTCGCGACCACGTCCGACCAGCTTCCGGTCGGGCTCGGAGCACGACCTGCGGGGTCCTTCCCCTCATAGTCCACGAGGCTGAGGAACAGCCGCAGTGCGTTGATCCGAGCGCGCTTCTTGTCGTTGCTCTTCACCGTGTACCACGGTGCGTGGTCGGTGTCCGTGCGCAGGAACATCTCCTCCTTGGCCTCGGTGTAGCTTTCCACTTGTCGAGGCTCTCGAGGTCCATCGGCGACAGCTTCCACCGCCGTACCGGGATCGAGCTGGCGTACGGCGAACCGCGTGCGCTGCTCCTGCTGGGTCACCGAGAACGACAGCTTGGTCACGTGGATGCCCGACTCGAGCAGCATCTCCTCGAACGCCGGCGCCTGCCGCATGAAGGTGCGGTACTCGTCGTCGTCGCAGAAGCCCATCACCCGCTCGACGCCGGCGCGGTTGTACCAGGAGCGGTCGAAGAGGACGACGTCACCGGCCGTCGGCAGGTGGGCGACGTAGCGCTGGAAGTACCACTGCCCGAGCTCGGTCGAGCTCGGCTTGGTCAGCGCGACGATCCGCGCGCCGCGCGGGTTCAGGTGCTCCATGAACCGCTTGATCGTGCCGCCCTTGCCAGCCGCGTCGCGTCCCTCGAAGACGATGACGTGTCGCGTGCGGGAGTCCTGGACCCAGTACTGGAACTTCAGCAGCTCGATCTGGAGCAGGTACTTCTCCACCTCGTAGTCGTTGCGGCTCATCAGCTCGTCGTAGGGATAGTCCTCGCGCCACGTCTCGACCGCCCTGCCGTCGGGCCGGATCAGCATCGGGTCGTCGCCGTGGTCGTCGCGCACCGTGTAGCCGTCGCGTTCCAGGTTGTCGATGTACTCGCGCAGGCTCATCTGTTGCATGCCCCCAGCCTGCCGCACGCCCGGACTCGGCGGCAGGGGTCAAGAGCCTGGTCTCGCCGTCGCGCGCACCGGCCGCATGAGCCCGGATACTCAGGCGTACTGAGTGCCACGACGGACGTCCCGCACGGTCGGCGGATGAGGTACTGAACGACATGACGACGTATGCCGATCCGACGCGCTGCCCCGACTGCCACTCACTGCTCCCCGAGTCGCCCCAGGTCTGCCGGCGCTGCGCGCTGCCCCTGACCGGCGCCACGGCCGTCGAGCTCTTCACCACGCTGCAGCGCGCCGACCAGCTGCTCGGCGTCCTCCGGCGCCAGTCGGCTCCGGCCGCCGACCCCGCGGGGGTCGGGTCCGCCCGCACGTCGACCGCACCCGCGCCGGGGTCCTTCCTGGCAGGTGCGGCGTCGTACCCCGCTCCCGGCCCCCACGGAGCATCGCCGGGATCGACTGCCTTCGACGCCCCCCGTCTGCGTGGCGCATCGGTGCCCAGGATCCTCCTCACGCTGGGCGCGCTCTGCCTGCTGGTCGCCGCCGTGACGTTCCTGGCGGTGGCGTGGGGCTGGCTGGGAGTCGGCGGGCGCACCCTCGTCCTGCTCGTCCTGACCTGCGTCGCCCTCGCCGGTGCGCGGATCTGCGCCGGCCGTGGCCTGCGGATGGCGGGTGAGGCACTGTCGGTCGTCGGCCTCGGCCTGGTCGCGCTCGACGTGGTCGGGGCCCGGCACGCGGGCTGGTTCGGCGACCTCGACGACGCGGGCCTGCTCACCCTCGCCGGCGCGGTCGTCGCCACGGTGTCCCTCGGTCTGATCGCACTGACCGCCTCGCGACCACTCGTCTCCCCCGCCCTCGTCGCGCCGGTCGCAGTGCTCGTCGCCGGCCTCGGTGCGCAGGTCGACGTCGTCCAGCCCGTCCCGATGCTGCTGGCCACGATCGTCCTGCTGGGCCTCGGCCGCGTCGGGACGGTCCTGCGGAGCACCCCGCTGTGGGTCACGTCCGTCGTCACGGCCTGCCTCGGGTGGCTCTACCTCGTGGTCGACGGGGTGGGCTCGTCCGTCGAGGACCTGACGCTCTCGCACCTCTGGGGCCACGGGGCGGTGTGGCCGCTCCTGGCCGCGGTCGCTCTCGCCGCCTCGGCCGCGCACGTGGTCGGCCGCGACGGCGCTGCCCGGCTGGTCGGGTACTCCGTCGCCTCGCTGCTCGGCACCTACGTCGTCGTCCTCGCCACCCTCGACAACGCCCTGACCGGTGCGACGTGGTGCCTGCTGGCCTGCGTGGTGGCCTGGACCGCGGTTGTCGCCCTTGCCCCCGCACGCGCGCGTGCCGTGGCCGTCCTGCCCCTCGCCGGGTCGGCGGTCCTGCCGGTGGCAGCCCTCCTGGACCTGGTCGGCAGCGCGATGAGCGCCACGTTCGGAGTCGGAGAGCCGTTCACGCAGGCGTTCGGCGTGCACGTCGCGTCGTCCTCCACGTGGGTCTCGGCGTCGCTGGCCGTGCCGCTGGCCGTCGCCCTGGCCGCAGCCGGGTGCGCCGTGGTCGGCCTGTGGTCGCCGGTCCGCCGTACGGCGTGGCTCCTCGTCCTCGCGGTGGGCGCGGTCGCCGGGGGGGTCGTCGCCCTGCCGCTGTACGACGTGCGCCTCGCGGCTGTGGTCACCGCCCTGGTCGCCACGTCGTGCGCCGGCTTCGTCCTCGCCGAGCGGCTCGCGGGGCCCACCGCCACTGCTGTCCGCGTTGCGGCAGTCGTGCCCGCCTCTCTCGCGGTCCTCGCGGCCCTGCCGAGCGACACGATGACGGCCCTCGTGCTGGCGGTGGCCACCGCTGTCAGCCTCCACCTGATGCGACGCACGGACCTCACCGGCGACGTGGCCGGCGCCGCGTTCGCGGCCGCGTTCGGCGGCCTGGTCTGGTCGGCCGGCAACGCGCTCTCGGTGCCCGAGGTCGATCGGGCGATCCCCGTGCTGCTCGTGCTCGGCGGCCTCGCGATCTGGCGCCCCGAGCCCGTCCTCGAGGTCTCGGCCGCGGTGGTCGGGACGGTGGTCTCGCTCGGCGCCGTGCTCGCCGCGGTCGACACCCAGCGGGCCCTGGCCGTCCACCTCACGGTCGCGGGAGTCCTCGTCACGACCTCCGCGCTGCTCCACCCCGCCCGACGGTTCCTCGCCTGGCCCGGCGGACTGCTGCTGGCGATGGCCACCTGGGTCCGCCTCGCCGAGCTGGGGGTCACCGTGCCGGAGGCCTACACCCTGCCCTCAGCGCTGGTGCTGATCGCGGTCGGCTGCTGGCGGCTGCTCCGCGACGACGACAGTGCCACGATGCGGCTGCTGGTGCCGGGACTCAGCCTGGCCACGGTCCCGTCCCTGCTCGTGGTGCTCGACGACCCGACGTCCCTGCGGGCGCTGCTGCTCGGTCTGGGCTGTCTCGCGCTGGTGCTCGGCGGCGTGTTCCTGCGCTGGAGCGCACCCGTCGTGGTCGGCGCCGTGGTCGGGGCCGCACTGGTGCTGCGCGAGCTCGCGCCGTACGCCGCGGAGGTCCCGTCGTGGGTCGTGATCGGGCTGTCCGGGACCGTCCTGCTCGTCGTGGGGGTGACGTGGGAGAGCCGGATGAGCGACGTACGGACCGCGACGCGCTACGTCGCCCGCCTGCGCTGACCCGTCGTCAGCGCGTCAGCAGAGGCTGCACGATCTGCCGGGCCGAGTGGATGCGCGACTTCACGGTGCCGACCGGGATGTCGAGCAGCGTGGCGATGTCGGAGTACTCCAGCTCCTGCACGTCGCGCAGCACCAGCGGCTCGACGAGCGCGGGGTGGTCGACCGACAGCAGCTCGAGCGCCTCCAGGAAGTCGAGGCGGCTGCCCGCGATCACGCTCGTGGTGCGGGGGTCCGCGGCCGCCGGGAGGTCGTCGGTCGGCAGCTCGGCCGAGCGCCGCTTGAGGCTGCGGTAGGTCGAGCGGGCGCTGTTGGAGGCCACCGCGTGCAGCCAGGTGGTGAAGCGGCTCCGTCCGCCGAACGTGTGGATCCGCGTGGCGACGAGCAGGAGAGCGTCCTGCGTCGCCTCCTCGGCGTCCTCGGGGTAGAGCAGCATCCGGCCGCAGATCCGGCGTACGCGCGGCTGGATGTCCACGAGCAACGACTCGAGCGCCTGGCGGTCGCCTCCAGCCGCGCGGGTCGCCAAGGACTCGACGTCCTCGGTCTCGTGCGTGTCGTCCACCCTTGTCCGTCCTCCGAGCGCGGGTCGCTGGTCCGGCACAATACCCACCGTGTCCCTTCCCGCTCGGCTCGGTCGGCTCCGACAGCTCGAACGGCTCGGCGTCGGTGGGTTCGCCTCGGTGTGGCTCTACCACGACGACGAGCTCGAGTCGGACGTCGCGGTGAAGGCGCTCGCGGACAACTGGGCCCAGCGGCTCGACATCCGCGACCGGTTCCTGCAGGAGGCGAGGATCCTGCGGAGGGCCGACTCCGACCACGTCGTCCGCGTCTACGACGTCGGCGAGGTGGACGGCACGCCGTACTTCGTCATGACGTACGCCGACCAGGGCACGGTCGCCGACCTGGTGCAGCGTGAGCACCGGCTGCCGCTCGACCGCACCCTCGACCTGGTGACGCAGGCAGGGGCGGGGCTGGCGGTGCTCCACCACCACGGGTCGATCCACCGCGACATCAAGCCGGCGAACCTCCTGCTGCGCAGCGACGGCGACGACGTCCGGCTGATGGTGGCCGACCTCGGCGTGGCGAAGGCGATCCTCCATGCGAGCGGGCTCACCCACGTGGTGGGGACACCGGCGTACATGGCGCCCGAGCAGGCCGTGGGGCTCGGGGTCGACGAGCGGGCGGACGTGTACGCGCTCGCCGCCGTCACCTACCAGATGGTGACCGGCGCCCTGGCCCACACCGGGACGATCGCCGACCTGGCGACGCTCCAGCCGCCCCCACCCCCGAGCGAGCTCGCACCCCTGCCGCGCGAGGTCGACGAGATCGTGCTCCGCGGCCTGGCGCCCGATCCCGACGACCGGTGGCCGACGATCCGTGCGTTCGTCAACGCGCTGCAGACCCTGGCCCCGAGCGCCGAGCGCACCATGCTCGTCAGCCCGCCCGAGCCGGCGCTGCCGTCGTCGGGGGTGTCGGGTGCGGCCGCCGAGCGGTCCGGCTCGCGAGTGCTGCTCGCCCTGGTCTGCGTCGCGGTGTTCCTGGCCTGCTTCGGCGGTGCGCTGGTGGCGACGCAGCAGCTGCACTGACCAGCCGGTCGATTCCCGGCCGGGCCGGTCGGAGCACTATCGTGCCAAGTGGGTCACACCACCCCTCGTGGCCCGCACCTACGCCACCCACCCGCGTGGCGCGACCGAAAGAGGCACCAGCATGTCCGCGGACCCTTCCGTCACCGGCTCCCCTGTCGACGGTGTCGACGTCTTCGAGCTCGGCGCCGAGCACGAGCAGGTCGTGTTCTGCAACGACCACGCGACCGGGCTGCGCGCCATCGTCGCGATCCACTCGACCGCCCTCGGACCCGGTCTCGGCGGCACCCGCTTCTACCCCTATGCGACGACCGCGGACGCGATCCGCGACGTCCTCAACCTCTCGCGCGGGATGTCCTACAAGGCGGCACTGGCCGGGCTCGACCTCGGCGGCGGGAAGGCCGTGATCATCGGTGACCCGATGAAGGACAAGACCGAGGCCCTGCTGCGCGCCTACGGCCGCTTCGTCCAGGCGATCGGCGGGCGCTACTACACCGCCTGCGACGTGGGCACCTACTCCGAGGACATGGACGTCGTGGCGCGGGAGTGCTCCTTCGTGACCGGCCGCACGGTCGCCCACGGCGGGGCCGGAGACTCGTCGGTGCTCACGGCGTACGGCGTCTACCAGGGGATGCGCGCCAGTGCCGAGGCGCTGTGGGGCACCCCGACGCTGTCCGGCCGCACGGTCGGGATCGCGGGCGTCGGCAAGGTCGGCCACCATCTGGTCAAGCACCTCGTCGACGACGGCGCGCGGGTCGTGGTGACCGACGTCTACCAGCCGGCGGTTGACCGGATGGTGACGGAGTACGGCGCGACCGCGGTCGCCGACGCCGACGCGCTGGTGCGGGCCGAGATCGACGTCTACGCGCCCTGCGCGATGGGCGACGCGCTGACCGACGAGGTGGTCGACGTGCTGACCGCGAAGATCGTCTGCGGCGCCGCCAACAACCAGCTGTCCCATCCCGGCATCGAGAAGGCTCTGGCCGACCGCGGGATCCTCTACGCACCCGACTACTGCGTGAACTCCGGCGGCCTGATCCAGGTGGCCGACGAGCTCGAGGGCTTCAGCTTCGACCGGGCCGAGCAGCGCGCGTCGAAGATCTACGACACCACCAAGGCGGTCTTCGAGCTGGCCCGCACCGAAGCGGTCACCCCCGCCGAGGCCGCCGACCGGCTCGCCGAGCGCCGGATGCGCGACGTCGGCCGCCTGCGCGGCCTCTACCTGCCCCGTTGAGTTGGCCCTCCGGGCTCGTTGAGTTGGCCCTCCGGGCGCGCTGGCCCGACCTGCCCGCCAGAGCCCAACTGGCGCAATTGCGCGGTTTCGACATGTCCGGGGCCCGATCCGATGTCACACCAGCGCAATCGCGCGATTACAGCAACCACCGGCGGCGTTCAGTTGGCCCCGCGGGCGCGTTGAGTTGGCCCTCCGGGCGGTTCGGTCAGCCACCAGGGCCAACTGAACGCGCCCGGAGGGCCAATTCAACGAGTCAGTCGCGAGACGGCTCGACGTAGTCCGACCACTCGTCGGCGGGGTCGTCCACCGTCTCGTCGGTAGCGTCGCTGTCGGTCTCGCCGTGCAGCTCACGCGCCAGTGCCCCGAAGTCCGCCTCGTGAGTGCGGTACTTCAAGTCGCGGGCGACCTTCGTCTGCTTGGCTTTAGCTCGGCCGCGCCCCATAGGGTCGACCCCCTCGCACTCTGGGCCGGGCCAGGGGAAAGTCACCGTGGCACCGGTCTGATCGGTCATGTCGTCGTGGACGTAACGCTACCCAATGGGTGGCTGTTCCCGCACACCCCCGTCCCGAAATGGCCCATATTTCGCTCCGAGGGGGTCCGGATGGGCCGCATCGGGGGTCCGAAACGGGCGGTCAGGCGCTCCAGCCGGCGTGCTGGCCGGTCAGCCGGACCTCGCCACCCCGCTCGGCGTCGAGCACCACCTCGCCGGCGGCCCAGGCGTGGATGCCGAACCGGTCGAGCGTGGCCACGGCCCGGTCGACGTCGTCGGCGGGCACCAGGGCGACCATGCCGACGCCGCAGTTCAGGGTCGACTCGAGGTCGTCCTGCGAGACCGCACCGACCTGCCGTACGACGTCGAAGACGGGCGCCGGGACCCACGTGCTGCGGTCGAGGGTCGCCGAGAGCTCCTCGGGCATGACCCGTGCGAGGTTGGAGGCGAGCCCTCCGCCGGTGATGTGGGCCATCGCGTGGACGCCGGTCTCCGCGGCGAGGGCGAGGCACGGCTTGGTGTAGATCCGGGTCGGCTCGAGGAGCTCCTCGCCGAGCGTGCGCCCGAGCTCGGGCACCTCGCGGTCGAGCCGCCAGCCGGCCCGGTCGAGCAGGACGTGACGCACGAGGGAGTAGCCGTTGGAGTGGAGTCCGCTCGAGGCCATCGCCACCACGACGTCGCCGGGGCGGACGCGGCCGGGTCCGAGCAGGCGGGAGGCCTCGACCACGCCGGTCGCGGCGCCGGCGACGTCGTAGGCGTCGGGCTCCATCAGGCCGGGGTGCTCGGCCGTCTCGCCGCCGATCAGGGAGCAGCCCGCCTCGAGGCACGCCTCGGCGATGCCCTTGACGATCGCCGCGATCCGCTCGGGCTCGACCCGTCCGCACGCGATGTAGTCGGTCATGAAGAGCGGCTCGGCCCCGCAGACCACCAGGTCGTCGACGACCATGCCGACCAGGTCGAAGCCGATGGTGTCGTGGACGTCCATGGCCTGGGAGATGGCGACCTTGGTCCCGGCCCCGTCGGTGGAGGTGGCCAGGATGGGCTGGCTGTAGCGGGTCAGGGCCGAGGCGTCGTACAGGCCGGCGAAGCCGCCGAGCGAGCCGATCACCTGGGGGCTGGCGGTCTTCTCGACCCAGCCCCTCATCAGGGTGATCGCCTTGTCGGCGGCCTCGAGGTCGACGCCGGCGGCGGCGTACGCGTGTGCCCCCGACGGGCGGGGTCTGCTCGGTCACGGGCGGGCTCCCTCGATCAGGGGTTGTTGAGCACGGGAAGCTCCCGGGCGGCGTGCGGAGAGGTCAGCGAGGCCTCGAGGAGGTGCTTGCCGAGGAGGCTCTCGTCGGGGAGCTCGACGGGATAGCTGCCGGTGAAGCAGGCCAGGCAGAGGTCGTCGGTCTTCTGGCCGGTGGCCTCGGTCATCCCCTCGAGCGAGATGTAGCCCAGGCTGTCGGCACCGACGCTGGCGGCGATCTCGGCCACGTCGAGTCCGTTGGCGATCAGCTCGGCGCGGGTGGCGAAGTCGATGCCGTAGAAGCAGGGCCACTTCACCGGCGGGCTGCTGATCCTCACGTGGATCTCGGCAGCGCCGGCCTCGCGGAGCATCCGGATCTGGGCGCGCTGCGTGTTGCCCCGGACGATGGAGTCGTCGACCACGACGAGCCGCTTGCCGCGGACCATGTGGTCGAGGGCGTTCAGCTTGAGCCGGATGCCCAGCTGGCGCAGGGTCTGGCTCGGCTGGATGAAGGTGCGCCCGACGTAGGCGTTCTTGACGAAGCCCTGGCCGAACGGGATGCCGCTCTCCTCGGCGTAGCCCGCGGCCGCGGGGGTGCCCGACTCGGGGACCGGCATCACCAGGTCGGCGTCGACCGGGAACTCACGCGCCAGCTGCCGGCCCATCTCGACGCGCGCCTGGTGGACGCTGCGGCCGGCGATGGTGGCGTCGGGACGGGCGAGGTAGACGTACTCGAACACGCAGCCCTTGGGCGACGGCTCGGCGAACCGGTGGGAGCGCAGCCCGTTCTCGTCGATCACGAGCAGCTCACCGGGCTCGACCTCGCGGACGACGCTCGCGCCGATGGTGGCCAGGGCGGCGTCCTCGCTGGCGACGACCCACCCACGGTCGAGCCGGCCGAGCACCAGCGGCCGGATGCCCTGCGGGTCGCGCGCGGCGTAGAGCGTGGACTCGTTCATCCAGACGAACGAGTAGGCGCCACGGAGCAGCGGCAGCACCTCGAGCGCCCGTTGCTCCAGCGAGGTGTCGGGGTGGTGCGCCAGCAGCGCGGTCACGAGCGCGGTGTCGCTCGTGGAGGAGGTCTCCAGGCTGCGGTTGAGCTCGAGCTCGCCGGGCAGCCCGGGCAGGTCAGCGACCATCTCCTGGAGCTCGTGGGTGTTGATCAGGTTGCCGTTGTGGCCGAGCGCGATCGAGCCGTCGTCGGTCGGCCGGAACGTCGGCTGGGCGTTCTGCCACGTGCTCGCGCCGGTGGTCGAGTAGCGGGCATGGCCGATCGCGAGGTGGCCCTTGAGCGACTCGAGCGTGGAGTCGTCGAAGACCTGTGAGACCAGGCCCATGTCCTTGTAGACGAGGATCTGCCGGCCGTTGCTGACCGCGATGCCGGCGGACTCCTGGCCGCGGTGCTGCAGCGCGTAGAGGCCGAAGTAGACCAGCTTGGAGACCTCTTCACCCGGTGCCCAGACCCCGAACACGCCACAGGCGTCCTGGGGACCCTGGTCCAGCGGGTCGAGCGCCGCCGTGAGCCGACCGTCGCCGCCCTTGCGGCTGGTGGGTGGGGTCACGGGGCGAGTCTAGGCGAGGGGGTACGACGCCACGGCATCGCCGCACGCCGACGCCGTGTCCGATTTCCGCCGGAACCCCGGCGCCGGGTCGGGGATCGTGGAGGCATGACCACGACGACGCTGACCCAGCAGACCCTGACCGTGCACGCGATCGACCCGGCCCGCCTGGACGCCGTTCGTGCTGCCGGGATCGACGAGTTCGGCAACCCGTTCACGTCGTACGACGCGTCCGGCCAGGGCGAGCCGCTGCGCTGCTGCCTGCGCTTCGCACGGCCGGGTGAGCGGATCGCCCTCGTCTCGTGGGCGCCGTTCACCGAGGTCTCGCCGTGGCGGGAGGTCGGACCCGTCTACGTGCACGCCGACCGTTGCGCGGGCTTCGCCGGACCTGGTCTGCCGCCGGAGCTCGACCGCGGGCCCCGGCTGCTGCGGACCTACCACGCCGACGGGTCGATGGACTACGCGCACAACACGCTGACCGACGACGAGGACCTGGCGCCGGTGATCGAGACGCTGCTCGCGGAGCCGGGTGTCGCCACCGTGCACGTGCGGACCGTGCTGCCGCAGTGCTTCCTCTACGCCGTGACCCGCTGACTCAGGACCGTCGGTCGCCGAGCTTCTGCAGCAGGAGGGCCTCGGCCAGGACGACCCGCTCGAACTCTGCGAGATGGAGGCCCTCGTTGGCACCGTGGGCGCGCGTGTCGGGGTCCTCGACCCCGGTCACCAGCACGCTGGCCTCGGGGAACGCGTCGAGGAACTCGGCGATGAAGGGGATCGAGCCGCCGACGCCCATGTCGATGGGCTCCGTCCCGTCCCACGCCTCGGCGAAGGCCTGACGGGCCGCGTCGTACGCCGGACCGGTGGCGTCGATCGACGTCGGCTCGCCGAAGTCGACCGGCGTGATCGTGAGCTCGGCGCCCCAGGGGACGTGGGTCTCGAGGTGACGGGTCAGGGCGGCACGCGCGTTGGCGACGTCGTCGCCTGGTGCGATCCGGAGACTGAGTCGGGCCTTCGCGGCCGGGACCAGGGTGTTGCTGGAGCCGGCCACCTTGGGTGCGTCGAGGCCGATGATCGACAGGGCCGGCTTGGTCCAGAGCCGCTCGACGCTGGAGCCACTCCCGATCCAGTCGATGCTCGCCACGGCGCCCGACTCGGCGCGCAGCCGCTCCTCGGGGTAGTCGACGTCAGCCGCGGGCGAGGACACGAGGCCGTCGACGGCGACGTTGCCGGCGTCGTCGTACAGGCTGGAGATGACGCGGCTCAGGGTCATCAGGGCGTCGGGGACGAGGCCGCCCCACATGCCGGAGTGGACGGCGTGGGTGAGGGTGCGGACCTCGACGTCGAGGCGCACGAGACCGCGGAGGCTGGTGGTGAGAGCGGGGACGCCGATGTCCCAGTTGCCGCTGTCGGCGATCACGATGACGTCGGCCCGGAGCTCGTCGAGATGCTGCTGCAGCAGCGCGGGGAGGCTGTCGGAGCCGACCTCCTCCTCGCCCTCGACGAACATCACGACGTTGATCGGCAGGTCGTCGCCGTGGACCCGCAGGGCGCCCAGGTGGGCGGCGATCCCGGCCTTGTCGTCCGCGGCGCCGCGGCCGTAGAGGCGGCCGTCGCGCTCGGTCGGCTCGAACGGCGGGGAGTCCCAGTCGGTGTGGTCGTTCTCGGGCTGCACGTCGTGGTGGGCGTAGAGCAGGATCGTCGGCGCGCCCTCGCGAGCTGAGTGCTTGTGGGCGATGACGGCAGGGCGGCCACCGTCCGCGCTGGTGATCTGGCACGCGAATCCCTCGGCCGCGAACAGGTCGCGCACCGCCTCGGCGCTCCGCTGAACCTCGCCGGCGCGCTCGGGGTCGGCGCTGACCGACTCGATCCGGACCAGTGCCTCGAGGTCACGTCGTACGCCGGGAAGGACGTCGCGCACCCGCGCCCTCAGGTCGGTCGTGGGCTCGTCTTCGCTCATGCCCGCCACCCTAGGACCCTGTTCGACCCAGCCCGCGCCCGGATAGTCCCCGACGTTCTGGCTGCGAATCCGTGCCGATCGACGACCAGAACGTCGGGGACTACCGACACGACACCCGAGAATTGTCTGACAATCATTTGGCTTCCGGGGTGTCGGTGCGAGACGATGGGAACCTTCCTCCACCCGCGCATCCCGACGGCCGAAAGCACTCCCATGACCGACAGCACCCCCGCCACCGCCCACCACATCGAGCTGACCGAGACCTACGCCGCGCACAACTACCACCCGCTCCACGTGGTCCTCGCCAGCGGCGAGGGCGCCTGGGTCACCGACGTCGACGGCAAGCGCTACCTCGACTGCCTGGCGGGCTACTCCGCGCTGAACTTCGGCCACGGCCACCCGCGCCTCGTCGAGGTCGCTCGCGAGCAGATCGGCCGGCTGACGCTGACCAGCCGCGCGTTCTACAACGACCAGCTCGGGCCGTTCTCGGAGGCGCTCGCCGACCTCACCGGCAAGGAGATGATCCTGCCGATGAACTCCGGTGCCGAGGCCGTCGAGACCGCGATCAAGGTGAGCCGCAAGTGGGGCTACCAGGTCAAGGGCGTCCCGGAGAACCGCGCCACGATCGTGGCGATGGAGGGGAACTTCCACGGCCGCACCACGACCATCGTGTCGTTCTCGACCGACCCCGACGCGACCCACGACTACGCGCCGTACACGCCCGGCTTCCGGCTCGTCCCCTACGGCGACATCGAGGCGCTGCGGGCGGCCGTCGACGAGACCACCGTGGCCGTGCTGCTCGAGCCGGTCCAGGGCGAGGCCGGCGTCATCATCCCGCCCGACGGCTACCTCCAGCAGGTGCGTGCGATGTGCCGCGAGGAGCAGGTGCTGATGGTCGCCGATGAGATCCAGTCGGGCCTGGCCCGCACCGGCCGCACCTTCGCGTGCGACCACGAGGACGTCGTCCCCGACATGTACATCCTCGGCAAGGCACTCGGCGGCGGGCTCTACCCCGTGTCGGCCGTGGCCGCCGACCGCGACGTCCTCGGCGTGATCACGCCCGGCACGCACGGCTCGACCTTCGGCGGCAACCCGCTCGCCGCGGCCATCGGCCGTGAGGTCGTGGCGATGCTCCAGACCGGCGAGTTCCAGGAGCGCGCGGCCAAGCTCGGCGAGCAGCTCTACGTCGGCCTCTCCGACCTGGTCGGCCATGGCATCGACGCCGTCCGCGCGCGCGGCCTGTGGGCCGGGATCGACATCGCGCCCGACAAGATGACCGGCCGCGACTTCACCGAAGCCTTGCTGGGCAAGGGGATCCTGGCCAAGGAGGCCCACGGCCAGACCGTCCGCCTCGCGCCGCCGATCGTGGCCAGCGAGGCCGACATCGACCTGCTCGTCGACGCGTTCCGCGAGGTCATCACCGCCTGAGACTCGTTGAGTTGGCCCTCCGGGTCCGTTGACTTGGCCCTCCGGGTCCGTGGTCGAGCCCTAGGGGCCAACTCAACGAGCCACGAGGGCCAACTCAACGAGCCACGAGGGCCAACTCAACAAGCCACGAGGGCCAATTCAACGAGTGACGAGGTTCCGGAGGTCGCGGCCGTCACGTAGGCGCTCCAGCTGGTCGCGGACCAGCGCCGCGATCCGGGGCAGCATCGCCGTCGTACCGCCCGCGATGTGGGGGGTGACGAGCACGCCGGGGGCCGTCCACAGGGGATGACCGTCGGGCAGCGGCTCGGGGTCGGTGACGTCGAGGGCGAAGCGGAGCCGGCCGGCCTCGGCCAGGACGGCGTCGGTGTCGAGCAGCGGTCCGCGCCCCACGTTCACCACGAGCGTGTCGTCGGAGAGCCGGGCCAGGAAGTCCGCGTCCACCACGTGTCGGGTCGCGTCGCTCAGCGGGAGTACGACGACCACGACGTGCTGGGCGGCCCAGTCCACGTCGGCTGCCGTGACCACGCGGCCGACGAGGTCGTCGTCGCGAGCCGTCGACGCGACCCCGGTGACGACCGCTCGGCACGCGACCATCCGCTCGGCGACCGCGCGCCCGATCGAGCCGTAGCCCAGGATCGCGACCCGGCTGTCGGCCAGGCTGCGTCGCCGGGTGTCCTGGTGCCAGGTGCCCGCCTCGCGCACAGCGATGTCGATCCCCCGGAGCGACGCGATGGTGAGCCCCAGGGCCAGCTCGGCGGTCGCGTCGTCGTGCACGCCGCGGGCACTGGCCAGGAGGACCCCGTCGGGCATCAGCTCGAGGAGGCCGTCATACCCCGCCGTCTGCAGCTGTACGACGCGCAGCCCGCCCACCGCGTCGAGCATCGCCAGGGCCGCACGCCCGCGCGCGTAGTCGGGGACGACGAGGTCGGCACGGTCGCGCGGCGGCGGGCTGTCACCGTGCCAGACGACCAGCTCCACCCCGTCCACCGGGCCGACGGCGTCGACGAGGGCCTGCGTCGGCAGCAACGCGACGATCATGCGACCTCCAGGGGCAGCAGGGGCGACAGGTCGGCGCGCTCACCGCTGGCGCGCACGCGCCCGGCGGCCTCGGCGTCGGTCCAGGCGAGCCGGCCGGTCGCCAGCGCGATCCAGGTGTCGGCGTCGAGCTCGACCACCGCCGGCGGCGTGCCTCGCGTGTGGCGCACCCCCGCGACCGCCTGCACGGCGGCGTACGGCGGCACCCTGACCTCGACGGACGCACCCGGCGCCCGCTCGGAGAGCACCGCCAGGAAGTGCTTCACCAGCAGCCGGGTCTGCTCCCGGCTGCGCGGGTCGGCCGCGAGCGCGTCGCGCACGTCGGCGGGCGACGAGGGACGGAGTCGTGCGGGCACGACCCCATCGAATCACCTCGCCGGCTCGTCCTCCGGATAGGGCTGGACCGAGCAGTAGAACGCATAGGTGCGGCGATCCTCCGACGGACCGCGGGTCCGGGTGCGCCAACGGTCGGCGACCTCGTCCACCTCCCGCATGAACTCGAGCGCCTCGGCCTTGGTCAGCCGCATCGCCTGCTCGATGATCGTGGTGGTCGTGTCCTTCTCCCGGTTGAACGCGAACGCCTCCTCCACCAGCCGGTGGGCCCACGCCTCCTTGCTGTCGCGGAACACCCGTACGGCCGACTTCCCTCCCGGCTGCTTCTCCATCTCGTCGACGTCGAGACGGAACCCCCGCTCGTCGGCCAGCCGGTAGGCGCGGTCGCGCCGGTCGCGGGCCGCCTCCGGGGCCGGGACGATCGCGCCGTACTTCACGAGCTGGCGCAGGTGGAAGCTCGCCTGGTTGGCCGGGATCCCGAGCGCCTCCCCGATGTCGGCTGCTCGCATCGGGCCGGTGGCCCCCAGCTCGTCGAGGATCCGACCGCGGAGGGGGTGGGCCACCGCGCGCAGCATCCGAGGGTCGCTCATCACCGGGTGTTCGACTGGCATGGCGGCAGCCTAGCAAATTCCGCACCATTTCTTGCGCACTACCACTTGCGCAATTCTAGTTGCGCAACATATGGTGCGGAACATGACCAGCTACCGGGAGCTCGCACGGAACCGTGACTTCACCATCCTCTGGACCGGCGAGACCATCAGCGAGCTCGGCTCGGCGATGTCGCTCTTCGTGTTCCCGCTCATCGGGTACCACCTGACCGGCTCGACCCTCGTCTCGGCCCTGCTCGAGGCTGCCGCCCTGTTCGGGCTCGCCGCGATGCTGCTGCCGGCCGGGATCCTGGCCGACCGCTACGACCGCCGCACGCTGATGCTGCTGGCGAGCGCCACCGGGGCCGTCCTCTACGGCAGCCTCGCGGTGGCGGGCTGGCTCGGCGCCCTCACGGTGCCCCATCTGGCGGTGGTCGCCCTCCTCACCGGCGTCGCGCAGGGTGTGTTCCAGCCGTCGCAGATCGGCGCCATCCGCGCCGTGGTCAGCGACGAGGAGCTGCCGACGGCGTACAGCCAGAACCAGGCGCGCCAGCACATCGCGTCGCTGCTCGGTGCGCCGCTCGGCGGGCTCCTGTACGCCGTCCGCGCGTGGGCGCCGTTCCTGGTCGACGCCGTGACGTACGGCGTCTCCTGCTTCACGCTCAGCCGGCTCCGTACGGATCTCCGTCCGAAGCCGCGCGAGGGTGCGCCGGTCTCGCCGCGCGAGCAGGTGAAGGAAGGCTTCCGGTTCATCTGGCACCAGCCGTTCTTCCGCACCCTGCTGGTGTGGTCGGGCCTGTGCAACCTGCTGGTGAACGCCTGCTTCTTCGTGGTGACGATGCGCCTGATCCGCGACGGCTACCCGCCTGCCCAGATCGGGCTGGTCTCGACCGCGGCGGGTATCGGCGGCATCCTCGGCGCCCTCGCCGCGCCGTCGCTCATCAACCGGACCCGTACCGGCGTCCTCACGGTCGCCGTCGCGTGGATGTGCGTGCTGCCGCTGCTGCCGCTCGTCTGGTGGTCCACGCCCCTCGCTGCGTGCACGTCCGTCTTCTTCCTGCTGCTGCTCAACCCCGCCGGCAACGCCGGCATCGGCTCCTACCGAGCCGCGATGACGCCCGACGACCTGCAGGGCCGCGTCGGGTCGGCGATGGCGTTCGTCTCGATGGGCGTGATGCCGTTCGCGCCCCTGGTCGGCGGCTGGATGCTCAGCGACCTCGGCGGCAGCCTGGCCATCGCGCTGCTGGTGTGCGCGACCGCGCTCGCCGCACTCGTCCCGACCCTGAGCCGCACCATCCGCTCGGTCCCGCGCCCCGCGCAGTGGCGTGCCGAGATCGAGTCCGCCACCCCCTCCCTCACCGTGGAGGCTGTGCACTGATCGGGTAGTCCGTGACGAAACGGTCGTTTTTCCACCCCTTCCACGACCGAAACGTCACGGACTATCCGATCTCTCCACAGCCCTCGGGGAGGGGAGGGGTGGTCAGTCCCAGCGGCCGGAGCGGCCCTGCTTGGTCTGGGAACGGCGCTTCTTCTCGTCGAGGCGGCGCTGCTGGGCGCGGCGCGAGGGCCGGGTGGGACGGCGCGTGCGCGGGGGCGGGGCGGCCGCCTCGGTGAGGAGCGAGGCCATCCGGTCGCGGGCCGCACGGCGGTTCGCGAGCTGGGTCCGGTGCTCCGACGCGGCGACGGTCACGACCCCATCGACGAGCCGGCCCTCGAGCCGGGCCAGCATCCGCGCCCGCGTCGCCTCGGGCAGCGACGGTGACCGCGCCACGTCGTACGACAGCTCGACCCGCGAGTCGGCGGTGTTGACGCCCTGGCCCCCGGGACCGGACGAGCGGGAGAAGCGCTCGGTCAGCTCGCGCGCGGGTACGACGACCGCGCGACCGATCCTCAGGCCGTCAGAGTCCATCGAGGATCGCCAGGGTCTGCCGCCACGCGTCGGACGACGGGTCGATCACCACGAAGTGGTCTCCGCCCTCGATCGTGGTGAGCTCGGCCGTGGCTCCGGCGGCCCGGGCAGCGGCGACGTAGTGCTGCGACTGGCTCAGCGGCACGGTGTCGTCGTCGGTGCCGTGGACGCAGTGGACCGGTACGTCGAGCGGCACCTGCCGGAACGGGTCGAGGGGAGCATCGTCGGGGGCGGGCCGATGGCCCAACAGCTTCACGACCGCTCCGCCGCCCAGGTCCTCGGCGTAGGCCGACTGCAGGTCGAGGACCCCCGCCTGCGAGACGACGCCGGTCAGTCCGACCCGCGCGGGCCACTGGGGGAAACGACCGCGCGAGGCGGCCCAGGTCGCGAGGTGCCCGCCCGCTGAGTGGCCGACGGCGAGCACGCGGTCGAGCGGCAGGTCGTGATCGCCCAGCGCGTCGATCGCGGCCGCGACGTCGTCGAAGGTCGCGGGATCGCCGCCGCCGTTGCCGAGGCGTCGGTACTCGATGTTCCACGCGGCCCAGCCGTGCGCGGCCAGGCTCGCGGCGAGCGGCCGGCCGAGGGACAGGTCGTACGCCGCCTTCCAGAACCCGCCGTGGATGACGACCACCACGCCCTGAGGCGTCCCGGAGGGCAGCGTGAGCTCACCGAACTGCGACGGGTCGTCGCCGTACGCGAGGGTGCGCGTCCTCGGGGCCTGCGTCCTGCTCACGCGGCGATCCTCGCAGCCCGCCACCAGCGGGGCGAGCAGGCCGGCGGCCGAGAGGCCGAGGAGCTGGCGACGGTTCACCGTGGTGGTTCGGAGCCGATGGCTCCCGGGCCGGGTGGCCGGGCGCCTCGGCTTCACCATGTTCACATGGTGAAGCCGGGCTTCTCACGGCGAGCTCACCATGTGAAGCCGAGGTTCGCCTACCTCACATGGTGAAACCGGGACGTCCGGAACCCGAGTCCTCAGCCGCCGAACGCGGCGGGGAGGGTGCCGCGCCAGGCGGCACCGAGCTCGTCGAGGGGGATGTCGAACCGGTCGGTGACGACCAGGGCCGAGCCGCCGGTCCGACCGACCTCACCGGCGGGTACGCCGAGGCTCGCGGCCATGGTCAGGAACGCCTCGAGCCGGTCGGGGCGGACGGTGACGATCGCGCGGGCGGCCGACTCGGAGAACAGCCCGACGAACGGGTCGCCGAGCAGCGAGACGGTCGCGCCGACACCGTGCCGCAGGCACGACTCGACCAGCGCCTGGGCCAGGCCGCCGTCGGACATGTCGTGGGCACTGGTGAGGTGGCCACCTCTCGCCGCCTCCACGAGCAGGCGGCCCAGGTTGGCCTCGTCGAGCAGGTCGACGTGGGGCGGCAGGCCGCCGAGGTGACCGTGCACCACGTGCGCCCACTCCGAGCCCGAGAGCTCCTCGCGGGTGTGGCCGAGGTGGACGATGACGTCGCCCTCGGCCGCGAAGCCGGTCGGGGTACGGCGTCGTACGTCGTCGACCACGCCGAGCACCGCCACGACGGGGGTCGGCAGGATCGCGGTGGAGCCGGTCTGGTTGTAGAGAGAGACGTTGCCGCCGGTCACCGGGATGCCGAGCGCGACGCAGGCGTCCTTGAGGCCGCGGCAGGCTTCGGCGAACTGCCACATCACGTCGGGGTCCTCGGGCGAGCCGAAGTTGAGGCAGTCGGAGATCGCGACGGGGGTGCCCCCGGAGCAGGAGACGTTGCGGTAGGCCTCGGCCAGCGCCAGCTGAGCGCCCGTGTAGGGGTCGAGCTTGCAGAAGCGGCCGTTGCCGTCGGTGGCGACGGACACCCCGAGGTGGGTGTCCTCGTCGACCCGGACCATCCCGGCGTCCGACGGCTGCGCCAGGACCGTGTTGCCCTGGACGTAGCGGTCGTACTGGTCGGTGATCCACGACTTGTCACACAGGTTCGGCGAGGCGGCCATCCGGAGCACGGTGTCGCGCAGCTCGTCGCCCGACGCCGGCCGCGGCAGCGTCTCGGCACCGTCGGCCTGGAGGCCGTCCTGCCAGTCGGGTCGGGCGAAGGGGCGCTCGTACGTCGGCCCGTCGTGCGCGACCGAGCGCGGCGGGACGTCGACGACGGTCTCGCCGTGCCAGTAGATCTGGAGGCGTTGGCCGTCGGTGACCTCGCCGATCACCACGGCCTCGACGTCCCACTTGGCGCAGACCTCGAGGAAGCGCTCGACGTCGCCGGGCTCGGCGACCGCCATCATCCGCTCCTGCGACTCGCTCATCAGGATCTCCTCCGGTGCGAGCGAGGAGTCGCGCAGGGGCACCCGGTCGAGGGAGATCCGCATGCCGCCGTCGCCTGCGCTGGCCAGCTCGGACGTGGCACACGACAGGCCCGCGCCGCCGAGATCCTGGATGCCGGCGACGACACCCGCGGCGAAGAGCTCGAGCGTGCACTCGATGAGCAGCTTCTCCATGAACGGGTCGCCGACCTGGACGCTCGGCCGCTTGGTCGGACCGGTGTCGGTGAACGTCTCGGACGCGAGCACGCTGACGCCGCCGATCCCGTCACCGCCGGTGCGCGCGCCGTAGAGGATCACCTTGTTGCCGGCTCCCGACGCCTTGGCGAGGTGAAGGTCCTCGTGGCGCAGCACGCCGACACAGAGCGCGTTGACGAGCGGGTTGCCGGCGTACGACGCGTCGAAGACGGCCTCGCCGCCGATGTTGGGGAGTCCGAGGCAGTTGCCGTAGCCGCCGACGCCGGCGACGATCCCCGGCAGCACGCGGTGGGTGTCGTCGGCGTCGAGCGTCCCGAAGCGCAGGGGGTCCATCACCGCGACGGGCCGGGCGCCCATGGCCAGGATGTCGCGGACGATGCCGCCGACCCCGGTCGCCGCCCCCTGGTAGGGCTCGACGTACGACGGGTGGTTGTGGGACTCGATCTTGAACGTCACGGCGTAGCCCTGGCCGATGTCGAGGACACCGGCGTTCTCACCGATCCCGGCGAGCATCTTGCCGACCGGCGTCTCCTGGACGATCTCGCCGAACTGCTTGAGGTGCACCTTGGACGACTTGTAGGAGCAGTGCTCGCTCCACATCACCGAGTACATCGCGAGCTCCGAGGACGTCGGGCGACGGCCGAGGATCTCGCGGATCCGGGCGTACTCGTCCTCCTTCAGCCCGAGCTCGGCCCATGGCTGCTGGCGGTCGGGGTCGGACGCAGCAGTCGCGACGGTGTCGAGACGCACACTCGTCGGCCCTCCTGTGGGGGCAACTCGGGTCTCTGACACGGCAGCAATCTACCGGTCGAGCAGCAACCTCCTGACCTCCGCGACACGCGTGAGAACCGCGGCGCGGTCCGGGCCCGGGCAGATCAGGTTGAGGTCGCGCGCGCCCGCGTCGACGTACGGCGCGAGGAAGGCCGCCACGTCCTCGGCGGTGCCGCTCGGCGACCAGCGTTCGAAGGCCTCGAAGGGCAGCCCGTACATGTCGCTCATCCCCGCTGCGAGGTGCCTCCTCGCGTCGGCCGGATCCTCACCGAGACCGCACCAGACGTTGAGCCCGTGGCGCCAGGCGACGTCGCCACGGCCCGCCTCATCGGCGAGGTCGGAGATGCGCGCGACGACCTCGCCGTACCTCCGGGCCGACACCCAGATCCCGAGCCATCCGTCGCCCAGCCGCGCGGTGCGGTGCAGAGCCGCGTCGGACCGACCGCCGACCACGATCGGCACCGGCGCGGGCGGCGCGGGCAGGACCAGCGCCTGGTCGAGGTCGAAGAAGTCGCCCCGGTGCGTGACCGGGTCGCCGGCGAGGAGGGCGCGGAGGACCGACAGGCACTCGTCCATCCGCCGCCCGCGGGTGCGGGGGTCGACGCCGCACACCTCGACCTCGTGCCGGTCCTCGCCGCCCACGCCGACGCCGAGCACGAGCCGGCCAGGAGCGCCCTCGGCCAGCGTCGACAGCTGGCGCGCGACCAGGACCGGGTGGCGGAGGGCGAGCAGGTAGAGGCCGACGTACACCGGGAGGTCGCCGGAGGCGAGCAGGCCCGCCGCGTCGATCAGGCCGTCCCTCCCGGCCCCGACGCGGAAGCTGACGTGGTCGGCGGTCACCACGTGGTCCAGCCCGGCGGAGGCCAGTGCGGCGAGGTCACAGGAGCGGGAGCCCGCCGGCTCGTCGGGCTGGCGCATCAGGCCGACACTGAGCGGCGGCGTGTCGATGAGGCCGCTCATGCGGTCGCCACCCCGGCGATCTGGGGGTTGAACGGCAGGAACGGCGACCGCAGGCGGTAGGCCTCGACCTCGACGCTGGCGAACCCGGCTGCGCGCAAGGCGCCGCCGAGGTCGCGCTCGCACGAGCAGCCCTCGAAGCACCACGCCCACGGCGCGCGCACCCAGCGCTGCAACCGGCGGAGCGCCGTACCGTCGGGGGCGGCCACGTGCTCGACGAAGACGAAGCGACCCCCCGGCCTCAGCACGCGGCGTACCTCGGCGAGCACCTCAGCGACGTCCTTCACGGTGCAGAGCACGAGGCTGCTGACCACCACCTCGGCGCTCGCGTCGGGCAGGTCCGTGCGCTCGGCCGGCACCTGTCGCACGTCGAGCAGTACGCCGTGCTGCCGGGCCGCGCGGCGGAGTCGGCCGTGCATCGCCGGGTTGGGCTCCACCGCGATCAGCCGCGAGCCCGGTGCCAGGTAACGCAGGTTCGCGCCCACTCCCGAGCCGAGCTCGACGACTGTGTCGGGCAGGTCGGAGAGGAGGCGTCGCTTGTGGGGGCCGAGGAGGCGGTCGAACAGGCCACCGGTCACCCAGAAGAAGAGGGCGTTGAAGGGGCCGCGGACGGGATGGATACGGAAGTCGGTGTCGGTCACCGGAGGAGCGTGGCGCGCGGACCTTGCAGATCGCTGTCGCCGACCAGAGCTCAGCCTCCGGCCGGGAGGGGCGCCCGGGACCAGGACACGACCTCCTCCGCGATCCGTGCCGCATGACGCGCAGGGGGCAGGTGGTAGGCGCCCTTCAGGACCCGGAGCTGCGCGTGCTCGATCCCGTCGGCCACCTGTCGACCACCCGCCAGGGGGACGGCGGGATCGTCGGCGTAGTGCAGGACGAGCGTCGGCTGGCGCACCCGTGGGAGCAGGGCGGTGACGTCGGCGTCGTACATCTGCTGGAGGAACCCCGCGGCCACAGGAGCGTCGGCCGCCTGCCGCTGGAACCGGGCGAAGACCTTCTCGTCGTAGCGGTCGGGCATGACGAGGTTGGCGAGCACGCGGGAGCCCACCCCCCAGCTGGAGCGGACGAGGCTGAGCATGGCCTCGCGGACGCCCTCGTTGCTGAAGAGTCCCGGGCCGTCGGCGTAGCCCCCGAGCAGGACGAGCCGCGCGACGCGTGGGTCGCGGGCGGCGGCCGCGATCGCGATCGGGCTGGCCGCACTCGACCCGAACAGGACCACGTCCTCCGCCCGGATCTCGTCGAGGAGCGCTCCGAGCTCGGCGACGCTGTCCTCGAGGTCGAACGAGTCGACGGCCCCGGGCGACAGGCCGGTGCCGTAGCGGTCATAGGTCACGACGCGCAGGTCGTGGGCCAGCACCGCGAGCACGCGGCCACGCGGGTCCAGCCCGGTGGTGACGGCGTCGAGGCGCGACACCCAGCCGGGCACGAACACGAGCGTGGGCCCGGAGCCTGCCTCGCCGAAGGTCACCTGCTCTCCCGGGAACCGGGCGAACTGCCGACAGACCAGGGCCAGCGGCTCACCCTCCGGGACGAGGTCTCCTTGCGGCCCCAGGTCGCCGGCCAGGACGCGCTGCTGCAGGCGCTCGAGGCGGGCGGAAGGATCGAGCCCCGACTCGCGCAGCCGGGCCCGCAGGTCGGCCAGCCGGCCGAGGGCTTCGGCCGCTCGCCCGGTGCGGGCCAGGGCGGTGACCAGCTCGACGACGGCCGCCTCGCGGAGCGGGTTGGTCAGGACGAGCGGGTCGAGGTCGGCCACGGCCTCGTCGTACCGGCCGAGCTCGACGAGGCTGTGAGCACGTCGTTCGCGTGCCACGAGCCGTAGCTCGGTGAGGCGGGCGGCGGCCTCACGGACGCCGGGCAGGTCGTCGTACGGCGTGAAGGCGGGGCCGCGCCACAGCCGTTCGGCGCGGGCCAGCAGCTCCTCCGACGTGGCTGGACTCCCCTCGCCCGAAGCCCCGACGAGCTCCTCGAACGCGACCGCGTCGACCTCCGCACCGCGTACGCCGAGCCGGTAGCCACCGGGCCGGGTCTCGACGAGGTCCTGTCCCGACCGGGCGCGCAGCCGTGAGACCAGGATCTGGAGGGCGTTGGCCGGGTCCTGGGGCATCGCACCGGGCCACAGCGCGTCGGCCAGCCGGTCGACCGGGACCGTGGCCCCGGCGTCCGCCGCGAGCAGCGCGAGCAACGCCGCGCCACGTCCCGTCGGCGAGTGCCACGCACCGTCGACGAGGATCTCGAGCGGACCGAGCACCCGGAGGCGACACACCGCGGCGGGCGAGCTGGACACACCTCATCCTGGCCGCCGACACCGCCCGCGACAACCGGTGGGCGAGGGTGGGCGGAGGCCGGAGTGGCCCCTCGATGGGCCGGATGTGGCCGATGGTCAGACGAGCATGCCGTCGGCGATGACCTCGAGCAGCGGCCGTACGGCGGCCCGGTCGAGGTCGGCGTTGTCGGCCACGGTCGCGACGCCACCGACGAGCCGCGCCATCTGGACCGCCTCGACGTGCTCGCGCAGGGCGTGCTCGGCCTCGAGGCGCTCGACGACCCGGTTGGTCGCAGCCGTCAGCGTCTGGCACTTGGTCACGATCGGCGAGCTCGCGTCGCCCATCGCGCTGGTGATCTTGGCGGGGCCGCCCTTGTGGAGGCTGATCAGCTCGACGTAGGACTCGAACCACGACAGCAGCAGCTCGCGCGGCGGCCCCTCGTGGGTGAGCACCTTGTCGGCGGCGTCGTTCACCCGGTCGACCCAGCTCTGCATGATCGCGTCGAGCAGCACCTCGCGGCTCGGGAAGTGTCGGTAGAGGGTGCCGGCCCCGACACCGGCGCGCTTGGCGACCTCGTCGAGCGAGGCGTCGTACCCCTGCTCGCGGAAGACCTCACGGGCGACCTCGATCAGCCGCTCCCTGTTGCGCTGCGCATCGGCGCGCATGACCCACCTCACTTGCCAAACGGAGACACTCTCCGTATTGTGTTCTCCAAGCGGAGAACTTCTCCGCTACAGAGTACCTCGGCCCGGCCCTCCGGGCCAGAACAGGATCCGTCTCGTGTCTTCCTCCGAGAACACCACACTCTCCACCCACTCTCCGCACGACCGTCCCAGCGACCTCCCCGCCAACGCCGGGCGGGCCGCCACCGGGATCGCGATCGTGCTGGTGGCCCAGCTGATGCTCGTGCTGGACGCCACCGTCGTGAACGTCGCCCTGCCCCGCATCGACACCGACCTCGGCTTCGGACCGGCGTCGCTCTCGTGGGTGCTCAACGCCTACACGCTCGCCTTCGGCGGGCTGCTGCTGCTCGGCGGGCGCCTCGGCGACGTGCGCGGCCGGCTCCGGATGTTCGAGATCGGGCTGGGCATGTTCACCGTCTTCTCGCTGCTCGGCGGTCTCGCGCAGACGCCGACGCAGCTGGTGCTCGCCCGTGCCCTGCAGGGCGCCGGTGCCGCGATGGCCGCACCCAGCGTGCTCGCCCTCCTCACCACCAGCGCACCCGACGAGGCCGCCCGCAACCGGGCGCTGGCCCTCTTCGGTGCGGTCTCCTCGGCCGGCGCGTCCATCGGCCTGCTGCTCGGTGGAGTCGTCACCGACCTCGGCTCGTGGCGCTGGACCCTGTGGATCAACGTCCCGATCGGCATCGCCGTGCTGCTCCTGGCCCGACGCTTCGTCACCGAGACCCCGCGTCGTCCGGGTCGCTTCGACGTGGTCGGTGCCCTCACCGCGACGTTCGGTGCGGTCGCGATCGTCTGGTCGCTGATCGGTACGCCGGAGCACGGCTGGCTGTCGGTGCGCACCATCGCCGGCTTCACCGTCGGCGTCCTCCTCCTGCTGGTGCTCGCCCGTACCGAGGTGCGTCACCCGCACCCGCTCGTGCAGCCTCACCTGGTGCGCAACACTCGCCGGGTCGGCGCCCTGGTCGCGATGGCGCTGGTGATCGGAGCGAACTTCTCGATGTTCTTCCTGATCGTCCAGTTCGACCAGCGGGTGCTCGGCTTCGGCCCGTTCACGACCGGCGTCGCGTTCCTGCCGTTCAGCCTCGGCGTCTTCGGGATGTCGCGGATCACGCCTCGGCTGATCTCGGCCCTGGGAGCGCGGACCATGGTGATGACCGGTGCCGGTGCGATGGTCGTCGGCTACCTGTGGCTCAGCCAGCTCAGCACGTCGTCGACGTACTGGGGCTCGGTCTTCGGGCCCGTCCTGATCGCGGGGCTGGCGACCGGCTTCATCTTCATGCCGATCACGGCGACCGTCCTCGGCGGCGTCGAGCCCGAGCACGCCGGCTCGGCGTCCGGTCTGCTGCAGACCACGCAGCAGCTCGGTGCGGCCGTGGGTGTCGCGGCGATCGTGTCGGTGTACGCCACGGGCGCGGTCCCGGGCCAGTTCGTCCCGGGCGTGCAGCCGGCGTTCCTCACCTCGGCGGCGTTCTCGCTCGCGGCGCTCGTGGTCGCCACGGTGGCGCTGCGTGACCGTCGTACGCCGGAGTCGGTCGTCGTCGAGGTCGAGCCGGAGCTGGCCGAGGCCGCCTGACCCCACGGCCGGCGACCGGAAGGGCTTGCGAGCAAGCTCGCGGCGCCGCTCGCTGCGGTCGCTCCGCCCCGGCTCCGCCGGGGCGGAGCGTCCTCGCTCGGGGCGGACGACCCCATTTCTTTGCCAACTACAGCCGTGTAGTTCTCGCGAACCACTGTGGCGCGTGTGACTGCTGTGTTTATGGTGTCGGGTCCCCGTGGATCTCAGCGACGGCTGAGCCCCCCACCACGGGGACTCAGACCACCACCGGGAGACCCGATGCTGCTTCGCCCGCTGCTCGCGGCAGCCGCCCTGACCCTGCTCGGAGGGGCGTGCGTGGCCACCTCGGCCCCGGCGGACTCGGTGACCGCGAACGTCGCGACCCCGGGCGCCTTCCACGGCTACGGCTTCGACCAGTGCCTGGCGCCGAGCCAGCAGGCGATGAACACCTGGCTCCACCA
The DNA here is from genome assembly GCA_963753705.1 of uncultured Actinomycetota bacterium. GTDB lineage: Bacteria > Actinomycetota > Actinomycetes > Propionibacteriales > Nocardioidaceae > Nocardioides. Next base: position 26,368 of record CAVWDJ010000008.1, read on the forward strand.
GTCGCCGTACCTCGCCGTGGGCATCTACATCTCCGGCGCCTCGCGCGCGTGCCGCGTCCAGCCCAACCTCACGCCGACCTGGGTCACCACCCAGCTGCGCAACGGCTGGAAGCTGCTGCCGATCACCCTGGGCCCCCAGGCGTCGTGCAACGCGCGCTTCCCGCGCTACGCCCACGACGTCCGGATCAACGCCGCCCCGGGCACGAACGACCGCTACACCGCGGCCCGCCGGCAGGGCGCCGCCGAGGCGGACAAGACCGTCGCCGCGGCTCGCGCGCTGGGCATCTCCCCGGGCAGCACGCTGTGGTACGACCTCGAGGGGTTCGACGTCTCCAAGCATGCCTGCCGCTACTCGGCGATGGCCTTCCTCAGTGCGTGGACCCGCGAGCTGCACACGCTGCACTACGTCTCCGGCGTCTACTCCAGCGCCGGCTCCGGCATCTGGATGCTCGACCAGGCCCGCATGAACACCCCGAAGGCCTACCACCTCCCCGACCAGATCTGGATCGCCCGCTGGGACGGACAGGCGAACACGTCCACGACGTACATCAGCGACGAGGGATGGCAGCCGGGCGGACGGATGAAGCAGTACGTCGGCGGTCACGACGAGCGGTACGGCGGGGTCACCATCAACATCGACCGCGACTACCTGTCGCTGGGCACACCGAAGGCACCGGTCGAGAGGCACTGCGGCGGCGTGACCGTGGACTTCGCCGACTACCCGCGCGTCACCGACGCCTCGGATCCCGTGCTGGTCAAGGCACTGCAGTGCCTGCTCACCGAGCAGAAGGCGTACTCCGGACGGCTCAGCGGGAAGCTCCGGGCCGGCACGCTCGCCTCGATGAACGCCTGGCAGCAGGCCCACAGCCTGCGCGTCGTGCCCTACTGGACCCGCCGCGCGTGGATGACGCTGCTCGCGACGGGGCAGCAGCCCGTGCTGAAGTTCGGCTCGACCGGGCCGGCCGTCCGCGACCTGCAGCGAAGCCTCAACGCCGCCACCCGCGGGACGGATCTTCCGGTCACCGGCATCTTCGCCAGCCGCACCGACGCGGCGCTGCGCACGTGGCAGAAGGGCGTCTCGCGCACGGTGTCGGGCGTCGCCAACCCCGGCACGTGGACGGCCCTGGCGAGTGGCCTCCGGCCCTGACGGACGTGGGCCTTGACGCCTCAGTGGGCGGTCAACGCCGCCAGCCCGGCGAAGAAGCCGAGGCCGTCGGTCCCGGCACCGGTCAGGTCTTCCACCGCGTGCTCGGGATGGGGCATCAGCCCGACCACGTTGCCGTGCTCGTTGGCGATGCCGGCGATGTCGTGCAGCGAGCCGTTGGGGTTGTCGTCGAGGTAGCGCGCGACCACCCGGCCCTCGCCCTCGAGCCGGTCGAGGGTCGGCTCGTCGGCGACGTAGCCGCCCTCGCCGTTCTTGAGCACGATGGTCACCTCGGCGTTCTCGGCGTACGACGAGGTCCAGGGCGTGCGGTTGTTCTCGATCCGTAGCCGCTGGTCGCGGCAGACGAACTTCCGGTGGTCGTTGCGGATCAGGGCGCCGGGCAGCAGGTGGGACTCGCAGAGGATCTGGAAGCCGTTGCAGATGCCGAGCACCGGCATCCCGCGGCCGGCCCAGGCGACGACCTCGGTCATCACCGGGGCGAAGCGCGAGATCGCGCCGCAGCGCAGGTAGTCGCCGTAGGAGAAGCCACCGGGGAGCACGACCGCGTCGACCCCCCGCAGGTCGGCGTCGCCGTGCCAGAGCGCGACGGCCTCACCTCCCGCGAGCCGGACGGCGCGGGCGGCGTCGGCGTCGTCGAGCGACCCCGGGAAGGTGACGACGCCGATCCTCATGCGTCGTCCCGATCGGCGACCGGCGCCTCACCGGTGTCCTCGGGTCCGGTCTGGTCGGCAGGCTGCTCGTCGGCGGCGACCTCCTCCGGCAGGGGCCCCTCCGGCTCGACCCACGGGTGGGTCTCCTCGCCGGACGGGAGGGCCTCGACGGTGACCACGAAGTCCTCGATCACGGGGTTGGCGAGCAGGGTCTCGGCCATCCGGCGTACGTCGGCCAGGCGGTCGTCGTCGGGATCCCCCTCGAGCTCGACCTCGAAGCGCTTGCCCTGGCGCACGTCGACGACGCCACCGAACCCGAGGCGCGGGAGGGCCCCCAGCACGGCCTTGCCCTGGGGATCGAGGATCTCGCGCTTGGGCATCACGTCGACGACGTATCGGGCCACGGGTCGCGCCTTTCGCAACGGCGGTGCGCGCGGACGCGCGGGGACGCGGCCAGTCTAGGGACGGCGACGTCCCGGATCGCGCACCGCCACCAGCCGGTCGTGCGAACCTCCGGGCACACTGGTGACATGGCAACCAACAATCCCCTCGGCGGGACGGGCGGCGCGCGCGAGGCCTCCCGGGCCCTGCAGCTCGAGTTCCCCCAGTCGCTGGGGGTCTACGACGAGTACGCCGCCGCCCAGAAGGCCGTGGACTTCCTGTCCGACCACGAGTTCCCGGTGCAGAACTGCATGATCGTCGGCACCGACCTGAAGCAGGTCGAGCGGATCACCGGCCGGATCACGACGAACAAGGTGGCCGTCGGCGGTGCCCTGTCGGGCCTGTGGCTCGGTATCTTCATCGGGCTGCTGTTCTACATCTTCGACAGCAACAGCGGGTTCCTCACCATCGTCACGACGGCCCTCTTCGGCGTCCTCTTCGGGATCGTCTGGGCCCTCGTGGGGTACGCCGCCACCCGCGGCCAGCGCGACTTCTCCTCGGTCCGGGTAGTCGTCGCGACCCGCTACGAGGTCCTGGTGGAGCACAAGTTCCTGGCCCAGGCGCAGGAGCTGCTGGCCCAGCTGCCCGGTGGCCGGCCGAACCCGTTCGCCTGATCCCTCCGCCACCCGGGCGCTCCGAGCACACCCCCGGCGGAGGCAGCACAATGGCCTGCGATGAGCGCCCCGCCCGACATCCAGGCCCTCGCCGCGTCGTACCTCGACAGCGGTGAGCTCAGCGCCGACCGGCGCGAGACGTTCGCAATGCGGCTCGACCGCTTCTGGTCCGACCTCCACGACGCGGTCGTCGAGGTCCATCCCGATCCCGAGGTCTCGCGTGCGCTCCTCGAGCGGCTCGTCACCCTGGCCGCGGCGGCGTACGCCGCACGACCCGACGACCTGCACCGGCTCGACCTCCAGCGCCTGCTCCAGCCCGACTGGCTGCAGCAGCCGCGGATGTTCGGCTACGCCTGCTACACCGAGCGGTTCGCCGGCGACCTGGTCGGGATCACCAAGCACCTCGACCACCTCGAGGATCTCGGCGTCACCTACCTCCACCTGATGCCCCTGCTGCAGCCGCGCGAGGGCGACAACGACGGCGGCTACGCCGTCCAGGACTACCGGGCGGTGCGGTCGGACCTCGGCACGGTCGACGACCTGCGCGACCTCGCGACGGTGCTGCGCGAGCACGGCATCAGCCTCGTCATGGACCTCGTCCTCAACCACGTCGCCCGCGAGCACGCCTGGGCGGAGGCGGCGCGGTCCGGCGACCCGGCGTACCGCGACTACTTCCACGTCTTCCCCGACCGGCACCTGCCCGACGCCTACGAGCGGACCCTCCCCGAGGTCTTCCCGGCGTTCGCACCCGGCAACTTCACCCGCGACCCCGACCTCGGCGCGTGGGTCTGGACGACGTTCAACCAGTGGCAGTGGGACCTCAACTGGGCGAACCCGTCGGTGCTCGCGGAGTACGCCGAGATCATCCTGTGGCTGGCCAACCTCGGGGTCGAGGTGCTGCGCCTCGACGCCATCGCCTTCTTGTGGAAGCGGATGGGGACGTCCTGCCAGAACCAGCCCGAGGTGCACGCCATCACCCAGGCGCTGCACACCGTGACCCGGATCGCCGCCCCGGCGGTGGCGTTCAAGGCCGAGGCGATCGTGGGTCCGCGCGACCTGGTGCAGTACCTCGGCTCGGGCATGCACGCGGGTCGGGTGAGCGACCTCGCCTACCACAACAGCCTGATGGTGCAGATCTGGTCGATGCTCGCCGCGCGCGACGTCGTCCTCGCGCGGCAGGCCCTGGCGTCGCTGCCACCGGCTCCCGCGACCGGCACCTGGATCACCTACGTGCGCTGCCACGACGACATCGGCTGGGCGATCGACGACGGCGACGCGTGGGCCGTCGGGCTCACCGGGGAGGGCCACCGCCGCTTCCTGTCCGACTGGTACGCCGGCGACACCCCGGGCTCGTGGGCGCAGGGCCTGGTCTTCCAGGCCAACCCGGCCACGGGCGACCGCCGGATCAGCGGTTCGGCCGGATCGCTGGCGGGCCTGCGCGAGGAGGCGCCGCCGGCCGAGGTCGACGCCGCCATCGCCCGGATCTTCCTGGCCCACGCCATCGCCGCCGGCTGGGGCGGCGTACCGGTGATCTGGAGCGGCGACGAGCTGGGCCAGGCCAACGACCCCGGCTGGGCGGACGAGCAAGGGCACGAGGACGACAACCGCTGGGCCCACCGGCCGCGGCTCGACTGGGACAGAGCCGCCCTCCGGCACGACCTCCGGACGGTCCCGGGGCGCGTCTTCAGCGGGCTCGCCCACCTGGCCAGGGTCCGGGCCGGGCTCCCCCAGCTGCACGCCTCGGCGCCGTCGTACGTCGTCCCCGACACCGACGACGGCATCTTCGCGACCGTGCGGCGCCACCCCAGCGGGATCTTCATCGGGCTCTACAACGTCACCCCGCAGGTGCGGACCATGGGCCTCGACCAGCTCCACCACCTCGGCGTCACCCGTCCCTACGACGCCCTCTCCGGCCATCGCGTCACCGTCGGCGCCGACGGCGTGCTGCGGCTCCCGGGCTACGCCACGTGGTGGGTGGTCGAGGCACCGGTCTGACCTGCCTCGTGGAGGGTCGTCGTCGTCAGGACGACGGATTCTCTCCACCGTGCTCGATGCCTGTGGAGGACCGCCACGCGGCCGGCGTCGGCCGGGGTAGGAGTGGTGGGTGGAATGGCACGAGCTGGCCCGACGTCAGCACGGTGTGCTCGGCGCCCAGCAGGCGGCGCTAGCCGGGCTGACCTCGAGCGAGGTGCGCTGGCGGCTGACCTCGGGCAGGTGGCAGTCGCTCGGTCGAGGCCTCTACCTCACCCACTCCGGCGAGGTGTCGTGGATCCAGCGAGCGCAGGCGTCGGTGTTGCGCGCCGGCCGCGGAGGAGTGTTGACCGGCATCAGCGCGGCGTACCTCCACGGGCTCCTCGCCCAGCCACCGACCCGGGTCACGCTGGCGATCCCCCGCAGCCGACGGGTCGTGCCGCTGCCCTGGATGACCGTGCAGCGGCGCAACGACCTGCCTGTCGTCGTACGTCGTGGCCTGCCCGTGCTCGCGGCCCCGTGGACCGTGCTCGACCTCGCCGGCGCTCCGCAGGCCACGTGGCGCGATGCGGTGGCGGAGTGTGCGAGAGCCGTGCAGCGTCGTCGGGTGACGGTGTCGCAGCTCGTCATCGCCTTGGACTGCCGGCCGCGCCATCGCCACCGGCGTGTGCTCGAGGTGGCGCTGGGGGCCGTCGGGGAGGGCGCCGAGAGCCTGCTCGAGGTCGGGTACCTGATCCGCGTCCAGCGTCGACATGCCTTGCCTCCCGTGAGCCCACAGCGAGTCGACGGGTCCGCGTCCGGGGTGGTGCGACGCGACTTCTGGTACCGGGCGTACGGCGTCGTGGTGGAGGTCGACGGGCGTCTCGGTCACGAGGGCCCCGGCATGTGGCGAGACCGTCGTCGCGATCGATCGGCCGCGCGGGACGGGCTGGTCACGTTGCGCTGCGGGGCGGCCGAGATCGAGGCTGCGCCCTGCGAGCTGGCCGCCGATGTGGCGGCGACTCTCCGCGCCCGGGGCTACGCCGGACCGATCACGGCATGCGGGCTGCGGTGCGACGTACGTCGGCTGCTGTCCCCGTGAGTGGAGAGCTGTCGTCGCCCGGGCGTCGGTAGGTCTCCACTCAGGCGCGGCCACGCCGGTCGGTCAGCACCGCGGACGCGCGGAGGAGGTCCTTCCGGATGGTCTCGGGGGCCCAGCGACCGCTGACGGCGGCGGCCAGGGCGAAGGCGCCGTGGCCGATCAGCCGTCCCTCGGCGGTGATCCGCGTGCCCTGCGCGGTCTTCAGGAAGCGCAGCGTGAGGAGCCCGTCGACCCCTCGCCAGGTGCCGGTCTCGGCGATCACCCGGTAGGGAACCAGCTCGGTGAGCTGCATCTGAGGCTTGATCCCGGCCTTGGTCACGTCGCGCCAGTGCTGGCCGGCGTGGGGCTCGCCCTCGTCCACGTCGGTGACGGTCCGCAGCGAGCTCTGCCAGAGCGGTCGGTTGCGTGGCTCGGCCAGGAAGCGGAACAGGTCGGCCGGCGGGTGGGGCAGGTCGATCGTGACGGTGAACGTGCTCACCGGCTCACCAGGTCTCGCCCGTCAGGGTCTCGTAGGCCTCGAGGTAGCGCGCCCGGGTCAGCGCCGCGACCTCGTCCGGCAGGGGCGGGGGCGCCTCACCGGAGGCCCGGTCCCAGCCGGACTCGGGCGAGAGCAGCCAGTTGCGCACGATCTGCTTGTCGTACGACGCCTGCGCCCGGCCGGGCTGCCAGTCGTCGGCCGGCCAGAAGCGCGACGAGTCGGGGGTGAGCACCTCGTCGGCGAGGACCGTCGTACCGTCCGCCCGACGGCCGAACTCGAGCTTGGTGTCGGCCAGGATGATCCCTTGCTCGCGGGCGATCGCCTCCGCGCGCGCGTAGACCGCCAGGGTCAGCTCGCGCAGCTCGGCTGCGGCGTCGCCGCCCACGGTCCGGGCGACCGCGTCGTACGACACGTTCTCGTCGTGCTCGCCGAGGTCGGCCTTCGTGGCCGGCGTGAAGATCGGCTCCGGCAGTCGGCTCCCGTCCTCGAGCCCCCCAGGCAGGGCGATGCCACAGACCTCGCCGGTGGCCCGGTAGTCGAGGAGGCCGGTGCCGGTCAGGTAGCCCCGCGCGACGCACTCGACGGGATACATGTCGAGGCGTTCGCAGATGACGGCCCGGCCGCGGACCTCGGCCGGCACGTCGGTCGAGAGCACGTGGTGGGGTACCAGGCCGGCCAGCCGGTCGAACCACCACAGCGACATCCGGGTGAGGATCTCGCCCTTGTCGGGGATCGGGGTCTCGAGGACGAAGTCGAAGGCGGAGATCCGGTCGCTGGCGACCATGAGCAGCCGCCCGTCGGGCAGCTCGTAGAGGTCGCGGACCTTGCCGGAGTGGACGTGGGTGGCGCCGTCGATGGTCGCGGCGACGGTCGGGATCGGCATGCAGCGAAGGGTACCGACCCGGGGGCCCGCGCTTCGCTGCACCGCCGACTCGCCGAGGTCAGTACCGGATCTCGAACGCCGTCGCTCCGGTCGGCCCGGCCTCGGTCACCGCGACGTGCCGCACCCTCGCGGACGACGGCCCGTGACGGCACCACTCGACCATCGCCTCGACGGCCGGGTCGTCGCCCTCGAGATGAGCGGCGACCGACTCGTCCGGCTCGTTGCGGACCCACCCGCGTACGCCGAGGCGCTCGGCCTCCTGCACGGCGTACCAACGGAAGGCGACGCCCTGCACTCGCCCGGTCACCGTGACCGTCACCGCCCTGGACATGCGGCCAGCCTAAGGAACGCAGCGGCCACCGGCGACGATCATGAGCGCCATGTGGACCGACCTCACGCACCTCGACATCTCGGTGCTCGACAAGATCATCCGGACCGTTGTGGTCTACCTGGCGCTGATCGTGCTGCTCCGGCTGGCCGGTAAGCGCGACCTGGCGCAGCTCAACTCCTTCGACCTGATCGTCATGCTGCTGCTCTCGAACGTCGTGCAGAACGCGATCATCGGGCCCGACAACTCCCTGCTCGGCGGGCTGATCGGGGCCGGGGTGCTGATCGCAGCCAACGCCTTCCTGGTCCGCGTGGTGCGGCCGAACAACCACGTGGCCGCCCTCCTCGAGGGCACGACGACGGTGCTCGCCCGCAACGGCCACTGGATCCCCGGCGCCCTGCGCCACGTGGGCGTGCGGCAGACCGACATGGAAGCGGCACTGCGCCGGCAGAACGCCTACAAGATCGACGACGTCGAGGAGGTCAAGCTCGAGCCAGGAGGGACGATCGTGGTCGACCTGCGTCCGGAGCTCGAGTCGGCCACGAAGGGGGACGTCGAGCGGCTCGAGGCCAAGCTCGACCGGCTCCTCGGGGCGTGACACACACCGGGTCGTCCGCCTCACCGGCCAGTAGGGGCTCCTGTCAGGCGGACGACCGAGCGGTCAGAGGATGGCGCCCGGGGTGTACGACGCGGCGTCGGGGTGGCGGGCCACGACCTGCTCGACCCGTCGTACGACGGCAGCGGTCTGGGACCGGGCCGCGCCGGTGAACTCGATCGGCTCGCGGACGAGGGCATCGATGGTCGGGCGGTCGAGCCCGAGGCGCGGGTCGGCGGCGAGGCGGTCGACGAGGTCGTTGTCGGTCCGGCCCTGGCGCATCTCGAGCGCCACGGCGACCGCGTGCTCCTTGATCGCCTCGTGGGCGGCCTCGCGGCCGACGCCGGCTCGCACCGCCGCCATCAGCACCTTGGTGGTGGCGAGGAACGGGAGGTAGCGGTCGAGCTCGCGCTGGATGACGGCGGGGAAGGCGCCGAACTCGTCGAGCACCGTCAGGAAGGTCTGGAACAACCCGTCGGCGGCGAAGAACGCGTCGGGCAGTGCCACCCGTCGTACGACGGAGCAGGAGACGTCGCCCTCGTTCCACTGGTCGCCGGCCAGCTCGCTCACCATCGAGAGGTGGCCGCGGAGGACGACGGCGAGACCGTTGACGCGCTCGCAGGAACGGGTGTTCATCTTGTGGGGCATCGCGCTCGAGCCGACCTGGCCCTCGGCGAAGCCCTCGGTGACCAGCTCGAGCCCCGCCATCAGCCGGATCGTCGTGGCGAGGTTGGAGGGAGCCGACACCAGCTGCACCAGCGCGGAGACCACGTCGAAGTCGAGCGAGCGCGGGTAGACCTGACCGACGCTGTCGAACACGCGGCCGAAGCCGAGGTGCCCGGCCACCCGCTGCTCGAGGTCGGCGAGCTTCGACTCGTCGCCGTCGAGCAGGTCGAGCATGTCCTGCGACGTGCCCATCGGGCCCTTGATCCCCCGCAGGGGGTAGCGCGCGAGGAGGTCGTCGACCCGCTCGAGGCCCACCATCAGCTCGTCGGCGACCGTGGCGAAGCGCTTGCCGAGCGTCGTGGCCTGGGCCGCGACGTTGTGGGACCGTCCCGCCATGACCGTGGCGTCGTGCTCCGCCGCCAGCCTCGCCAGTCGAGCCAAGGCGGCCACCGCCCGGCCGCGCACGAGCTCGAGCGACTGGCGCACCTGGAGCTGCTCGACGTTCTCGGTCAGGTCGCGGCTGGTCATGCCCTTGTGGATGTGCTCGTGCCCCGCGAGCGCGGCGAACTCCTCGATGCGGGCCTTCACGTCGTGGCGGGTGACCCGCTCGCGCTCAGCGATGGAGTCGAGGTCGACGTCGTCGATCACCTTCTCGTAGGCCTCGACCACGCCCTCCGGGACGTCGACGCCGAGGTCACGCTGCGCCCGGAGCACGGCGACCCACAGCCGACGCTCGAGGACGATCTTGTGCTCGGGTGACCAGATCGCGGCCAGGTCGGGTGCGGCGTACCGCGTCGCGAGCACGTTGGGGACGGTCACGACGGCAAGGCTAGCGAGGTCGGCGAGACGAGCCGCACGGGCGGCTCGTCGGTCACCGTCCGGGTGCCCATGCGTCCCAGGGCGCCCACCACCGGTCGTCGCGATCGAGCCGGACGCTCACGTCGGCGGCCGCATCGAGCACCGTCCGCAGCTGGTCGACGTCGATCCGGCCCGAGGCGAGGGCCGGAGCCAGGTCCTCGACGTCCTTCCAGCGCCGGGTCCCGTCCGGCTCGATGACCAGGTCCAGCTGATGGTCGTCGACCTCCACGCCGTCGGCGCAGCGGACGACGGGCTGCTCGAAGTTGACGTACCAGTGGCGGAACACGTGGCCGTCGAAGAACTTCCACACCGAGTACGCCGTGTCGGCACGGCGGAGCTTGAGGACCGTCGGTCCGCGCCAGGCCGGCACCTGCGACCACGGGTGCGGGCCGAACGGATGCTCGGGGAAGGTCAAGGGGCAGCCGTCCGCCTGGACGGTCGCGAGGATCTCGCCGTCGTCGGCGACGACCGTCTCGGGGAAGTGCAACCACACCTCGCCGTGCAGGACCTCACGGACGGTCAGGGTGCTGCCGGGCGCGAAGACCGGCCGGCTCATCGACCCGCGGCGACGTCACGGCGCCACTGGGCGCCGGGGAACGAGATCATCGCGATGCCCTCGTAGGCCTGGGCGCGGGCGTCGGCGACGTCGGCGCCGGTCGCGGTCACGGCCAGGACCCGTCCGCCCGCGGTGACGAGGTGGCCGTCGGCCAGCGCCGTGCCGGCATGGAACACGTCGACGTGCGGGTCGCGGTCGAGGGTCTCGGTACCGACGATGACGTCACCCTTCGACGAGGTCTCCGGGTAGCCCTTGCTCGCCATCACGACGGTCACCGCGGCACCGGGCTTCCAGGTCGGTGGTGGTACGTCGGCGAGGGTGCCGCGCGCGGCGCCGAGGAGGAGGGGCGAGAGCGGCGCGTCGAGCAGCGCCAGGATCGGCTGGGTCTCCGGGTCACCGAACCGGGCGTTGAACTCCACCACGCGGAGCCCGCGCGAGGTCAGCGCCAGCCCGGCGTACAGCAGCCCCTGGAACGGCGAGCCGCGCCTGGCCATCTCGTCGACCGTGGGCTGCAGGACGGTCCGGAGGATCTCGTCGACCAGGTCGTCCGCCGCCCAGGGCAGCGGGGTGTAGGCGCCCATGCCGCCGGTGTTGGGGCCCTCGTCGCCGTCGAAGATCCGCTTGAAGTCCTGCGCAGGCAGCAGCGGGTAGACGGTGGAACCGTCGGTGATGCCGAACAGGCTGACCTCGGGGCCGTCGAGGTACTCCTCGATGATCACCCGCCCGCAGGCGGCGGCGTGGTCGAGGGCCTCCTGCCGGTCGTCGGTGACGACCACCCCCTTGCCCGCGGCCAGGCCGTCGTCCTTCACCACGTAGGGAGGCCCGAACTCGTCGAGGGCTGCCGCGGCCTCGTCGGGCGTCGTACAGGCGTGGGCGGCGGCCGTCGGGACACCCGCCGCGGCCATGACCTCCTTGGCGAACGCCTTGGAGCCCTCGAGGCGGGCGGCCTCGCCCGACGGCCCGAAGCAGGGGATCCCGGCTGCGGTCACGGCGTCGGCGACACCGGCCACGAGCGGTGCCTCAGGCCCCACCACGACCAGTCCGACGCCGAGGTCGCGGGCCAGGTCGGCCACGGCCGCACCGTCCATCGGGTCGACCTCGTGGGTCGTGGCCACCGCCGCCATCCCCGGGTTGCCCGGGGCTGCGTGCACGTGGGTGACCTCGGGGTCGCGGGCCAGGGCGAGGACCAGTGCGTGCTCCCGGCCGCCGGTCCCGATCACGAGAACGTCCACGCGCGTCACCCTAGTGGCCGCGCCACGCCGGGTCGGGCGGGTCGGTGGGCGTCGTTCACAGTTTCATCATGTGACGCGCGGGACCAGCGCCGGCGCCGCCGAGCGGGCTCAGCGCCCCGCCCGGGCCAGCCGAGCCGCACGGAGGGCGATCCCGATCGCGAAGACCGCGAGGCCGGTGACGACCGCGACCCAGGGCAGGGTGGCGACCAGGACGAGGCAGCCCGTGCACCCGAGCAGCTGGAGCCAGCGCGGGAAGCGCCGGACCTCGCCCGCCTGGGCGTACGCCGCCGCGTTCGCGACGAAGTAGTAGAGCAGCACGCCGAACGACGAGAAGCCGATCGCGCCACGTAGGTCGGTCGTGAGCACCAGCACCACGACCACGGCCGCGACGGTCAGCTCGGCCCGGTGCGGCACCCGGAATTTGGGGTGTACGGCGTCGAGCCAGCCGGGCAGGTCGCGCTCGCGCGCCATCGCCAGCCCCGTCCGGCCGAGCCCGGCGACCAGGGCCAGCAGCGCGCCGGCCGACGCCAGGGCGGCGCCGACCCGGACGACCCCGACCTCCCACGGTTGACCCGCGACGCGCACCGCGTCCGCGACCGGTGCGGTCGACGCGGCGGTCCCGACCGGTCCGAGCACCGCAAGCACGGCGACGGCCACCACGGCGTACACGACGACGGCCCCGGCCAGCGCCATCACGATGGCCCGCGGGATCACCCGCCCGGGGTCGCGCACCTCCTCACCGAGCGTGGCGATGCGGGCATAGCCGGCGAACGCGAAGAAGAGGAGGCCCGCCGCCTGCAGCACGCCGTAGAGCCCGTGGTCGGGAGAGGCCCAGCCGGCCAGGTGCGACGACGACCCACCGGAGAAGCAGGCGACCGACGCGACCACCAGGGCGACCAGCACCAGCGAGACGAGGACGCGGGTCAGCAGCGCCGTCCGGGTCACGCCCGCGCAGTTCACGAGCGCCACGACGACCACCACGGCCGCGGCGACCGGCTTGAGCCAGCCCGCAGGGGCGGCGTACGCCGCGAACGTCAGCGCCATCGCGGCACAGCTGGCGGTCTTCCCGACCATGAAGCCCCAGCCGGCGAGGTAGCCCCACCAGTCGCCGAGCACCTCGCGGCCGTAGAGATAGGTGCCTCCGGCGCGCGGGTACGCCGCGGCGAGCTGGGCCGACGAGGTCGCGTTGCAGTACGCCACCACCGCGGCGACGGCCAGCCCGACGAGCAGCCCGGTGCCTGCCGCCCGTGCCGCCGGCGCGTACGCCGCGAACACGCCCGCGCCGATCATCGACCCGAGCCCGATGAACACCGCGTCGCCGAGGCCGAGCCGTCGGGCCAGTGTGGGCGCGGTCGTCACGGACGTCATCCTGCTACCCCATCGCGGCGGCGATGCGGCGGCCCGCCTCCGCGATCTGGTCGTCGGAGGCCGGCGGCAGGACGTCCTCCCAGGCCATCAGCTGGGGACCGCTCATGTCGAGGCGGCCGAGCGGTCGTGGGACGAACCAGACGTGGAAGTGCGCGCCGCCGTCACCCCAGCGGTAGACGTGGACCCGCCCGACCCCACCGAGCGCCAGCACGGCCCGTTCGACTCGGCCACAGACGCCCGCGAAGGTCGTCGCCACGTCGGCGGGCATGTCGGCGAAGGAGTCGAAGTGCGCCCGCGAGGCCAGCCACACCGAGCCCGGCAGGCCGGTGCTGCCCGGGTTGTGGAGGGTCCAGGTGCTGTCCGACCAGATCAGGTTCGAGTCGGAGTCGGCGCTGCAGGGGAAGCAGGGCTCACCACCCTCCTCGCCCCGGCGTGGGGGCTCGGGCACGACGAGGTCGGCAGGGTCGATCAGGGTCAGGGGTTCGGCGTACGGAAGGGTCATGCCCCGAGCATCCGCGTCACCGCGGCTCGGCGTTTGACCGTGGTTGTCGACCGCGATCAAGTCGCGAGCAGGGTCAGGACGAGCGGCGCGCGATCGACTCGCTGTAGGCCGTCGGGCGGTAGCGGAGGATCGGGTCGTCGGAGAGCTCGATGCCGTCGACGACGCGCGTCGGGTCGAACACGATCGGCCCGCCCGACTCCTCCGGGTCGGGCACCGGAGTCGTCACCTCGATGATCCCGGCGCTGAGCTCGCGGTCGCCCTTCCAGACCGAGGTGGGGTCGTGCGGGTCGTCCTTGGCGCCGGCGACCGTCACGCGGAGGTCGAAGCGGATCGGACCGTTCGGCCAGCCGGGCCCGCACCTCGTCGGTGAGCCGCTCGTGACCCGTGAAGTCCTCGTCGGTCCGCTCGGCCCGGGCGTCGACGGGCGAGAGGACGTAGCGCACCCAGGAGAGGGAGCCGTCGGGCGCACGCCATCCGTAGGCATGGATCGGGTAGTAGGAGACCTCGGCATAGGAGTACGGCGGTCCGAGCGAACGGGCGCGCAGCCCGGCGACGAGGGCCGGCACCGTGGCCGGGTGACGGAGCACCCACAGCGGGAAGGTCAGCTGTCCCTGCGCGGCCGCGGTCATCTCGATGAAGTCCTCGGGCGTGCGGACCGGGAACCGCGGGGACGTCTGACCGAGCAGGTCGGTGTCGCCGCCGTCGCCCTGGAACTTCACCGACATCCCGCGCACGTCGGGGTGGTTGTCGTGGCGGTCGGGGTTGCCGCCGCCGTTCGACCACCGCACCAGGACCGGCACGGGGTCGCCGGAGAACGGCTCGGCCGTGCAGAGGGCGGTCGCCTCCGGCGTCGCGGTGAAGGTGCCGGTGTAGAAGGTGCCCCGGGCGTGGAGGGCCCGGTGGTGCGCGTGCCTGCCGTAGACGGCGTTGATGCGGTCGATCGCCTCGCGCGGGTCAAGCATGGCGGGACACTATCGCCCAGCCGAGCGCCGCGGGACCTCCAACGTCTGCTCGCGGCCCGGACCGACGCCGACCCCCCAGATCGGGGTGCCTGACATCTCCTCCAATGCCCGCACGTAGGCCTGGGCGTTGGCCGGCAGGTCGGTGAAGGTACGGCAGTCGGAGATGTCCTCCCACCAGCCGTCGAGGTAGTCGTAGACGGGCTTCGCGTGGTGGAACTCGGTCTGCGTCATCGGCATCTCGTCGTGGCGCACCCCGTCGACGTCGTACGCCACGCAGACCGGCACGCGCTCCCAGCTCGACAGCACGTCGAGCTTGGTCAGGAAGAGGTCGGTGAGCCCGTTGACCCGGGAGGCGTAGCGCGCGACGACGGCGTCGTACCAGCCGCAGCGACGGTCTCGGCCGGTGGAGACACCGACCTCGCCGCCGATCTTCCAGAGCTTCTCGCCGTCCTCGTCGAACAGCTCGGTGGGGAACGGCCCCGACCCGACGCGGGTCGTGTAGGCCTTGATCACGCCGATGACGCGGTCGATCCGGGTGGGTCCGATGCCGGCGCCGGTGCAGACCCCGCCCGCGACGGGTGACGACGAGGTGACGAACGGGTAGGTGCCGTGGTCGACGTCGAGCATCGTGGCCTGGGCGCCCTCGAAGAGCACGGTCTCGCCACGGTCGAGCGCCTGGTTGAGCAGGAGGGAGGTGTCGGCGACCATCGGCCGCAACCGCTCGGCGTACGCCAGCAGCTCCTCGACGACGGCGTCGATCTCGACCGCGCGGCGGTTGTAGACCTTGGCCAGCAGCTGGTTCTTCACGTCGAGACTGGCCTCGACCTTGGCCCGCAGGATCTTGGCGTCGAACAGGTCGGCGATCCGGATGCCGACCCGGGCCACCTTGTCGGAGTACGCCGGCCCGATGCCGCGCCCGGTCGTGCCGACCTTGTTCTTGCCGAGGAAGCGCTCGGTCACCTTGTCGATCGTGGTGTGGTACGACGCGATCACGTGGGCGTTGGCGCTCACCACCATCCGCGACACGTCGACGCCGCGAGCCTCGAGCGCGTCGAGCTCGCGGAAGAGCGCCTCGGGCGACACGACCACGCCGTTGGCGATGACCGAGGTCGTGCCGGGCGTGAGGATGCCGCTGGGCAGGAGGTGGGTGGCGAACTTCTCGCCGTTCACCACGATGGTGTGCCCGGCGTTGTGGCCACCGCTGGTGCGCACGACGTAGTCGATCGACTCGGTGGTGGCCAGGAGGTCGACGGCCTTCCCCTTGCCCTCATCGCCCCACTGGGCGCCGAGCACCACGATCGCGGGCATCGGACCTCCGACAGCTCGGAAAACGGATCGGCCCCGCTCGCGCCCAACGGCGCCGGGCAGGGCCTCGTGCGGACGCGACCATACCCCACGGGGGGACCTCCCCCGGCCCGCCCGTGGGCTAGGGTCCGGCCCGTGGACCCCCTGCTCGTGATCACGAACGACGACGCGGGCACCGCCGACGACGAGGCCCTCCAGTCCGCGCTCGCGATCCTCCGCGAGGCGTGCTCGGTCGAGGTCCAGTCGACGTCGCGCCCGGGCGAGCTGGACGGCGTTCTCCATCGTGCTGCGTCGCGACGGATCGTGGTCGCGGGCGGCGACGGCAGCCTCCACGCGGTCATCGCCGCGCTCTACCGTCGACACGACCTGAAGAACTCCGTGGTCGGCCTGCTGCCGATGGGCACCGGTAACGACTTCGCCCGCACGCTCGAGATCCCGCTCGACCTCGAGGAGGCGGCCCGGGTGATCGTGACGGGCGAGGTGCGGCCGATGGACCTGGTCGTCGACGAGCTCGGCGAGATCGTGGTGAACAACGTCCACGTCGGCGCCGGGGCCCAGGCCAGCCGACGCGGCGCGCGCTGGAAGACGCGCCTGGGGTCCGTCGGCGTCGGCAAGGCGAACCTCGGCAAGCTCGGCTATCCCATCGGCGCGGCGCTCTCGGCGTTCCACCCCCCGAGCGTGCACATGCACGTCGAGGTGGACGGCCAGGTCGTCACCGATCTCGACCAGCCGGTGCTGATGGTCTCCGTCGGGAACGGCGCGAACGTCGGCGGTGGTACGGAGCTCACCCCCGAGGCCGATCCCGAGGACGGCAAGGTGGACGTGATGATCTCGCATGCGGTCGGTGCGGTCGCGAAGGTCGGCTACGCCCTGTCCTTGCGCCGCGGGGAGCACCACCACCGTGACGACGTGCAGTACTTCCGCGCTTCACAGGTGACGATCTCGGGCGACGAGTTCTACATCTCCGCCGACGGCGAGCTCTCCGGCCCGGAGCGGCAGCGGAGCTGGCACGTCGAGCCCGGCGCCTACTCCTTCATCCTGCCTGCCTGAGCAGCCGCCCGCGAGGAACGAGCGGCTAGCGGCGAACGAGCGGGCGGCGTGCGCTCAGGCAGGTCGAGCGAGCGCACGACCGAGCCTGCGAGGTCGTGACTGCGTGACGAGACCCGGTGACGGTGCCTGGGGCCAGCGAGCTACAGCCAGCCGCGGCGTACGGCCTCGGCCCCGGCCTGGAACCGGGTGTCGACCCCGAGCTCGATCATCAGGTCGGCGACGCGACGGCGTACGGTCCGCAGGCTGAGGCCCAGGGTGCGGGCGATCTGCTCGTCCTTGGCGCCGGACGCGAGCTGACGCACGAGGAAGACGCGCTCGTCGATGCGGGGCCGCGCCGTGTCGGGGACGGCCACCGACCGCTCCCAGTAGAGCTCGAACAGCAGGGTCAGCGCGTCCACGAGAGCGCCCTGCCGGACCAGCAGCCGCGGCTCGTCGGCGAAGCCCAGCGGCTCGGGGACCACGGCGTGGGTGCCGCTGATCACGAACAGCCTGGTCGGCATCGCGTCGATCACGCGCACCTCCTCGCCCTCGTCCATGCGGGCCTGCAGCACCTCGGGTACCTGGTGGAGGGCCCGGAACGGGTAGATGGCCCGCGAACGACGGCCCGACGCCACCGCGCGGCCGACCACCCGCGAGATGGCCGACTCGCGAGGCATCAACCAGGTGTCGGGGCGCAGGAACAGCAGGTCGCCCTTGCTCGACTCGATCAGTGCGGTGAGCAGGGCGAGGGCGTTCCCGCCGGCACTGACCTCGCCGTCGAGGCGACCGAGGTCCTCCACCTCACCGGGCCCGGGGCGGCTGCTCGCGGCGCCCAGGAACTCGATCGAGCGGGCCAGGCTGTCGAGCCGGTCGCGGGTCCGGACCGCCGCCGCGGCTTCGCGCCCGATGGCGGCCGACACGACCTGGGACAGCGGGAGCACGTGGAGGCGGTCGGCCTCGAAGCTCACCATGCCCTGGGCCAGCAGGCCGCGGAGCGGGTCGGACAGCCGCTCGACCGGCACTCCCAGCGCGACCGCGACGCCCTCCAGGGGCGAGCCGGACATCGGCAGCACCTGCTGGTAGCGCCGCTCGTCGGCCGCGCTGACACCGAGAGCCGACAACACGGATTCCGAGCGGCGCCGAGACATGCTGGCATCTTAGTGCCAGCGGCACGGGCGACCCGCGTGGCACGGACCGGTCACGGAACAATGCGCGGCGGCGGCCACCCACCGCGGGGGTTTGGGTGGAAGCCACCAGGAAAGGGCGCTCGGGCCTCATGCCGGCGCCCTTTCCCGCTGTCCGGGGGTGGTCCCCACGAGCGGCGACCACCCCTCGCTCCGGTAGCGTTCGGGACCCATCCCTGACCAGCCAGGAGCCCATCCCCATGGCCACGCCGGACCCCGCCGACTGGGTGACCCGCGCCGCGGACGACGCCGTCCGTCATCACGAGCGCACCGGCGCCGACGGGCCCGTGACGTGCTCGTCCGGCATCTCACCCTCCGGCCCCGTGCACCTGGGCAACCTGCGTGAGTTCCTGATGCCGCACTTCGTCGCCGACGAGCTGCGCCGCCGCGGCACACCCGTTCGCCACCTGCACGTGTGGGACGACTACGACCGGTTCCGCAAGGTGCCGCACGGCGTCGACCCGTCGTTCGCCGAGCACATCGGGCGACCCCTGGTCGCCGTGCCCGACCCGTGGGGCTGCCACGACTCCTGGTCGACCCACTTCAAGGAGCCGGTGCTCGAGACGTTCGCGGCCCTGGGCGCCGAGGTCGACACGATCTCCCAGGCCGAGCGCTACCGGGCCGGTGTCTACCGCGACGAGGTGCTGCGCGCGGTCCGCCACCGTGCGGACATCGACGCGGTGCTAGCCCGGCACCGCACCAGGAAGCTCGACGAGGCCGAGCCTACCGACGAGCACGCCGCCCAGGAGGCGGAGGCGATGGCCGACTCGGTGGCCCACGACGAGCAGGACAGCGGGGACGGCGGCGTCGGCTACTTCCCCTTCAAGCCCTACTGCCGCGACTGCGGCCGAGACACGACCACCGTCACGGCCTACGACGACGACACCACCGACCTGGCCTACGTGTGCGCCGTCTGCGACTACCACGGCACCACCAACCTGGCGACCCAGGACGAGGGCAAGCTCGTCTGGAAGGCCGACTGGCCGATGCGCTGGGCCTTCGAGCACGTCGACTTCGAGCCGGCCGGCATGGACCACGCGACGCCCGGCTCGTCGTTCACGGTCGGTCACGAGCTGGTCGAGTCGATCTGGGACTACCCGCGCCCGGCGTGGTTCGGCTACGGCTTCGTCGGGTTCGCCGGCGTCCAGAAGATGTCGTCGTCGGCCGGCGGCGCCCCCACGGCCCAGGACGCCCTGCGGGTGCTCGAGCCGGGCATCCTGCGGTGGCTCTACGTCCGGCGCCAGCCCAAGCAGACCTTCGACATCGACTTCGGTCCCGAGGTCGTCCGCCTCTACGACGAGTGGGACGCCCTGAGCCGGAAGGCCACCGACCCCGCCAAGCGCGACGTGCAGGTGCTCGCCTACGAGCGTGCGTCGTCGACCGCGACCGCCGGGCGACTGCCGGCGCCGCGCGTCGTCGTACCGTTCCGGATGCTGGCGTCCGTGGCCGACGTGACGGCGGGCTCCGCCGAGCAGATCAGCCGGATCGTCTCCCACCTGGGCCACGCCCACGACTCGGTCGACGACCTCGAGCCGCGGCTGTCGCGGGCGGTGTCGTGGACCGCGGAGTTCGTGCCCGAGGCCGACCGCACCACCGTCCGCGCGGAGCCCGACACCGCGCGGCTGGCGGCACTGACCGACCAGGAGCAGGAGTGGCTGACCCTGCTGCTCGAGGGACTCAGCACCGGCGACCTCGACCTGGAGCCGGTGACGGCGCTGGTCTACGGCGTACCCAAGCTCGCCCGCGGACTGGCCCTCGACGACAAGCCGACCGACGAGGTGAAGGCGGACCAGAAGGAGTTCTTCGGGCTGCTCTACCGCCTGCTCGTCGACGCCGAGCGTGGTCCGCGCCTGCCCACCCTGATCGTGGCGCTCGGCGCCGACCGGGTCCGGGCCCTGCTCGCCGGCACGGCGTAGCGCGGCTCAGCCCAGGAGCGCGTCCGCGGCGGCCGGGCTGGAGTCGCGCAGGAACGACGAGCAGCGCTCCCACTCGTCGGTCTCGCCGATCGCGCGAGCCGACAGCGGCGAGCAGGGCGAGGCTCCGCAGGAAGCCGCGGTTGGGCTCGTGCTCCCACGGCACCGGGCCGTGCCCCTTCCAGCCGTTGCGCCGCAGCAGGTCGAGGCTGCGGTGGTAGCCGACGCGGGCGTAGGCGTAGACCGTCACGTCGTCGGCGCCCTGAGCACGCGCCTGGGCGGCGAACGCGGCCCACGCGGCGGGAGACGCGGGGTGACGTCGTACGACGGCGGCGGGCGGCTCGCCACCGTCCAGCTCGGCGGTGGCGGGATCCACGGGCAGGTGGGTGGGGGGCGGACCGGCCATCAGGTCGACGTGACTCATGCAGGTCACCCTGCCAGACGGATCCGGCGCCCGAGTCGGCGGAATCAATGTCGGCGGACCGGTGTTGACTTACGTCATGGCCCAGCAGACGCCGACCCAGGACCAGGTCCCCGCAGACATCCGTCCGTGGCCCGCACTGTTCGCCTTGTGCCTGGCTTCTTCATGATCCTGGTCGACACCACGATCGTGAGCGTCGCGACGCCCGCGATCATCAGCGACCTCCACGCCGACGTGAACAGCGTGGTCTGGGTGACCAGCGCCTACCTCCTGGCCTACGCCGTCCTCGTGCTCATCACCGGCCGGCTCGGCGACCGCTTCGGCCCGAAGAACATCTACATGGTCGGCCTGACGGTCTTCACCCTCGCCTCGCTGTGGTGCGGCTTGACGACGACGGTCGAGATGCTGATCGTGG
Source organism: uncultured Actinomycetota bacterium (assembly GCA_963753705.1). Taxonomy (GTDB): domain Bacteria; phylum Actinomycetota; class Actinomycetes; order Propionibacteriales; family Nocardioidaceae; genus Nocardioides. Next base: position 46,985 of record CAVWDJ010000008.1, read on the forward strand.
CCCGGGTCGTGCAGGGCGTCGGTGCGGCGCTGATGACGCCGCAGACGATGGCCGTCATCACGCGGATCTTCCCCGCCACCGGCGCGGCAAGGCCATGGCGCTGTGGGGCGCGACGGCCGGCGTCGCCACCCTGGTCGGTCCCATCCTCGGCGGCGTGCTCGTCGACGCCCTCGGCTGGGAGTGGATCTTCTTCATCAACATCCCGGTCGGCCTGGTCGGCCTGGTGCTCGCGTTCCGGCTGGTGCCGGACCTGCCGACGCACCGCGCAGGTCGACTGGCTCGGCGTCGCGCTGAGCGGCGTCGGCATGTTCGTCCTGGTGTTCGGGATCCAGGAGGGTCACAAGTACGACTGGATCGCCGGGGCGATGTCCTCTGATCATCGCCGGCCTCGTGGTCTTCGGGATCTTCGTGCTAGTGGCAGGCGGCAACAACCGCGAGCCCCTGGTGCCGCTCCGGGCTGTTCAGGGACCGGAACTTCTCGGTCTCCAACTTCGCGATCTCGACCATGTCGTTCACCGCGACGGCGATGGGCTTCCCGATCATGCTCTACGCGCAGCTCGTCCGGGGCGACTCGCCGCTCGTCGCCTCGCTGCCGTTCGTGCCGATGGCCGTGTGTGGATCGTGCTGGCGCCGATCGTGGGCCACTACACCGACCGGGTGCACCCGCGGATCCTGACGGGCTTCGGGTTCGCCATCACCGCGCTGGCCGATCTGGCTGGTGTCCCTCAGCCTCCCGACAGCGGCTCGTGGACCCGATCCTGGGCCGATGGCGCTGCTCGGCTTCGGCATGGCCGGCATGTGGGCGCCGCTGGCCGCCACCGCCACCCGCAACCTGCCGACGAAGCTCGCCGGCGCCGGTTCGGGCGTCTACAACGCGACCCGCCAGGTGGGCGCCGTCCTCGGTTCCGCCGGGATCGCCGTACTGTCGACGCCGGCTCGCCGCCGAGGGCTCTCCGGCGGTCAGCAGGCCGGGAGCGGCGCGGTCCGGCAGCTGCCCGCGAGCTGCACGAGCCCTTCAGCCGGCCATGTCCCAGGCCCTGCTGCTGCCGGTCGCCGTGCTGGTGCTCGGGTTCGTCTCCGTGCTCTTCTTCGCAGCTCCCGCGCCACCTGATGCCCGGCGCCCGCGCCGAGGCCCAGGCCGCCGCCGAGGGTACCGGGCCCCCCGCCGCCGTCCTCGACTGACCCCCACCACCCTCCCCCCGCCGCTGCCCCACGCCCGCGTGCTCGGCTGTAACGCGGGGTTATCACCGCCGAAGTAGCCGCACAGCACGCATCACGTAGCCACAGCACCGCACCAGTCACCGTCCCGGAGTGGCGGTCCCGACACCTCTGTCCACCGGCACGACCCGACCCTCCGCGGCCCGACCCCGCACCGTCGCACGCTCGAGCCATGAAGCCACGACTCATCCCGGTTGCCGCGGAGCAGCGCGGCCTCGTCACCCGCGCCCAGGCCCGCGACGCCGGCTACCGCGGCCCCGAGCTGCGCGGCCTGACCGCGGTCGGAGGTGCCTGGATCGTCGTACGCCGGGGTGTGTACGCCGAGCGGTCGACGTGGACCGCACTCGGCGACCTCGACCGTTGGAAGCTGCGCGACCGCGCAGCGCTGCTCACGCGCCGCCGAGCGGTCGACTCAGTCACGACTCGGCGGCCCGGCTCCACGGACTGCCGCTCGTCCTGCTCAGGCACGAGCTGACGCACGTGACGCGGCACGACGTCCAGGGCTCGCGCACCGAGCACGGCATCAAGCACCACCGCGGCGCACTGCCGTCGAACGGACGGGTCGTCCTCGAGGGTCTGCCGGCGACCGGCCTCGCCCGCACTGCGCTCGACGTCGCCCGCGAGCACGGGCTCGCCACCGGCCTGGCCGCCTGCGACGGCGCCCTGCGCCTCGGCCTGCAGCCGGCAGACCTGACCCGCGAGTTCCGCACCATGGCCCACTGGCCCGGGATCGTCGCCGCCCGTGACGCCGCGCTCCTGGCCGACCCGCGGGCCGAGAACGCCGCCGAGTCACTCGCGCGGCTCCTGGTGCTCGAGCTCGGCGTCGGCGAGCCCGAGCCCCAGTTCGCGCTGCTCCTCCACGACCGGATCGTGTGGTGCGACCTCCGCGTCGGCAACCACG
>CAVWDJ010000009.1:0-32740 GCA_963753705.1 uncultured Actinomycetota bacterium
GTCTGCGTGTCGTGCTCGACTGCGCCAACGGTGCGGCCGCCGCCCACGTCGGCCCCCGAGCGCTCCGGGCCGCGGGCGTCGCGGTGGTCGCCATCAACGACCAGCCCAACGGGCTGAACATCAACGAGGGCTGCGGGTCGACCCACCTGGCCGGGCTGCGCGAGGCCGTGCTGGCGCACGGTGCCGACGCCGGCTTCGCCCTCGACGGCGACGCCGACCGCTGCCTCGCCATCGACCACACCGGCGCGACCGTCGACGGCGACCAGCTGATGGCGATGCTGGCGATCGACCTGCACGAGCGCGACCACCTCGCCCACGACACGGTCGTGGCCACCGTGATGAGCAACCTGGGCTTCGTCCAGGCGATGCGCCGCGCCGGCATCACCGTCCACCAGACCGCGGTCGGCGACCGCTACGTGCTCGAGGCCATGCGTGACGGCGGCTTCAGCCTCGGCGGCGAGCAGTCGGGGCACATCATCATGAACGAGCACGCCACCACCGGCGACGGCATCCTCACCGCGTTGCAGGTGCTGCAGCGGATGGCCCGCACCGGGTCGTCGCTGCGCGAGCTGGCCTCGGTCGTGACGCGACTGCCGCAGGTGCTCGTGAACGTCCCCGACGTCGACCGGACCCGGACCGACGACGCCGAGGTCGTGGCCGCGGTGGCCGCCGAGCAGGACAAGCTCGGCGACTCCGGCCGGATCCTCCTGCGCCCGTCGGGCACCGAGCCGCTGGTCCGAGTGATGGTCGAGGCGGCCACCCCCGAGGAGGCGCGGGCCGTGGCCGAGCGCCTCGCCGACGTCGTACGCCGCCGCCTCGCCCTCTGACCCCTCCAGGTGATCGGGTCGTCCGCCCCACAGGAGACCCTAGTGGCCGCTCAGGCGGACGACCCCCTCCAGGTAATCGGGGTGCGACCGGACCGCAGGTCCGCCTAGCGTGCTCGCGTGCTCGAGATCCGTGACGTCGACACCGCAGACGCGGCCCAGCTCCGAGGCTGGTTCGACGTGTGGCGAGCCAGCCAGCGGCACCGGCCGGACGACCTGCTGCCGACGTGGGAGGCCTCCCACAAGCCGCTGTCGACCCCACGCCCCGACTTCGACCTCTCCCTGTTCGGCGTTCACGACGACGGCGAGCTGGTGGGGGCCGGTCTGCTCAACCTCCCCATGGACGACAACCTCACGGTGTCCTACGCCGACGTGATGGCCCACCCGGACCATCGCCGCCGCGGCGTCGGGTCGGCCGTGCTCGCCGAGATCGAGCGGCGGTCTCGCGCGGCGGGTCGGGAGCGGGTGCTGACCGAGGTGTTCGTCCCGGCCGGGGCGTCGGACGACCTGCCCGGCGACGAGGCCTTCGCTGTCGCGCGGGGGTACGAGGTGGCGAACCGCGAGAGCAGCAAGGCCGTCGACGTCGTCGCGTCCGAGCCGCTCTGGCCTGCCTTGGAGGAGCAGGCGGCCGCCGCCCTCGGCGCCTACCGCGTGGTCACCTGGCGGGACCACTGCCCCGAGGAGTACGTCGAGAGCTTCGGCGTGGCCCTGAGCCGGGTGATGAGCCTGATCCCGCAGGGTGAGCTCGCGCTCGAGGACCGTGAGTGGACCGTCGCCCAGGTGCGGGCGGCCGAGGAACGTCGTCGCGAGATCGGCCTCGCCACGCTCGAGTCGGCCGCGATCGCCCCCGACGGCACGGTGGTCGGACTGACCGGGCTGCGCGTGCACGTCGTCGACCCCCGGGTGGCCCACGTCAGCGTGACCATGGTCCTGCCGGAGCACCGGGGTCACCGGCTCGGGCTGGCGACGAAGCTCGACAACCACCGGGCCCTGCGCGCGGCCTTTCGCGACTGCCGCCTCGTGGTCACGAGCAACGCCGACGTCAACACGCACATGAACGCGATCAACGACGCGATGGGCTACCGGGTCCTCGAGCAGCTGCTGGAGTGCCAGAAGCACCTCTGAGCCGCGGGTCAGAGCCGGTGGACGCGTGACTCCCAGGGCTGCAGGGCCAGGGCGTACGACGCGCCATGGGTGTGCACCAGCACCTCCGAGCCCGAGAGGTCGGGGACCGCACCCGGGTCGACCGTGGCCGGTGTGGACGAGCAGTTGGCCAGCACCAGCAGGACGTCGTCGCCCAGCGTGCGGGTGAACGCCCAGATCTGAGGGTCGTCCGCCAGCAGCAGGTCGAAGCGCCCCTCGACCACCACCGCCTCGTGGTGCCGGAGCTCGATGAGGCGCCGATAGTGGTGGAAGACCGAATCGGGGTCCGCGACAGCGGCCTCGGCGTTGACGACGTCGTGGTCGGAGCTGGCCGGGAGCCACGGCCGGCCGGTGGTGAAGCCGCCGTGCTCGGTCGCGTCCCAGAGCATCGGGGTGCGGGCGTTGTCACGGCTCTTGGCCGCCAACGAGCGCAGCACCTCGGCCTCGGGCACGCCGCGCGCGATCGCATCGCGGGCCCAGTTGAGCGACTCGAGGTCGGCGTACTGGTCGACCCGCGTGAAGCCCGCGTTCGTCATCCCGAGCTCTTCGCCCTGGTAGACGTACGGCGTCCCGCGGTGCAGGTGGAGCACCGTCGCCAGGGTCTTGGCGGATGCGACGCGGAACGCCGGTGAGTCGTCGCCGTAGCGCGAGACGGCTCGCGGCTGGTCGTGGTTGTCCCAGTAGAGCGAGTTCCAGCCCACGTCGCCGAGGCCGGTCTGCCAGGCGGCGAGGTTGGCCTTGAGCACCGGCAGCGGCAGGTCCTGCAAGGCCCACTTGCCCTCGCCCGGCACCTCGTCGAGCGCGACGTGCTCGAACGTGAAGACCATGTCGAGCTCGCGTCGCGCCGGGTCGGTCACGTCGCGGGCCAGCGCGACGGTGCTGCCCGGCATCTCGCCGACGGTGAGCAGGTGCTGGTCGGTGAGGCCCACCTCGCGGTTCATCTCGGCGAGGAACTCGTGCAGGCGCGGACCGTTGAGGACACCGAGCGGCGGGGCGAGGTCGCGGTCCGGCCAGATCAACGGTCCGTCGGGGAGCCCGGAGTCCTTGGAGATCAGGTTGATCACGTCCATCCGGAAGCCGTCGACGCCCCGGTCGACCCACCACCTCATCATGGTGTGGACGGCCCGGCGGACCTCCGGGTTCTCCCAGTTGAGGTCGGGCTGCTTGGCACTGAACACGTGGAGGTACCACGCGTCGCTCCGCTCGTCGTAGGCCCAGGCGGGGCCGCCGAACGCCGACTCCCAGTTGTTCGGCGCTCCCCCGGGGGCGTCGGGACGCCCCGGTCGCCACCAGTACCAGTCGCGCCGGGGCGACGCCGGGTCCCGCGACTCGACGAACCACGGGTGCTCGTCGGAGGTGTGGTTGACCACCAGGTCCATCACGAGCCGGATGCCACGGTCGTGGCAGCCGGCGATCAACGCGTCCAGGTCGGCGATTGTGCCGAAGAGCGGGTCGATGTCCTGGTAGTCGCTGATGTCGTAGCCGTTGTCGTCCATCGGGGAGCGGTAGACGGGGCTCAGCCAGAGGACGTCGACGCCGAGCAGCGCGAGGTGGTCGAGGCGCGAGGCGATCCCCGGGAGGTCGCCGATGCCGTCGCCGTCGCTGTCCTGGAACGAGCGGGGATAGACCTGGTAGACGACGGCGTTCTTCCACCAGCCGGGGGAGCGGAGCTCGGAGGTCACAGGTCGACACCCTGCCAGGCAGGGCTCAGGAGGGGTCGACTGCCGCGCGCAGGGCGCTGTAGGACGCCACGAGTGCGCGTCGTTCCTGCGCGAGCAGCGGGTCGGCGAGGTCGCAGCCGTTCGTCACCCAGGCGTCGGAGTGGTCCATCGCCTCCACGCGGAACCTGGCTGCCGGGCGCATGGCCTCGGGCTCGGCGTCGTAGACGTAGCTGTAGAGGTCGACCAGTGACTGCACGACCGCCTCGGCCGCGACCTCCGGGTCGTGCTGGTGCTCGCGGTGCAGCCGCCACCACTCGACCTCCAGCCCGCAGGCACGCACCGGGTCGAGGTCGAGCCCCTGGTCGCGGGCGATCATCGCGTAGAACCGGCGCATCGAGGCCCGCGCGCCGTCGGGATCGTTGTCGGGGTACGGCGCCCACAGCTGGTTGGCGCGGAGCACGTGGAAGGCGCCGACGACGGTCCGCACCGGGTCGGTCCCGAAGCCGGTACGGACCATGCCGACGGCCGCACGCAGGAAGGTGAGCCACTCGTGGCGGTAGTACGCCGCCCAGGCGTCGGTCTCCTGGTGCCCGAGCCGCACCGGGTCGAACGTCCGCGGCCCCCAGGCCGGCCTCCACACACCCATGGCACCTACAGCTTCCGCAACCTCACGTATCGCACCGAGTGGTCGCGATCCTTCCGCAGGACCAGGGTCGCGCGCGACCGCGTGGGCTTGATGTTCTGCTCGAGGTTGGGGCCGTTGATGGTGTCCCAGATCTGCTCGGCGGTCGCCGTCGCGTCCTCGGTCGAGAGCTGGGCGTAGCGGCGGAAGTACGACGCGGGGTCGGCGAACGCGGTCTTGCGCAGTCGCAGGAAGCGCTCGACGTACCACGCGCGGATGTCGGCGGTGGCGGCGTCGACGTAGACGCTGAAGTCGAAGAAGTCGCTGAGGGCCAGGCCGCTGCGGCCGTCCTCGGTCGTCCGCGCCGGCTGGAGCACGTTGAGGCCCTCGATGATCACGATGTCGGGGCGCCGCACCACGACGGGGTCGTCGGGCACCACGTCGTAGACGAGGTGGGAGTACGTCGGCGCCTCGACCTCGTCCCTGCCCGACTTGATGTCGACGACGAAGCGCAGCAGAGCCCGCCGGTCGTAGGACTCGGGGAAGCCCTTGCGCTGGAGGATCCCGCGGCGCTCGAGCTCGGCGTTCGGGTAGAGGAACCCGTCGGTGGTGACGAGGGCGACGTGGGGATGCTCGTCCCAGTGGCCCAGCATCTGCTGCAGCACCCGCGCCGTGGTCGACTTTCCGACGGCGACCGAACCCGCCAGCCCGATCACGAAGGGCGTCCGCGGCGGCTGCGGCCGGTGGAGGAACTCCTCCTGCTTGCGGTGCAGGCGACGGGCCGCCTTGACCCTCAGGCTGAGCAGTCGGGAGAGCGGGAGGTAGACCTGCTGGACCTCCTCGAGGTCGAGCTGGTCGCCCAGGCCGCGCAGCCGGGTGATCTCCTGGGTGGACAACGGCTGGTGGAAGTGCTCGCCCAGCTCGGCCCACGCATCCCGGTCGAGCTCGACGTACGGGGACGGCTCACCTCCCTGCACACCGTTGGGCATGGCGGGCATTGTTCCAGTAGGGGTCCGCGCCGAGCGCGGCCCGGGTCGCCCCCGGGCGGGCCGATAGACTCCGGCGCATGTGCGGCATCGTGGGGTACGTCGGCGACAAGCAGGCGCAGGATGTCGTCGTCGAGGGCCTGCGGAGGCTCGAGTACCGCGGCTACGACTCCGCCGGGATCGCGTTGGTCACCGACGGCCGGATCGCGTGGCGCAAGCGCGCCGGCAAGCTCGCCAACCTCGAGAAGGCCCTGGCCGACGAGCCGCTCCCCCTTCCACGACCGGGATCGGGCACACCCGCTGGGCCACCCACGGCGCGCCGACCGACGCCAACGCCCACCCCCATCTCGGCGCCACCGGCCGGGTCGCCCTCGTCCACAACGGGATCATCGAGAACTTCGCGACCCTGCGGTCCGAGGTCGAGGCGTCGGGCGACGAGCTGCTCTCCCAGACCGACACCGAGATCGCGGCCCACCTGCTGGAGAAGGCGGTGGCCGCCGGCGGCGACCTGACGGAGGCGATGCGGTCGCTGTGCCAGCGGCTCGAGGGCGCGTTCACGCTCGTCGCCGTCGACGCCGAGGACCCGAGCCGCGTGGTCGCCGCTCGCCGCAACTCGCCGCTCGTGGTCGGCCTCGGCCAGGGCGAGAACTTCATCGGGTCCGACGTCGCCGCGTTCATCGAGCACACCCGCGACGCGCTCGAGCTCGGTCAGGACCAGATCGTCACCATCACCCGCGACGGCGTCTCCGTGATCGGCTTCGACGGCGTGCCCGTCGAGGGCAACCGCTACCACGTCGACTGGGACCTCTCCGCCGCGGAGAAGGACGGCTACGACTGGTTCATGCGCAAGGAGATCTTCGAGCAGCCCCGCGCGATCGGCGACGCCCTGCTCGGCCGCCACGACGCGGACGGCAGGCTGCAGCTCGACGAGGTGCGCATCTCCGACGACGACTTCCGCCAGGTCGACAAGATCATCATCATCGCGTGCGGCACGGCCTTCTACGCCGGCCTGGTCGCCAAGTACGCCATCGAGCACTGGACCCGCATCCCCTGCGAGGTCGAGCTCGCGCACGAGTTCCGCTACCGCGACCCGATCCTGACCCGCTCGACCCTCGTGGTCGCGATCAGCCAGTCGGGCGAGACGGCCGACACCCTGATGGCCATCCGCTACGCGCGCCAGCAGCGCTCGAAGGTACTGGCGATCTGCAACACCAACGGGTCCACCATCCCGCGCGAGTCCGACGCCGTCATCTACACCCACGCCGGGCCCGAGATCGGGGTCGCCTCGACCAAGGGCTTCATCACCCAGGTGATCGCGGCCTACCTCCTCGGGCTCTACCTCGCCCAGGTCAAGGGCACGTCGTACGACGACGAGATCGCACGCCTCGTCGCCGAGCTGCGCGACATGCCGGGCCACGTGCAGCGGATGCTCGACGGCTGCGACCAGCTCTACGACCTCGCCGAGGAGCTCCGTGACGCGAAGTCGGTGCTCTTCTTGGGGCGGCACGCCGGCTTCCCGATCGCACTCGAGGGTGCGCTCAAGCTCAAGGAGCTGGCCTACATCCATGCCGAGGGTTTCGCGGCCGGCGAGCTCAAGCACGGCCCGATCGCGCTGATCGAGCCCGGGCTGCCGGTGTTCTGCGTCGTTCCGCCCATGGGGCGCGACCAGCTCCACGACAAGATGGTCAGCGCCATCCAGGAGATCCGGGCCCGTGGGGCGCGCACGATCGTGCTCGCCGAGGAGGACGACCCCGACATCGAGGAGTTCGCCGACACGCTGATCCGGCTGCCGCGGGTCTCGACGCTGATGCAGCCGGTGCCGGCCGTCGTACCGCTGCAGCTGTTCGCGTGCGAGCTGGCGACCCGCCTCGGCCACGACGTCGACCAACCACGCAACCTGGCCAAGTCCGTCACGGTCGAGTAGACCGTCCTCGTGGCAATCGTCGGCGTCGGCATCGACGTGGTGGACATCGGCCGCTTCGAGGACGCCCTGCGTCGTACGCCGGGCCTGGCGCTGCGCCTGTTCACCCCGGGCGAGATCGACCGCCCGCCGGCGTCGCTGGCCGCCCGCTTCGCGGCCAAGGAGGCCCTGGCGAAGGCGCTGGGTGCCCCCGGGGGCATGGCCTGGCACGACGCGGAGGTGGTCTCCCACCCGTCGGGCCGCCCCTTGTTCGCGATCTCCGGCACGGTGGCCGCCCGCTCCGCCGAGCTCGGTGCCGCCCACGTCCACCTCTCGCTCTCCCACGACGCCGGCATCGCCTCGGCCGTGGTGGTGCTGGAGTCATGAGGGCCGCGCACACCGTCGAGCAGGTGCGGGCGGCGGAGGCGGAGCTGATGGCAGCGCTGCCCGAGGGCACGCTGATGCAGCGCGCGGCGACCGGGCTGGCGACGGCCGTGATCGACCTGCTCGGCGGTGCGTACGGCCGCCACGTGCTGCTGCTCGTCGGGCCGGGGGACAACGGGGGAGACGCGCTCCACGCGGGTGCTCTGCTCGCTCGCCGGGGCGCCGGGGTCGAGGCGGTCCTCGTCGCGGACTCGTTCCACCGGGCCGGCCTCGACGCGCTCCGGGCAGCCGGTGGACGCGTCGTCGAGCTCGCGGTTGTCCACCCGCCTGACGTCGTGGTCGACGGCATCGTGGGGATCGGCGGCCGCCCTGGCCTGCGACAGCCGGCCCTCGACGCCGTCCGCGCGGTCGCGGGTGTCCCGATGGTCGCGGTGGACGTGCCCTCGGGCGTCGACGTCGACACCGGCCGGGTCGACGGTGCACACGTCGTGGCCGACGTCACGGTCACCTTCGGGACGCACCAGGTGTGCCACCTCGTCGAACCCGCTGCCTCGGCCTGTGGTGTCGTCCAGCTCGTCGACATCGGGCTCGACCTGCCCGAGGCCGCCGTGTCCGCGCTCCAGGCCGACGACGTGGCGGCCCTGCTGCCGCGACCCGGACCGGACGCCCAGAAGTACACCCGCGGCGTGGTGGGGGTGCGCGCCGGCTCGGCCCGCTACCCGGGAGCCGGCGTGCTGTCGACGTCGGGAGCGGCCTGCGGGCTCGTCGGGATGGTCCGCTACGTCGGTGGGGCACCCGATCCCGTCCGCGCGCGGCATCCGGAGGTCGTCGTCGGCGAGGGACGGGTCCAGGCCTGGGTGGTCGGGTCGGGTGGGGACGCCGAGGCGGCCGGAGCCCTCGCCGCGGCCCTGGCCGACGACGTCCCGCTGGTCGTCGACGCGGATGCCCTCCAGCACCTCGACGCACCGGTCGAGCGCTCCGCTCTGCTCACGCCACACGCCGGCGAGCTCGCGGCGATGCTGGGCGTCGAGCGGGCCGAGGTGGAGGCCGACCAGCTCGCCTTCGCCCGCCGCGCGGCCCGGGAGTATGCCGCCACCGTCCTGCTCAAGGGCCACCACACGCTCGTCGCCGCTCCGAACGGCCGGGTCCGGGTCACCACCACCGGCACGCCGTGGCTGGCCGTCGCCGGTGCCGGCGACGTGCTGGGAGGACTCTGTGGCGCCCTCCTCGCGGCCGGTCTGACGCCGTACGACGCCGGGGCCGTCGGCTCCTGGCTGCACGGCGCCGCAGCCACCCTGGCCTCGGCCGGTGGGCCGATCTCCGCCCCCGACGTGGCCGCCGCACTGCCCCGGGTGATCGCCGCTCTCCTCCCCTGACGCCCGGGTCGCGAGAGCGGTGATGGGAGGATGAACGCCATGAGTCGCGAGCAGGTCCGCCGACCCGAGATCGTGGTGGACCTGGGTGCGATCCGGCGCAACGTCGGACGGCTGCGCGACCTGGTGGCGCCCGACGGGTCGGACGTGATGGTCGTGGTCAAGGCCGACGGCTACGGCCACGGCATGCTCGAGTCGGCCCACGCCGCGCGGCAGGCGGGGGCGCCGTGGCTCGGCGTCGCCACGATCGACGAGGCGCTGCGGCTGCGCGAGGCGGGTGACGCGGGTCGGGTCCTCTGCTGGCTCACGGTCCCCGGTGACGACTGGGCCGCGGCGATCGACCGCGAGGTCGACGTGACGGCCTACACCCTCGACGAACTGGCCGAGATCCGGGCCGCGGTCGGCACCACGCCGGCCCGTCTCCAGCTCAAGATCGACACCGGCCTGTCACGCGGCGGCTCGACCGCCGACCTGTGGCCCGGGCTGCTGGCCGCGGCCCGCGCCGGCGAGGCCGAGGGCGTGTGGCGGGTGACGGGCATCTGGTCGCACTTCGCGTGCAGCGACGAGCCGACCCATCCGGCCAACGACCTCCAGGAGCAGGCCTTCCGCGAGGCCCTCGACGCCGCCGAGCGCGCAGGACTGCGCCCGGAGGTGCGCCACCTCGCCAACTCCGGGGGCGCGCTGCTCCGGCCCGGCAGCCGCTTCGACCTGGTCCGGTGCGGGATCGCGTCCTACGGGCTCGACCCCGCGCCCGGCCTCAGCCCCGAGGTCGGGCTCGAGCCGGCGATGACGGTGACGGCGCCGCTGGCGCTCACCAAGTCGATCCCTGCGGGGGCGGGCGTGTCCTACGGGCACACCTGGACCGCACCGGCCGAGACCCGGGTAGGACTGGTCCCGTTGGGGTACGGCGACGGGGTGCCGCGCCATGCCGGGAACACCGCCGAGGTCTGGGTCGGCGGCTCGCGCCACCCGATCCGTGGCCGGATCTGCATGGACCAGTTCGTGGTCGACCTCGGCGACGACGACCTGAGCGAGCCGGGCGACGAGGTCGTGCTCTTCGGGCCGGGTGGCGCCGGAGAGCCGACCGCCGACGACTGGGCGCGCGCCTGCGGCACCATCCACTACGAGATCGTCACACGCATGGGGGGCCGTCTGCGCCGCCGCTACGTCGGAGGAGACGCCGCATGAAGGCCGCCAACAAGGTGCTCTCGGTCGCGGGAGCCGCGGTCGGGGTCGCCGCTGCCGGCACCGCGCTCAGGGTCGCCCAGCGTCGCGCCGTCATCTCACGTCGCGGGGCCGGCGACGAGACGGTGTTCGGGTCGCTACGCAGCGCTCCGATCACCGTGGTCGCGGACGACGGCGTACCCCTCCATGTCGAGGTCGACGACTACGTCGCCGCCACCGGCCGGCGCCGCGCCACCCAGGTGCCGGAGCTGACCGTCGTGTTCATCCACGGCTACTCCCTGACCCTCGACTCGTGGCACTTCCAGCGCGCGGCCTACCGCGGACAGGTGCGGGCGGTCTACTACGACCAGCGCTCCCACGGCCGTTCGGGGCGCTCCGAGCCCGGGCACGCCACGATCGAGCAGCTCGGTCGCGACCTCAAGCACGTCCTCGACACCGTGGTCCCGCAGGGCCCGATCGTGCTGGTCGGCCACTCGATGGGCGGGATGACGATCATGGCGCTGGCCGAGGAGCACCCCGAGCTCTTCGGCGACCGGATCCTCGGGGTCGGCCTGATCTCGACGACCGCCGGCGGCCTCGAGCCACACCGGATCGTCGCCCCGATGCTGCCGTCGACGGTCGGCGGCGCGGTGGCGGAGCGCGTGATGGCGCTGCTGGCCCGCGGTCACCGCCAGGTCGACGGCTTCCGGCGGCTCGGACGGTCGGTGGCGCTGGTGGCCACCGACGAGCTCGCCTTCGGCGACGACGTGCCCGAGTCCTACGTCGAGTTCGTCGACGAGATGCTCTCGTCCACGCCGTTCGGGGTGGTCGCCGAGTTCTTCTCCAACTTCGCGGCGCTCGACAAGTTCGAGACGGTCAAGGCGCTCTCGGTGGTGCCGACGAGCATCATCTGCGGGACGGCCGACCGGATCACGTCGATCGGTCACAGCCGCAAGCTCCACGCCTACATCACCGGCTCGAACCTGCTCGAGTGCGAGGGTGCGGGGCACCTCGTGATCATGGAGCGGCACGACGACGTCAACGCCGAGCTCGACCACCTGCTCGCCGCGGCCGGTGACCTGGCCGACCGCCGGTGACCGCGCCGGCTGCCCTCCCGGCGACCCTCGCCATCCGGCGGGTCGGGCCCGGCGACGCCCCGACCGTGCTCGAGATCGTCCGCGCCGCGTTCGCCGCCCGACCGCCCGTCGACCCCCCGGCCGACGCGCTCGGCGAGACCGTCGAGTCGCTCGCCGGGGCCCTGCGACACGGTGGCCTGGTCGCCCGCGCCGACGGCCGCGACGTCGGTGCGCTGGTGCTCGACCCAGAGGGGTCCACCCTGTGGCTGCGGCGGGTCGGCGTGCTGCCCGAGGTGCGTGAGCACGGCGTCGCCACAGCGCTGGTGACCGAGGCCCTGGCCGCCGCCGAGCCCTACGACGACGTCGCGGTGCTGGCCCGCGAGGAGCTGCCCGGCACGGTCGCGTTCTGGCGCGAGCACGGCTTCGCCGAGACCCGACGGCACTCGCCCTACGTCGAGCTGCGGCGCGGGGCGCCCGCGACGTACGACACCCCCGACGCCGCCTCGATGCGGGAGCTCGGCGCCTCGTTGGCGTCCCTGCTGCGGCCGGGCGACGTCGTGGTGCTCTCCGGCGAGCTGGGTGCCGGCAAGACCACGCTGACGCAGGGGCTCGGGTCCGGTCTGGGTGTCCGCGGAGACGTGACATCCCCGACGTTCGTGATCGCGCGCGTGCACCCCTCGCTGGCTGACGGTCCGGCCCTGGTGCACGTCGACGCCTATCGCATCGGTGGGGTCGCCGAGCTCGACGACCTCGATCTCGACACCTCACTCGACGACGCCGTCACCGTCGTCGAGTGGGGTGAGGGCGTGGCCGAGGGCCTGGCCGACGACCGGCTCGAGGTCCGCATCGAGCGTGCGGTCGCCGACGAGGCCGCCCGCGACGACGGGCTCGACCCGCGGCGAGTCCGGCTCTCACCCGTCGGTGGCCGCTGGCTCGGTGTCCGGCTGTCGGCCCTCCGCAGCTAGCGCGCCGGGACGGCGGCCCGTGACAGGGTGGACAGCATGCTCGTGATCGCCCATGTCAGCGACACACACTTCGGCAACGAGGTCCAGGATCCCGCCACTCGCAACACCCTGGTCATGGACCACCTCCTCACGATGGACCCCCGGCCCGACGTGCTGGTCGTCACCGGTGACGTCGCCGACCACGGCCTGCCCGAGGAGTACGCCGCCGCCCGGGCCTGGCTCGACCGCTGGGACGGCCCGCTCGCGGTGTGCCCCGGCAACCACGACGTGCGCGACGCGTTCGTCGCCGGCCTCGGGATCGCGACGCGCACCGTCGTCGGGGCCGGCGGCTCGCGGTTCGTGATGCTCGACTCCCTGGTCGACGCCGACGAGACCGGTCGGGTGGACCCCGGCCGGCTCGGGGAGGACCAGCTGGCATGGCTCGACGCCCGCCTCGCCGAGGACGCCGCGCCGGCGTACGTCTGTCTCCATCACCCGCCCACCACCATCGGCCTCGCGCTGATGGACCCGATCCGGCTCCTCGACGGCGACTCCCTGGCGGCTGTGGTGAGCCGCCATCCGCACGTCGTCGCGGTGCTCGTCGGCCACGCCCACACGATGGCGACGACGACCTTCGCGGGCCGGCCGCTCCTGATCGGTGGCGGGGTCGTGTCGACCGTGACCGCCGACGCCGAGGCGCCGCCCACCCTCTGGTACGCCGCCCCGCCCAGCTTCGCCCTCCACCTGGTCGGGGACGACGGCCGGGTGACCAGCCACTGGCGGGCCCTCCCGGTCTGAACCCGATCTCGCTCGATCACCGGCTGCGAGGGGTCAGTAACCTCGGAACCGTGCTGCTCGCCTTCGACACGGCCACGCCCTACGTGACCGTCGCCCTCCACGACGGCGAGGACGTCGTCGCCGAGCGCCGCTCGACCGAGCGGATGAAGCACGGCGAGCAGCTGGCCCCCCTCATCGAGGCGGTGCTGACCGACGCCGGCGTGGTGCGGCAGGACCTCACGGCGATCGCGGTGGGCGTCGGGCCCGGGCCGTTCACGGGGCTGCGGGTCGGGCTGGTGACGGCGCGCACGCTGGCCCTCGTGCTCGAGATCCCGGTCTACGGCGTGTGCTCGCTCGACGTGCTGGCGGTCGAGGCAGCGCTCGGACCCGAGCCGGTCGGGAGCGACTTCGTGGTCGCCACCGACGCGCGGCGCAAGGAGGTCTACCTCGCGTCGTACGACGACCAGGGGCGCCGGCTCGAGGGGCCCGAGGTCCTCCGGCCCGCCGATGCTGCGACGGCCGCCCCTGTGGTCGGGGAGGGGGCCGTGCTCTACCCGGCCGACTTCCCCGACCCGCGTGGGCCCGTGCTCCCCAGTGCCGCCTGGCTGGCCCGCGCGGTGACCGAGGAGCTGGCCGAGCTGCGCGACCCCGAGCCGCTCTACCTGCGCCGCCCGGACGCGATCGCCCCCGCGGCGCCCAAGAAGGTGTCGTGACCATGCCGCAGGTCGAGGTACGCCTGGCCGGGCCCGACGACACCGACGCGGTGGCCGCCCTGGAGCGGGCCGCGCTCGGCTCCGACGCCTGGCCGCCGGGGCTGGTCGCCGAGGGCGTCTCGGGGCGAGTCCCGACCACGCTCTACCTCGTCGCCACCGAGGGCGACGCACCGATCGCCTACGCCGCGGTGAGCATCGTCGCCGACCTCGCCGAGCTGCAGCGGATCGCGGTGGCGGCGACCCACCGGCGTACGGGCCTCGCCTCCGGCCTCCTGGCGAGGGTCGAGCACGAGGCGCTCACCCGCCACGCCGACCGACTGCTGCTCGAGGTACGCGAGGACAACCACGTGGCCTGTGCCTTCTACGCCGCCCGCGGCTTCACCGAGATCGACCGGCGGCCGCGCTACTACGCCGACGGGACGACCGCGGTGATCCTCTTCAAGGAGATCGCGTGAGCGACGAGCCGCTGGTCCTCGGCATCGAGACGTCCTGCGACGAGACCGGCGTCGGGATCGTCCGCGGCCACACGCTCCTCGCCGACGCCGTCGCGAGCAGCGTCGAGGAGCACGCGCGCTTCGGTGGCGTCGTACCCGAGGTGGCCAGCCGTGCCCATCTCGAGGCGATGGTCCCGACGCTCGAGCGGGCCTGCGAGACCGCCGGCATCAGCCTCCACGACGTCGACGCGATCGCCGTGACCAGCGGGCCAGGACTGGCCGGCGCGCTGCTCGTCGGCGTGGCCGCGGCCAAGGCCCTGGCCATCGGCCTGGGCAAGCCGATCTACGGCGTCAACCACCTGGCGTCCCACGTCGCGGTCGACCAGCTCGAGCACGGGCCGCTGCCCCAGCCGTGCCTGGCGATGCTCGTGAGCGGTGGCCACTCCAGCCTGCTCCGCGTCGACGACGTGACCGGTCACGACGGCGGTGTCGAGCCGCTCGGCGCCACGATCGACGACGCGGCGGGGGAGGCGTTCGACAAGGTCGCCCGGCTGCTCGGGCTGCCCTTCCCGGGCGGTCCCCACATCGACCGCGCCGCGCGCGACGGGCAGGTGACCATCGACTTCCCGCGCGGCCTGACCAGTCGCCGCGATCTCGAGCGGCACCGCTTCGACTTCTCGTTCTCGGGCCTCAAGACCGCGGTCGCGCGCTGGGTCGAGACCCAGCAGCGCGACGGCATCACCATCGACGTCGGCGACGTGGCGGCGAGCTTCCAGGAGGCGGTCTGCGACGTCCTGGTGCGCAAGGCGCTCGACGCCGCCGCCGACCAGGGCATCGGGGACATCCTGATCGGCGGCGGGGTGGCCGCGAACTCCCGGCTCCGGGCGATGGCGACCGAGCGGGCCGAGGCGAAGGGGATCGCGGTCCGGGTCCCGAGACCCGGGCTGTGCACCGACAACGGAGCCATGGTGGCCGCGCTCGGCGCCGAGCTCGTCGCCCGCGGTCGGACGCCGTCCGCTCTCGACCTGCCGGCCGACTCGTCCCAGCCGATCACCGAGGTGGTGGCCTGACCCTGGGCCGCCTGGGATCGGCCGGGCGGGTCGGGCACTGGTGCGGTGCTGTGGTCACTGGGTGCGTGCTGTGCGGGATCTTCGGCGGTGATAACCCCGCGTGACAAGCGGGGCCGGCGAGTCAGGAGGAGGGCAGGCCACCCCCGGTCGGGAGGATGAAGGGGTTCGCGTCGTAGGGACCCTTGGCCGGTGCGACGGCGTACTCCATCGAGCCGTCCGACGCGATGCGGACCAGTGCCCACCGCCCGTCCTGGTAGGTCGGGACGAGCAGGTGGGTGTCGTCCTCCCAGGTCTCCCCGTCGTAGTAGGACTGCACCTGCTCCGTGGCGCTGCGCTCGAACAGCCGGTTGCCCTCCAGGTCGAAGACCGCGATCCCGCCGGGGCCGATGCCGTCGAAGTAGCCCGGCCAGGCCTGGATCAGCCGCCCGTCGGGCGAGAAGCTGGCGAGCTGGTTCTTGCAGGTCGCGAACCCCTGGAACTCGCCGCCGCCGAGGAGCTTCGAGCAGGTGCTGGAGTCCGTCGCCTTGGTCAGGCCGATCGTCAGCCCGGCGTCGCTGACGTCGCGGATGTCCAGGTAGCCGCCGTCCCGCAACGGCTGCGACCCTGAGTCGCTGACCTCCCAGGGCTGTCCCGGGGCGGAGCCGTCGCGCACGTTGACGATGACGGTGCAGGTCGACTGCACACAGCTCGGCCCGGGCTTGCCGGGGGCCGCGGCGCCGGTGCCCGTGACCGGTCCGATCCGCAGGTCGGTGCCGGGGATGAGGCCACCCAGCGCGCGCGGCACACTCGCCCATCCCTCCCAGATCATCACCTGGCTCGACGGGGTCACCCAGGCGACGATGCTGTGGGCCGCGTTGACGCTCAGGTCGGAGGCGATGCGCTCCGGGCTGTGGTAGGTGCCGTCGGGGTCACGGATCTCGACGTAGGCCTGGCCACTGGGGTCGACAGTCCGCCAGACGACCGACCCGTCGGCCAGCTCCACGAACTGGGACGGCGTGTGCCGGGTGCCGACGGCGAAGGTCGACCCGTCGGCGACGTGGAACGTGCCGTCCTGCAGGTAGTCCATCGCCGGTGCGGCACCGGTCGGCAGGTCCGAGACGTCGAGGACGCCGGTCAGCGGCTGTGCGTCGTCCGACGCGGTGGGGCTCGGGCTCGGGGTGATGCTCTGCGTGGCCGGCGGCATCGGCGTCGTCCGGTGACCCTGGTGGCTCGCGATCGCCGCGGTGGGGACGATCAGGGCAACCGCCACGACCGCGCCACCCACGGCGGTCGCCGCGCGCCGGCGCCTGATCGAGCGGGCCTTGCCCTTCACGTCGGCCAGGGCGAGCGAGGAGCCGCGCATGGCGTCGGAGTGGTCGTGGAGCGCACGGCCCAGGTCGGTGGTCAGGTCGTCGTCGTTCATCGGTCCTCCTCGGTTCCGCGGGGGTCGAGGCTCTGGGGGGTACGGGTCCGGAGCGCAGCGAGCGCCCGGCTGGTCTGCGACTTCACGGTGCCGACCGAGATGCCGAGGGTGGCGGCCGTCTCGGCCTCGCTCAGCTCCTCGTAGTAGCGCAGGACCACCACCGCGCGCGCCTTGCGGGGCAGGGTCTGGACGAGGGTCCAGAGCTCGGAACCGGTGCCGTCGTCGGGGGCGTCGTGCACGGGCCGGTCGAGGACCGGCTGCTCCTGCGCGTGCTCGCGCCGCTTCCAGGCACGTCTCCACAGCGAGTTGTGCTCGTTGACCAGGATCCGCCGTACGTAGCCGTCGATGGCCCCGTGGTCGCGCACCTTGTCCCACGACAGGTAGAGCTTGGCGAACGCCGTCTGGGTGAGGTCCTCGGCGTCGTGGCGGTTGCCCGTCAGCAGGTACGCCGTCCGGAGCAGGCTCGCCTGCCGGGCGGCGAGGTACGCCGCGAAGTCGGCGTCACGCGCGTCGTGCCGGTCGGCCACAGCGACTGCCCCCGTGGGTGGTCGGTCGGGTCCTGCCATGGGTTCCTCCCCTCGTTGCCACCAAGACGCGACGGGGGAGGGGAAGGTTGCAATCGTGGCAGAGCCCGCCGGTCAGGGAGCGGAGGCGAGGCGGAAGCTCCCCTGGCCGGCCGGTGCCACGGGTGTTGCGCGGGTGATCGCGCCGTCGAGGCCGACCCGCACGATCGCCTGCCGCCCCTCGCGGTCCTCGGCGACCACCAGGACCGAGCGGTCGCCCTCCCACACCGCAGCTCGCACGATGCTCAGGCCGGGCAGGACCTCGGAGGTGACCCGGTGACCCGTGGCGGCGTCCCTGATTCCGATCACGTCGCCGACCCCCTGCAGGCTCTGCGCGCCGAGGTTCTGCATCGCCACGACGTAGCGACCCGAGGACGAGAAGTGCCCCAGCGTCCACCGCGGGGCACGCCACTGCACCGCACCGGTCGACAGCTCGGTCACCACGCTGTCGCCCGACGAGTCGGTCCCCACCGCCAGGTCTCCCGACGGTGACACTGCCGAGACGTCGGTGACGTCGGGGATCCGGCTGCGCGAGCCGTTCGGTGCGACCAGGACCGGTCCGCTCGACCCGGCGCCCTGCGCGAGCACCGGGGTGCCGTCGGCCACCAGGCCGCGGCTCGTGCTCCCGACCGGCGAGTAGATCACGCCCTTCGACGTCGGCGTGACCGTCGTCCCGTGGAACAGCCGGCCCGGGCCGACGAACCGGCACCCCTGGGAGAGCCAGTACGCCGGGTCGCCGCTCCCCACGGCGAACGAGGGGGTCCCGCAGCCGAGTCGCCGCGTGGAGCCGCCCGACACCAGTGAGATGGCCGCGAACGGTCTCTGCGTCGTCGTCCGGCCCGCCACCAGCACACCGCGGCCGAAGGTCGTCGCGTTCGTGGCCGTGCGGAACGCCGGCGCCGTGAGGCGCTCACCGCTGGGGGTGACGAACGCGTCTCCGTCGAGGAACGCCACCCGCGGGGCCGCTCCCTGCGCGAGGTCGAGGAGCGACCCCGCCGGGGCGTGGTGCCCGGCCGGGCGAGCGGTCGTCGCGTGGTCGTGCCGGTTCCCCCGGACCACCACCGCACCTGCGGCGACCAGCACCGCCGCGGCGACCAGGGCCGTCACGCGGCGGCGTGCGTGGACGAGCGCGCGCGAGCGGGCGGCGACGGTCGTCATCGACGTGGTGGGGTACGCGGTCGTCCCGACGACCTCGGTCAGGGTCCGCGTGAGCACGTCCTCGGCGTCAGCCGGGCCTCCTGAGGTGGCAGCGCGGTCGTCGCCGGTGATCTCGGGATGGTCGAGCAGCCACGCGCGCAGCGCGGCGAGGGCGTGGCTGCTCCGCGACGTCACGGTGTCGACGGGGGTGCGGGTCAGGTCGGCGATCTCGGCGTCGGACAGCTGGTCGTGGAAGCGGAGCACGACCGGGACGCGCTGCGTGGACGGCAGCGAGCAGACGAGGTCCCAGACCGCCTCGCGGCTCTCGTCGTACGACGGCGAGCCCGGCACGGGGCGGGCGGGGAGCACCTCGACCAGGGGCTCGGCCCGGCGTCCCGGCCGACGCCATCCAGTGCGGAGCTCGTCGAGGAGCACCCGGCGGGCGTAGGCGTCGAGATCATCGACGTCGCGCATCCGGCCCCACCCCTGGTAGAGCCGGGCCAGGGTGTTCTGCACGAGGTCCTGCGCCTCGTACACGTTGCCGGTCACGAGATGGGCGGTGCGCTGGAGTGCGCCCTCACCGGCCGGGAGCCAGTCGTCGAAGCGGGGACCGCTGGACAGCGGGACGGCTCCGGGCATCGTGCCTCCCGTCGACGGTCGGTGGGGTCCTCGGCGCTCCTCGGGTCGTCGCCGTCCCGACGCGGGCGACTCGCCGAGGTCTCCATCGTGGCAGAGCCGCGCCGTCAGGGGGTGGCGGCGAGACGCAGCGTGGCCAGCGGAGGACGGCCCTCGGCCGGCCGCGGGACGCCGCGCACCACCGGCGTGGTGCGGGTGACGCTGCCGTCGAGGCCGACCCGGAGGATCGCCTCCTGCCCGTCGCGGTCCTCGGCGACCACGAGCAGGGAGTCGTCTCCCTCCCAGCCCTCGGCGTCGACGATCAGGCCCGGGAGCACCTTCTGCAGCACCGGGTGGCCGGTGGCGGCGTCCCAGACGCCGACGATGTCGCCGACGTCGGCCGACGGTTGCACCCCGACGCTCTGGATCCCGGCCACGTAGCGGCCGGAGGCGGAGAACTTCTGGAGCGTCCACGCCGGGGCGGTGCGCCAGAGCACCGCGCCCGTGGTGGCGTCGACCACCGCTGAGCGCTGGAAGTCGCGTGCCTTGCCTGCGACCAGGTCACCGGCCGCCGAGGCCGCCGTCGGCATCCCCAGCCGGAGCGGGACCGCGGCCCGGTGGCCGGGAGGGATCACCAGAGCGTGCGAGGGAAGGTGCAGGCCGAGCGACACCGTGAACACGACGACGCCGCCGTTCGTGAGGCCGACCGGCGCGAAGGTCGCGCCCTGGGGGGTGGGGGTCCGGGCGTCACCCTGCACCAGGGAACCCCCGCTCGCCGGTTGGCATCCGTCGGCCAGCCAGTAGACCGGGTCACCCCCGTCGGACGGGACGGCGAAGGACGAGGCGCCACAGCCGAGGCGAGTCGTCACGCCGCCGGTGACGACGCTGATCGACAGGTTCGGGTGACGGGTGGTGCCACGCGACGTCACCAACACCCCGCCCTGCGAGCGCACCGCGTTCACGGCCCGGCCGAAGGTGGGCGACGAGACACGGACCCCGGTGCTCGCGACGAACGTGTCGCCGTCCAGGTAGTCGAGCTTCGGTGCCGCGCCCTGCGGGAGCTCGCCCAAGGGACCGGCAGGCCCCGGGGTCGAGTCACCGCCGTGGCCCAGGAGCAGGGTGGCGGAGACGCCGCCGGCGACGACGACCGCGGCCGCGGTGAGTGCCGCGACCCGGCGGCGACGCCCAGCTCGGATCGCCCGCGAGCGAGCGACCACGGTCGCCATCGGGGTGGTCGGGTACTCCGTGGTCTCGGTGACCCCGGTGAGGGTCCGAGTCAGCAGGTCCTCGGTGGTCATCGGCCGGTCTCCTCTCCGGAGATCTCGGGATGGTCGGGAAGTCGGGCCCGGAGCGCAGCAAGAGCGCGGCTGCTCTGGGACTTGACGGTGCCGACCGAGATCCCCATCAGGTGGGCGATCTCGGTCTCGGTCAGCTGTTCGTAGAACCTGAGAACGACGACGGTCCGCTGCTTGGGCGGCAGCGAGCACACGAACCGCCACACCGCGTCGCGGCTGCCGTCGTACGGCGGTGCCTCCGCGGCCGCCGTGTCCGGGACGGCGGCGACGACCAGCTCCGGGCGTCGACCCGCGCGACGCCACGAGGAGCGGAACTCGTTGACCAGGGCCGTGCGGGCGTAGGCGTCGATGTTGTCGGCGCCGCGGACGCGGTCCCAGCGCAGGTAGAGCCGCGCCAGCGTGGTCTGGACCAGGTCCTGGGCGGAGTGGACGTCACCGGTCAGGAGGTGAGCCGTGCGCTGCAGTGCGCCCTCCCGGGCAGCCAGCCAGTCCTCGAAGTCAGGGCCACCCGACCGGGGGAGAGCGCGGACCATCGCGCCTCCCCTCGCCTCGCTCTGCCGCATCGGCGTCCCCATCCTCGTCGGCTCTCACTCCGACGACGACGTCGACGCGCGAAGGGTTGCATCGATCGCGAGATCGAGCCGGACGGGTCAGCGGATCGGGAGCGCGAACGGGGTGAACTCGTTGACGGCTGCGACGGGCGGGACGGCGTACTCGACGACGCCGCCGACGCCGACCCGGACGATCGACCAGGTGTTGCCGACGCGGAGGACGCCGAGCAGGTGGGTCGAGTCCTCCCAGGTGAGCCGCGTCAGGCTGCGCTTGGGTCCGGGGCGGAAGGTGTAGGCGCGGGCGATGCTGCCGTCGTGGCGGAAGATCGCGAAGCGGGTGATGCTGTCCCACTTCGCCTGGCGGTGCTCGCCCAGCACCCGGCGGCCGTCGTCGGAGAAGGAGTCGAGGGCGTACCGGCAGGTCTTCCAGGCGCGGTGCCCGCCGGGCCCGAAGACGCCCCAGCAGGCGGGGTGGCCCGTCGTGGCCCGCGAGACCAGCCCGGTCACGCGACCCTGCTGGTTGACGTCGGTCACGTGGAGCATCGGCCCGATCCGGCCCACGATGCCGTGGGACGTCGACACGAAGACCCCGCGGTTGCGGGCGGCGTTCACGAAGACCGTGCAGCCACCTCCCTCGGGGGCCTGCTCCTTGCAGGTCCTGGCACCCGCGACTGCCCCGACCTCGTCACCTCGGGGTACGCGGGGGAGCGTGAACTCTCGCGCGCCGCGGCCCTCCAGGTCGTGCGGGCGGCGGCGGTTGTCGAGCCAGCTCACGATCGAGTGGTCGGGAGAGATGGCGAGCCCGAAGTGGGTCAGGAACTGCTTCCGGACGACTCTCCCGTGCGCGTCGATCCGCTGGAGCTGCGGGCCGACCTCGGTGGCCGCGATCCCGAACACGCCACGGCCCATGGTCGACCACTGGCCGAGGGCGAGGAACCCGATCCGCGAGACGGCCCCCGAGGGACGGTGGACGCGGAAGTTCCCGCCCAGGAACGCCGGCTTCGTGGCGAAGGCGTAGGCGATCGCCGGCCGGGCCCCGGTGGGCAGTCCGGTGACCGGGAGGGTCGCGGCAGCACGGCCCGGCGTACGGGAGGCCAGGTCGGTGGCGGGGCTGGTCGGCGTGCCGGCCAGCGGCGCGATCATCACCAGCGTCGCCACCGCGGCCAGGGTCAGCGGGCGCAGGAATCTCGTCATCATGCGGATAGGACCTCCTCGACACGACAAAGGTTGCCGGACTCGGGGTCGTCGCGCATCCCCTGTTCCCCGTAGGGTGGCTGTACCGTCATTCAGGAGGGGTGCATGCAACAGGTCCAGGCAGTCGTCGCGCGAGCCAAGGGTGAGCCGGTCAGCATCGAGACGATCAACGTCCCCGACCCCGGGCCCGGTGAGGCAGTGGTCCAGGTGCAGGCGTGCGGGGTGTGCCACACGGACCTGCACTATCGCGAGGGCGGGATCAACGACGACTTCCCGTTCCTGCTCGGGCACGAGGCGGCCGGCGTCGTCGAGGCGGTCGGCGACGACGTGACCTCCGTGGCTCCCGGTGACTTCGTGATCCTGAACTGGCGCGCGGTCTGTGGCGACTGCCGGGCCTGCCTGCGCGGCGAGCCGTGGTACTGCTTCGCCACCCACAACGCCACCCAGCGGATGACTCTCGCCGACGGCACCGAGCTCTCGCCGGCCCTGGGCATCGGCGCGTTCGCGGAGAAGACGCTCGTGGCCGCGGGGCAGTGCACCAAGGTCGACGACTCGGCGCGAGCGGCCGCGGTCGGACTGCTGGGCTGCGGCGTGATGGCGGGCCTCGGCGCGGCGATCAACACCGGCGCTGTCGGGCGCGGCAAGAGCGTGGCCGTGATCGGCTTGCGGCGGCGTCGGATCGGCGGCGATCGCCGGCTCGGTGCTGGCCGGCGCGGAGACGGTCATCGCCGTCGACGTCGACGACCGCAAGCTCGCCGGGGCCACCTCGATGGGGGCCACCCACACCGTGAACAGCAAGGAGGTCGACCCGGTCGAGGCGATCCAGGCGCTCACCGGGGGCAACGGCGCCGACGTCGTCATCGACGCCGTCGGCCGACCCGAGACCTGGAAGCAGGGCTTCTACGCGCGCGACCTGGCCGGCACGCTCGTCCTGGTCGGCGTACCCACTCCCGACATGCGGATCCCCGACATCCCGCTGATCGACGTGTTCGGGCGGGGTGGCGCGCTGAAGTCCAGCTGGTACGGCGACTGCCTGCCCTCGCGCGACTTCCCGATGCTCGTCTCGCTCTACCAGCAGGGCAGGCTCGACCTCGACGCCTTCGTGTCCGAGGAGATCGCCCTCGGCGACGTCGAGGCGGCGTTCGAGAAGATGCACCACGGCGACGTGCTCCGCAGCGTGGTGGTCTTCTCTTGACCCCGTCGCCGACCCTGCGCGTCGGCCACGGCGTCACCAGCGGAACGTTCAGCCTCGACGGGCAGACCTTCGACGTCGACAACAACGTGTGGGTGATCGGCGACGACGAGTCCTGCGTGGTGATCGACGCACCCCACTCCGTCGAGGGCATCCTCGCGGTGGTGGGGCAGCGTCGCGTCAGCGCGATCGTCTGTACCCATGCCCACGACGACCACGTGCGCGTCGCGGTCGCGCTGCGCGAGGCCGTGACGGCGCCGATCCTCCTCCACCCGGACGAGCGGCCCCTGTGGGAGCTCACGCATCCCGACTTCCTGTGGGACGTCGACCTCACCGACGCGATGTCGGTCCCGGTGGCGGGCTCGTCGTTGACGGTGCTCCACACCCCTGGACACTCCCCAGGCTCGGTCTGCCTCCTGGCACCCGACCTGGGCTGTGTCTTCACCGGCGACACGCTGTTCCAGGGCGGCCCCGGTGCGACGGGTCGCTCCTACAGCGACGGCTCGCTCATCGTGGAGTCGATCCGGGCGCGACTCCTTACCGCTCCCCGACGACACCGTCGTCCACACCGGCCACGGTGACGACACCACGATCGGCGCCGAGCGGGCGGCCCTTTCCTGACGGCTGGGCTAGGCCGGCCTGGGCTGGCCTGGCTTTCCCAGCTTCATCATGTTCAGGTGGTGAACCTCGGCTTCTCATGGTGAGCTCACCGTGTGAAGCCGAGGTTCACCTGCATCACATGATGAAACCGGGACGCGCGCGACTCACACCCCGGCCGGCTGCTCGTCGCGCTCCTGCCGGCGTACGCCGACGCTGCCGAGGAGCAGGTAGCCCACGAAGCCGATCGCCAGGGCGACGGGCACGCCGAGGTTGGCGAAGGCCCACGTGCCGGTCTTGCCGCCGAGCCCGAACGGGTCCAGCAGGTAGCCGAGCCAGCCGAGGCCCTTGGGACCGAACGGGGCGACCACCAGCCCCCAGCCGACGACGGGGGCGACCACCATGGAGACGACCGCGGGCACGCCGACAGCCCCGTACCTCCCACGCGCGTCGAAGAGGGCGGCCTCGTCGTAGTCGCGGCGGCGCAGGAGCAGGTCGGCCAGGAACACCCCGCACCACGCGGCCATCGGTACGCCGAGGGTGATCAGGAAGCCCTCGAAGACGTAGATGAAGTCGGAGCCCGAGATCCAGATGATGTAGATCGCTCCGAGGACCATCAGGACGCCGTCGATGGCCGCCGCCACCCAGCGCGGTGCCGGGAGCCCGAGGGTCAGCAGGGTCAGGCCCGACGAGTAGATGTCCATCACCGCGCCACTGACCAGTCCGAGCACGGCCACGATCGCGAAGGGCAGCAGGAACCAGGTCGGCAGGATCGTGGTCAGCGCCCCGATCGGGTCGCTGCCGATGGCGTCGCTCGGCTGCTGCGACGAGCCGGCCAGGAGGATGCCGTAGGACCCCAGGATGACCACGGGCAGGCTCCCGCCGAACGTCGGCCACCAGACGACGCCGGCCGTCGACGCGTTGCGCGGGAGGTAGCGGGTAGTCCGCGCCGGTGTTGACCCATCCGACGCCGAACCCGGTCATCACGAGCACCCCCGCGCCGATCACCGCGCTCGTGCCACCGTGCGGGATCGCGCGCAGCGTGTCGAAGTGGATGTGGTCCCACGTCAGGACGACGTAGACGACGGTCACGACGATCAACGCGAGCGTGAGGTACTTCTGCAGGCGCATGATCAGGTCGAAGCCCATGATCCCGGCCAGCACGATCACCAGCGCGACGACGACGAACGCGACGATCTTGGTGGCGTTGCCGTGGCTCCAGCCCAGCCGCTCGAAGACGGTGGCCGTCGCCAGCGTCGACAGGGCCACCAGCGCGGTCTCCCACCCACCAGCAGCACGTAGGACACCAGTCCGGGCAGGGTGTTGCCCCAGCGTCGAACGGCGCGCGGGACAGGACGAGCGTGGGCGCCGAGCCGCGCTTGCCGGCGATCGAGACGAGGCCGACGAGGAAGAACGACAGCACCGCACCGACCACCGAGGCGATGACCGCCTGCCACAGTCCGATCCCGAACCCGAGCACGAACGCGCCGTACGACACCGCCAGCACCGAGATGTTGGAGGCGCACCAGGGCCAGAACAGCCCGGCGGGCGTCCGCGGCGCTCGGACTCGTCGATCACGTTGATGCCGTTGGCCTCGATCCCACCCGGTGCCGCGGGTGCCCGTCGTGCGGGTCGCTCGGTCGTGGTCATCTCGTTCCCCTCCTCAGCAGGTCTGCCAGCAGCCGCCCGGTCCGTTCCGCTGCCGCCTCAGCGACAACGACCACCTCGCTCGGGTCGATTCCCGCATCGTCGCCCTCGACAGCGGTCACCGTGGAGAGCCCGACGACCTCGAGCCGCACTCGCGGGCGGCGATCGCCTCCGGGACCGTCGACATCCCGAGCACGTCGGCACCGGTACGCCGGACCCACTCGGCCTCGGCGTAGGTCTCGTAGTGCGGCCCCCGCAGCCAGGCGTAGACCGCTTCCTCGAGAGAGGGGTCGAGCTGGCGAGCCAGGCCGCGGAGGCGGGGCGACCAGCAGTCGGTGAGGTCGACGAAGCGAGCGCCCACCAGCGGCGAGGTCGCGGTCAGGTTCAGGTGGTCGCGGACCAGGAGGACCCGGCCAAGCTCCCAGTCGCGGCGCAAGGACCCGTTCGCGTTGGTGAGGACGACCGTCGTGCACCCGGCGGCCGCGGCGGTCCGGACGCCCTGTACCACGGGGCGGGCCGAGACCCTCGTAGAGATGCGTCCGGCCGAACAGCACGAGGACCGGCACGCCGTCCAGGTCGTACGACGCGATCGTGCCGCGGTGACCCTCGGCCACGGGGGCCACGAAGCCGGGGAGCTCGGTCATCGGCAGCGTCGCCCGGGGCCGGCCGAGGGCCTCGGCGACCGGGCTCCAGCCGGAGCCGAGCACGACGGCCGCGCGATGCTGCGGCACGCCGGTCAGCTCGGCCAGGCGCTGCGCCGCGGACCGCGCGAGGTCGTGGTCGTCCACATCGATCACCCTAGGCCGCTGCCAGACGTCCCCAAGGCCCCGGGACCTCTGGCGGCCGCACGGGGGTGACGTCCAGCCCTACGAGGGCAGAACGGGCTTGGCACCGACCCCTGGAGCCAGAGGGTCATTCGGAAGGACCGAAGACCCGAACAGAGAAGGTGAAACATCATGCGCGCCACGCTTGACAAGTTGATCTCCGGCACCGGGCTCCTGCTCGCCGTCGTCCTGCTGATCGGTGCCGGCTCCTGCTCACGTGGGCCAGCATGTTCATCGGGAACCAGGTGAACGACCAGCTCGGAGCCCAGCACATCACGATGCCGACCAGTGCCACCGGGCTTTCGGAGCTCCCTGCGTCTGACCAGGCCGCACTCAAGCAGTACGCCGGCCAGCAGATGACGACCGGCCCCCAGGCCAAGGCGTACGCCAACCACTACATCGCCGTGCACATGAGCGAGGCGTCCGGCGGCAAGTCCTACTCCGAGGTCAGTGGCCAGTTCATCCAGCAGTGCTCCGACCCGAAGGCGGCTGCGACCAAGGCCTGCCAGGATCTGGGCGGCCTGCGGCAGACGATGTTCATGGGTAGCACCCTCCGCGGTCTGCTGCTCTACGGCTACGCCTTCGCCACGATCGGCACGATCACCAGCATCGGCGCCATCGTCGCCTTCATCGGCTCGGGCCTGCTGTTCCTGCTCGCCGGTCTCGGCTTCTGGCACTCGCGCCGTGCCGGTCAGAACGTGGCCGCAGGGACTCAGCCAGTCGGCGCGCCTGCCTGACCCAGTGGTCCAGCCAAGGCCGGCGTCCCTCACGGGGCGCCGGTCTTCGGTCGTGCGGCGTCGGAGGACCTGCTCACGGCGTCGGGTCCGGACCAGGTCGTGGACGCCGATCGCGACCGCGATCGAGACGAAGCAGATCGCCGCGATCACCGCGTGCCCTAGGGCCTGCGAGTACGACGCCGTGCTGTCTCCTGTGAGCGAGGTGAAGAAGACGGCACCGATCAGCGCCTGACCGATCGCGAGCCCGATCCGCTGGCCGGTCTGGAGCACACCGCCGGCGGCGCTCCCCATCAGCGGGTCGACGTCCATCAGCGCCAGCGTCTGGTTGGGCGTGATCAGCATCCCCTGGCCGCAGCCCATCACGAACAGCGGCGGCGCGAGGGCGAGCGTCGCATGACCGTCGGGGATGTGGGTGGCGATGACCGCCATCGCGATCGCGCCGACGCCGAAGGTGACGGCCCCGGCGACCACGAGCGGCCGCCCGATCCGGGTGACCACGCGCCCGGCCAGCGGCGCCGACACCGCGCTCCCCACGGCGTACGCCGTCACGCCGAGCGCCGACTCGAGCGCGGTGTAGCCGAGCCCGCGCTGGTAGTAGAGCGCCAGCACCAGGGGCAGACCGGCCATCGCCGGGAAGAAGGCCAGGGCCATCGTGATGCCCGCCGACGTAGGACGGCCGCCGGAACAGCCGCAGGTCGACCAGCGGGTCGCGGCGACTCGAGGGTGAGTCGTCGCTCCCGGCGCAGGAAGAGGCCGAGCAGGGCCGACGGCCGGGAGAGCCAGCCACGCCGAGCCGCGCGTCGCGGAGCGCGTCGTACTCCACGCAGGCGAACAGCACGCAGAATGTCGCGCCCCCGAGGAGCGCGGCGCCCAGCACGTCGAGCCGGTGGTGGGTGGTCTCGACCGGCGGTGGCAACAGGCGTCGGGAGAGGGCGATCACGACGAGGCCGACCGGGATGTTGACGAAGAACACCAGCCGCCACCCGAGGGTCGGACCGCCCAACGCGATCAGCGCGCCGCCGACGAGCGGCCCGATCGCGGTGCCGAGCCCGACCGTCGTACCGAGGACGCCGAAGGCGCGGCCGCGGTCGGCGCCGCTGGAACATCTGCTGGACCAGTCCCGAGGTCTGCGGGTTGATCAGCCCGCCGAACAGCCCCTGGAGCACCCGAGCCCCGATCAGGAAGCCGGCGGTCGGGGCGAGGCCCGAGAGCGCGGACGTGACCACGAAGCCGCCGACCCCCACCTGGAACATCAGCCGCCGGCCGTGGTCGTCGCCGAGCTTGCCGCCCAGCACCGGCACCAGCCCGAACGCGAGCGTGTAGCCCGAGACGATCCACTGCAGCTGGGAGGCGCCGGCACCCGTGTCGTCGCCGATCGACGGCAGCGCGACGTTGGTGACGCTGACGTCGAGCAGCGTCATGAACATCGCGCTGCAACACACGACCAGCGCGATCCAGCGGCTGCGGTCGGTGTCGGGTGTCACTCAGGGGATCGTGCCAGAGCCGCCCGGGCCGGCAGGAGGTACGACGGGGTGTGCCGCCGTCGCCGTACCTCCTGACGGGGTCTCAGCGCGCCCGCACCAGCTCCGGCTCGGGCGCCACGGTCTCGCCGTAGGGGCGACGCGAGGCGTCCCGGCCACCAGGCGCGCTCGCCCAGCAGCACCAGGGCGGCGGGCATGATCACCAGCCGGATCAGGGTGGCGTCGATCAGGATGGAGGCCGCGAGGGCGACGCCCATCATCTTCATCTCCAGCATGCTCAGGGTGATGAAGATCGCGAACACCGAGACCATCACCGCTGCTGCGCTGGTGATCACACCGGCAGTGTCGGTGATGCCGCGCTCCACGGCGACGCGCGCGGGCAGGCCGTTGGCGGCGTGCTCACGGATCCGGGCGAGGACGAACACGTTGTAGTCCATCGACAGCCCGACCAGGACGACCAGCACGAAGAGGGGGATCCACTCGATCACGAAGCCGGGGCTGGTGAAACCGAGCGGTCCCGACAGCCAGCCGTGCTGGAACACGAGGGTGAGGATCCCGAACGCCACTCCCACCGACAGCAGGTTCAGCGCCGACGACAGCAGGGCGACCACGATGCTGCGGAAGGCCAAGGCCATCATCACCAGGGTCAGCAGCAGCACGAACCCGATCACGTAGGGGAGCCGGCTCGACTCGTGCGTGGCGTAGTCGAGGGACTCCGCGACGTCACCTCCCACGGCGTGCTCGCCCGGCAGCCCGTCGAACGCGTCCGGCACCAGCTGGTCGCGCAGGTGCTGCACGGCCTGGGTCGCCCGCTGGTCCGACCACGACCACCGGATCGGCAGCGTGAGGCGCTGGGTCTGTCCGTCCGTCGAGGTCTCGATCGCCCCGGGCCCTGCCGGTGAGAAGCCGGGCGTCGCGGCGGCGGCCGTCTCCAGGTGCTCCAGTGCGCTGCGGTAGCGCGCCTGCTCGTCGGCCGGGCCGTGCACGACCACCGTCGCGGTGGTGCCCTGGGCCGGGAACGCGGCCGCGATGGCGTGCATCGTCTGCACCTGGGGGATCGACCGGGGGAGCGTGTCCAGGTTGGCGTTGTTGGTCTTCATGCCGAGCGACGGGACGGCGAGCAGCACCAGCGCCGCCACGGCGATCACGAGTGCGGCGACGGGCCGCCGTACGACGGGTGCCAGCAGGCGGCGGCTGATCCCACCGTGGCCGATCCGACGGTTGACCCGCCACAGCAGGGGAAGGCGGGGTCGGTCCGACCAGCGGCCGAGCTTGGCCAGCAGTGCCGGCAGCACGGTGACGGACCCGATGACTGCCACCGCCACCACCACGATCGCGCCGGTCGCGAGCGAGTCGAAGGTGGCTCCGCCGACGATGAACAGGCCCGGCCATCGAGCCGATCACGGCCGCGCCCGAGACCAGGATCGAGTGCCCCGACGTGGCCGCGGCGATCTCGACGGCGTCGAGCGTGGAGTGGCCCTTGGCGCGTTCCTCGCGCTCGCGCTTGAGGTAGAACAGCGAGTAGTCGACGCCGACCGCCATCCCGATCAGCACGATCATGCTGGTCACCGTGGGCTCGGAGTGGATCAGGTGCGAGAGCGGTGCGGTGATGCCCATGGTGGCGGCCACCGACGTGACCGCCAGCAGGACCGGGACCCCGGCGGCGATCAGGGCGCCGAAGGCCAGGAGCATCAGCAGGATCGTGATCGGCAGGCTGATGCCCTCGGCCGAGTGGAGGTCCTCGGCGACGCGGGTGTTGATCGGCGTCGTTGACCGAGACGTCGCCGGCCTCGCGGAGCTCCAGTGCCGTGGTGGTCGCGCGCCACGGCGGCCACGGCCGCCTGGACCGGGGCCGGGTCGTCGACCGCGTCCGTGAGGTGGACGTCGACCAGCGCCGCGTCGTGCGCGGGGTTCCACTGCGGCGCCGACACACCCGTCACGCCGTTCAGGCCGCCGGCCTCGGTGCGCAGCTCGCGCTGCCGCCCGCACGACGTCGCCCTGGGCGGGGGCGCCTCCGTCACGGGCCGTGACGAGCACGCTCTCGACCTGGCCGCCCGGGAAGTGGCCGGCCGCGACCATCGCGTCCGCCCGGCCCGACTCGCCGAGCCGGTAGTCGGCGTCGGTCGTCTGCTTGGTCGGGACGAGCGCGGCGAGCGCGACGGCGATCGCCGACGAAGGCGAACCAGGCGCCGATCGCGCGCCACGGATGGGTGGCGCTCCAGCGCGCGGCGCGCAAGGGGCAGGTGGGACAGGACACTGTGGGTACTCATGGCGGCTCCTCGGCTGGGCAGATCTCCGAACCCCTCCAGGCTCGCCGCCGGCGGCCGCCGGGACAGGAGCGCGAGCACCCCTCTGCAGGGTGGTGCTAGGTCCACTGTCCCGTCGGCCGCCGATCGGCGACACTGGGGCCATGACGAGCGCCGGACGACTGCGGATGACCGGGTACGCCGCGCTGCAGCTGCTGCTGTGGTTTCCGAGCCCCCCTCGCCGTACTCATCGTCAACATCGTCGGCGGTGACTCTCGCCATCATCGTCGTGGGGCTCCGGACTGCTGCTGGTGAGCCTGCCGCTCACGCGCTGGATCGCCGACAAGCACCGCGACATCGCGGAAGAAGATGCTTGGTACGACGGTGCCGGCCCACTACCAGTCGACCCCCGAGGGCATGGGCCCGCTCCAGCGGCTGCGCACCTGGGCCGCTCGACCCGATGACGTGGCGTGACGAGGCCTGTCTGTTGATCGTTTTGTCGGTCGGGCTTCAGCGTGGCCCTGTCGTTGCTGGCCGTGCTGCTGTTCGTGCCGGTCATCACCGGTGTGGCCGTGGTGGTTCGGGATCGAGCCGATCATGCGTGGCGCGCTGCCGGATCGACCGGTTCCTGCTGACCTACGGCACCAGTGAGCGGCTCGAGCAGCGCGTGCAGGTGCTCACCGAGACGCGCGCCGAGTCGGTCGACCACTCGGCCGCCGAGCTGCGCCGGATCGAGCGCGACCTCCACGACGGGGCGCAGGCGCGACTGGTGGGCGCTGGGGATGAACCTCGGGATGCTCGTGCGAGCTGATTCGCATCTTGACCCCGATGCGGCCGAGGACGCTGCTGGCCGAGGCGCGTACGTCCAGCGGGCGCGGCCCTGGGGCGACCTGCGCGGCGTCGTACGCGGGATCCATCCGCCGGTGCCCGCCGACCGTGGCCTCGACGGCGCCGTACTGGAAGCTCTGGCGATCGACATGGCCATCCCGGTCGACGTCCGCGGGACCGTCGCCCTGACCCTGCACTCTCGGCGCCGATCGAGTCGGCGGTCTACTTCGCCATCGCGGAGTGCCTGGCCAACATCGGCAAGCACTCCTTTGTCGCGAAAGCTGCTGGATCGTGGTCCTATCGTCTCGACGACGCGGGGGCTCCGGGCCGTGGTCGGCGACGACGGCAGCGGCGGCGCGGATGCGACGAAAAGGGCACCGGCATGCGGGGGGTCATGCGGCGCCTGGCGGCGTTTGACGGCACGATGTGGGTGTCGAGCCCGGCGGGCGGGCCGACGCTGATCACCCTGGAGGTGCCATGCGCGTCGTCCTCGCCGAGGACCACGCCCTCCTCCGAGACGGACTGATCCGGCTCCTGGAGGCACACGACTTCACCATCGTGGCTGCCGTCGACAACGCGCCGGCAACTCGGGAGCAGCGGGACTGGCCTCGCCCCGACCCCTTTCGACATCGCCATCCTCGACGTACGACTCCCGCCGACGCTGCACCGACGAGGGCCTGCGCGCCGCGATCTCCGCGCGCGCGGCCCGGCCCGGGGGCTGCCGGTGCTCGTCCTGTCGCAGCACGTCGAACGCATCGACGCGCGCGAGCTGCTGGCCAGTGGCCAGGGGGGCGGTCGGCTACCTGCTGAAGGACCGGGTCTCCAACATCGGCGACTTCGTCGATGCCGTACGACGTGTGGCGGGTGGCGGCACCGTGATCGACCCGGAGGTGATCGCGGCGATCATGGCCCGGCAGGCCGAGCAGCCCGTCGAACGACTGACCCCGCGCGAGGGTGAGGTGCTCGAGCTGATGGCCCAGGGGCGGTCCAACGCGGCCATCGCGGCTGCGCTGTTCGTGTCGGAGAAGGCCGTGGCCAAGCACACGAACAGCATCTTCACGAAGTCGACCCGCCGATCGACATCGACGACAACAGGCGGGTGCTGGCCGTACTCGCCTGGCTGGGCGTCTAGAACGGCTGCACGAGCAGCGCGACGCCCTCGTCGGCGACGCGGGTGAGGACCAGGGTCGCCTCGTCGTCGCCGCGCAGGGCGAGCCGCGACCGGAGCTGCTCCGGCGAGACGTCGACGCCGCGCTTCTTGATGGTCAGCGCGCCGATGCCGCGCTCGCGCAGCGCGGTCTTGAGATAGCGCTCGCGGAACGGCAGCTGCTCGACCACCCGGTAGCCCCGTGCGAAGGGC
>CAVWDJ010000010.1:0-27832 GCA_963753705.1 uncultured Actinomycetota bacterium
CCGAGGAGCAGCCGGTTGACCTTCACCTCCGGGATCCCCTGGCCGCCCGCGAAGCCGACGACCAGCAGCCGGCCGAGCTCGGCGAGACAGCGCAGTGAGTCGGTGAACGCGTCACCGCCGACGACGTCGAGCACCACGTCGACGCCCCGTCCGCCGGTCAACGTCTTCACGGCGTCCTTGAACCCGTCGACGAGCACGGTCTCGTCCGCGCCGGCGGCCCGCGCGACGTCGGCCTTCTCCGGCGTCGAGACGACGCCGATGGTCCGGGCGCCGAGCCCCTTCGCCACCTGGAGGGTGGCGGTGCCGACGCCACCGGCCGCACCGTGCACGAGAACCGTCTCGCCCGGACGGACCTGGCCCCGCTCCTGCAGCGCGAACAGCGCGGTCAGGTAGTTCATCGGCAACGCCGCGCCCTGGTCGTAGGAGAGCCGGTCGGGCAGCGCGAAGAGGGACGCCGCCGGGATCACCGCGCGCTCGCCGGCACCGCCGTACGGCACGACGCCGCACACGCGCGTGCCCGGTGGGAAGCCCCGGCGTTCGCCGGTCGAGCCGTCTCCGCTGGTCGAGCCTGTCGAGACCACCGTGCCGGCCACGTCGACGCCCAGCGTGAACGGCGGCTCGGGCCGGAGCTGGTACTCCCCCTTGCTCAGCAGCAGGTCGGGGAACGAGATGCCCACGCTGTGCACCTCGACCAGCACGTCGTGGGGACCCGGGACCGGCTCGTCGACGTCGACCACCCGGACGTCGGCGGGGCCGGTGGGCTGGAGGACCTGGACGGCTCGCATGGCTCCATCATGTCGCCCGCGGAACCGCCGCCCACGCGCACCCGTCTCACGCGCCCACCAGTCACACCCGTCCCACGACGTGGTCACTCCTGTCACTTCTCGGGTGTTGCAACCCCTGACACGGGACAGGATCCCCGGCGAGCCGGGTATCCCGACGGCGACCTCACCCCGGCCGCACCAACCGGTTGAGCTCGAAGTGCATCGGGTCGGTCCAGTGCCAGACCCCGCCCCAGGTGAAGCCGTAGCGCTGGAAGATCGCGACCACCTGGCGGTTGATCTGCCCGACCGTGCCCCGCTCGTTCTCCGGCACGTTGAGGTCGAAGGCCAGGCCGAAGGCGTGGTTGGACAGGGTCGTGGTGCCGGCGATGAAGCGCGGGACGTAGCAGCCGCCGTACTGGCTCGGGTGGATCGCACCAGCAAGCCCGCTCGCCCGGATCTCCTCGAGGGCGGCCCGCAGCTGCGGGAACATCAGGGTGTTGCAGGTCATCGCGCCGATGATCGGCATCGTCTCGGTGGAGATGTGAGTGGCGACCCACGACGGCTGCGGCGCGATGTGGCCACCGGTGAGCACGGTGTACTGGAAGGCGCCGACGGCATCGGCCGGGGTGCCGACCGGGAGCGCCACCTGGGCGACACTCGGGTCGAGCCCGAAGCGCGCGGCGGCGTCCATCCGCTGCACGGAGGCCCGGCCGCCGACGATCCGCTGGATCGGCTTGCGGATCGACAGCGGCGTGTGGATGCCGGTCGAGACCAGCAGCGCGTTGCCCTTCCGCATGCCCAGCGTCTTCACCCAGCTGTCGTTGACGATCGCGTCCACCTGCGGGATCTGCGGGGCGTAGACGCCCACGTGGATCTGGGGTGCGTCCGCCCGCGTGCCCATCCGGACGTAGCCGTCCTTCGGCACCTGGCGCCGGAACTGCGGCCGCAGGGACATCTCGCCGCCGGCGATCCGGTCCCACTCCTGCTGGAACTGCGCGGCCGCGTCGGGGTTGTAGTTGCGGTACGTCGCGGGGTCGACCGCGGCGACGTTGATGGCGTGGTCGTCGATGCTGACCTGGGCCAGGGAGAAGCGCTCGACCCGGGTCACCCCGTCGACCTGGCGGATCCTGCGCACCATGGCGTCGCTGAGTGGCTGCTGGCGGAAGATCAGCATGTCGGCGGTGTGGAGCGGGGCACGGAACGGACCCGGGTCGCCGACCGCATGGACCGGGTCGGACGTCGAGGTCGAGGCCGGGTCCGTCGGCGTCGTCGGGGTGGAGGAGCTGGGACTCGTGGCTCCGGTGGTGGACGAGCCGGCGGTCGGCTCCGACCCGCTGCCACAGGAAGCCAGGAGCAACGTCGCGACGACGGCCGCCGCGCACGCGATCCCCGGACGCCCCCGTGCCATGGTCGAAGGGTAGTTCGCGACAGGTCAGTGGCCGCGATGCGGGCAGTCGAGCTGGGGCGCCGCCCTCGGGCGCGCCTCCGGCGGCTTGGCGGGCACCTGGTCGGGGATCGTGAACCACGAGACGACGCCACCGGCCGCCAGCAGGCCGGCGCACACCCACATCGCCTGGCTGTAGGCACTGCTGAAGGCCTGCGCGTCGTCGTACTCCGCGCCGGACAGGCCGACCACGACCGGCAGCGCCGCGACCGCGAACAGCGAGCCCGCCCGGGCGACCGCGTTGTTGACCCCGCTCGCCAGGCCGGCCCGGTCCGCGGGGGCCGCCCCCAGCACGGTCGCGGTCAGCGGGGCGACCATCAGTGCGAGCCCGAGTGCGAACACCACCAGTGGCGGGAGCACCCCCAGCCAGTACGACGTGCCGTCGTCGACGAAGGACAGCCAGCCGACGCCGACGGCCATCACCAGCGGGCCCACCGTCATCGGGATGCGGGGCCCGATCCGGGCGCCGAGCGCGCCGCCACGCGAGGCCAGCAGCAGCATCAGGACCGTGATCGGCAAGGTCGCCATGCCGGCCTGGAGCGCGCCGTACCCGAGCACGGTCTGCACGTCGATCACCAGGAAGAACAGCACCGCGCCCAGCGCGGCGTACACGAGCAGGGTCATCGCGTTCGCGGCGGAGAACGTCCGCGACGCGAAGAGACCGAGCGGGAGCATCGGGTGCGCGGACCGCCTCTCGACGAGCACGAAGCAGACGCCTGCCACCAGCCCCACGACGAGCGCCGGCCGGGCGAGGTCGCTGTGCCACTCGATGAGACAGAAGGTCAGGCCCCCCAGGGACAGGGCGGCGAGCCCGGCGCCGAGCCAGTCGTACCGACCCGTGGCTGCGGTCCGGCTCTCGGGGATGAAGACCATGCTGACAGCGACGGTCCCGGCCGCGAGCGGCGCGTTGATCCAGAAGATCCAACGCCAGTCGGCGTACTGGACGAGGGCACCGCCGACGAAGGGTCCGATCGCCGCCGCGATGCTGGTCATGCCGGTCCAGGCGCCGATCGCCCGCCCGCGGTCGGCCGGCGCGATGCCGGACTCGATGATCGCCAGTGAACCCGGTGCCAGCAGCGCGCCCCCGATGCCCTGCAGGGCACGCGCCGCGATCAGCGTCTCGGCGTTGGGGGCCAGTCCGCACAGGGCCGAGGCGACCGCGAACCAGACGACTCCGACCAGGAAGACGCGACGTCGACCCAGCCGGTCACCCAGCGACCCGCCGAGCAGGATCAGGCTGGCCAGGGTCAGGAGGTAGGCGTTGCTGATCCACTGGAGCTGGGCGAGCGAGGCGTCGAGGTCGCTGCCGACGGTGCGGAGCGCGACGTTGACCACCGTGCCGTCGAGCAGCACCATGCCGGAGCCGAGCGTGGTGGCCACCACCAGCCCGCGACCGGCTCGCGAGGAGTACTCGACGGTCCCGGAGCCCATCGGGTGAGGCTACCTCCGCCGACCGGTCACCGACCGAGCGTGCGGCCCAGGATCCAGGCGAGGTCGTCCGCCGTGTCGATGGGCGGAGCAGCCGGGTGTACGACGTGGGAGAGCAGCAGCCGGACGACCATGTCGATGATCGCGTCGAGGTGACGCTCGTCGATGACGAGGCCGTAGCCGAGCACCCGGCGGCGTACGGCGTCAGGTGCGTCGACGGTGTGGGTCACGCGGCCTGACAAGGGCTCAGCCGGCGAGCAGGACCGCGAGCACGTGCTTGCACGGACCGCGGGTGCCGTGGTGCTCGTCCTCCCACGCGCAGGAGCACGCCCAGCGCTCCCCGTCCCGGCGTACGTCGTACTCCTCGTCGGCGGAGCCGCGGACGGCCCAGGCCAGGTGGCCGGTGGGCCGGAGGCCGGCCTCATCGACGAGCTTCCTGGCCGCACGCAGTCGGGGGCTCGAGCGCAGCACCAGCTCGGCATCGACGGGGAGCTCGCGGTGGAACCACTGCGAGGCGGCGAGGTCGTAGCCGAGCCGACCCGAGGCCGAGAGCCAGGCCAGCCCGGCGTCGACGGCCTCTCGATCGAGACCGGTCGCGCGGCCCAGGCCGGTTGGGTCGACGAGCGGCTCCCAGGCCAGGTGCTCGAGCAGCAGCCGGCCGCTGGCCTCGGCGTCGGGATGCGCCAGCAGCTCGAGGAGCGAGCCCTCTCCCGAGAAGCCACGCCACGCCCCGGCCGTCAGCTGGAGGGTCAGCGACCCACCGGGCACGTCGAACCGCCAGGCCGTGGTGCCGGTCGGAGAGACCGACGCCGTGAGCCGACTCGCGAACCGGGCGATCCGGCGAGCGGCACCCAGCCGAAGCGAGCCGGGGAGCCGGAGCGCGCCCGGCAGCTCCCGCGGCAGCGCGCGTACCCCGGCCGGCGTCGTCACCAACCAGAGGTCGGGGCCGGGGAGCGGGGCCCGAGG
This sequence comes from uncultured Actinomycetota bacterium, assembly GCA_963753705.1. GTDB lineage: Bacteria > Actinomycetota > Actinomycetes > Propionibacteriales > Nocardioidaceae > Nocardioides. The sequence goes on from CAVWDJ010000010.1 coordinate 4,603, forward strand.
CAGACCACCGAGGAAGGAGAGGATCCTCGGGCCGGCCAGCTCCAGGACCGGCTGCGTGGCCCTGGCCAGGAGCGGTGTCTCCGCGAAGCCGCGCACCCATCGCTCGGGAAGGGGTACCTGTCCCTCGACATGCAGGCTGTCAGGCGTCGACACCCGCAGCTCCTCGCTGCCGACGCTCAGGTGCAGGAGCTGGGCACGGCCGACCCCCGCGAGAGCCGTGCGCAGCGGCTGGTTCACGTCCACGTTCGTGGTGCCGAAACGGACCTCGCCACTGTCGATCCCGTCGGGGAGCAGGTCGAACCGCGCATACACGCCGTTGTCGACCGAGAACGACTCGAAGCGGAGCCGGTCGCCGCCGGCGGTCACCACAGGGTCGAGCGAGGCCAGGCGTGCGGCCTGGCCCACGTCGGCGTAGCGCGTGCCGGCCACGTCCGCGACGGTCAGCAGTCCCGCTGCGGCGACGTCGGGTCGGGCGAGGAGACCGCTGAAGAAGTCGGGGTTCCAGACGTCGCCGCTCGGCGTACGCCCGAGGGCCGTGGCCAGGTCGAGCGCGCCGGTCGCGCCCGAGGCGTCGAGTCGCGACTCCCCGAGGTACGCCGCGCCGGTCACGGGCCCACCGCCCTGACCAGCGCGCGAGCCTCCGCGTGCGACTTGGTGCTGCCCTTCTCCGCCGCCAGCTGCGTGATCTGGTCGGGCAGCTGCAGGTCGGGTACCTCCCCGGCGTACCGGGCGAGCAGACGGAACAGATCGGGCAGACCGGGTGGCTTCCTGGGCCCCTGGCAGGAGATGGCGGCAGTCGTGAGAGCCACGCGCCACGTGGCCTTCAGCCCCCCGGCCAGGAACACCTGCTCCCACGCGGCAGCACAGCGCGCGAGATTGAGGTGTCCGCGACGCTGGAGGAGCGCGGCAGCGGTGAACGCCGCCTGGGGCGAGTAGCGGTCGGTGCCGATCAGCTCGACTGTGAGCTCGACCGCGTCCCTCCGTTCGTGGTCGGTCGGTCCGACGTAGCGGTTCAGCAGTGCCATGTGGGAGACGACCCCGGGGAGGCCCGGTGGTTCGAGGGGGTGCCGTCCCCAGAACTCGGCCTGCCCGCGGCGAGGGTCGCGCCACAACCCGTAGTCGCGGCAGAGCCGAAGGTCGGGGGCGAACGGGGCAACCGCCTTGGCCAGCACGTGGGGTGACCCCAGGTCCCAGGCCACGAGCTGTTCGATCGTGACATCGAAGAGCCCGAGGTCGACCGGCAGCATGCTCTGCCAGAACACGTCGGACGGCATGGTGTCGGTGAGCAGCCAGTTCTCCGCCTCGAGGAGGTCCCGGTCCGGCAGCGGCATGCGCAGACCGTGGCGGCCCACCGCCTCCCGCACGTACGTCGCCGCGTCGCCGATCGAGGTCGCCTCGATGCCCTCGCCGGTTGCCGGCGGGATCGCGTCGAGGTCGGCGAGCTCGGCGGCCCGGTCGGGATCGACGGGGCGGGTCCGCAGGAGGGCCAGGGCGAGGTCGAGCGGTCCGAACGAAGCGCTCCGCCGCAGCCGGCCGGTCAGAGCGCTCAGGTCGAGCGTGCCGTCGCCGTACGACGGGGTGCTGAGCAGGAACGGTGCCTTGCCGAGACGGGAGAGACATTCGACGAGATGCCGGAGGACGAAGCCGCGTGGGTCGTGGCGTGCGTACGGGTTGCCGGGATCGACCGGGATCACCAACGGCTGCTGCGACACCCAGGCCGTGACGAGCTGCCCGAAGACGCTCGGCCCCCACTCGGCCAGCGGTGCCCCCCGCAGCCCCTCGCGCACCGCTCCGACGCCGTCGTCATGCGCCCAGCGCACCAGGATCTCCAGCGCCGTGGGCACCAACCAGGGCGAGGTGGACCCGCCGTGGTGGGGACCGGGGTCCAGCATGGCCCGGCGTACGACGTCCGCGTGGCTGCTCTCGAAGCCGAGGGTCTCGCCGAAGTACATCGGTGGAGCCACGGCCGCCAGGTCGGGAGCACGCTCCCACAACCCCATCGTCGCGGTCGCCGTCGGCTCGGGCGTCCTGTGACCCAAGGCGGTCCGGGCCCGGTCGGCCACCGCCGCGTCCTCCAGCCCGGCGTACAGCTCGAGGGAGGCCCGCACGGCGTCGGTACCCAGCCGGTCGGTGGTCGCCTGATCCAGCAGGACGGACAGGAGGACCCTGCGCTGCTTCTTCTCCGGTCGTCCGGCCACGGTGGCGGCCAGCTCCGTCAGGTCGTCGCCCGTGGCGAGCAGCTCGACGGTCAGAGGCAGCAACGGCGCCGTGGCCGACCCGTGCAGAGTGGCCACGAGGCCCTGCAACATCGGCAGGCCCCCGGGGAGCTCACCGGCGGTGACGTCGAGGTCCTCGAGGACCCGGACGAGCACGCGCTGCGCCTTGGGCCTTCCCGGAGCCGTCAGCTGGGTGACCACGGCGTCGATCACCCGGCCCGCTCCAGGTCGCCGTCGAGTGCGAGGACGGCGACTGCTTCGCCGTACCAGGGGAACGCGCCGAGCTGCGGGCTGGCGAGTGCGGGAGCCCACAGGTCCTGGCTGCGCGGGTCGGACCGCACCAGCTCGGCGACGGCGCGCCCCTCCACCGGCGACCAACGCCCGGCTGACCACTCGCGATGCGGGGTCATCGCCAGCAGCCACATCTCGATGACCCGGTCGGACGTCGGGTGGTCGAGGTCGAAGGCGTCGCACAGGGCACGGATGACGGGGTAGGTGCCGTAGTCCGGAGGGTCGAGCGCGGCCAGGAACTGCGTGCCCCACGCGCTTCCCCGGGCGACCACGGCCCCCGGCACGGCCTCCAGGACGTGGGGCTCGAACTGGAGCCACGACCACTCCACCTGGCGGGCGGCCGCGGCCGGCGGCCCCAGCCAGACCAGCAGCATGGCCTCGATCGCGAACCGCGCTGAGTACGCGGGGTCTTCGCCACTGGGCGTCGCCCGGAGATGGCGGCTGACCGCCGGCCGCTCGCTACGGAACCAGGCTCGGGCCTGGACGAGGCGTTCGTCATCGGCCGATCGGAGCAGCCGGAGCACGCCGTGGACGTCAAGGGCACGCACCAGTTCCCAGGTCTCGTCCCCGATCGACACCCGTGCAGCGTAGGGCCGCCCCTGCCCGGATGAGGCACCTTTGCCCGGGCGCGGTTGCGGGGACGGGGTGAGTCGGCGAGATTGGGGGCATGAGCGGTTCGGGACTTCCCTTCGGCATCGACTTCGGCGGCAGCGGCATCAAGGGCGCGCCGGTCGACCTCGCGAAGGGCGAGTTCGCCGAGGAGCGCGTCCGCATCGACACGCCGCAGCCGGCCACCCCGGACGCGGTGGCGAAGGTGTTCTCCGAGCTGCTCGAGCGCTTCGACGACTCCGACGGGCCGGTCGGCGTGACCGTCCCTGGCGTCGTGATGCACGGCGTCGTGCACTCCGCGGCCAACATCGACAAGCACTGGATCGGGGAGGACGCCGACAAGCTCTTCACCGACGCGACCGGCCGCGACGTCCACGTCGTCAACGACGCCGACGCGGCGGGCCTCGCCGAGGTCAGGTTCGGCGCGGCGAAGGGTCGCCAGGGCCTGGTCATCGTGACCACGCTCGGCACCGGCATCGGCTCCGCCCTGGTGTACGACGGCGTCCTGGTGCCCAACTCCGAGCTCGGCCACCTCGAGATCAGCGGCCACGACGCCGAGAAGCGGGCCGCGTCGAGCGCCAAGGAGCGCGAGGACCTGTCGTGGGAGGAATGGGCCGAGCGACTCACGACGTACTACCGCAAGCTCGAGGACCTCTTCTCCCCCGAGCTCTTCGTGGTCGGTGGGGGCGTCAGCAAGAAGGCCGACAAGTTCCTGCCGCTGATCGACATCGAGACCGAGATCATCCCGGCCACCCTGCTCAACGCCGCCGGGATCGTCGGCGCCGCGCTCTACGCCACCGAGAGCAACGACTGACTCAGCCGGTGGCGGCCTCGTCCGCGACGCCGTCGCCCAGCGCGGCCTCGATGGCGGGACGCAGCTTCTGCGGCTCCTTGGTCGGCCCGAAGCGCTTGATCACCCGGCCGTCGCGCCCGATCAGGAACTTGGTGAAGTTCCACTTGATGTTCGCGCCCAGCGCGCCCGACTTCTTGTGCTTGAGCCAGACGTAGAGCGGATGGGTGTCGTCGCCGTTGACGTCGATCTTGGCGAACATCGGGAACGTGACGCCGTAGTTCTGCTGGCAGAACGCTCCGATCTCCTCCTCGGTGCCCGGCTCCTGGTGGCCGAACTGGTCGCACGGGAAGCCGAGCACCACCAGGCCCTGCTCGGCGAAGTCGTCGTACAGCTTCTGCAGGCCCTCGTACTGCGGGGTCAGGCCGCACTTGCTGGCGGTGTTCACCACCAGGACCACGTCGCCGACGTAGGCGTCGAGGTCCTGGTCGCGACCGTCGAGGGTGGTCGCGTGGAAGTCTCCGAGACTGGTCATGCATCTGCTCCTCTGATGGCGGCGGCGACGGCCTTGGGGACGTCGGTGTTGAAGACACTCGGGATGATGAAGTTGGGGTTGAGCTCGTCGTCCTTGACGACGTGGGCGATCGCGTAGGCCGCCTTCAGCAGCATGTCGATCCGGATCTCGCGCGCCCGCGCGTCGAGCAGCCCGCGGAAGACCCCGGGGAACGCCAGCACGTTGTTGATCTGGTTGGGGAAGTCGGAGCGTCCGCTGGCCACGACCGCGGCGTACTTCTCGGCGTCGGCCGGGTCGACCTCCGGGTCGGGGTTCGCGAGTGCGAAGACGACCGAGCGCGGCGCCATGTCGGCGATCCACTCGGCCGGCAGGATCCCGGGCGCGCTGACGCCGATGAAGACGTCGGCGCCACGCAGCGCGTCGTGCAGCCTGCCGGTGAGACGGTGCGGGTTGGTGCGGGAGGCGAGGTCGGCGTGGGCGGGGCTGAGCGTCTCGTCACCGGCGCAGAGGACCCCGTTGATGTCGGAGACCACCACGTCCACGGCCCCGCCGGCCAGGAGGAGTGTCACGATCGCCGAACCGGCCGCGCCGCCGCCGGAGACGACGATGCGCACGTCGGGCAGCTTCTTCTCCACGCACCGCAGGGCGTTGGTCAGCGCCGCGAGGACGACGATCGCGGTGCCGTGCTGGTCGTCGTGGAAGACCGGGATGTCGAGGCTCTCGCGCAGGCGCCGCTCCACCTCGAAGCACCGGGGGGCCGCGATGTCCTCGAGGTTGATGCCCCCGAAGCCGGGCGCGATCATCTCGACGGCCCTCACGATCTCGTCGGTGTCCTGGCTGGCCAGGCAGATCGGCCAGGCGTCGATGTCGGCGAAGCGCTTGAACAGGGCCGCCTTGCCCTCCATCACCGGCAGCGCGGCGCCGGGGCCGATGTTGCCGAGTCCGAGCACCGCCGAGCCGTCGGTGACGACGGCGACGGAGTTGCCCTTGATGGTGAGCCGGCGTACGTCGTCGGGGTTGTTGGCGAGCGCCAGGCTGACCCGGCCGACGCCCGGGGTGTAGGCCATCGACAGATCGTCGCGGGTGCGCAGCGGGACCTTCGAGGTGACCTCGATCTTGCCGCCGATGTGGAGCAGGAAGGTGCGGTCGCTGACCTTGTGGACCTCGACGCCCTCCACCTGGCTGACCGAGTCGACCAACACCTCCGAGTGCTCGGCGTCGGCGGCCGAGCAGGTCACGTCCACGACGAGGCGGTCGTGGCTGGAGTCGGCGACGTCGATGGCGGTGACGATGCCGCCGGCGGACGCGATGGCGGTTGCGACGGCCCCGACGATCCCGTGGTCGGGCAGCGTGTGCAGTCGCATCGTGATGGAGTACGACGACGGGGTGGCCGACATGCTGCTCACCCTAGTCGGGAGGTGCTGACCGCTCGGGGCCACGTGGCCTGCGGGCCAGCACCACGACGAGGAGGACGAGCGCCATCACCTGGGCGCTGCCGATCACGGCGACGAGGGCGATGCGGTCGACGTCGTACAACCAGCCTGCGAGCACGCCGCCGACGAGTGCCGCCACGGCCTGGAAGGCCGCGAACGCGCCGTACGCCGTGCCCAGCCGACCGATCGGGACCAGGTCGGCGACCAGGGCCTTGACCGTGGAGTCCTGCACTCCCGTGGCTGCTCCCCACAGCAGGACCCCGGCGACCGCGACGCCGACCCGGTCGCTGAACGCCAGCACCGGGACGGCGGCCACCACCGCCGGCAGGAGCAGCAAGGTGCCGGCGCCGACGTGGTCGTAGGCGAAGCCGGTGCCCAGCGACGCCACGGCCTCGGCCCCCATGGCCGCGGCGTACACCACCGGGACGACGCCGGCCGTGACCAGGCCCTCATGGACGAGATGGAAGGAGATCACGCCGAAGGTCATCAGGCCGACGGTGGTGAGGGCGCAGGCCACGGCGTAGACGTAGAACGTGCGGGGCAGTGACTCGAGTGCCGTCGCGGTCGCGTGCGGGTCGGGCGCCGGGTCCCCGACGTACCGATGCATCCACGCCAGCACCCCCAGGGCGATCGCACCCGGGACGGCGAGCACCGCGAGGCCGGCCGCGATGTGCCCGTTCAGCACGATGACGCCCGCGACGATCAACGGGCCCAGGAAGGCACCCACCTGGTCGAGCGCCTTGTGCACGCCGAACCCACGTCCACGACCGACGTTCGCGGCGGCCACGGCCAGCAGCACCGACTTCGCCGGGCTGCGCACGGCCTTGCCGGTGCGCTCGAGCAGCACCATCGTCGAACCGAAGACCAGCCCGGCCGCTCCCAACGCCGGCGCCAGCGCCATCAGCGGCACGCAGACGACAGTGAGTGCGTAGCCGACCACCATCCAGCGCCAGTAGCGACCCGACCGGTCAGCGGCGGGCCCCGAGAAGAGCCGGAACCCGAGTGCTGCCGCCTCGCCCGCACCGGTGACCAGACCCACCGTCAGGGCCGAAGCCCCGAGGGAGGCCAGGAACGGACCCGTGATGGAGCGAGCCCCTTCGTAGACGAGGTCGACCAGGAGGCTGACCACCCCGAGCCAGAGCACGGTGCGCCACCCGCTCCACCCCCGTGGGTCGGCGCGGACCTCCGCACCCTCAGGCATCGCGGCTGCGGCGGTGCCAGGCCCAGGCCAGGCCGACGACGATCAGCGCCACGATCACACCGCTGGTGAGCCCCAGGTAGTGGGTCACGCGGCTGATCGAGTGCGCCGCGAAGTAGCCGAGCAGGACGCAGGCGGTCCCCCAGAGCACGCCGCCGAGGGCGTTGAACACGAGGAAGCGCGGGTACTCCATCCGGCTCGCCCCCGCCAGTGCCGGCATCACCGCCCGCAGGAACGCCGTGAAGCGGCCGGCGACGACCGCGCGCCCGCCGCGCCGTCGTAGGTAGGCCTGCGCAGCGCCGACCCGGTCGGGATAGCGGTTCACGAACGGCGCCCTGACCAGCCGCGGACCCAGCCTGCGCCCGACCTCGAAGCCGACACTGTCGCCGACGACCGCCGCCACGATCACCACGGCGAGAACGACGTAGACCGACACCTTCCCGGCGTCGGCGAGCACGCCGCCGTACACGACGGCCGTCTCGCCGGGCAGGACGAACCCGAAGAACAACGCGGCCTCTCCGAAGACCAGGGCCGCGATGATGAGCAGCGCCAGCCACGGCGTGACGCCGAGCAGCGTGTCGACGACCTTCTGCAGCATCAGCCGACCAGATGGGCGTGGACCTTGGCCCGTTCACCCACGTCGATCGGGTTGGCGTGGCCCCGCAGGTGCACGGTGACGTCGCGGTCGCGCAGCGTCAGCACGAGCGAGTCGGCGCCGGCCTCGGCCACCTCCCCGTTGATCAGGTAGGTGCCGTCGACCTGCTTGTCGAGCAGCGATCCCTCCTCGCCGTCCTCGACGTCGCCGAGGGCCACCGCGACCAGCGACGGACGTCGCAGCCGGCCACCCAGCCGCCACGACAGCAGGATCAGCAGCAGCACCAGGACGTCGGCACCCAGGGTGAACACGGTTGCGGCGTGGCTGCGTTGCTGGCCCTCCAGCTCGTACACCGCCGGATGCCCCTCCAGCACGCGTACGTCGACCTCCCCCGCCTGCGCCGCGGCTTCGCCGGCCGCCCGGTCGACTCGAGCGGTCCGCACCTTCTGGTCCGGGTCGACGCTGGCCGGCAACCGGAACCCGAGCACCACGTCGTCACCCGCGGTCCCCGTCGAGACCACCGTGGCGGTGACCTGGATCCCGTCAGAGGAGACCCGGTGGAGCTGCCACTGGTGGATGACGTAGGGGACGTTGATCACGATCAGGGCGAGCACCACGACCAGGATGCGCCGCGCCCGCCGACCCGGTGCCCTCACGTGCGTCAGTATGGCTGGTGCTCCCAGACCGCCGTCTCCTCGCTAGCGTGCCCGTATGAACGCCCTGGCCGTCGCCGCGCCGAACGAGGCGGCCGCGGACGCCGCCGAGCAGGTGGCGCTGGCCGGGGGCAACGCGGTCGACGCAGCCCTGGCGGCCGCCCTGGTGGCCATGGTGAACGAGGTCGGGATCGTGTCCCTGAGCTCGGGCGGGTTCGTCACGGTGCAGCCGGCCGGCGGCGGGCCGGCGTACACCGTGGACGGCTGGATGGACATGCCGGGCCGCGGCCTCGCGACCGGTGCGGCCACCGGCTCGACCTGGGACGTCGCGACGGCGTACGGCGGCGGGGTGGACATGACCATCGGGCCGGGCTCGGTGGCGGTGCACGGAAGCCTGGCCGCGTTCGGCGAGGCCCACCGGCGCGACGGCCTGCTGCCGTGGTCCGAGCTGGTCGCCCCGGCCGTCGAGGTCGCCCGTGGTGGGTACCGGCTGACCTCGGCGTCGCGCTACTACCTCGACCACACCCACGACGACGTCTTCGGGTGGGACCCCGAGAGCCGGGCCGTCCTCCACGACCACGAGGGCGAGCTCACGACCGGGCGGATCGTGATGCCCGACCTCGTGGCCTCGCTCGAGCTGATCGCCCGCGACGGCCCGGGGGTGCTGCACCGCGGCGAGCTCGCCGAGCAGATCAGCCGCGACGTGACCGGCCGCGGAGGCCTGCTCACCGTGGCCGACCTGGCGGCGTACCAGCCGGTCGTCCGGCCCGCGCTGGTGTCGCGGGCCGGGGGCTGGGCCCTGTCCACGACGCCACCGCCCTCGGTCGGCGGCGTCTGCCTGGCCGCGATGCTCCGCCTCCTCCTCGCCCATCCCGGCGAGGATCCCCTCGACGCCGAGCACGTGGTCCAGGTCCAGCGTGCGGTCCTCGGGCACCGGCTCGACGTGCTCGACCACGCACCCGACCTCGTTGCGGCAGCACAGGAGTTCCTCGACCGCGTCGACCACGACCACCGCGCCGTCCTCGAGTCGGGATCGACGGCCCACGTCTCCACCACCGACCGCACCGGCACGGCGTGCGCGGTCACCTTCTCGTCGGGCTACGGCGCCGGCATGATCGCCGCCGGCACCGGGATCTGGCTGAACAACTGCCTCGGCGAGCAGGAGCTGAACCCTGCCGGTCTGCACGCGGCCGTGCCCGGCACCCGGCTGCTCTCCAACATGGCGCCCACCGTCGGGCGCCACGACGACGGCTCCACGCTCGCGATCGGCTCGCCGGGCGCGGACCGGATCACGACGGCGATCGCGCAGGTCCTGGCCGGCTACCTGTCCGGCCTCTCGCTCCACGCGGCCGTGAACCGGCCGCGCGTCCATGTGCACCGTCCCGGGCGGCCCGACGAGCAGGTCTTGCAGGAGATCGACCTGACCATGTACTACGGCGGCGTCGGCGCCACCGTGGTGAATGCCGCGGGTCACCTGGTGGCGGCCGCCGACCCGCGCCGCGAGGGCGCCGTACGGCTGGTGGAGGGTCCCTCGCAGGCCTGACGTGCGTGATTCGCGGTGATCTCGGGAAATTCGCGCAGAAAAAGTCGCGAAACCGCGTCATGGGTAGTGGTTTCTGTCGTTTCATCCCCGTGAGGGTCGCGATCCGAAGGATCGTCCACACAGGTCAGCAGTCGCTCGGGGGAACGACACACACGCTGACCGGGGGGTGTTGCCCATCGGCCTGGGGGGGACGAGGGCGCGGCGCCACTGCCCCCGCCCGCCGGCGGGCGGGGGCGCCTCACCTCTGCTGCGGCTCCGCAGGTGTCGTCAGCCGGCGGGCCAGGGCCGCGGCCGCGCCGCGGTTCTCCACGCCGAGCTTGCCGAGCAGGTTCGAGACGTGGACGCTGACCGTCTTCTCGCTGATGAACAGCGTCCCGGCGATCGCCTTGTTGGTCGCGCCCGTGGCGAGCTGGTCGAGGACCTCGCGCTCGCGGGGCGTCAACCGGCCCAACGGACCCTGACCCGCCATCGACTCCGGGAGCGGGACCCGACTCCGGGTGCCGAGGCGGACCGCCCGTTGCTCGAGGCCGTGCGCGCCGATCGCGTGGGCGGCCGTCCAGCACTCGATGAGGAGCTCCCGCCCCTCGTCACGACCGCCGTGGGCCAGCAGCTCCTGCGCCAGGTCCAGTCGCGGCTCGAGCGCGAAGAGGCTGCCGAACGGCGTGGCGAGGGCGATCGCCCCACGGAGCTGGTCGACGGCCGGTTCGCCGGCGACCCTGGCCGCGTAGGCCTCCGCCAGGGCGAGCTGGACGGCGAAGTACGACGCGGACCACTCGTCGGTCAGACCGGCACGGGCCTGCTCGAGCCGGTGCCGGGCCCGGTCGCACAGCGGCGTGGCGCGTGACGGGGGCGCGGACCGCGCCACGGTCAGGGCGTGGAAGCCGATCCGGGCCGCGGAGGCCGCCAGCAGCGGGGAGTCGCAGTCGTCCAGGCGAGCCAGGAACGACTCTGCCACCTCGAGGCAGCGGCCCTCGTCGTCGCGGAGGTCCGCGAGCCGGAGCTCCTGGAGCGCGACGGCGTCGTCGGGATGGCGTCTGGCCAGCTCGGGCTCGCTCGCCGTCCCTGGCACCGCGCGGGTGGCCGCGTCGACATCGCCTCGGGCCAGGGCCAGCTCCCCCTGCAGGTGCCGCCACCGTGCGCCCGGGAGCGAGAGCTCTCGGAGCTCGGTGAGCAGCTTCTCCGCCGACCCGAGCCGGCCGGTCCACAACAGCGCCATCACGATGTCCTCGCCGCACCTGGCCTGCATGGTGCGTCGCCCCGCCAGGTCCTCGCGATAGCCCGCCGTCGCCACGGTCATCCCCTGGGCGACGTGCCCCGTCTCCATCAGCAGTCCGGCGAGCAGCCCGACGGACTCCAGGGTCCACTCGACGAGGCCGGCGCTGCGTGCCTCGTCGATCATCTCCCCCACCGCGGCGCACGACTCGTTGACCCGACCGAGCAGCAGGAGCGCGTCGGACCGGAACATCAGGGCCAGCATCAGCGGGTCGATGTCCTCCGCTCTCCGCGCGGCCTCGATCGCCCGCTCGGCCGCGTCGAGCCCGGCGACGAAGTGGCCCTCGACGTCATGGAGGAGTGCCTGGGCGCCGAGGGCCTGGGCCCGGGCCGCCGTCGGGGCGTCACCGGCGTACTCGACGGCGACGCGGATCGCCTCCGTGGCGCCGGCCAGGTCCTCGTTGAAGATGGCGGAGCGGCCGACGCTGGCGTGGGTCCGGCTCCTCAGCAGCGGGTCGGTGTCGGGACCGAGCATCTCGACCGCTCGACGGTTGAGCTCGTGCCAGCGCTGGAGATCACCTTGGTCGCAGGCCGCCCGGGCCAGGCTGAGGAGGAGCTCGACGTGGGTGCAGCCGGCCCGGGCCTCCGCGTCCGGCACCCGGTCCCAGAGGGCCAGGGCGCGCTCCCGATGGGTGACGGCCTCGGCCGCGCCGATCCGGGACGCCACCTCGCCCGCTCGCACGGAGGCCTCCAGGGTGTGCGGCAGGTCGTGCGCCGCGGACCAGTGGAAGGCCAGTCGGCTCAGCGCCGACAGGCGGGGGTCCGGGTCCCGGTCGATGCGCTCCTGCAGCAGACCGGCGACCCGGGCATGGAGCCGGGTTCGCTCGTCGGGGAGCAGGTCGTCGTACACCGCCTCGCGGAGCAGCCCGTGGCGGAACGCCAGGGTGTCCCCTCGTCCCCTCAGCAGGTTCGCGTCGAGCAGCTCGCGGAGGAACCCGTCCAGCTCCGCCCGGTCGACGCCGGTCAGCTCCGCGAGCGTGTCGGTGTCCACGCGCGTCCCGTCGACGGACGCGACGCGCAGCAGCTCACGCGGACCTTCGGCCAGTGCATCCACCCGGGCCAGGAACAGGTCGGACAGCTGTTCGGGGATCGCCAGCGGGTCGGCCGCCGCCAGCTCCTCGGCATAGAGCGGGTTGCCCTCCGAACGGTCCGTCACCGAGCGCACCAGATCGGCCTCGGCGCCAGTGCCGGCGTGCGACTCCACGATGCCGGCGATGCTCACCGGGTCGAGGGGGGCCAGGTCGAGGTGCCGGGCGCTGGGGAACCGGCCGATCTCGGCGAGCGTCCTCCGGGCGGGATGCCGCCGGTGCAGGTCGTCGGTGCGGACGGTGAGCACGAAGAGCAGGCGTCCACGGGCCCTGCGCGAGAGCGCGACGGCGAAGTCCTGCGTGGACCGGCCGGCCCAGTGCATGTCCTCCAGCACGAGGAGCAGGGGTCCGGCGGCAGCCGCCTCGAGCACGGTCTGCCGCAGGTCCTCCAGCACCCGGAAGGGCTCGGGGCTCCGAGGCGTGTCCGGGTCCAGCAGCGCGCTCATCCGGCGCGCGCAGGGACGTGAGTCGAGGTCCTGGACCGGCGCGATCAGCTCGCGCACCGCCTCGAGGACCGCACCGAAGGCGACGCCGGCGTCGATGTCCAGACAGTGGCCCACGACCACGCGCCACCCGCGCTCCTCGGCGCGAAGGGCGAGGTCCGTCACCAGCGTGGTCTTGCCGATCCCGGCGTCCCCACCGACGAGGACGGTCTGCGGGCTGCCGTCCTGGGCCAGCGTCAGGGCGTCGTCCAGCTCGGCGAGTTCCCGCTCCCGGCCGAGCAGGGCGGGGCTCCCACTGTCTCCCGGCATCGGGGCCACCGCCTTGGCATGCGTCAGTCACGTCCCGAGAACAGCCATCGTAGGCGCGGCCGAGGGGGCACCGCCATGATCATCGGGCGGGACGGTTCAGCGCTCGGTGCCCTCGAAGAGGGCGGACAGGTCGAGCGTCGGAACGTGCCGCTCGGTCGCCAGCGACACGTAGCGCCGCGCCAGCGAGTCCTTCCCGTAGCCGACGATCGTGCTCAGCAGGCCGATGGCCTCCGCGAGCTGCAAGGGAGGGACGCCCTCGGCGACGCGCCGCCACATGGCTTCCTCGAGCGTGTTGAAGGCGGTCTGCACCTCGGTGATGTCGAACCCGGCGCTGAACCGGCTCGTGGCGATCTCCTCGCAGTACGCCCCGACCGGTGCCAGCTCGCGGTCGTGGAGTGCGGTGAGGACGAGGTCGAACAGCTCGGCCAGGCGCTCGCGGGTGAAGGCGTCGCCGGCCTCCTCGTAGTGAGCATGGTGCGACCGCTTGAGGGCCGTGAAGGCCTCGTCGAGCACGTCGTTCCGCTCCGCCCGTAGCAGCTCCTCGACGTCCACCGGTCCTACCTCTCTGGTGCGCGAGGGGGGAGTTGAACCCCCACGTCCTTTCGGACACACGGACCTGAACCGTGCGCGTCTGCCTATTCCGCCACTCGCGCCAGAAGCGGGGCAAGGCTATCCCAGCGCGCTCACACGCCCCAAACCGGCGCGGGGGCGGCGGCCTCGGGCGCCGGTGCGGTACGGCGATCCGGATACCATCGGCGCAACCCGACCGCACGTGGGCCGCGTCCCACCGGGGCGGGAGGAGCCGGACGACCACACGGGGCCGAGACATGAGGGGAGGACGCGCGTGAGTGGCCTGCAACGATTCGAGCAGCGCCTCGAACAGTTCGTCTCCGGAGCCTTCGCCCGGGCCTTCCGCAGCGCAGTCCAGCCCGTGGAGATCTCGGCGGCGCTGCAGCGCGAGTGCGACAACAACGCCCAGATCCTCTCCCGCCAGCGCCGGATGGTGCCCAACGACTTCCACGTCGAGCTGTCGCAGGCCGACCTCGACCGCCTCGCGCCGTACGACTCGGCCCTCGTCAAGGAGCTCGTCTCGCAGCTGCAGGAGCACGCCGAGAAGCAGAGCTACATGTTCTCCGGGCCGGTGACCATCGGCTTCGAGGCGGCCGACGACCTCACCATCGGCCGCTTCCGGGTCCGCAGCCAGGCACACGCCGCGGTGATCAGCAACGCCACCCATACCCAGGTACGCCGGGCCCGCGCCTATCTCGAGGTGAACGGGACCCGCCACCCGCTCCAGCCGCCGAGCCTGGTCGTCGGCCGTGGCACCGAGGCGGACCTGCGGATCAACGACCCCGGGGTGAGCCGCCGGCACGTCGAGTTCGTCGTCGACGAGTCCGCCGACGGCGCCGTGGGCATCGTGGTCCAGGACCTCGGTTCGACCAACGGGATGCTCGTCGACGGCCACCGCGTGGCCAGCGCAGCCCTCCACGACGGTTCGGCGGTCCGGGTCGGGCGTACGACGCTCACGGTCCGCGTGGTCGAGGAGGACGCCGATGTCTGAGCTGACCCTCTTCCTGATCAAGATCTCCTACCTGGCCATCCTCTGGATCTTCGTGCTCTCCGCCATCTCGGTGGTCCGCTCCGACATGTTCGGTGCCCGGGTGCCGCAGACCGCGCGCGAGGCGGCCGCACCCAAGCCCCGCCGCCAGCCCAAGCAGAAGGCCCGCAAGGGCGCACCCACCCACGTGCTGGTGGTCGACGGCGCCAACAAGGGCGACCGGGCCGACCTCGCCGAGGCTCCGATCCTGATCGGCCGCGGCAACGACGCGGCCATCCGGCTCGACGACGACTACGTCTCCACGCGCCATGCCCGGATCGCGGCCAGCGGCGACCAGTGGTTCGTCGAGGACCTCGGCTCCACGAACGGCACCTACATCGGCAGCGCCCGGATCACCCAGCCCACCACGCTCGCCCTCGGCACCCAGGTCCGCATCGGCAAGACCATCCTGGAGCTGCGGAAGTGACGTTCCGACTGCAGTACGCCGCGATCTCGGACGTCGGGCGCGTACGCAAGGACAACCAGGACTCCGGCTACGCCGGACCCTGGCTGCTCACCGTCTGCGACGGCGTCGGAGGTGCGGCCCGCGGCGACCTGGCGTCGAGCACGGCCATCGGACAGCTCCGCCTCCTCGACCAGCCGCCCGGGGAGGCCGACGACGAGCAGGCCCGGCTCGGGCTCGTCGACGCGGCCCTGCACCGCGCCTCCGACCGGATCGGCCACCTCGTCGACGAGGAGCCGTCACTGAGCGGCACCAGCACCACCGCGACCCTGGCGCTGTTCGACGGCGTGCGCCTGGCCATGGGACACGTCGGCGACAGCCGCGCCTACCTGTTCCGCCAGCAGGAGATCAGTCAGCTCACCAGCGACCACACCTTCGTCCAGAGCCTGATCGACGAGGGTCGGATCACCGAGGACGACGCCCGGACCCATCCCCACCGCAACCTGATCCTCAAGGCGCTCGACGGGGTGCACGAGGTCGACCCCGACCTGTTCACGGTCCAGCTGATCGAGGGCGACCGGATCCTGCTGTGCAGCGACGGTGCCTCCGGCTCGCTCGACAACGGCCGGCTCGCCGACATCTTGTCGACCGGGACGCCCGACTACGCCGCCGTCGAGCTCGTCCGCGCCAGCCTCGAGGCCGGCAGCACCGACAACGTCACCTGCATCGTGGCCGACGTCGTGCCGGCGACCGACACCGATGTGCCCGCGACTCCCGTGGTCGTCGGGTCGGCCGCCGAGCTGCGGCGCCGACCACGCGGCGGATCGTCGTTCTTCCGCGGCCACCGCTCCGGCGACACCGGGGAGCTCGAACCCGTCGCCGCCGAGATCCCCGACGACCTGCCGCCCGGCGTCCCGTTCGCGATCGACACCGACCCGGAGACCGCGCGCTACGCACCGCGCGAGCCGCGTCGCCACTCCTGGCTACGCCGTCTGCTGGCCGCGCTCGGGATCCTCGGCATCGCCTGGATGGCCGGCGCCGCGGCCTGGGCCTGGAGCCAGCACCAGTACTACGTCGGTGAGCAGGACGGCGTGGTCACGATCTTCCGCGGTGTCCAGGCCGACCTCCCGGGCGTCGACCTCTCCCACGCCTACAAGACCAGCAACGTCCAGGTCGACCGGCTCGACCCCTACTCCGCCGGATCGGTCGAGGACGGCATCGGGGCGAGCAGCCTGGCCGACGCCGAGCGCACCGTCCAGCGCCTGGCCGCCCATCAGACCCCGACCCCGACGACGGGGGGCTGACGTGGCCCAGCGCGCGACGACCCGGTCCTCCCAGCCCGGTGCGCTGATGCAGTTCGTCCACCGCCGGCGGCGCGGGGCCGAGCTGTTCCTGCTCATCTTGGCGCTCGTGGTCGGCGTGGGCGCCTATGCCTGTGTCGGGCTGGGTGTGAAGGGCGAGGTGCCCGCCGACATCGTGTCCTACGGCGGCTGGCTCGCCGCCCTGATCATCGCGGCCCACGTGACGGTCCGGATGGTCGCGCCCTACGCCGACCCGGTGCTGCTTCCGATCGTGGCCGCCCTGAACGGCCTCGGGCTGGCCGTCATCCACCGCATCGACCTGGCCCGCGGCACCCACTTCGCACGTCAGCAGCTGGTCTGGATGACCATCGGCGTCGGGCTGTTCATCGCGACGCTCGTGATCCTGCGCGACCACCGCGTGCTGCAACGGTTCACCTACACGTGCGGGCTCGCGGCGATCGTGCTGCTCCTGCTCCCGATGGCGCCGGTCGTCGGCAAGACCGTCAACGGCGCGCGCATCTGGATCCACGTCGGCTCGATGAGCTTCCAGCCGGGTGAGGTCGCCAAGGTGCTGCTGGTGGTGACCTTCGCCGGCTACCTCGTGCTCCACCGCGACGCCTTGGCGCTCGCCGGGAGACGCGTCGCCATGGTCGACCTGCCACGCGGCCGCGACCTCGGCCCGATCCTGGCGATGTGGCTGGTGAGCCTCGGCATCCTGGTCTTCCAGCACGACCTCGGCTCGAGCCTGCTCTTCTTCGGCCTCTTCCTGATCATGCTCTACGTCGCGACCGAGCGGGCCGGCTGGCTCGTGGTCGGCGGCGGCCTGTTCATCGGCGGCGCCTATCTCACCTATGCCTTCATCGGCCATGTGCAGGAGCGCTTCCTCCTCTGGTGGAACGTCTGGGCGCACTACGGCGAGGGCACCGACGACAAGGGCCGACAGACGGTCGAGACCATGTTCGGCATGGCCTACGGCGGCCTGCTCGGTCGCGGCCTCGGCCAGGGCTCCCCGTGGCGGATCCCCTTCGCCGAGAGCGACTTCATCTTCGGCGCGATCGGTGAGGAGCTCGGGCTGACCGGCTCGATCGCGGTGATCCTGCTCTACGGCCTGATCGTGGAGCGGGCACTGCGGGCGGCGCTGATCTGCCGCGACGACCTCGGCAAGCTGCTCGCCACCGGCCTGGCCGGCGCGATCGCCCTCCAGGTCTTCGTGGTCATCGGCGGCGTCACCCACCTGATCCCGCTGACGGGCCTGACCACACCGTTCCTGTCCTACGGCGGGTCGTCGCTCGTGGCGAACTGGGTGATCATCGCGATCCTGCTGCGCATCTCCGACGGCGCCCGCCGACCACCGCCCGACCTGACGGTCTCCGACGACGTCGACGTCGAGAGCACCCAGGTGATCAAGCTATGAGACACCCCACACCGGGCTGGCCGTCCTTGCGAGAGCGGAGGCGTCGTCGATGAACAAGCCCATCCGGACGATCTCGATCTTCTGCCTGCTTCTGTTCCTGGCCCTGGCCCTGAACGCGACGTACCTGCAGTACTACCACGCGAGCGCGCTGAACGACCGCCTCGGGAACGGGCGCGTGGCCGCCGCCACGTTCTCCCGCGACCGCGGGGCGATCCTGGCCGGCCGCGACGTGCTGGCCGAGAGCGTGGAGACCAACGACCAGTACAAGTTCCAGCGCTACTACCGCAAGCCGTTCATGTATGCCCCGGTCACCGGCTGGTACACGTTCGGCAACGAGACCGGCGTCGAGCGCGCCCAGGACTCCTTCCTCTCCGGTGAGGACGACCGGCTGTTCGTGAACCGCCTGGTCGACCTGGTCAACGGCAACGCCACCAAGGGCGGCAACGTCGTGCTCACGATCAACCCGGCGGCGCAACAGGCGGCCTTCGACGGGCTCCGGGCGCTCGGCCCCGACATCCAAGGCGCCGTCGTGGCCCTCGAGCCGGCCACCGGCAAGATCCTCGCCATGGTCTCGCTGCCGACCTTCAACCCCAACAAGCTCGCCTCCCACGACTTCAAGGCGGCCAACGCCTACGCCACGAAGCTGGCGAAGCTGCCCTCCCAGCCGCTGCTCAACCGCGCCGTGCAGATGACCCTGCCACCGGGCTCGACCTTCAAGCCGCTGACGGCCGCGGCCGCGATGCAGACCGGCCGCTACACCGCGAGCACCCTCGTGCCGGGCGGCCCCAGCTACCGACTCCCGGGGTCCACCAAGGTGGTCCACAACGAGATCCCGAACTGCGGCGTCGACAAGATCCCGTTCACCCAGGCCATGGAGTGGTCCTGCAACACCAGCTTCGCGCCGATCGCCGTCGACGTCGGCGCCAGCGACATGCACAAGACGGCCGAGGGCTTCGGCTTCAACCAGAGGTACCTCGAGGACTACCCCGTCCAGGCCGTCTCGCTCTACCCAGCGGGCATGGACGAGGCCCAGACGGCCCTGTCCGGTTTCGGCCAGGCCTCGGTCACGGCCACCCCGCTCCAGATGGCGATGCTGGCCGCCGGGGTCGGCAACGGCGGCGTCGTGATGCGGCCCTACCTCACCGACGAGCTGCAGTCCCCGTCCCAGCAGCGGTTGGCCCCCGGGCCCGGTGAGAAGGAGCTCCACCAGGCGGTCTCGTCGACCAGCGCCGCGCGGGTGACCAAGTTGATGGTCGCGACCGTACGGAACGGCACGGCCAAGTACGCCGCGATCCCCGGCGTCCAGGTCGCCGGCAAGACCGGCACCGCGGAGAGTGGCCGGACCAACCCCGACGGCTCCGAGGTGCCGCCGTACGCCTGGTTCGTGAGCTTCGCCCCGGCCTCGTCGCCCAAGGTGGCCGTCGCGGTGATGATCCAGCACATCAACCGGCCCACCAGCGAGATCGCGGGCGGGTCGCTGGGCGGACCGATCGCGAAGTCGGTCATGGAGGCGGTGCTGTCCCGTGGCTGAGCCGACGTACGCCGGGCCGCCGACCGGAGCGGCCACCCACACCTGGGCTTCGAAGCACGACCGTCACGAGGGGAAGGGTCACCAGTGACTCCCGACAACAACCCAGACGGACAGACGCTGGTCGGTGGGCGCTACGCGCTCGGCGAGCTGCTCGGCCGAGGCGGCATGGCGGAGGTCCGCAAGGGCACCGACACGAGGCTCGGACGGGTCGTCGCCGTCAAGCGCCTCCGGACCGACCTGGCGAGCGACGTCACGTTCCAGGCCCGCTTCCGCCGCGAGGCACAGAGCTCCGCGTCACTGAACCACCCCGCGATCGTGGCCGTCTACGACACCGGCGAGGAGCAGGCGACCGACGGTTCCGGAGTCTCCCAGCCCTACATCGTCATGGAGTTCGTCGCCGGCCGGACCCTGCGCGACATCCTCCGTGAGGGCCGCAAGATCCTGCCCGAGCGGGCGCTCGAGATCACCAGCGGCGTGCTGTCGGCCCTCGACTACAGCCACCGCGCCGGCATCATCCACCGCGACATCAAGCCCGGCAACGTGATGCTCACGCCGTCCGGCGACGTGAAGGTGATGGACTTCGGGATCGCCCGCGCGATGTCCGACGCCTCCAGCACGATGACCCAGACCGCGGCCGTGGTCGGGACCGCGCAGTACCTCTCGCCGGAGCAGGCCCGGGGCGAGCCGGTCGACTCCCGGTCCGACGTCTACTCCGCAGGCTGCCTGCTCTACGAGCTGCTGACCGGCCGGCCACCGTTCGTCGGCGACTCGCCGGTCGCGGTCGCCTACCAGCACGTCCGCGAGCCGGCCGCTCCCCCGTCGGACCACGACACCGAGGTGGCGCCGGAGGTCGACGCCATCGTGATGAAGTCGCTGGCCAAGCGGGTCGAGGACCGCTACCAGTCCGCCGCCGCGATGCGCAGCGACATCGAGCGCTACCTCGCCGGCCACCCGGTCCACGTCGTCGCGCCACCGCCCCCGGTCGAGCCGCCGACCACCGTCAACCAGCCGACGACGGTCGTCACCCCGGTGCCGCCGCCCGTCGAGGAGGAGCCCGACGAGGACCGCGGGACCCGGCCGGGGCTGCTGATCTTCCTGGCCCTCCTCCTGCTGCTGGTGCTCGGGCTCGCGGCGTACCTGCTGCCGAAGATGTTCGCCAGCCCCAACGACCAGGTCAGCGTCCCCGACCTGTCCGGGATGACCGAGCAGAACGCACGCGCAGCACTCGGTGACGCCGGGCTCGAGGTGGGCAGCATCGACCGCGCCTTCGACAACACCGTGAAGGCGAACCACGTGGTCAGCCAGGACCCGGGGGCCGACGAGTCCGTGGCCCAGGGCTCCACCGTCGACTTCACGGTCTCGCTCGGCACCCACCCGACGCGCGTGCCCTATGTGATCGGGCAGACGCGGCAGCAGGCGGAGACAGCGCTCAAGGCCGCGCATCTCGATCCGGTGTTCCACCAGACGAAGTCCGACCAGCCGAAGGGCACCGTCGTCCGGACCGACCCCACCGCGAACACCCAGGTGCCGCAGGGCTCGCCGGTCGACGTCTTCGTGTCCAAGGGCCCGCAGAAGATCCCCGACGTCGTGGGCATGCAGCAGGCAGATGCGGAGAAGGCGTTGCGCGACGCGGGCTTCGTACCGGTCCCGGTGCCGTCGTCGAGCTCCGATGCGCCGGAGGGACAGGTGATCCAGCAGATCCCAGGTGCCGGCCAGACGGCGCAGCAGGGAGCACAGGTGACCATCGTTGTCTCGTCGGGTCCGAGCTCGCCGTCGACCTCACCGTCGTCGCCGAGCACCAGCACCTCCAGCCCACCGACCAGTCCGTCGACGTCGCCGGGACCCTCGGCCAAACCTCCCTTCTGAGGGAGGGCTCGGGTGGCGGGTCAGCCCGAGGGGCTGCTGCTGCCGCCCGACGGGAGCACGTGGGCGTAGGACATGCCGACCAGTCCGTCGTACGCCGGCGCGGTGATCTTGTCCTCGACCTGCTCGTCCCAGCCGACGGCGATCTCGGGGTCGGCCGCGTCCTCCCGGTAGACCTGCAGGTAGGGGTCGCGGGCGATCTCGGCGGTGAGCGCGGCGGGGTCGCCGACGGCCGAGATCACGTAGGGCTGGCTGTAGGGCACGCCCTGCAGCTGGACGGAGTTGCCGATGCAGCGGATACCGGTGGTGCTGACGACCCGCTGGCCCTGGATCGTGACCGCCCGGGCGCCGGCCTTCCACATCGCGTTCACGACGGCCTGGATGTCCTGCTGGTGCACGATCAGGAGCTTCGGGTCGACCGAGGAGCTCGAGGTGGCGTCGGAGGCGTCGGAGAGCGTCACGGTCACACCCGGGCCGACCTGGGCGAGAAGACCGGCGGGTTCCCTCAGCGACGCGGTGTCGCGGTTGACGACTCGCACCTGCTTGTTGCCGATGGAGCCGCTCAGCACGGAGATCTGGTTGTTGAGGTCCGACACCTTGGCCTTGAGTCCGTCGACCCGGGTGGCGTCGTACTGCACCATCGAGGCGAGGTCGGTGAACCGGCCCGGACGAAGGTCGGTGCCCTCGCTGCTGTGGGCGCTGACCACGAACAACGCGCCGCTCACCAGACCGACCACCGGCGTGGCGACACGCCAGACCAGGGACCGGCGCGGACGCTGAGGGTCCGCGTCTGCCGGCGCGTCCGCCGGTGGTCCTGGGCGGAGGCCGGGGAGCCTCCGCTGGGGTCGTGCCGCCATGCCGACTAAGGTAACCCGCGTCGTCAGAGAGGACGCCATCCCGGCGTCGGTTGCGTGGAGGAGTGCCGGTGGCCAAGCTCAAGGCCCAGCAGAATTTCGTGGACCCCGACCGGGGCCCCCTGGTGAGCACCCGCTTCGTGATCGCGATCGTGATGGTCCTGCTCGGGATCGCCTGGATGGTCTTCTACTACACCCAGGTGCGCGTCGATCCGACCGCCGTGCCGCCCCCCAAGGCCGGGTCGCCGACGTTCATGGCCGACCTGAAGGACTGGAACTACGCGATCGGCTTCGGGCTGATCCTGCTCGGACTGCTGCTCTGCGCCCACCCGTCCACCCCGCTCGGCCGCGACCGCGGTGTCGTGGTCGGCATGCTGACCTGCTTCCTGTTCGGCCTGCTGTGGATCTGCACCTTCTACGTGCTCTCCGGCGACCAGCTGCCGAAGGTGCCGATCTTCAACGACCTCGACCAGTTCAACCTGGTGGTCGGGATCGGCTTCATGGCGGTCGGCTTCGCCTACGCCACACGGTGGGAGTGAGCCGCGGCGCTCCCTCGACCAGGCCGTCTGTCTCGGACCGACCTGATGCGGCTCGGTCACCGGTGGAGAACTACACCGGTGTGATTATCCACAGGTGAGTCCACAGCTGTGGAGAGGGCGTCAGGTGAGGACCGCGGTCCTGGTGACCACCGCGACCACCACGAGCACGCCGACCACCGCGAACCCGGCGCCCTGCCACGCCGTCCGCCGCTGCCGGGGCGCGTAGGCGAGGACGACCGCCAGCAGCACGCCACCGACGAAGCCGCCGAGGTGTCCCTGCCAGGAGATCGTGGAACGCCCGAAGAACGTGAGGGCGACGTTGAGCCCGATCCAGACCAACAGCTGGTTCATGTCGGCGCGCACCTTGTAGGCCATCACCAGCAGGGCGCCCATCAGGCCGAAGATCGCGCCCGAGGCACCGAGGGTCGGCGTGTACTCACCGGAGAGCCAGTAGACCACCGCGGACCCGACGAGTCCGGAGAGCAGGTAGAGGCCGGTGTAGCGCAGCCGGCCGAGCATCAGCTCGAGCTGGGGGCCGAGGACCCACAGCGCCACCATGTTGAAGCCGATGTGCAGCAGCTCGACCTGGGTGAACATGCTGGTGACCAGCTGCCAGGTGGCGCCGTCGCTGACGCCCGGGAGCCAGGTCCCGCCGTTGGCCGAGCACGCCGCGTGCGACACGTCGAAGCCGCCACCCTGCACCACGCAGAGGCCTTTGGGCCGCAGCGCGAGCCGGTCGACCCACCGGCTGCCCGCCCCGCCGGTCGCCAGGAT
>CAVWDJ010000011.1:0-125969 GCA_963753705.1 uncultured Actinomycetota bacterium
GGTCGTACCGCTGGTCGTTGCCCTGGTCGCGATCGGCACGCTCCTGTCGAGCCCGGTGAACAACGGCCTCTCGCGGCTGATCGAGACCCGGGCCGACGTCGACTCGCTGCAGACCACGCGCAACCCCGCCGCCTTCGTCGCCATGCAGCGACAGCTCGCTCTCCACTCCCTCAGCGACCAGCCGCCCGCCTGGTCGCAGTTCTGGTTCGGGTCGCACCCCACCACCCTCGAGCGGATCGCCATCGCCCGGCAGCTCGGCGAGCAGCAGCAGACCGGGAGCGGGTAGCCGCCTCGTCGTCGCCGCGCCGGGCGTCGCAGAGCCCCTGGACAAAAGCGATGGCCGCGGGCCCCCCATGGGTCCGCGGCCATCCCCCGTCGTAGGTCTCAGACAGTCAGCAGCTGCCGGCCTTCGCGCTGGCGCCGAGGCTGTTGCAGGTGTTGTTGAAGATGTTCTGCACCACGCCGCCGAAGGCGAAGATGATGATGGCGATCACGGCGGCGATGCCGGTGATCAGCAGGCCGTACTCGACGGCGGTGGCGCCACGCTCGTCCATCTTGGCGAGGCGGGCGTCGAGCATGATGCGAAGGAAGTCGAGCATGTCGGTGACTCCTTGGTCAGGACGGGGTGGCGACAGTCCGAGTGTGGCGGACAGCGGGGGCCGGGCGGATCAGGCGAAAGCACGGCAGGCCATGACCCGATCGGACTAGATCGGTGGACACCGGGGGCGCACCGCGCACGGCACGGGCGTCGTAGGTGGAACCCGAGGAACGGGCCGGCGAAGGTCGCACACAGGGCTGAGAAGCACGATGGCCGCGGACCCACAGGTCCGCGGCCATCGAAGGCGAAGAGCCTCGTTCAGCAGCTGCCGCCGCCGCTCTTGCCAACGCTGTTGCAGGTGTTCTGGAAGATGTTCTTGATGACGCCGCCGAAGGCGAACACGACGACGACGATCAGGGCCGCGATACCGGCGATGAGCAGGCCGTACTCAACGGCAGACGCGCCACGCTCGTCCATCTTGGCGAGGCGGGCGTCCAGCATGATGCGGAGGTAGTCCAGCATTTTCGTTTCTCCTACAGGTGTGGTGAATAGGCGTTTGAGAGCCGAGAAGGCCGGAGGCCTCCGGACTCAATGATTCCCTTTCGGCCCCGCTGAGGGATCCCGCTTTCGATCCGAGCGTCCTAGTCAATTAGGACCATTCAGCCGCGCGCAGTGGGAGGAAATCGCGAAAAACGCCCACACGCGACACGGACCTGTGCTCTCAGGATTCCTTGCGCTGCACGCTCGAGAGCAGGCCGATTCGCATGGCCGTGACCAGTGCCTGGGCACGGTTGCTGGCGCCCAGCTTCTGGTAGATCCGCGCGATGTGGGACTTCACCGTCGACTCGCTCATGTAGAGCTGCTGGCCGATCGCGGCGGCGTTCGCGCCGTCCGCGAGCAGCAGCAGGACGTCGTGCTCGCGCGTGGAGAGCCGGGTGGACTCCGCGCTCATCCGGCGCATCATCGCGCCGGCCAGGCCCGTGCAGAGGAACGAGCGGGGCGACACGGCCGCATGCCGGGCGGCGCGAACCACCTCGGTCGAGGGCGCGTCCTTGCCGACGAACGCCGAGGCGCCGGCCTCCATGGCCGCGAAGATCTGGTCGTCGCCGGAGTGCATGGTCACCACGACCAGGCCGATGCCCTCGTCGTGGGTGCGGATCTGACGGATGATGTCGAGGCCGGTCCCGTCCTCGAGCTGGAGGTCGGTGACGATGACGTCGGGCCGGTTCGCGTCGTAGACGGCGATGGCCTCGCTGACGGTGCCCACGGACCCGATCACCTCGGTCGCCGGCTCGCGGGAGAACGCCCCTGACAGGCCTTCGCGGATGAGCTCGTGGTCGTCGACGATCAGCACGCGGAGGGTGTCCTGCTCGGTGTTCATGCCAGCAGGGTGTCCGGTTCGGGCACTGCCTCCGGTACCGACACGCCGATCCCACTCAGACGTACCGTGACGGAGGTGCCGTGGGGAACGCTGTCGGCGACGTCGAGGTCGGCCCCGATCAGGGTCGCCCGCTCGCGCATGATCTCCAGGCCGTGCGAGTCGTCGCGGCCCCGGCCGAGACCTCCGCCGTCGTCGCGGATCACGATCTCCGCCGTCGGAGGAGCCACGCGGCACTGCACGTTGATCGCGCTCGCGCCGGAGTGCCGCACGGCATTGGTCATGGCCTCCTGGGCGATCCGTAGCAGCTCGCTCTCGACCTCGGGACGCAGCCGGGTGGTCGACTCGTCGAGCGTGACGTGGATCGGGGTGCCGCTGCTCGCACTGAGGTGCCGGGCCAGCGAGCCGATCGCCGTACCGAGGGAGTCGTTCTCGCCGATGCTCGTCCGCAGCGTCTGGACCGAGCGTCGTACCTCGCCGACGACCATCGTCAGCCGCTCCCGCAGCATCCGCAACTGGCGGGCCCGGTCCGAACCGGCCGGCTCCTGCTCGACGAGCGAGTCGACGAAGTAGCCCAGCGACGCCATCTCCTGCGCGACGCCGTCGTGCATCTCGCGGGCGAGCCGGCGCCGTTCCTCCACCGTCGCCGAGTCGCGGAACGAGAGGAACAGGACGGCGGTGTCGAGGCGGACGGTCGCGGGGCTGAGCTTGCGGTCGAGGGCCGAGAGACGGCGAGGCAGGTCCATGGCATGGGGGTCGAGGCCGGGCGCCAGGACGCCGGAGACGACCGCGGCCACCCCGCCGCCGCTGTTGAGCGGGAAGGCGAAGCTGTGCCCGACCACGCGCACGTTGCCGGTCACGAGGCAGTACTGCGCGAGCTCCTCGGCCATCGCCAGGTCGGGGTCTCCGACGCCGGTGTCACCGACGAGGGGAGTGAGCACCTCGCCCCGCGGGATGTGGACCGTCAGGGCGGCCACGGGAAGCTCGTCGCGCACGGCGCTCTCGATCTGGCCGCCCAGGGCGACCGGGTCGAGGCCGGAGCTCAGGCGGCCGGACAGGCCGATCAGCTCGCGGATCAGCGCCTGTGCGTCGCGGTAGGCGCGCTGGGGGTCGGTGGCGTCGAGGAAGTTGCTCCGGACGAACGACGCGATGAGACCGAGGCCGAGCCCGGTGATGGCCCAGGTGAACGCGGCGCTGCCCAGCTCGGGAGTGAGGCTGTGCCCGAACAGGCCGACCCCGACGAACATGGTGAGCTCTGCGGACAGCGAGAGCGCGACGCCGCGCGTGCCGCGCGCCAGCCCGGCGGTGAAGGGCGGGACGGCCAGGGCTCCGAGGATGGCGGTGTTCTGGGTGGACGACGCCAGACCTGCCACGGTGCCGACCAGGGCCGCGTCGAGGATCAGGAGGACGCCGCCCGGGAGCTCGAGCAGCTCGCCGGCGGTGACGGCCGCCCAGATCGCCCCGATGGACAGCAGAGCCAGGAGCGTGAACTGGGGGTTCTGCGACAGCAGCAGAGGCATGGCGAGGGTCAGCAGCGCGAACGTGCGCGCGCCCACCGCCAGCCAGGTGTACTGACGGCGTGGGCTACCCCAGATCATCGTTCCGGTTCATGACTAGGTTCACTTCCCCGAGAAGGAGTCCATGATGTGGATGACGGCCGGGCCCATGACCGCGATGAACAGGCAGGGCAGGATGCAGAAGATCAGCGGCACGGTGATCTTCACCGGCACCTTCTGGGCCTGCTCCTCCGCCCGCTGACGCCGCTTCATCCGGATCTCGGACGACTGGATCCGCAGCACGTTGGCGATGGGGATGCCGAAGCTGTCGGCCTGGACCATCGAGGTCACGAAGCCCTTGAGGTCGTCGACCTCGGTCCGCTCGGCGAGCCCGCGCAGCGCCTCCGCGCGGCCCTGGCCGATCTGCATCTCCCGCAGCACCCGCGAGAACTCGTCGGCCAGTGGTCCGTCGGTGTTGCGCGCGACCTGCTGCACGGCGGCGTCGAAGGCCAGACCGGACTCCACGCTGATCGTCATCAGGTCGATGGCGTCGGGCAGCGCGCGCTGGATCAGCTTCGAGCGCTCGTAGACGCGCTGGTAGAGGTAGAGGTTGGGGCCGAACCAGCCGATGCCGGTCGCGGCCACGACCAGCACGATCCGGAGCGTGAACGACGCACCCATCACGGTGGTCAGCGCGAGCGAGATCAAGAAGAGCGTGATCGCGCCGATCACCTTGCCGGCCTGGACGCGCTCGACGGTCCACCCCACCGGGTTGCCCGCGACGTCGAGCCGACGACGGATCCGCTCGGCGGCGTCACCGCCCGACAGGCGCCGGGCGATGAGCACGGCGCGGGCCTGGAACGGCGCCATGACCCGGTCGGCGAACGACTCGTCGTACTCCTTGGTGAGCTCGGTGGGCGCGTTGCTCAGGGCCTGCACGAGGGCCACCGACCGGTCGACGCCGGACACGGCCTGCCCGGAGGCGGTCGTGCCGACGGCTGCCGAGACGAGCACCACGGCGAGGATGACGAGAGCGCCGCCGAGAATCAGGAGGATGGTCACGTCACACCTCGACCTTGACGATGCGGGACATCCAGAAGATGCCCACAGAGAGGATGACCGCGGCGCCGACGAGCATCAGGATGCCCAGCGGACGCGTGAAGAGCACGATCACGTAGTTGTGGTTGGCGAGCAGCAGGTAGAGCAGGAACGCCGGAGGGAGACCGCCCAGGACCATCGCGGACAGCTTGCCCTCCGCGGCGAGGGCGGCGACCTGGCGGCGGATGTACTCGCGCTCGCGCATGGTGGCGGCGACCGTGTTGAGCAGCTCGGCCAGGTTTCCACCGACCTGCCGCTGGATGTTGATCGCCATCACGACCCAGTCGAAGTCCTTGCTCTGGAACCGGTCGGCGACGCCCTGGAGCGCCGTCTCGAGCGACAGACCGAGGCGGGTCTCGACGAGGACCTTGCGGAACTCGCCGGCGATCGGCTCGGTGCCCTCGCGGACGATGGTGTCGACGGACTGGGCCAGCGAGAGACCCGCGGCGAGAGAGCCCGACATCAGCTGCAGGGTCTCGGGGAGGGCGGCCTCGAACTTCTTCTTGCGCCGCTTGCGCCGGAACCCGAGGTACCACCAGGGACCGAGGGCGCCGATCAGCATGAAGATGACGCCGATGATCAGGCTGCCGCCGCCGATGAGCAGACCCAGGATCGAGATGCCGATGAAGAGGGCGGAGTGGAACAGCAGCCACTCGGCCGGGCGCCAGGCACTGCCCGCACCCTCGAGCCGCTGGGCGATCCGCACCTCGAGGCCGCGGTTGCGCTTGAGGACCGCGCCGGCGGCGGTCTTGGCCGACTGCAGGGCGGACTCCTCCGGGCGAGGAGGCGTGGCCACGGACACGGCACTGGTGGCGGGTGCGCCCCGCCCGGCCCGGTCGGCGTACTGCTTGACCCGCTCCTCGGTCGAGAGCGTGCGCTCGTGCGGCACGGACATCAGCAGCAGGACCAGCAGGCTCACCAGGAGCGCCGCCAGCCCGGCGTACATCATCCAGTTGCCGCCGCTCGCCGCGAGCGGGGTCACCGAGGTGACGAGTGCGGTCACCGCAGTCCCTCCGTCGCGAAGAGCATCGGGTCGACGTGGACGTTGGAGTGCTCCATCTTGTCCAGGAACTTCGGGCGCAGACCGGTGGAGCGCAGGTAGCCCTGGGCCTTGCCCTCGGAGTCGAAGCCCGCGGAGTGGTCGAACACGAAGATGTCCTGGAGGGTGATGATGTCGCCCTCCATGCGCTCCACCTCGGTCAGCGAGGTGATCCGGCGCGAGCCGTCGCGGAACCGGGTCTGGTGGACGATCAGGTCGACCGCGGAGGCCACCTGCTCGCGGATCGCGCGCACCGGCAGGTCCATGCCGGCCATCAGCACCATGGTCTCCATGCGGGCCAGGGTGTCGCGGGGGCCGTTCGAGTGGAGGGTACAGATCGAGCCGTCGTGGCCGGTGTTCATGGCCTGGAGCATGTCGAGCGCGGAGGCGTCGCGAACCTCACCGACGATGATGCGGTCGGGTCGCATACGCAGGCTGTTCTTCACCAGGTCGCGGATGGTGACCATGCCTCGACCCTCGATGTTGGCCGGGCGGGACTCGAGGCGCACCACGTGGTCCTGCTTGAGCTGGAGCTCCGCCGCGTCCTCGATCGTGACGATCCGCTCGTCCTCCGGGATGAACGACGAGAGCACGTTGAGAGTCGTGGTCTTACCGGCACCCGTGCTCCCGGAGACGATGATGTTGAGCCGTCCGCGGACGCAGGCGCTGAGGAACTCCACCGAGCGCTCGCTCAGCGTGCCGAACGCGATCATGTCGTCGGCGGTCAGCGGGTCGGCCGCGAACTTACGGATGGTCAGCGTGGAGCCGTCGATCGCCAGCGGCGGGATGACCGCGTTGACACGGCTTCCGTCGGGGAGTCGGGCGTCCACCATCGGGCTGGACTCGTCGACACGTCGGCCGATGCGCGACACGATCTTGTCGATCGTGCGACGGATGTGGGCCTCGTCGCTGAAGGTCGCGTTGGCCTTCACCAGCCGGCCGTCACGCTCCAGCCAGATGGAGTCCGGACCGTTGACCATGACCTCGGACACGTCGGTGTCGCGCAGGAAGGGCTCGATCGGGCCGTAGCCGAGGATGTCGTCGCTGATCTCCTGCGTGAGCCGGTTGCGGTCGGCGTTGCTGATCGGCCGCTCCTGGGAGCTCATCAGCTGCGCGAGAACGGCGCGGACCCGTTGGTCGAGGTCGGCCTGGTCGAGGTTCGCGTCGTACAGCTGCGGTCCCAGCTGCTTCAGCAGCTCGGTGTGGACCTCGTGCTTGAGCTCCTCGAGGCGCTCGTACTCGGCGTTGCCCCGTCGGTTGGTGACGCGGGACGTGGTCGAGGTCGTCTGCGGCGCCTGGACGGCGGCCGCACGCTGGCGGCTCCCGGCGTCCTCGCCACCGTTCCCGCGCGGCGGCGGGGTGTGGGAGGGCTCGGGACCGTCGGGCCCCTTGGGCGGGGGAGGCGTCGGCGGCGCGCCACCGCTCTCGGTCTGGGCACGGGCGGCTGCCAGGCGTTCGGCGAGACTGCTCACGATGTCACCTCTTGATCCGGAAGAGCTTGGCGAAACGGTCGTTGTCCGCGTCCGCGGGACGGGCCGAGCCGTCGACGACGGCACCCTGCGGCTCGCCCACGAGCAGGGCCGAGAGGTTGCGGAAAGCAGCGCTCGAGGGGTGGTTGGGGCTGGCCGCGATGATCGGCGTGCCGGCGTTCGTGGCGGCGGCGATGTCGATGGACGTCGAGATCTGCGAGGCGACGTTCATCCCCAGGATCGTCTCGACCTTCTCCGCGCCGATGCCGACGGCGTCGTCGGCCCGGTTCAGCAGCAGGTAGCGGTGGCCGTGGCCGATGTTGAGCATCTCGAGGGTGTCGAGGGCGACCTTGACGTTCTTCAGGGTCGGGACGTCGAGCGTCGCGACGATGATGCACTCGTCGGTCTCGTCCAGGGCGGTCAGCGTCTGCTCGTCGAAGGCCGGCGCGGTGTCGACCACGACGAAGTCGTACATGGTCCGCAGGGTGCGCAGGACCTTCGAGATGAGCAACGGACTGATCCGCTCACGCACGTCGGGGTGGCTCGGGGCCGCCAGGACCTTGAGGGAGTCCTGGTAGCGGGTGAGCAGCGAGTTGAGCATCGCGGTGTCGAGGTCCTCCTCGGAGCCGATCGCGTGCTCGATGGTGTGCGACGGGAAGAGCTGGAGGGTGATCGCCACGTCGCCGAAGGCCAGGTCGAAGTCGACCAGGCAGACCTGGCGGGCGCCCTTGTCGGTGAGTGCGAGCGCCAGGTTGACCGCGACCGTGGTCTTCCCCACCCCGCCCTTGGGGGAGAAGATCGAGATCACGTGCCCGTTGTGCCGCGACGCCTCCGGGCCGCGCAGGGCCTGGGAGAACTGGTGGGCCCTCGAGACGGCACCCGCGACCAGGTGGAGGTCGTCCATCGCGACGACCTCACGGGCGCCGGCCTGCATCGCACGAGCGAGCAGGGCGGTGTCGAGGGCCGGACGGACGAAGACCACGCTGGTGGCGGGCCGGCTGGTCCGCAGGCCCTCGCAGACCGTGACCCCGTCACCGAACGAGATGTTCGGCCCCAGCACCACGACGTACTCCTCGGGGTGCTGGGCCAGCCACGGCAGGAGGCGCTCCGTGGTGTCCACCGACTGGCACCCGGGCGGCAGCGCGCCCAGGAGCCGTCGGGCTGTGGTGCTGTCGGGATCGACGATGACGGGCATCAGGACCTCACTTGAAGAGCTGCTGGAGTTGGGTTCCGGGGCCCTTGGCGACCTTGCTGCTGTCGGTGAGGAGCGCGAACGTGACGTTCTCCGGGCCGAGCTTGCTGGCGAGGATGATCTTCTGGGCCTCGGACTGGTCGACCGCCAGCGTGAGCAGCGTCTTGGGCAGGGTCTCCGTGGTCGAGGTCCCGTCCGTGGCCGTCGTGGTCGAGGTGCTCTGCGCCGGGTCGCCGACGTTGAGGACGAGCACGTTCGGCAGCATCAGGGACGTCTCGTCGCCCTTGCCGGTCGTGGGGATCGGGGTCGGGTGGTCCTTGCCGCCGTAGTGGGTCACGAAGATGGCGACCCGGGAGCCGGCGTACACGTTGCCCGCGACGCGGTCGGGGTCGGAGAGCTGGACCGAGATCGCGACCATGCCCTTGGGGATCGGCAGGTTGGTGGTCGCGGCGACGTTGCTGCCGTCGCCCCACTGGGCGGCGATGATCTGCTGGCCGGCGTAGATCTGGCCGGACGAGATCTTGCCCTTCAACGCCGTCGTCGTGGTCTGGTAGCCCTCGATCAGCTGGTTCTTGGGGACCGGCTGGAGCGACATCTTCCCCGCGGACAGGGCCGAGTCGTAGGTCTCGCCGGCGGCGATGTTCGCCGTCGCCTTCAGCACGGACACGTTGTCGTACTGGTTGTTGGCGCGCTTGTCGGCACCCTTGACGTAGAGGAAGACGAGTGCCGTGCCGATCACGGCGACAAATACTGCGAGGATCAGCAGCAGTCGGCGGCGGTCCATTCGGGCGTTACCTTTCGCTCGGACACCTGCCGTCCGTAGGGATCGGCTGGGCTGGTTGACGGCCCCGAGGATCGAGGGGCCTGGGAGGCCCTTCAGGTCCCGAAACACGCGAGACAGATGGTATGAGCGAGAAACCCGCGTCCGTGGCGGAATGGCAAAGAAAGCCGACCCGGCGCGCTCAGCCGGATCGGGACAGGGTGGGCGCGATGTCGCTCAGGCGAACAGCGACGCGATGTCGTCCTTGCGCTCGCGCACGACGACGTTGCGCTTGAGCTTGAGGCTGGGCGTGAGCTGGCCGCCCTCCTCGGTCCAGTCCTCGGGGAGGATCACGAACTTCCGGATCGACTCCGCCCGCGAGACCGCTGCGTTGGCGTCGTCGACCGCGAGCTGCACCTCGGCGCGCAGGTCGGGGTCGTCCACCAGCGCCCGCACGTCGCCGGACTTCGAGTGGGCGGCAGCCCAGTCGGCGAACGCGTCGGGGTCGATCGTGACGAGCGCGGCGATGAAGGGCTGACCGTCTCCGACGACGAGGCACTGGCTCACGAGCGCGTGGGCGCGGACCCGGTCCTCGAGCACCGCCGGCGCGACGTTCTTGCCCCCGGCCGTCACCAGGATCTCCTTCTTCCGCCCGGTGATCCGGACGAAGCCCTCCTCGTCGATCTCGCCGACGTCGCCGGTGTGGAACCACCCGTCGCGGCCGAGCACCTCGGCGGTGGCCTGCTCGTTGTCCCAGTAGCCGGCGAAGACCTGACCTCCGCGGAACAGCAGCTCGCCGTCCTCGGCCACCCGGACCTCGGTGCCGGGGAGCGGCTGCCCGACCGTGCCGATCTTGAGAGCGTCGGGACGGTTGGCGGTCAGTGCCGCGGTCGTCTCGGTGAGGCCGTAGCCCTCCAGCACGACCAGGCCGATGCCGCGGTAGAAGTGGCCGAGCCGGTCACCGAGCGGGGCGCCCCCGGAGACGGCGTACGCGCAGCGGCCACCGAGGGCGGCACGCAGCCGTCCGTAGACCAGCCGGGAGAAGAGCGTGTGACGGGCCCGGAGCGTGACCGGGACCTTGCCGCGGTCGAGAGCCCGGGAGTAGGCGATGGACGTGTCGGCGGCGCGCTCGAAGATGCCGCCACGCCCCTCGGCCGTCGCCTTCTGCGACGCGGTGTTGAAGATCTTCTCGAAGACCCGGGGCACCGCCAGCACGAACGTCGGCTTGAACCTGTCGAGGTCGGGGAGCAGGTGCTTGATGTCGGCGCTGTGCCCGAGCCGGACCCGGGCCTTGACCGCGCCGACCTGGATGATCCGGGCGAAGACGTGGGCCAGTGGCAGGAAGAGCAGGGTCGAGGCGTCGTCGGCCTCGAACAGCTCGTGCAGCTCGGGCACCGCCACCCCGAGCTCGAACATGAAGTTGCCGTGGGTGAGCAGGCAGCCCTTGGGGCGACCGGTGGTGCCGGAGGTGTAGATGATCGTGGCCAGGTCGAGCGGCGTGGCCGTCGTACGACGGGTCTCGAGGTCGGCGTCGGAGATGTCGTCGCCGAGCCGTCGCAGCACCTCGATCGCGTTGTCCTCCAGCGACCACACGTGGTTCAGCGACTCGAGCGCGGAGCGCCGCTCGGCGATCCGAGCGGTGTGGGTCGGGCCTTCGGCGATGACCGCCGTGGCCCCCGAGTTGCCCAGGATCCACTCGATCTGCTCGGCCGACGACGTCTCGTACACCGGCACCGTGACGGCGCCGGCGAACCAGATGGCGTAGTCGACCAGCGTCCACTCGTAGCGGGTCTTGGAGATCAGGCCGACCCGGTCGCCGGTCTGGATGCCGGCAGCCACCAGGCCCTTGGCGACCGCCCGCACCTCGTCGAGGAACGCTCCGGCGGTGACGTCCTCCCAGTCGTCCCCCCGTCGCCGCGAGAAGGCCACGGCGTCCGGGGCATCGGCCGCGTTGCGCACGACGTCGTCGGTCAGGTTCCCCGTCGCGGGGATGTCGACGGTCAGTGGGGAGGAGTACTCACGCAAGGGTGCCTCCAGCACGGGACGGATGACGGTTCTCGGGGAGGTTACCGCCGAGCGGCGTCCGCGTGATCCGATAGGCTCGCCGGGCCGGTCGAGGGGGCCGCTCGCGAGCATGCTCGCCGCGTGGCTCGCTCCGGGCGTTCCTCACCGGCTTCGCTCGGCGAGGAACGTCCTCGCTCGAGCCCGAGGAGGTCACGATGGCCGACCAGACCACGTCGTCGATCGTGATCGACGCGCCTCCGAGCGCCGTCATGGACGTGATCGCCGACTTCCCGTCCTACCCCACGTGGGCCAAGGGCGTGTCGACGGCCGAGGTCGTCTCCGAGTTCGCCGACGGCCGCGCCGAGAAGGTCTTCTTCAAGCTCGACGTCTCCCCGATCAAGGACGAGTACACCCTGGTCTACGTCTGGTCGGGCGACGAGCAGGTCACCTGGGAGCTCGACGAGGGCAAGATGCTCAAGGCCCTCGACGGCGCCTACACCCTCCGTGACCTCGGCAACGGCTCGACCGACGTGACCTACCGCCTGGCTCTCGACGTCTCGATCCCGCTGATCGGGATGCTGAAGCGCAAGGGCGAGAAGATCCTCATCGACACGGCGCTGAAGGGGCTGAAGAAGCGCGTCGAGTCCCTCGCCTGACGGGTCGACCACACGGCTCGTGCGGATCCTCCTGTTCACCGGCAAGGGTGGCGTCGGCAAGTCGACCGTCGCAGCCGCCACGGCGACCCTCGCCGCCGCGGCGGGACGTCGCACCCTGGTCCTCTCGACCGACGCCGCCCACTCGCTGGCGGACGCCTTCGGCGTGACCGTCGGCGCCGAGCCCGAACAGGTCGCCCCCGATCTCTTCGTGCACCAGGTCGACGCCCAGCTCCGGTTCGAGCAGTCGTGGGCGGAGATCCAGGGCTACCTGCTCCGGGTGCTCGAGGTCGCCGGGGTCGACCCGGTGGCCGCAGAGGAGCTGACCGTGATCCCCGGGGCGGAGGAGGTGCTGGCGCTGCTCGAGCTCCGGCACCACGCGCTCGACGACGAGTGGGACGTGATCATCGTCGACTGCGCACCCACCGCCGAGACCCTCCGGCTGCTCGCCCTGCCCGAGGCGCTGGGCTGGTACATGAGCCGGGTCTTCCCCGTCGAGCGACGGGTCGTCAAGGCCCTGCGTCCGGTGCTGACGCGGGCCGCCGGGGTTCCGATGCCCGAGGACGACGTCTTCGCCGCGGTCGAGCGCCTCCACGCAGAGCTCGACCAGGTGCGCGCGCTGCTGACCGGTCGTGAGGCGAGCGTGCGCCTCGTGCTGACACCGGAGCAGGTCGTCCTGGCCGAGGCGCGACGCAGCTTCACCACGCTCTCGCTGTTCGGCTACCGGGTGGACGGCGTCGTCGCCAACCGGGTCTTCCCCGCGGACGACGCGGACCCGTGGCGGGCCGGCTGGGTGGCCGCGCAGGCCGAGGTGCTCGAGCAGGTGGCGGACTCCTTCGACGGCCTCGAGGTGTGGCGCTCGGAGTACCGCCCGTCCGAGCCGGTGGGACTCCCGGCGCTCGAGGCCTTCGGTCGGCAGATGTACGACGGCAGCGACCCGCTCGTCGTACCGGCGGCGCGGGAGCCGTTCCGGATCACCCGCACCAGCGACGGGGCCGTGCTCCGGCTGCGGCTGCCCTTCGTCGACCGGAGCGACGTGGATCTCGCGAGGGACGGCGACGATCTGGTCGTGACGGTGGCGTCGTATCGTCGTCTCCTCACCCTGCCCGCCGGGCTGGCCCGCCATCGGGTCGCCGGGGCCCGCGTGGACGGGGGTGAGCTGCAGGTGAGGTTCGCCGCGGAACGGAGTGAGGACTGACGTGTCAGGGCAGACGGACGGTGCGGGCCCGGGCGATCCGGAGCCGGTGGGAAGTGTGGCCGAAGAGGCGGCGAAGCTGTTCGGCGCCTTCTCGGGGTGGGCGAAGGAGCACGGCGACGGGTGGTCGTCGTTCACCGACGGCCTGCACGAGCACGTCGCGACCGGTGCTCCGGAGTGCACGTGGTGTCCGGTCTGCCGGACCGTCGCGGCGATCCGCCAGACCAGCCCCGAGGTCATGGCCCACCTCTCGACCGCGGCCTCGTCGTTGATGCTCGCGGTCGCCGGGATGATGGCGCCGCCCCAGCCCGGGCGCGACGGGGGCGTCGAACGGATCCCGCTCGACGACGACTGGCCGGAGGACGACCGATGACGCTCGCGATCGGCATCGACGTCGGCGGCACCAAGATCGCCGGCGGCGTGGTCGACGAGACGGGGGCGGTCCTCGAGGAGCTGCAGGTCGAGTCGCCTGCGACCGACGCGCACGCCATCGAGGCTGCCATCGAGAAGCTGGTCACCGAGCTCTCCACCCGCCACGCGATCGACGCGGTCGGCGTGGGGGCGGCCGGCTACATCGACAAGGCGCGGTCCGTGGTCCTCTTCGCTCCCAACCTCGCGTGGCGCGACCTCGACCTCAAGGCCGACCTCGAGTCGACGCTGGGCCTGCACGTGGTCGTGGAGAACGACGCCAACGCCGCGGCGTGGGGCGAGTTCCAGTTCGGTGCCGGCCACGACGTGGACGACCTCCTCCTGGTGACGGTCGGCACCGGCGTCGGCGGCGGGGTCGTCCTCGATGGTTCGCTCTACCGCGGCGCCTTCGGCGTCGGTGCCGAGATCGGACACATGCGGGTCGTGCCCGACGGCATCCGCTGCGGCTGCGGCAACCGGGGGTGCTTCGAGATGTATGCCAGCGGCTCGGCGCTCGTGCGCGAGGCACGGACCGCCGCCAGGGCCGGCTCCCTGCTGGCGGCCGACCTGCTCGACCGGGCCGGCGGCGACGTCGACGCCATCACCGGACCCCTGATCACCGAGGCGGCACGCGCCGGTGACCCGTTCGCCACCGAGCAGCTGGCGTCACTCGGCCGGTGGCTCGGCGAGGGCATCGCCTCGCTGGCGGCGGTGCTCGACCCTGCCGTGGTCGTGATCGGGGGCGGCGTCAGCGCCGCCGACGACCTGCTGCTCGGCCCGGTGCGCCAGGCGTTCTCGACCCAGCTCACGGGCCGCGGGCACCGACCGATGCTCGAGATCCGCAAGGCGCGGCTGGGCAACCGTGCCGGGATGATCGGCGCGGCGGACCTGACTCGCCACTGAAACCGGTCGCCGACTGGCACGATCCCCCCATGGGTGACCGGCTCGTGCGCGCGATGACCTACGTCATCCTGGCGGTCGCCGTCGTCTGGATGGGGTCCAAGGCCGCCACGCGCCTGTGGGACCCGGACGCCTGGTGGCAGCTGCGGCTCGGCAACGACCTGATCGCGCAGCGGTCGTTCGCCACGCCCCACTGGTCGGTGTTCGGGACCGTCGCCTGGGTGCCGACGGAGCCACTTCCCGAGATCGTCTCGGCGTTCGTCCAGCGTGCCTTCGGGTATCCCGGGCTCGCCTGGCTCTACGGCCTGGGGGCCGTCCTCGTGGTGCTGGCCGTCCAGGTGACCAACCGGCGCGAGGCCGCCCAGCTGCCCGCGACCGTCGCGACGGTGCTGTTCCTCCTGCCGGCCTACGGCTCGGTGACGCCGCGTCCGCAGCTGGTCAGCTTCGTGCTCCTCTCGGTCGTGCTGGCCGCCTGGCTGCAGACCGACCGCGACCTGCGGCCGCGCTGGTGGTTGGTCCCGCTCACGTTCGTCTGGTCGCTGTGCCACGGATTCTGGTTCATCGGTGCGGCCTACGGATTCCTGTTCCTGGTCGGCATCGCACTCAGCCGTCGCGCCGACCTGCGCACGCTGACGCGTCTCGCGCTGGTCCCGGTCGCGTCCTTCCTGGTGGTCCTCCTGAACCCATTTGGGCTGGCGGTGTTCGAGGCGCCGTTCCGGGTCAACGCCGTCGCCGGCTACATCACCGAGTGGCAGCGCACGTCCCTGCTCACCGCCGGTCCGCTCGGCGCGCTGCTGATGGTCGCGCTGACGGCGCTGTTCTGGGCCGTCACCCGGACCGGCGTCAGCTGGGTCCGGGTCCTGGTGCTCGTCTCCGCCGTGTTCTGGGTCTGGTACGCCGAACGCCTGGTCACCGTGGGCGCGCTCGTCGCAGCGCCGATGCTGGCCGCAGCCCTGGACGGCCTGCTCGCCCGCTCTCGCGCAGACGAACCGGTGACCGGGGCCGCACGCGGGGCGGGGCGCCGCGAGCTCGGCATCATGGCCGGCATCGGTGGGGCGTTCCTCGTCGTCCTGGCCGTGCTCGTGCCGCACACGTCGTCTGAGCCCGGGCGGGTGCCGCTCGCCCTCGACGCCTACCTCGACCGGATCCCCGCCGGCACACCAGTCTTCAACGACTACGTGATGGGTGACTGGCTCTCCTGGAGCCATCCCGACCTGAACCAGTACATCGACGGTCTGGCCACGCCGTACTCCGCGGACCACTACGCGCGGTTCCATCGTGCGGAGACGACGTCGCCGGGGTGGTACCGCGTGGTGCGGCGGTCCGGCGCGCCCTACGCCCTGGTGGAGGAGCACGGGCCGCTGGCCACCGGGCTGCTCGGCAAGGGCTGGCAGACGGTGGGGTCCGACGAGGGCTATCTCCTGCTGCAGAGACCGGGGGCGCTCGACCTCCGGTGACGCGATGACGCTTTCCGGCTCGCGGCCCACGCATCACTGACACCATCACCCCCATGGCCGACCGACTGCTGCGCTGGCTCCCGCTGGCGCTGGTGTGTGGCGCCCTCGCCTGGGTCGCCCGCCGCGCGGCGGCACCGATCAGCGACCCGGACGACTGGTGGCACCTGCGCCTCGGCAACGACCTGATCGCCCAGCGCTCGCTGTCGGCCCCGGACCACTGGTCGGTCTTCGCGACCTTGCCGTGGGTGCCGACCGAGCCGCTGCCCGAGATCGTCTCGGCGTACATCGAGCGGTGGTTCGGGCTGCCCGGGCTCGCCGTGCTGTTCTGCGCGGCCGGACTGGCGGTGGTCGTCACGATCTACGTCACCAACCGCGTCGAGGCGGCCGTGCTGCCCGCCGCTGTCGCGACGGTCTTCACGGTGCTGGCGTCTGTCGGCTCGATGACGTCGCGGCCGCAGCTGGTCAGCTTCGTCCTGCTGCCGATCGTGCTCGGTGCGTGGCTGCGCACGGAGCGCGACCTCCGCCCGCGCTGGTGGCTCGTGCCGCTGCTGTGGTTCTGGTCCCTGTGCCACGGCTTCTGGCTGTTCGGCGTGGCGTACGGGCTCCTCGTGTGGCTCGGGATCCTGCTCTCCCGCCGGGCCGACCGACGTACGACGCTCCGGCTGCTGGCCGTGGCGGTGGCCTCGGGAGCGGTCGTCGCCCTGAACCCCGCGGGACTGCGGGTGCTGGAGGCACCGTTCGTGGTGCGGAGCACCTCCCAGTACATCGCCGAGTGGGCGCGCACCGACCTGGGCCTGATCTGGCCGCTGGGTGCGGTCGTGATGATCGTGGGCACGGCCGTGATCTGGGCCGTGACCCGGGAGGGCGTCACCTGGGCGCGGGTGCTGATCCTCCTCAGCGCCTGCTTCCTGGTCTGGGACGCCGTCCGGCTGGTGATCGTGGCGGCCCTCGTGGTCTCGCCGTTGTTCGCCCGCGCCCTGACGACGCTGGTCGAGCGCAGCGGCGCCGGCATCGCCACGACCGGGCGCGGGGTGACGCGGCCCGAGCTGCGCGTCGTCGGCGGATGGGCCGTGCTCTGCCTGGTGGTCGTCGCGCTCGCCGCCCCGGTCACGTCTGACCGGCCGGGCGACGTGCCGACGGGGCTCGACGCCGCACTGGACCGGCTGCCGCCCGGGACCCGCGTCCTCAACGACTACGACGTCGGCGGCTGGATGGTGTGGCGCCACCCCGACCTCGAGCACTACATCGACGGCCTGGTCACGCCGTACTCCGTGCGCCACGTCGACGACTACGGGCGCGTGGTCTCGCAGGCGCCCGGCTGGTACGACGTGGTGCGGAGGTCCGGGGCGGCCGTCGCGCTCGTCCCCTCGGACTCCGCCGCGGCCGCGGGCCTGAAGGGCAAGGGCTGGACGGTGGAAGGCACTGACGACGGCTACGTGCTGCTCGCCCGCCCGGGAGTGGCGGACTAGACCCGGGCGCCGTCGTCGTCGGGGTCGTGCGGCTCCATGGTCGCGACGAGGTAGCCGAAGGAGGCGAGGAAGGCCACGACGAGGCCACCGGTGAGCACCGTCGGCAGGGCGTAGTCGAGGAACGTGAACGCGAGCAGCAGCACGGGCGACCCGATCAGACCCACCCAGGCGAGCCGTCGCTCGGGCCGGATGACCGGCGGAGGCGGCAGCGGGGGAGGGACGAACGTCTCGTCGTAGAGCTCGAGGTGGAAGGGTTCCGGGGCGTCCGTGGCGGGCGCGTCGACCAGCGGCACGTCGGCGGGTGGTACCTCCGCCCGTTCGCCGTAGTTGTCGACGATCTGCTGCCAGGCGGCATCGTCGTCCCGCGTGCTCACCGGACCAAGGTTAGGCGGTCACGCGCGAGATGAAAGCCGCGGACTCCTCGAAGATGCGCGGCGCGTCGTTGTCGAGCGTGGCGACGTGGTAGCTGTCGTCGAGCGAGCTCCAGGTGACGTCGGTCGATCCGAGCCCGTTCTTGATGATGCCCTCGGACAGCTCGTCGACCACGTGGTCCTCGGTCGAGCGCAGGTAGAGCACCGGCGTGGTGATCCGGCCGAGCCCGGCGACCACTCCGGGCCAGGCCGACATCATCGAATGGGCGGCCTTGAGCGGGGTCTTGGGGTAGCCGTACTCGTCCTGGCCGGGCTTCTTGATGTCGTTGGCGATCGCCGGGAACGACGGCACCACGTGCTTGAGCACCGGCAGCAGCTTGACGTCCTTGCGCTTGGTCGCCACCGCAGGGTTGACGATCACGACTCCCGCGATCTCGGCGTCGTGCTCGGCCGCCAGCTGCAGCACCAGGGCGCCGCCCATCGACAGTCCGCCGACCACGACCGCGTCGTTCTCGGAGCGGAGCTTGTCGAAGGCCCGCGACACCTCGCCGTACCAGTCGGCCCACGTCGTGGTGTTCATCTCCTGCCACGTGGTGCCGTGGCCGGGCAGCCGCGGCACCTCGACGGCGTACCCGTGCTCCGCCAGGGCACGCCCCCACGGCTTGATCGAGAACGGCGAGCCGGTGAAGCCGTGGCTGAGCAGCACCCCGATCTTCTTCCCGCCGGTGAGCTCCGGGCGGGCGGGGAGGGACAGGGGAGCGGCGGGTGCGTCGTCGGGCATGCGCGCATCCTGCCGTACGGCGCCGCGCGCTGTCAGGAGCCCACCCGGGCGGGTGGGACTAGGGTGTGCCGCAGGCTGGTCGTCGCGCACACAGCCGTTCTCGTCGGGTCGGAAGGCGGTCGGGTTGCTCTACTGGTTCATGAAGTGGATCGCACTGGGTCCGTGGCTGAGGATCGTCTTCCGGCCGCACATCGAGGGCGCCGAGAACGTCCCCGCCTCCGGCCCCGCCATCCTGGCCAGCAACCACCTGTCCTACACCGACTGGATGTTCATGCCGCTGACCCTGCCGCGCCGCGTGACGTTCGTGGCGAAGGCGGAGTACTT
The DNA here is from genome assembly GCA_963753705.1 of uncultured Actinomycetota bacterium. Taxonomy (GTDB): domain Bacteria; phylum Actinomycetota; class Actinomycetes; order Propionibacteriales; family Nocardioidaceae; genus Nocardioides. Next base: position 18,533 of record CAVWDJ010000011.1, read on the forward strand.
CACGACCCCCGGCCTCAAGGGCTGGTTCCAGAAGAAGTTCTTCTCCGGAGCCGGACAGGTGCCGATCGACCGGTCGGGCGCGTCCGCGGCCGAGGGTGCACTGTCGTCGGCGCGCACGATCCTGGAGCGCGGTGACCTCTTCGGGATCTATCCCGAGGGCACCCGCTCCCACGACGGCCGGCTCTACCGCGGCAAGACCGGCGTCGCCCGCCTCGCCCTCGAGACCGGTGCACCCGTGATCCCGGTGGCCGTGCTCGGCACCGACGTGGTGGCTCCTCCGGGCAAGACGTTCGGGACCTTCACGCGGCCGGGGGTGCGCTTCGGCAAGCCCCTCGACTTCTCGCGCTACGAGGGCATGGAGAACGACCGCTACATCCTCCGGGCCATCACCGACGAGATCATGTACGAGATCATGCAGCTGTCCGGTCAGGAGTACGTCGACCTCTACGCGACCAAGGCCAAGGAGCTCTCGCAGAAGTCGGCGGCCGACGCCAAGCGCGCCGAGCGCGAGGCGCGCGACGAGCTCACGGACCCGGGCGAGCAGAAGCAGGCATCCTGACCCCGCGCCTGCGGCTCCCGGCCCGACCGACGGAGCCGGCCGCGATCGCGGTCGAGGACCGCCTCTACCGCTGGCTGGCGGTGCTCCGCTTCGTGCTCGTCGTCAACGCCGTGGGCCTCAACCTCTACCGCGGTGGCTTCTCCCACCCGCTCGGAGGGGCGTTCCTGCTGGCGGGGATGGTGGTCTGGACCTGCGTGGTCAGCTGGGCCTACCACTCCTACTCCCGGCGTACGACGGCCTGGGTCGTCGCCGACCTCGGGGTCGCCCTGGCCGCCGTGGTGCTGACCGCGGCGGTGAAGGAGCCGGGCTACCACTCCACCGTCCCGGGCTTCTGGGTGATGGCGGCGATGTTCGCGTGGGCCATCCACTGGCGGGCGCTGGGCGGGCTCGTGGCTGCCGTCCTGCTCTCGGTGGCCGACCTCCTGACCCGTCACTACCTGTCCGAGACCATCTACGGGAACCTGTTCCTCCTCCTGATCGGTGGTCCGATCGTCGGCCTCATGGTCGACTCGCTGCTGCGTTCGGCCGCACGCACGGCCGCCGCTGAGCGCGCGGCGGCCGCGGCCGCGGAGCGCACCCGGCTCTCGCGGGCCGTGCACGACGGGGTGCTCCAGGTGCTCGCCCTCGTCCAGCGCCGGGGTCCCGAGCTCGGGCCGGAGGGTGCCGAGCTCGGCCGCCTGGCCGGCGAGCAGGAGTCCGCGCTGCGGACGCTGATCCGGCAGCAGGACGCGGTCGACCCGACTCCGGGCGTGGTCGACCTGGTCGGCGCCCTCTCGTCGCTGGAACGACGTGCCGGGGTCTCCGTCGCGGCCCCGTCGGGCGGCGTGCTCCTCGACAAGGCGGTGGCCGACGAGATCGTGTCCGTCGTCTCGTCATGCCTCGACAACGTCGTGGCCCACGTGGGACCCACGGCCCCCGCGTGGGTGCTGCTGGAGGAGACGCCCGAGGCGGTCCTGGTGACGGTCCGCGACGAGGGTCCGGGTATCGCACCCGGGCGTCTCGAGGAGGCCGAGCGCGAGGGGCGGCTGGGCGTGGTCTCGTCGATCCGGGGCCGGATCGGTGAGCTGGGCGGGTCGGCCACGCTCACCACGGGCTCCTACGGGACCGAGTGGGAGCTCAGCGTCCCGCGGCCGCTGCCTAGGCTCGGCGTGTGACGATCCACGACGAGCATCCGTTCGCCGACCCCGAGCCCGACCCGGTCCGCCGGTTCCGCGGGCGCGTGGGTGGCACGGTGAGCCTCTGGACGGCCGGTCCTGAGTCCGCTCGCAGCGGGCTGACCGTGACCTCGTTCCTCGTGAGCGCAGGAGAGCAGGCGCGGGTGTTGGCCCTGCTCGACCCCGACGCCGACCTCACCGAGTCGCTGCTCGCCACGGGGGCGGGCGTGGTCCAGCTGCTGCGGTGGGCGGACCGCGACCTGGCCGAGATGTTCGCGGGCACCGCGCCGGCGCCGGGCGGGATGTTCGGCTACGCGGACTTCGAGCAGACCGCCTGGGGCCCGCGCCTGGTGCCTGCTGCCACCTGGGCCGGCGTACGGCTCGAGGCCGAGCAGCAGGTCGGCTGGTCGACCCTGGTCACCACGGTGGTGGAGCGTCTCGAGGTCGGCGACGACGACGAACCGCTGCGCCACCACCGCGGCCGCTTCGGGCGTTAGGGTCGCCGCATGTCCGAGGGGGTCGACCAGCAGGCGGTACGGGTGATGGTCGTCGACGACCACCCGATGTGGCGCGACGCGGTCGAGCGCGACCTGATCGGAGCCGGCTTCGACGTCGTCGCGGTCGCCGCCGACGGCCACCAGGCGATCGCGCGGTTTCCCGCCGCCCGTCCTCAGGTCGTGGTGCTCGACCTGCAGATCCCGGGTCCCGGCGGGGTGGAGGTGACTGCCGACGTGCTCGGTCGCGACCCGTCGGCGCGCGTCCTGATCCTGTCGGCGTCGGGGGAGCACAGCGACGTGCTCGAGGCGATGAAGGCCGGCGCGACGGGCTACCTGGTGAAGTCCGCGTCGCGCGAGGAGCTCATCGACGCCGTACGACGCGTGGCGGCCGGCGACGCCGTGTTCACACCCGGGCTGGCCGGCCTGGTGCTCGGGGAGTTCCGGCAGATGGCCGAGGGCGGTCCCGAGCCGGAGCCCGACAACGAGCTGACCCCGCGCGAGACCGAGATCCTCAAGATGGTCGCCAAGGGCCTGAGCTACAAGCAGATCGCCGACCGACTCGTGCTCTCGCACCGCACCGTCCAGAACCACGTGCAGAACACGTTGCGCAAGCTGCAGATGCACAACCGCGTCGAGCTCACCCGGTACGCCCTCGAGCGCGGGCTCGGTGACGACGACGAGTGAGTCGGTGCCGGACGTCTTCCGCGCGGCCACGCCGTCCGACGCGGTGGTCCTGACCGACCTCGAGCGCGACGCCAACCTCGTCGCCCTCGCCCACGTGTTCCCCGACACGCCGTACCCCGAGGACGAGGTGCGCTCCCGCTGGGAACGGACGCTGCTCGACCCCGGGGTGTCGGTGGAGGTGTGTGGTCCGCCCGCTCGGCTCGACGCCTACGTGTGCTGGGACGCGACGACGTTGCGACACCTGGCGGTGCGCCCCGAGCGGTGGGGGAACGGCCTGGCCCGACAGGCGATCGGGCGCGCGTCGGGCGTCAGCCGGCTGTGGTGCCTGGTGGAGAACCACCGGGCCCGCGGGCTCTACGAGCACCTGGGCTGGCGGCCGACCGGGCGCGAGCAGACCGCCGTCTGGCCGCCGTACCCTCGCGAGATGGAGTACGCGCGATGAGCGACGACCTGCTCGAGGTCGCGGACGAGCTCTATGCCCTGCCGCTCGACCGGTTCACGCCCGAACGCGATGCGCGGGCCAAGGCGGCCAAGGGCGACAAGGACCTCGTCGCGGCGCTCAAGGCGCTGCGCAAGCCGTCGTCGGCGGCCTGGGTCGTCAACCTGCTCGTACGCCGCGAGTCGGGGCAGGTCGAGCAGGTCCTGGCGATCGGGGCAGCGCTGCGAGAGGCGCAGGAAGGCATGGACGGCGCCGAGCTGCGGGCACTCACCAAGCAGCGGCGCCAGCTGACCTCCGCGGTGACCGCCCAGGCGCGTGCGCTGGCCGCGGACGAGGGCGTGACGGGTCACCCAGTCCGTCGCCGACGAGGTCGAGGCGACGCTGACCGCGGGGCTGGTGGACCCGGAGGCTGCGCGGGCGATCCGCAGCGGGCTGCTCGTGCGGACCCTGAAGACGACCGGGGTCGACGTCGTCGACGTCGCGGCCGCGGTGGCGCTTCCGGGAGCGCTGGGCTTCGCGGCCTCGCCGACGACCGCCGCCACCCCCGCGCCGCCCGAGCTGCACGTCGTACCGGGGGACGACGCGGCGCGGCGTCGTGAGGAGGCGGAGGAGGCGCTGGCCGAGGCCGAGCAGGCGGCGGGCGAGGCCGAGAAGGAGCTCGGGACGGCGCGGGACGCGGTCGAGAAGCTCCGGGCCCGGAGCCTGCAGCTCCAGTCGGAGATCGACGAGCTCCGCCGTCGGCTCGCCGAGCACGAGTCCGATGCCGAGGAGACCGACGACGAGCTGGCCGAGGCCGAGGAGGCGGAGACCGAGGCCGCGAGCGCCCATGCCGACGCCGTCAGCGCCCGCAACGCCGCCCGGAAGGCTCTGGCCTCCCTCGACTGACCCCCACCCCACCCAACCACCAACCCCTGTGCACGCCTCCGATAGTCCGTGACGTTTCGCACGTGAAATCGCCGGATCAACCTGCGAATCGTCACGGACTACCCCGGTCGTGCACAGGGGGCGGGTGGGGGAGGGTCAGTCGGAGGCCCAGCCCCGGGAGCGTTCGACGGCGTCCTGCCAGCGGGCGTACGCCGCGTCGGCGGCGGCGCGGTCACCCTCCGGCTCGAACCGCTGGTCGAGCTGCCAGGTCTCGCGCAGGTCGTCCGTGGACTCCCACACGCCCACCCCCAGCCCGGCCAGGAACGCCGCACCGAGGCCCGTCGTCTCGACGATCCGCGGCCGCTCCACGGGTACGCCGAGCTGGTCGGCCTGGATCCGGCACAGCAGGTCGTTGGCGCTGGCGCCCCCGTCGACCCGCAGCGGGGAGGAGTCCGCGCCCGGCATCGTCGCGAGCACGTCGCGCACCTCGAAGGCGATCGCGTCCAGCGTCGCCCGCACCAGATGGGCACGGGTCGTGCCGCGCGTCAGGCCGAGGATCGTGCCGCGGGCGTGCGGGTCCCAGTGGGGCGCGCCGAGCCCGGTCAGCGCCGGCACGAACACCACACCCTCCGACGACGTCACGGTGGACGCGACGGCCTCGGTCTCGGCGGCCGAGCCGACGATCTGCAGCCCGTCGCGCAGCCACTGCACCGCCGCGCCGGTGACGAAGATCGCGCCCTCGAGGGCGTAGGTCAGCTCGCCCTCGGGGGAGCGCCAGGCCGCCGTCGACAGCAGCCCCGCGTCGGAGCGCTCCAGCGAGGTCCCGGTGTTGGTGAGGATGAAGGAGCCGGTGCCGTAGGTGCACTTGGAGTCGCCGGGGTCGAAGCAGGTCTGGCCGAACAGGGCCGACTGCTGGTCGCCCGCGAGTCCGGCGATCGGCAGCTCGAGACCGGCGAAGGCCGCCGGGTCGGTCGTGGCGATCTCGCCCCAGTTGGGCACCAGGTCGGGCAGTGCGTCGCGGGGTACGCCGAACAGGGCGCACAGCTCGTCGGACCACGCGCCGGTCGACAGGTCCATGAGGAGGGTCCGCGAGGCGTTCGAGACGTCGGTGACGTGCCAGGTGCCGCGGGTCATCCGCGCGATCAGGTAGGAGTCGACGGTGCCGACGGCGTAGCGGCCCGACTCGACCAGCGCCCACGTGTGCGGCTCGTGCTCGCGCAGCCAGGTCAGCTTGGTGCCCGAGAAGTAGGGGTCGAGCCGCAGCCCGGTCAGTGCGGTGACTCGCTCCTCGTGACCTTCGTTGCGCAGGCGCTCGCAGATGCCGGCGGTCCGCCGGTCCTGCCACACGATCGCCCGTCGCGGTGAGCCGAGCGTCTCGCGGTCCCACAGCAGCACGGTCTCGCGCTGGTTGGTGATGCCGACCGCCTGGAGCTGCGAGCCGTCGTACGACGCCAGCACCTCGCGCGTGGCCTGGAGCGTCGCCTGCCAGATCTCCTCGGGCGCGTGCTCCACCCACCCCGGCTGGGGGAAGTGCTGGGCGAACTCCTGGTAGCCCTTGGCCGCGATCCGGCCGTCGGAGGTGACGACGAGAGCGGTGACGCCGGTCGTGCCGGCGTCGATGGCGAGGACGCTCATCCGGCCTCCCCCCAGAACGGCAAGACCTGCGAGCGATGGCGTGGGGTGTTCATCGGTCGTCGTCGGTCGAGCGGAGGATCTCGAGGACCTTCTCGTCGATCCAGGAGCCGTGCGGGTCGACCCGCATCTCGTAGTTCTCGGTCCCGACCCACGAGTTCAGGTCGGGGAAGCCGCGCTCGTGGACCAGGTGCTCGATCTCGGCGGCGAGCGTCGGCGTGATCTCGACGCGCTCGGTCTCGGTGGAGGCCGTGAGGTAGAGGTCGTTCAGGTCGAGCAGGCGGGCCAGCTCGGTGACCGGGTCCGGGTGGTCGTCGACGCGGAGGTCGGCCGCGATGTCGTCGCCGCCGGCGTAGCCCGCGCCCTCCTTGACCACCAGCAGGGCCGCCGACTGGCGACCACGACGATCCCCGCCGGCGTCGTCCCCGGCGGACAGCGCCGCCAGCAGGCGTCGGGCGAGCGGCTCCTCGGCGTCGCTCGCCTCGAAGGCGTCCTGCATCGCCGCGACGACGAACTCTCCTGCCAGGATGTTGCCCTGGATCGCGTAGCCGTCGCCGGTCACGCCGCCGGCCCAGTCGAGGCAGGCGTGGCCGGTATGGGTGGCCGCCCCGCCGTCGGCGTCGACGATCCCGACCTGCCGGTCGTCGCGCTTGTCGTCTTCCTCGAGGAGTCGGAGCAGGGCCACCGAGGCGGTCGCGCCGTCGTCGAGGTGGGAGAGCGCCAGGCCCTTGTAGGCGACGTTGGCGTCGGCCTGGGTGGCGATGGCACCGACCTGCGCGACGGCGGCCGGTACGACGGCGCCCACGGCGAGGAACTTCGAGGCGACGGCGACACCCCACGACTCACCGTCGGCGGATCGAGCCACGATGGAGAACGTCATGCGCGGAGCCTAGCGATATCCGATTGCCCTCAAGGGCCCTTGAAGTTGCAGGATGACGGGGTGTTGCAGCGACTCGGGTTCCCGGACGTCGGTCCCCACCGGCGCTTCGTGTGGGCGCTGGCCCTCGATGCGGTCGGCAGCGGCATCTGGATGCCCCTCTCGATGCTCTACTTCCTCCACCAGACGTCTCTCGGACTGGTCCGGCTCGGGCTGGCGATGACGATCGCGAACACCCTGGTGATCCCGCTCGTCGCCTACCTCGGGGCGCTCGTCGACCGGGTGGGGCCCAAACGCGTGATCCAGCTCGGCAACGCCGGCGCCGCGGTGTCCTTCCTGCTCTACCCGTTCGCCCACTCGCTGGCCGCCGTCACCGTCCTGGTGTTCGCGGCGTCGCTCACCCGCACGGCTTTCTGGTCGGCGCTGGGGCCGATGGTCACGCAGATCACCGAGCCGGGTGAGCGCGAGCTGTGGTTCGGCTTCCTGCAGGCGATGCGCAACGCCGGCTTCGGTCTGGGCGGTGTGCTGGCGGCGGTCGCCCTCACCATCGGTACGGACGCCGCCTACCAGTCGGTCGTGCTCGGCAACGCCGCCTCCTACGTGGCGGCGTTCGTGCTCATGGTCGGTGTCGCGGGCGGTGCGCGGATCGCGGCCGCGCACGCCGACCGGTCGAGCCCGTGGGTCGCGTTCGGCGACCGGTCCTACCGGGTGCTGGTCTGGGTGATCCTCTGCTACGCCCTCACCGGGACGACGCTCAGCATCGCGATGCCGGTCTACTTCGTCGACGGCCTCGGGCTACCGGGGTGGATGCCCGGCACGGTCTACGTCATCAACACGGTGATGATCGGCATCGGTCAGGGCCTCGTCGTACGACGCATGACCGGCGTCGTACGACGGCGCGTGCTGCAGGCGGCGGTGGCGTTCACCGCGGTCTCCTTCCTCCTCCTCTGGGCAGCCGACCTCGTGTCCGTCGAGGCGGGCATCGTCGTCGTCCTCGTCGGCGCCGTGGTCTACACCCTCGGCGAGCTGACCGCCGGCCCGGTCGTCGCCGCCCTGTCGGCCGAGGCGGCGCCGCCGGCACTCCGGGGGCGCTACATGGCCGCGACGCAGCTCGCGTGGAGCGTGGCGAGCGCGATCGGCCCGTTGCTGTGGTCGTTCCTGCTGGCCCGTGGTGCGTGGGCCGCCTGGGGCGCCGCGGTGGTGCTCTGCGTGGTCTGGTCCGCGCTGGTGCGGGTGCTCGGGGTCCGGATGCCGCTCGCGGGACGGTCCGTCACCAACGTCGCCGAGGGTGCGGAGACCGCCGTCGCCGACCCCGCGGCCGAGGCGCCGACCACCCCCTGAGACGGGGCGTCGTCCGGGCGGATGACCTCGTCCGGGGCTCCGTATCTGCCCTCGGGCCCCGCGCTCCTGTGGGCGAGCCCGGCGGGGATTCCGGGCCGATCCGACGAAGGGAACATCCATGTTCGACCAAGACACCGACCTCAGCCACATCCCGTGGCAGCTGCTCATCCGAGCGCGCACCGTCGCCGAGGTGGACGCCGTCGTCACCTCGGTCGTCCTCGGCCGGCTGGCCGAAGTCGCCTCGGTGGAGGTCATCCGCAAGGTCGCCTCGGCGGCGTCCGAGGTGGCCCGCGAGGGCTCCGAGGAGAAGGCCACGCCTCAGCACGTGCTCGGCGCGCTCGGCGCAGCGGCCGACTTCGACGACTGGTTCTGCGGTACGCCGCCGCGGCCGCGCCCGTGGCCGCACCGGGGCGACCTGCTCGACGGAATCTCGGACCCGATCACGCCGCTCGTGATCGCCGGTGCGATCCGCCTGGTCGAGGCCGGTGGCAGCGAGGCGCTCCAGAAGACGGTCGGCCAGGCTCTGGCCGAGGTCGCCTGACGCCGTACGGAGCTCACCCCGGCCCGCGGGCCCGCGTGCTCCACGCGGGTCCGCGGACGGCTGTCCGGGCCGCCTCGGGTTGTGACACATCCCGGACCAACCCGCCTGCCGGACGGTTGGCGCGAGCCTCCGGCATGGCCCTAGGCTGACGGTCGCCCTTGTAACGATCCAACGAGCGATCAGGAGTCAGCATGCGGGTCGGAGTGCTCACCGGAGGCGGCGACTGTCCCGGACTCAACGCGGTGATCCGGGCGGTGGTCCGCAAGGGCGTCGGCGTGCACGGCCTCGAGTTCGTGGGCTACCGCGACGGCTGGAAGGGCCCGCTCGAGGGGCTGACCATGGACCTCGGCGTGCCGCAGGTGCGCGGCATCCTCCCGCGGGGCGGGACGATCCTGGGCTCCAGCCGCACCAACCCGTTCAAGATCGAGGGCGGGGTCGAGCGGATCAAGGACAACCTGGCCCGCGACGGCGTCGACGCCCTGATCGCGATCGGCGGCGAGGACACGCTCGGGGTCGCGACCAAGCTGGCCGACCTCGGCGTCGACGTGGTCGGCGTACCCAAGACGATCGACAACGACCTCTCCGGGACCGACTTCACCTTCGGCTTCGACACCGCCGTCAACATCGCGAGCGAGGCGATCGACCGGCTCCACACGACGGCCGAGTCGCACCACCGGGTGCTCGTCGTCGAGGTGATGGGGCGCCACGCCGGCTGGATCGCCCTGCACAGCGGCATGTCCGGTGGCGCCAACGTCGTGCTGATCCCCGAGCAGCCGTTCGACATCGAGCAGGTCTGCGACCTGGTCAAGAAGCGCTTCGAGACGCAGTACGCACCGATCATCGTGGTCGCCGAGGGCGCGATGCCCCGCGAGGGCGGCGACATGACGCTGGTGTCGGGGGAGATCGACGCGTTCGGCCACGTCCGGCTCGGCGGCATCGGTGACCGGCTCGCGGGCGAGATCGAGCAGCGCACGGGCGCGGAGGCTCGGGCCGTCGTCCTCGGCCACGTCCAGCGCGGCGGCACGCCGACGGCGTTCGACCGCTGGCTGGCGACCCGCTTCGGCCTGCACGCCGTCGACGCCGTCGCCGAGCGCGACTTCGGGACCATGGTCGCCCTCCGCGGTGCCGACATCGTCCGTGTCCCGCTCCTCGAGGGCACCGGTGAGCTCAAGCTCGTCAGTGCCGAGGAGTACGCCGAGGCCGAGGTCTTCTTCGGCTGAGCCCCACCGGTAGTCCCCGATCAGATGGTCGTGGATCTGCCGATTCCACAGCCATCTGATCGGGGACTACCGAGGGTCCGGCGATCTGCCCGAACGACGTCCTCCCAGGTGCGATAGTTCCGCCCATGCGGAGCGACGTGGGGGACCGGATCCGCGTGCGCGGACGCGTGCTCGCCGTGGTCTCCGCGGCCTGCATCCTCGGCTGGGCCGTCCCGGCGCTGCTCATGCTCGACAAGGGCTTCGCCGTCCAGGACGAGGGCACCTACGTCCTCAGCTACCGCTGGTGGAGCTCCAACCCCTACTTCGTCTCCGGCTCGCAGTACGTCTACGGTCCGCTCTTCGAGGCCTTCGGCGAGAGCATCCCGGGGCTCCGGCTGCTCCGCCTGGCGATGGTGCTGGGAGCCAACGCGTGGTTCGCCTGGTCCTTCCTGTCCTGGCTCGAGCAGCAACGGGGTGCCCTGCCCAGCTCGCGGGCCAGCCTCGTCCTGCTGCTGACCGCCGGCGGCGGGATGTCCTACCTCTGGGCACCGCTGACTCCCGGCTACTACGACCTCACCGCCGACGCCAGCCTCGCCCTGGTGGCACTGATGCTGATGTCACTGAGGGCGCCGCGTGGGTGGCAGGCCGTCGCGGCGGGCCTGCTGTCGGTCGTGCTGGTCGCCACGAAATGGCCCGCCGCTCCGGTGTGCGTGCTGACCGTCGGTGTCGTCTGCTGGTCGCTGGCCCGGGGGAGCAGGGCCGCCGCGCTCCGGTACGCCGCGCTGGTGGCGGCCGGCGTGGCCGTCGCCGTCGTGGTGTGCCAGCTGTTCGTCGTACCCGTCGGTCGCTTCGTGTCGGTGATGCGGACGGTCTCGTCGCTGACCGCCACGGCGAGCCACGGCTTCGGCTTCCTGGCCCGGGCGTACGCGTCCGACACGGCGAGCTTCGCCCTGGGGGCATCGCTCTTCGCGCTGCCGCTGCTGGGGGCGTACCTGCTCGCGCGCAGGTCCTCGGGTCGGGGCAACGAGAACCGCGCTCGCTGGTGGCTCGTGGGCGCAGCACTCCTGACCGCCGGCGTGCTCCCCTTCGTCGTCGGGTGGCACGGGGGCAGCGACCGCGGCAGGGCCGTCGTGGCGATCGCACTCGGTGGGCTGCTCGCCGCCCTGGTCATCGGCCTGCTGCCGGCGACCCGAGGACCGCTCCCGGGAGACGCGAGCGGTCCGGCCGTCGTCGTCGTGCTCCTGCTCGTGCCGCTCGTCCAGGCGGCCGGGACCAACGTGCCGCTGATCTACGTGACGGTCGAGTGCGTGGCGATGTGGATGGCCCTGATCCTCATGCTGGTGTCGCACCTGGACTCGTCGCACGTGGCCGTGACCGCGGTCCTGGCCGACCTCGCGGTCTTCGTCGTCGGCACGGCCCTGCTCGCCGGGTCGACGACGCTGGTCGACCCGTTCAACGCCGGCCGCTTCGGTGACGACACCACACGGGTACCGGGCCTCGGCGTGCGGGTCGCCCCGGATCTCGCCGGCCACTACCGAGCCCTCACCGACGCCCTCGGTCCCTACGTCGTCCGAGGGGTCACGCCGGTCCTGGCGCTCGACCAGAAGGCCGGTCTCACCTACCTGCTGGGCGGCGTACCGGCCGGCCCGACCTGGACCGACCGCGCCAGCGCCGGCCGGACCGCGGGCATCCTCGCGCTCGCCTGCCGCAACGGCGACGTGTCAGCCGACCGGCGGCCCGTACTGATCCTCGACCGGTCGCCCGACCCGGCGCTCCTGAGGGCGATGGCGACCTGCGGCTTCGACTACCCCTCGGCGTACCGCCGCCTGCCCGTCCCCGACGGCCCGCCCGGGATCACCGTCCTGGTGCCCCGCTCGAGCCTCACCACGGGATAGTCCCCGATCAGATGGTCGCGATTCCGGCCGGATCACGACCATCTGATCGGGGACTATCCCGGCCGCGGGCTCAGGGGAGGAGGGCGATCTTGCCGGTGGTGTGGCCCGTGGCGATCTGGCGGTGGGCGTCGGCCGCGTCGTCGAGGGGGTACGTCGCGGCCACGAGCACCCGCAGCTGACCGCTTCCGGCGAGCCGGGCCAGCTCGGGACGGGCCGCGGCGCGCAGCGCGTCACCGGCATCGGCACCCGGACCACCGCCGAGGAGCTTGACTCCTTCCCGGGGGCCGCGCGCGAAGTTGGCGATGGTCGCGATCCGATCGCGGTCCACCAGGGCCAGCGACACGTCCATCGCCTCGTCGGTGCCGACGAGGTCGAGCGCGGCGTCGACGCCTTCGGGAGCCAGGGCACGGACGCGGTCGAGGAGCCCGTCGCCGTAGGCGACCGGCTCGGCGCCGAGCTCACGTAGCAGGTCGTGGTTGCGCTCGCCCGCGGTCGCGACCACCCGGGCCCCCCGGAGCCGGGCGAGCTGCACGGCGTACAGACCCACGCCTCCAGAGGCCCCGTGCACCAGCACCGTGTCGCCCTCGCGTACGCCGGTCGCCTCCAACGTGTGGACGGCCGTCGCACCGGCCAGCAGCAACCCCGCGGCCTGGGGCCAGTCGAGCGCATCCGGCTTGCGGGTCAACGTCGAGTCGGGCACGACCAGGTCCGCTGCGTAGGCGCCGCGGGTCCGGAAGACGATCACCTCGTCGCCGACGGCCAGCGCGCCCTGGTCGTCGGCCGCACCCTCGCCCACGGCGGCCACGACGCCGGCCGCCTCGTAGCCGAGCAGGACCGGCAGCTTCGCGGGGTCACCCGGTCCGCGGTAGGCCTTCACGTCGGCCGGGTTGACGCCACTGGCCCGCACCTCGACGTGCACCTCGTGCGGCCCGGGATCGGGGAGGGTGACCTCCTCGACGGCGAGGGACTCCGGACCGCCGAAGGCGGCTGCCACGACACGTCGGCTCGAGATGCTCATGTCCGGGCAACCGCCCCGCCCCGGCGGTCATTCCGCCACCGCCGTCCGGATGACGTCGCCGACGCGGACCGGGGAGGGCGTACGCCGTACCCTTGCGGGGTGACTGCTCGAGACGGTTCGTCCCTCGCCTCCTCGGGGACCGCCACCGCCGTCCCCGACCTCGAGACGCTGCGTGCGCTGGGCCCGGCCCAGCAGCCGGCGTACCCCGACCGCGGCCGCCGTCGACGCCGCCGTCGCCCGCCTGCGCCGGATGCCGCCGCTGGTGTTCGCCGGTGAGTGCGACGAGCTCAAGGGCAAGCTGGCCGACGTCGCGCACGGCAAGGCGTTCCTGCTCCAGGGCGGCGACTGCGCCGAGACCTTCGAGGGCGCCACCGCCGACAACGTCCGCAACAAGCTCCGCGTGCTGCTCCAGATGGCCGTCGTCCTGACCTACGCCGCCTCGGTGCCGGTGGTGAAGCTCGGCCGGCTGGCCGGCCAGTACGCCAAGCCCCGGTCCTCCGACCTCGAGACCCGCGAGGGCGTGACCCTTCCGGCCTACCGCGGCGACGCGGTCAACGGCTTCGACTTCACCCCCGAGGCGAGGGTCCCCGACCCTCAGCGGCTGATCGAGGCCTACCACTCCAGCGCCTCCACGCTGAACCTCGTGCGCGCCTTCGTCACCGGCGGCTACGCCGACCTGCGCCAGGTCCACACCTGGAACACCGACTTCGTCGTCAGCTCCGCCGTGGGGCGGCGCTACGAGAAGATCGCCAACGAGATCGACCGCGCGATGAGCTTCATGGCCGCCATCGGTGCCGACCCCGACGAGTTCCACCGTGTCGACTTCCACACCTGCCACGAGGCGCTGCTGCTCGAGTACGAGCACGCGATGACGCGCATCGACAGCCGTACCGGCACGCCGTACGACGTCTCGGGCCACTTCGTCTGGATCGGCGAGCGCACCAACGCCCTCGACGGTGCCCATGCCGAGCTGCTCAGCCGGGTCCGCAACCCGATCGGGGTCAAGGTCGGTCCGCGCTCGACGCCCGACGACCTCATCGCCCTGGCCGCCAAGCTCAACCCCGACAACGAGGCGGGCCGGCTCACGTTCATCACGCGGATGGGCGCCGGCCGGATCCACGACGCCCTGCCGTCGCTGATCGAGAAGGTCGCGGCCGCCGGACTCGACGTCGCCTGGGTGTGCGACCCCATGCACGGCAACACCTTCGAGGCGTCGACGGGCCACAAGACGCGCCGCTTCGAGGACGTCATCGCCGAGGTGCAGGGCTTCTTCGACGTGCACCGTTCGCTCGGCACGTGGCCCGGTGGCATCCACGTCGAGCTGACCGGCGACGACGTCACCGAGTGCGTCGGCGGAGGTGAGGAGGTCGCCGAGATCGACCTCGGCTCGCGCTACGAGTCGGTCTGCGACCCACGTCTGAACCGCGTGCAGTCCCTCGAGCTGGCCTTCCTCGTCGCGGAGATGCTCCGGACGGCCTGACGCGGCGTGGTCTCGACAGGCTCGACCGGCGGGGGCTCGACCGGCGGGGGCTCGACCGGCGCGGGCTCGACGGGCTCGACCGGCGGGGGCTCGACCGGCGGGGCCCCCGTCGCCTGGCGGCGGATCGGGCCGCCCGCGGTGCTCGTCGTCGTCGTACTGACCGTGTTCAGCAACGGCTACGGCTACGACCGCGACGAGCTCTACTTCGCGATGCTCAAGCCGGCCTGGGGATACGTCGACCAGCCGCCGCTCACCCCGCTCGTCGCCCACGCCATCGCCTCCCTGTACGACGGCGGCCCGTGGCTGATGCGGATCCCGGCGACCCTGTGCGCGGCCGCCTGCCTGGTGCTCACGGCACTGATCGCCCGCGAGCTGGGCGGCGACGCGAAGGCGCAGGCGTGGACCGCCTGGGGGATGGCGACGACCTCGGCCGTCCTGCTGTTCGGTCACGTGTTCCTGACGTCGTCGCTCGACCTGGTCGCCTGGCCGCTGGTCTCGCTCCTGGTGATGCGGGCCGAGCTGCGGAGCGAGCCCCGTTGGTGGCTGGTGGCCGGTGCGGTCGCCGGCCTCGCGACCTACAACAAGCTGCTGGTGCTCCTCCTGCTGACGGGGATGGCGATCGGGCTGGCGCTGGTCGGTCCGCGACGTCGGCTGCTCTCGCCGTACGTCTGGGGCGGCGCCGCCCTCACCCTCCTCCTCGGCCTGCCGAACCTCGTCTACCAGCTCACCCACGACCTGCCCCAGGTGCGGATGGGCCGCGCGCTGTCGGAGAACAACGCCGGCGACGTGCGGAGCACGATGTGGGTCCTGCTCCTCGTGCTGCTCGGGCCACCGCTCGTCGTGATCTGGGCTGCCGGACTGGGCCGGCTGTGGCGGGACCGCCGGCTGCGCTTCTTCGTCGTGGTGTTCGCGGTCGTCCTGCTCTTCACCTTCGTCTCCGGTGCCCAGCCGCACTACCCGGTCTTCATCCTCCCCATCCCGTTCGCTGCGGGGATCGTCGCCATGGAGCGGCATCTCGGCCGGGTGTGGGGCGCCCTGTTCGCGCTCAACGGTGCGGTGTCGCTCCTCCTCGCCCTGCCGCTGGTACCGGTCGGCTCCGTCGGCGCGACGCCGATCCCCGACGTGAACCTGCTCGCGCAGGACTCCGTGGGCTGGCCGGCGTACGTCCGCCAGGTTGCCGATGTCTACGACGCCCTGCCGGACCGCAGCCGGACCGCGGTGTTCACGTCCAACTACGGCGAGGCCGGGGCGCTGCACCACTACCGACCGGAGATCCCCGTCTACAGCGCCCACAACGCGCTCTACGACCAGGCCCGCCCGCCCGACTCGGTCACGACCCTGGTGGTCGTGGGGGGTCAGTACCCCGACGTCCGAGCCCTGTTCGACCGGTGCACGGTGCGCGCCCACCTCGACAACGCCGTCGGCGTGGACAACGAGGAGCAGGGGCTCCCGATCGCCGTCTGCACCGGGCCGACGGCCTCGTGGGACGTCCTCTGGCCACGCCTGCACCACCTCGACTGAGCCGACGCCCGAGCCCCGGCTGAACCGGGTGGTCGGCTCGTACGTAGGTGAGGCCATGTGGCCTCAACTACGTACGACTGCCCCCACCCGCTCCACCACCGGCGCCGCGTGGCGTGCCGCCGCGACCCTGGCCGTCCTCGGGGCGGTCACCCTCTCCTTCGGTCCGCTCGCGGAGGCCGCCCCGACCGCGGCACCGCGGGCCGATGCGGCGGTCACGGTCGCGAACTTCACCTTCACACCGGCCCGTGCCCGCGTGGGGCTGGGCGGCCAGGTGACCTGGACGTTCCCGGAGATGATGGCCCACACCACCACCTCGGACAACGGCTTCTGGAACAGCGGCCACCGCAGCGACGGGGCGACGTTCGTGAGGACGTTCCAGACCGCCGGCACCTACCCCTATCACTGCTCGATCCACACGTTCATGCACGGCCGCGTCCTGGTGCCCCTGACCGCGACCGGGTCCGCCGCCCGGGGCTGGCACCTGCACTGGGCATCCGCGATGCCGGCCGGCTCCTCGGTCGACGTCCAGGTCCGCAAGCCCGGGTCGTCGGCGTGGTCGCCGCTGCGGACGAGGACCACGCGGCTCGGGGCGGCCTACCACCCGGCCAAGGCGGGGAGGTACGCGCTCCGGGCGCGCACGCACCGGAAGGCGCACACCTCGGGCTGGTCGCCGGTGCGTACGATCCAGGTTTCGTGACCGTCGACCTGCGCTCCGACACCCTGACCCGTCCGACCGACGCCATGCGCCGCGCCATGGCGCAGGCCGAGGTGGGCGACGACGTCTACAGCGAGGACCCCACGGTGCTCGAGCTCCAGCGCCGCGTGGCCGAGCTGTTCGGTCACGAGGACGCCCTGTTCACGCCCACCGGGTCGATGGCCAACGTGCTGGCCGTCGCGTCACTCGTGGCGCCAGGTCAGGAGGTCCTCTGCGAGGCGTCGGCCCACATCGCCCGGGCCGAGCTCGGCGCGCACGGGGCCGTCACCGGCCTGACGATGCGCACCTGGCGCGACCCGCGGGGCCAGGTCGACCTGGCCGCGATCCAGGAGCTCTACGCACCCGACATGGGCCCGTTCTTCGTGCGCACCACCGCGGTCTCGGTCGAGAACACCCACAACTTCGCGGGCGGCGCCGTGCTCCCGCTCGCGGACCTGCAGGCGCTGCGGACCTGGGCGGAGTCGGTCGGCGTCGGGGTCCACCTCGACGGCGCGCGCCTGTGGAACGCCCACGTCGCCACCGGTGTCCCGCTCGCCACGTACGGCGCGTGCGCCGACGTGCTGGCCGTCTGCCTCTCCAAGGGGCTGGGCGCCCCCGTCGGCTCGCTCGTGGTGGGAGCGAGGGACGCCCTGGCCGAGGCGCGCGTACGACGCAAGCGGATGGGTGGCGGGATGCGCCAGGTCGGCATCCTGGCGGCGGCCGGTCTCTACGCCCTGGACCACCACGTCGACCGTCTCGCCGACGACCACGCGAACGCGCGACTGCTGGCCGAGGCCTGTGGCGTGGACCCGGATACGGTCGACACCAACATCGTGGTCGTCCAGCGTGACGACGCCGCCGCGTTCGTGGCGGGTGCCAAGGACGGCGGCGTGCTGGTCTCGCCGGTCGGGCCACGCGCCGTACGACTCGTGACGCACCTCGACGTCAGTGCCGAGGACGCGAGGACCGCAGCGGCCGTGCTGGCACGTCTGTGACCGTCAGGACGCGCTGCCGACGAGCGACACCTCGCTGACGGCGGTGTCGTTGCGCGCGGCCGGTCCGTGGCCGGGCGGTGAGACGGCCGTGATCCGAACCTGCACCGTCGAGGTGGTCACCGGCGGGACGCGGCGGGACTGCATCTCCTGGGTCTGGGCGAAGTCCTGGCTGACCGTCGAGCCGTCGTCGAAGACCCACTGGACGGAGAGGACCCGACGGTCACCCCGGTACCAGTCGTACTGCCGGCCACCCGCGACCGCGGTCTTCGCATAGCCGTTGATCAGCCCGACCCTGGTGATCCTGGTCGGCTGGTCGAGCCGGAAGGTGAGGGTCATGCCCGTGGCGTCGCCCGGGGTGCGCCAGCACGTCTCCACGATCCCGTCGACCATGTTGGGCGCCACGTAGGTGACCGTCCGGCCGGCGAAGTCGACCCCGGCCGGGGCATGGGCGGGCGCGCTCGCCGCTGCCAGGCCCGCGACCTCGGTGGGCTTCCCGGTCGGCGTCGAGGTCGGCCCCGACGAGGGTGCGGACGAGGCCGGGGACGACGACGGGGGAGTCGAGTCGGTGGCGTGGCTCTTCGGGGGGATCAGCGACGACGAGGACGTGGACGGGTTGTCGTCGCCACCCCCGCTGAGCAGGAGGAAGGCACCGAGCACGAGCACCACCACCAGGCCGACGGCCGCACCGATCCAGAGACCGACTCCGGGCGAGCGACGCGGGGGTGGCGCGGGCTCGGGGTACTCCGGCTCGGCGTACACCGGCGGCCCGGGGGGCGGCTGGGGGTACACCTCGTCGCGGAACAGCGGCGGCGGGCGGACGGGCTCCGCCGTCACCGGCTCGGGGAGCCCCGTCCGCGTCGCCTCATCGGGTACGGCGTGGAGGCGCTCGTTCGTCGGTGTGTCGTCGTACGACGGGCCGCTGGGCGTTGCGGGCGTGGAGGCGACGGGAGCACCGCACTGGGTGCAGAAACGACCACCGCTGAGCTGCGCGCCGCACCGCGCGCAGCTGGTCGTCTGGCCGTCCATGGTGCCTCAATGTAAAGGAGGCTTCCGCCGACCGCCTCGCCCGTCCGGGGGGGTGAGACGTCTCAGACCACCAGGTGCTGCACCTCGGCCTCGACCTTGCGGCGCGGACCCAGCTCGGCCATCAGCATGGCGGTGAGCACCAGCAGGCCGCCGAACACCATGCGCAGCGTCATGCTCTCGCCACCGAGCAGCACCGCGAACAGGGCCGCGAAGACGGGCTCCATGCTCATGATGATCGCCGCCCGGGTGGGCGGCAGGTGGGCCTGCGCCCAGGTCTGGCCGATCATCGCGGCGGCGCCGGCGAAGACCGCCATGTAGAGGATGCTCAGCCAGTCGTCGAGCCGGGTGGGGAGGACGATCCCGTTCGGGGCCGTGCAGAGCGTGCAGATCACGGTGATCACGATCAGCTGGACGATCGACATCCCGAGCGCCTCCTGCGGCGTGGACCAGGCGCCGAGCCCGACGATGTGGAGCGCGTAGATCATCGCCGCGACGAAGATCAGCGCCTCGCCGTACCCGACCGAGAGACCACCGAGCGTCAGCACGCCCAGACCCACCATCGCCACGGCGACGGCGGCCCAGGTGATGCCGCCGATCCGGGTCCGCAGGATCAGCGCCGCGAACACCGGCGTGGCCACGACGTACATGCCGGTGATGAAGCCCGAGACGCTGGCCGGGGTCTCGGCGAGCCCTGCCGTCTGCAGGATCTGCGCGCCGCCGTAGAGGCAGCCGAGCACGACGGCCTGGCGGCGCGACTCACGGGTGAGCCGGCCCAGCGCCCGCGGGGCGAGGAGGACGAGCGTGAGGCTCGCGATCGCGAAGCGGATGGCCAGGAAGTCGAGCGTCGGTACGCGCTCGAGGAGGTCGTGGATCAGGAAGAACGTCGAGCCCCAGCAGGCGGTGACGGCCAGCAGCGCCCCGGTCGCGAGCAGCGTCGTACGACGCGTCGTGGGGGTGGCGGGCACCGCACCACGCTAGTGGTCACACGATGCGGAGGGTGACGACGCTCCCCTTGGGGATCTCGTTCCCGCCGCCGGGGCTCGAGCTGGCGACGTAGCCCAGGCCGAGGTAGATCCGGGCATGCACGACGTCGACGTGGAAGCCGAGGCCCTCGAGCAGCTGCGTGGCGGCCTCGACGCCCATGGTCGGGAGGCCGCCGGGCACCTCGACGAGCTCTGGGCCCTTGGAGACCACGAGCTTCACCGTGTCACCGTGGTGGAGGACGCCGGTCGCCGGGTCCTGCGAGATGACGAGCCCCTTCGCCACCTGGTCGGAGTACTCCGGGGTGGTCTCGACACCCAGCTGGTGGCTGGTGAGGGCGTGTGTCGCGCGGGCGGCGCTCTTGCCGGTCCAGTCGGCGACGTGGACCGGTGTCGGGCCGCGGCTGACGACGAGGTCGACGACGGTGCCGGAACGCTGGCGGGTGGCCGCCGCGGGGTTGCTGGTGATGACGGTGCCGCGCGGCAGGGTGTCGGACCACCGCATGACCGACCGTCCGTAGCTCAGGTGGGCCTGCGCCAGCGCGTCCTGGGCCTCGTCGACGCTGAGGCCGTGGAGCTTCGGGACGTTGTAGCGCTCCTTGCCGAGCGAGAGGGTCAGCGCGATGCTCCCGTGGTCGAGCACCCGGGCGCCCGGCGCGGGGTCGGTGCCGACGACCTCGCCCTTGGGGACGCTCTCGGAGTAGGCCGCCGGCGCGATCGTCACGTCGAAGCCGGCCTTGTCGAGCTTGTGCGTGGCGGCGGCCTGGCTCATCCCGAGCACGCTCGGCGTCGCGGTGTAGCGCGCCCACCCGAACCAGTAGGCACCGATGCCGGCGGCGAGGGCGATCACCAGGGCGACGGCCAGGAGGACGGGTCCGCGCCGCGAGCGGGAGGCCCGCGTGGTCGGCGTCGGGGGTGCCGGGGGCTCGGCGAGGTCGACGACGTCGGGCTCCTCGGAGGGCGACGCCACGAGCTCGGCCGGGGCCATCGGCACCAGGTCGATCTCGAGCATGGTCGTGTCCTCGGTCGGGCGCGGGGGCAGGGCCAGGTCGGCCGTCAGCTCCGCGTCGTCCTGGACGCCGCCGGCCACCGCCTGGGCGACGCGGTGGACCTGGTGGAGCAGCACGCCGGCATCGGCCGGCCGCTGGTCACGGTCTCGCGCGGTGGCCCGCGCGACCAGCGCGTCGACGTACGCCGGGATGCCGGGGACGACCGCGGAGGGCGCAGGCACGTCCTCGTGGACGTGCTTGTAGGCGACCGCGATCGGCGACTCGCCCTCGTGGGGCCTGCTGCCCGTGAGCAGCTCGTAGAGCACCACGCCCACGGCGTACACGTCGGCGCGGGCGTCGCTGGTGCCGTCGACGACCAGCTCGGGAGCGAGGTAGGAGACCGTGCCGATCAGCACGCCTCCGGTGGCGGTGTGCCGGGTGTCGGTGGTGACGGCCTTGGCGAGCCCGAAGTCGGCGACCTTCACCCGTCCGTCGTCGGCGATGAGGACGTTCTCGGGCTTGATGTCGCGATGGACCACACCGGCTCGGTGGGCGGCGGCGAGCGCCGACACGACCGGCTCGAGCAGCGCCAGGGCCTGCGCGGGTGGCATCGGGGAGTCGGTGCGGATCACGTCGCGCAGCGTGTGGCCCGGGACCAGCTCCATGACCAGGTAGAGGGTGCCGCCCTCGACCGTCGGGTCCTCGCCCTGGTCGAAGACGTTGACCACGTGGGGGTGGGAGAGCCTCGCCGCCGCCCGGGCCTCGCGGGTGAAGCGGTGGACGAACTCCGCGTCGTCGCCGAGGCTGCGGTGCATCGTCTTGACCGCGCAGACCCGGTCGAGGCGGATGTCGACGGCCTCGTAGACGGCTGCCATGCCGCCGCGCGCGATCCGCTGCCCGATCCGGTAGCGACCGTCGAGGAGACGGCCGGTCAAGGGGTCGGCGAGCATGGCGCTGCCCGCGCGGGCGCGCGTGTCAGGCTCCACGTCGACCCTCCATCGCCGGTCGGGGAAGTGACCCGGCGCGCCCATCCTACGGATCCGAGGCGACCCGGCCGAGTCATCGGGACCCCGGCGCGCCGTCGCGCCCCTGGCGGGCGGGGCCTCCCTGGAGCTCGACCCGCGTGGGTGACACAGTTGCCCCATGACATCGCTCGCAGATGCCGACCTCTCCCAGCTCGTCGACGAGTGGCTCGACTGGACGCGGGCCGGCGAGATCCTCGAGGTGACCCCCGCCAAGGTCCGCACCATGATCCGGGAGCACGAGCTGGCTGCCGCCGTACCGACGCCCGGTGCGGGGCAGCTCGTGCCCGCGGCGTTCCTCGACGACGACGGACTCGTCGTCAAGGGGCTCAGCGGCCTGCTCACCCTCATGCACGACAACGGCTACGACGACCGCGAGTGCATCGCCTGGCTGTTCACCGACGCCGACCTGCCGGGCCGGCCGATCGACGCGCTCCGGGAGAACAGGGGCTCGGAGGTCAAGCGGCGTGCGCAGGCCATGGGCTTCTGAACCCACCCCGAGGAGGGGCGGGCTCTGGCTCGCGGTGCTCGGGGTCGTCGTGCTCGCGGTCCTCACCTGGGCGCTCAACCAGGGCGGCTTCTCCGGAGGCGGGCGCGACGGCGACACCGACACGGTCACCCTGCCGGTGGTGGCGTTGGCGTCCCTGCCGGCCGAGGCGCAGGACACCGTCGCCCTGATCGACGCCGGCGGTCCGTTCCCCTACGACCGCGACGGGATCGTCTTCGAGAACCGGGAGCACCTCCTGCCGAGCGAGCCGACGGGCTACTACCACGAGTACACGGTGCCGACCCCGGGCTCGAGCGACCGTGGCGCCCGGAGGATCATCACCGGCAGCGCGCGTGAGATGTACTGGACCGACGACCACTACCAATCGTTCGAGAGGATCGCGAGATGAGCGGACTGGCCGGGCTGCTGGCGCACCACGTGGAGCCGGGCATCTACCGGTGGCACGGGGCGTTCGAGGTGCACGACGTACGCCACACCGTCGAGCACGCCGGCTGGAAGTTCGCCGCGATCGACGGCTGGCACCACCCGACCAAGGCCGAGTTCCTGGCAGCCGTGGGCGAGGCGCTCGCCTTCCCCGACTACTACGGCCAGAACTTCGACGCGCTGGCCGACTGCCTGGCCGACGTCACCGCCGGCGACAGCGAGGGGTGGGTGCTGCTCTGGGACGGCTGGGGCCCCCTGGCCCGGGAGGACGAGCGAGCCTTCTCCGTGGCGCTGTCGGTGCTCGGCGGCCGGGTCAACGCCGACAAGGGCGGCCGCTTCGCCGTCCTCCTCCGCGGCGAGGGCCCCGACATCGAGGGCGTCCCCAGCCTCGACTGAGGACCTGCCGCCGCGGGTCGAACCGCGACGGGACGGCCGGGGTCGCGCCGGAATCGCAGCAGCCCCGTCGCGGGTAGTCCCCGACGTTTCGGCTGTGGAGAACGTGGTTTCGACCACCAGAACGTCGGGGACTACCCGTCCCGGACGCCTCAGTGGAGGCGGTCGGTGACGGCGGTCGCGAGCTCCAGCAGTACGCCGCGCGCGTGCTCGTCGACGTCGGCCTCGCGCAGCGCGGTGGTCGCCCGGTCGGCCAGCAGGCCGATGACCTCCTCGACCTGGGCATGGGCGCCGGACTCGTCGATGATGCGCCGCAGGGCCTCCACCTGGTCGGTGTCGAGGGCCCGGCCCAGGGCGGCGTCGAGGCGTGCTGCCTCGTCCGCCGGGGCGGCGTCCAGCGCCAGCGCGACGAGCACGGTGCGCTTGCCCTCGATCAGGTCGTCGCCCGCGGGTTTGCCGGTCATGGACGGGTCGCCGAAGACGCCGAGCAGGTCGTCGCGCAGCTGGAACGCCTCGCCCAGCGGCAGCCCGAACGCGCCCAGCTGCGCGAGCTGGTGGTCGTTCCCGCCGGCCAGCGTGGCGCCGATGTGGAGCGGACGCTCGACGGAGTACTTCGCCGACTTGTAGCGCAGGACCGTCATCGCCGCGTCGACGTCGGCGGCTCCTCGCGCCTGCACGGAGACGTCGAGGAACTGGCCGGTGATGACCTCGCTGCGGCAGCGGTCGAAGACGTCGAGCGCGGGCGCGACCCGGTCGAGCGGCAGACCGCATCGGCGGAGCAGCTCGTCGGACCAGCTCAGCAGCAGGTCGCCGAGCAGGATGGCCGCCGAGGCGCCGTACTGCTCCGGGTCGCCTCGCCAGGCGTCGCGCCGGTGGTCGTCGGCGAAGCCGCGGTGGGTGGCCGGCCGCCCGCGACGGGTGTCGGAGGCGTCCATGTAGTCGTCGTGGACCAGCGCACTCGCGTGGAGCAGCTCGAGCGACGCGCAGGCCCGCACGAGCGCGTCGTCGGCCGCTTCGGCAGGGCCGGCGACCGCATGGAAGCCCCAGTAGCAGAAGGCCGCCCGGAAGCGCTTGCCGCCGGACACCGACGCCCGCGCCTCGGCCAGCAGCCGGGCCGCGTCGGCCCCGAGCGGGGCGAGCCGTTCGCCCTGCTCGTCGAGGAAGACGTCGAGGGCGGCCTGCACGCGGCTGCGGAACGCCGACGGGTCCCACGCGGGCTGGGTGCTGGTCACGCGCCGAGCCTAGGTGGAGCCTCCCGGAGCGGTGCGACGGGCCACCATCACGCGGACGTCCGTGCCCGGCGAGCGCCCGGGCTCCTTACACTCGCCGCATGCCAGACCTGCCGACCATCGGCCAGCTGATCCACGACGGCCAGCGCTCGATCTCGTTCGAGTTCATGCCGCCGCGCGACGAGGCGGGCGTCGAACAGCTCTGGAAGGCGATCCGCGACCTCGAGCCCTACCACCCGACGTTCGT
This sequence comes from uncultured Actinomycetota bacterium, assembly GCA_963753705.1. Classification (GTDB taxonomy): domain Bacteria; phylum Actinomycetota; class Actinomycetes; order Propionibacteriales; family Nocardioidaceae; genus Nocardioides. Next base: position 42,740 of record CAVWDJ010000011.1, read on the forward strand.
CTCGGTGACCTACGGCGCTGGCGGCTCGACGCGCGACACGACCGTGCAGCTCACAGGGCGCATCGCCCGGGAGACGTCGCTGCGGCCCATGGGACACCTCACCTGCGTCGGCCACACCCGCGAGGAGCTCGAGGACATCATCGAGTCCTACCGGGCGGCCGGAGTCCGCAACATCCTGGCCCTGCGCGGTGACCCGCGCGAGGGCCCGAGCGCTCCGTGGACGCCGACGCCGGGCGGGCTCACCTACGCCTCCGAGCTGGTGGAGCTCGTGCACGGGCTCGGTGGCTTCAGCATCGGCGTGGCTGCGTTCCCGGAGGGCCACCCGGCCGCCGAGTCCCGCGACGCCGACGCCCGCGTGCTCGTGGCCAAGGCCGAGGCCGGTGCCGACTTCGCGGTCACCCAGCTGTTCTTCCGGTCCGCGGACTACTTCGCCCTGGTCGAGCGGGTCCGCGCCGCCGGCTCCGACATCCCGATCCTGCCGGGGATCATGCCCATCACGAACCTCGGCTCGGTCCGTCGGATGGCGGAGCTGTCCGGTGCGGAGGTGCCGCCGTCGGTGCTCGCGCGCTTCGAGGGCCTCACCGAGCCCGCCGACGTACGCCGTGAGGGCGTGCGCGTGGCGACCGAGCTGTGCGAGGAGCTGCTGGCCGGGGGAGCGCCGGGCCTGCACTTCTACACGTTGAACCGGTCGCGGGCGACGCTCGAGATCTTCGAGGCGCTCAAGATCACCGCCTGACGGCGGCGGGCTACGGTGCTCGCATGCGCACCGTCACCGTCACCGGCCAGGGCGAGGCCCGGGTCGCGCCCGACTGCGCCGTCGTCCGGGTCTCCGCCGTCCACCGGGCTCCGGGTGTGGCCGAGGCGCTCTCCGGCGCCGACAGCGCGGCCGACGCGATCGCGGCCACCGCCCGGCAGTTCACGACACCGGAGCGGGTGGGCACGACGTCGCTCCAGATCTGGACCGACCACGACCAGAGCGGCCGACCGACCGGTTTCCAGGCCCGCCACTCGCTGGTGGTCCGCTGCCCCGACATCGAGGCCGCCGGTGGCCTGCTCACCGCGCTCGCCGACGCGGTCGGTGACCGGCTCGAGGTCGAGGGCGTCTCGCTCGAGGTGGCCGACCAGTCGTCCGCCGAGGCCGCTGCCCGGGAAGCGGCGTACGCCGACGCCGTCGGCCGGGCGACCCACCTCGCCGGGCTCGCCGGCGCCGAGCTCGGCGACGTCCAGGACGTCGTCGAGGGAGGCCAGGGCTTCACCCCCGTCGCCCGGGTGGCCAAGGCGGTGAGCGAGTCCGCGTCGTTCCAGCCGGGGGAGACGGCGATCGGCTCGTCGGTGAGCGTGACCTTCCAGCTCCGCTGACCGTCGTACCACCCACCACACGCCAGCGGCACGCGCCCTACGCCGGCCCCACCACCTGGGCGACCAGCGCGGCGGACAGACCGACGAAGGGCAGCCCGGACCCGGGCGTCGCGTGGCTGCCGGCGGCGTACACACCCGCGACCGGGGTGCGCGGACCGAGCCTGCGGCGGACGGTGGCCCGACCCTGCCACTGCGCGCCGAGCGGGCTCCCGCCCCACTGCTCGACGAGGTCGCGGGGGGAGCGGTCGACCCGGGTGACCACCTGCGGGCGGAGGTCGAGCCCGTGCCGGGCGAGGGAGGCCAGGAGGTCTTCGGAGACCCGTCCGCGCCCGGTCACCGTCCAGGCATGTCGGCCGTCCGGTGCCCGGCCGCCGGTCCGCACCACGAGCAGCGGATCGCCCTGGACCACGAGCTCGTGGGGTAGGTCGCGCACCTCGCCCTCGAGCCCCACGTGGCACACCACGGGCGGGATCGCCGGCGTCGTCCGCGCCACGAACGGCGCCAGGGCAGGGAGCCGGCGCGGGTCGACGGCGCAGACCACGGCGTCGGCGGCGAGCTCGCCCTCGGTCGTGGCGACCGCCACCGCACGACCACCGCGGACGACGACGTCGGTCGCACGCGCAGCCACGACCTCGACGCCTCGGGTGCCGAGCCGGCGTACGAGCGACTCCAGCAGGACGCCGGTCCCGCCGGCCACGGCCCAGGCGCCGAAGCGCTGTTCCACGTACGCCGTGAGGCCGGCCCAGGCGGGCACGTCACGCGGGTCGTGGCCGTCGACGACGAAGGGGTACGCCGCGACGAGCCGTGCGCGCGGGTCGCGCAGCGAGCGCCGCAGTCGCTTCTGCAGCGTCTCGCGCGAGTCGAGCCGCGTCGCGACCTCGCGCGGGAGGTCGCCGGGTTCCCAGGGCACCTCGAGGTAGCCGCGACGCAGCGCCTCCCAGTCCTCGGCGTAGGCGCCCACGTGGTCGAGCCACGACTGCCCGAGGCCGGGACCGAGGGTGTCGAACGCCGCCAGCTGCGCGGCCCGGCCGACCTGGAGGACGAGCGCGGAGCCGTCGTCGAACCAGTGCTCGCGCACGCAGTCGAGCGGGACGAGCTCCAGCTCCTTCTCCAGCGGACGACCGGTCTTGCGGAAGAGGTCGCGCACGACGGCCGGGAGCAGGGTGTGGCCGACGGTGTCCCAGGTGAATCCGTCGGAGGTCACCGGGACCAGGGCACCGCCCGGCGTCCGCTCCTCGACGAGCGTGACCGCGTGCCCGAGCTTGGCCAGCCGCAGCGCCGAGGCCAGGCCTCCGAAGCCGCCGCCGATCACCACCACCCGGGCCATGGCCGCACCCTAGGGCGTGGGGTGGCGGGCCCGGTGGGTGGCCGGTGGGTGCCCGGTGGAGGTTGGCAACCCCGGCAGGAAGTTCCGTGCACGTCGAGCGTGGTTCAAACTGGATAAAGTTGATCGACTTTGTATCTAATGATGGACATGCCACGACAGCACCCGTTCAGCCGGCGCCTTGCGATCGACCTGCTCGGCGTCGCCAGCGCGGTCTGTCGCTGAGCATCGCCCGTCGGACCACCGCCCACGAGCGAACGGTACGACGGGCCGCGGACCTCCCGCGAACGATGTCCGACCCCCACGTCACCGACGCCGGCGCGCGAGCAGCGCGAGCGACGTCGAGGTGCCAACTCGGAAAGGCCCGTCATGCCCCACACCCCACCGCCCACACCCGTCAGCCGTGCCGACCGGTCGACGCGCCTCCGGAGCGCCGTCGCACTGGCGCTCCTCGCAGCACTCGCCTGCCTGGCCAGCGCGTGCGGCGCCAAGTCGGACTCCGCGTCCACGGTGGCTCTCGACACCCCCGTCTCGTCCAGCGTCCCCACCGACACCACGATCACCGTCGGTGACCCGGTGACCCAGGTCGCGCTCCAGACCTCGGGGTTGCTGAAGAAGATCCCGTTCCACATCACGTTCGCGAACCTCTCCGGCGGACCGCAGACGATGGAGGCCTTCCGCGGCCACGCGCTCGACCTCGGGTCCGTCGCGGACATCCCGCCGATCTTCGCCAACTGGACCGGTCTGAAGACCCACATCGTGGCTGCCAAGTTCCGCCAGGACCCCGTGCACCACCCGATCTACGAGCTCGGCATCGCCCCCGGCGACGACATCACCCGGCTCTCCGACATCAGGGGCAAGAAGATCGCGTTCAGCCCCGGCCAGGCCCAAGGTGCGCTCGTGCTGCGGCTGCTCAAGAAGCTCGGCCTCTCGCAGGACGACGTCCAGCTGGTCGAGATCCCCAGCACCGAGGACGTCTACAACAACGCCCTCGCGGCGCACCAGGTCGACGTGGCTCCGCTCGGCGGCGTCTACATCAAGCGCTACCTGTCCGACTACGGCGCCAAGGGCGGCACGGTCCTCAAGACCGGCATCCGCGACGACGCGTCGTTCCTCTACGCCCCCGACAGCGTGCTCGCCGACCCCGACAAGGCGGCCGCGATCAAGGTCTACGTGACGTACTGGGCCCAGGCGCAGCGCTGGATCAAGGACCATCCGCAGGAGTGGCTGAAGGCCTACTACGAGGAGAACCAGGGGCTCGACGCCGCTGACGGCAGGTGGCTGATCCGCAACGCCGGAACCCCGGTGATCCCGAAGAGCTGGACGAAGGCCATCGCCGCGCACCAGCAGACCATCGACCTGCTGGCGGCGGAGGAGGACCAGCCCGACACGAAGGCGAAGGACCTGTGGGACCTGCGCTACCAGCACGTCGCCGGTGACGCGTACGCCGCCTCCGGGGGCTCGCAGTGAGCGCCACCCTCGACCGGCCCCTGGTCGACGACGCGGTCGTCCTCACCGTCGACGAGCGGCCGCGCCGGCGGCGACTCGGCCCCGGACCGAGGCGGCGCTTCGCCGGCGCCCTCGGCCCGTTGCTGCTGCTCGCTGCGTGGGCGATCGGCTCGTGGAGCGGGTTCCTGTCCCCGCAGACGCTCTCGCCGCCCTGGACGGTCGTCGAGACCGCGCAGCGCCTGATCGAGGAGGGCCGCCTGCAGACCAACCTCGAGATGTCGGCGAAGCGCGCGCTCCTCGGCCTGGTGCTCGGGGTCAGCGTCGGCGTGGTGCTGGCGCTGCTCGCGGGTCTCAGCCGCTTCGGTGAGGCCGTCATCGACGGCCCGGTCCAGATGAAGCGGGCGATCCCGGCGCTGGCCATCATCCCGCTGCTGATCCTGTGGCTCGGGATCGGCGAGGAGATGAAGGTGGTCACGATCGCCCTCGGCGTCTTCGTCCCGATCTACCTCCAGACGCATGCCGGGCTGAGAGCGATCGAGTCGAAGTACGTCGAGCTCGCGCAGACCGTCGACCTCAGCCGCTGGGAGTTCCTGCGGCGGGTCGTCATCCCCGGCACGCTCCCGCACTTCCTGCTCGGCCTGCGCTTCGCGGTCACCGCGGCGTGGCTGGCCCTCGTGGTCGTCGAGCAGGTCAACGCCACCAGCGGCATCGGCTACATGATGGAGCTGGCCCGTCAGTACGGACAGACCGACGTGATCATCGTCGGGCTGGTCGTCTACGGGCTGCTCGGTCTGATCTCCGACGGTGCCGTCCGACTCCTCCAGCGAAAGGCACTGGCATGGCAGACCACGATGGCCGGCTGACCGGCGCGACCAGCGTCGCCACGCACGGCGGCACCGACGCCCACCGGCCCCTCGTCTCCGTCGAGCACCTGATCCGCGGCTACGGCCCCAAGGGCGTGCTCAACGGCGTCGACCTCGAGATCGAGCGCGGCGAGTTCGTCGCGCTCCTCGGCCCCAGCGGCTGCGGCAAGAGCACCCTGCTCCGCGCGCTCGCGGGCCTGGACGCGGCCGTGTCCGGCAGCGGCCGGATCCGCGTCCCGGGCAACGTCTCCGTGGTGTTCCAGGACTCGCGGCTCCTGCCGTGGGCCGACCTGATCTCCAACGTGACCCTGGGCCAGCGCAGGTCGGCACGCGCGCGGGGGAGCGAGGCCCTGGCGGAGGTGGGGCTGGGCGGCCGCGAGAAGGACTGGCCCCACCAGCTCTCCGGCGGGGAGCAGCAGCGCGTCGCCCTGGCGCGGTCGCTGGTGCGCGAGCCCGAGCTGCTCCTGGCGGACGAGCCGTTCGGGGCCCTCGACGCCCTGACCCGGCTGAGGATGCACGGCCTGCTGCGCAAGCTGCTCACGGTGCATCGCCCCGCGGTGCTGCTGGTCACCCACGACGTCGACGAGGCGATCACCCTCGCCGACCGGGTCGTCGTCCTGAGCCACGGCCGGATCGCCCTCGAACGACGGGTCGAGCTGGCCGACGACCGCGATCCCTCGGCCGGCGACTTCGGACGTCTACGCCGCGAGCTGCTCGCCGCACTCGGCGTACGACGTGGCGCGGCCGCGCTCGAACGTCCCGACTCCCACGACACCAGAGACAAGGCAAGCGCATGACCCAGTCACGTCACCTGATCCTCAACGCGTTCCTGATGAGCACGGGCCATCACGAGGCCTCGTGGCGGCTCCCCGAGAGCGACCCGTTCGCCCACCTCGACGTCGCCCACTTCCAGCGCCTGGCGCAGATCGCCGAGCGTGGGAAGCTCGACTCGGTGTTCTTCGCCGACTCACCGGTCCTGTGGGGCGACATCGGCCGCCGGCCCTCGGGCGCGCTGGAGCCGACCGTGCTCCTCACCGCGATCGCCATGGCGACCAGCCGGATCGGCCTCGTCGCGACCGCGTCCACGACGTACAACGACCCCTTCAACCTGGCCCGGCGCTTCGCGTCGGTCGACGTCGTCAGCGGTGGCCGGGCGGGCTGGAACGTCGTGACGACCGCAGGTCCCGACGCCGCGGGCAACTTCGGGCTCGACGACCAGCCCGCGCACAGCGAGCGCTACGAGCGCGCCGACGAGTTCCTCGAGGTGGCCTACCGCCTCTGGGACAGCTGGGACGACGACGCCCCGCTCGGCGACAAGACGGCGGGCGTGTGGGGCGACCAGGAGCGGATCCGGGCGATCGACCACGTCGGCCGACACTTCCGCGTCCGCGGCCCGCTCAACCTCCCGCGCTCGCCGCAGGGCCGTCCGGTGATCGTGCAGGCCGGCTCGTCCGAGGACGGCAAGAACCTGGCGTCGCGGCACGCCGAAGCCGTCTTCACCGCCCAGCAGAGCCTCGACGACGCCCTCGCGTTCTACCGCGACCTCAAGCGCCGGACGGCCGCGACGGGCCGCGACCCCGACAGCCTCAAGATCCTGCCCGGCATCGTGCCCGTGATCGGCGGCACCGAGGAGGAGGCCCAGCGCCTCGAGCGTGACCTCGACGAGCTGATCCGCCCGGAGTACGCCGTCGCCCAGCTCGCACGCACCCTCAAGGTGCGGCCGGAGGAGCTGCCGCTCGACCAGCAGCTGCCCGCCGACCTCCCCGACGAGGACGAGATCGAGGGGGCCAAGAGCCGCTACACGCTGATCGTCACGCTGGCCCGCCGCGAGCACCTGACGGTCCGGGAGCTGATCGGTCGGCTCGGCGGCGGCCGCGGTCACCGGACGTTCACCGGGACGCCGGAGCAGGTCGCCGACGCCATCACCGACTGGTACGACGCCGGAGCGGCCGACGGCTTCAACATCATGCCCGCGGTGCTGCCGTCGGGGCTCGAGTCCTTCGTCGACCACGTCGTACCGCTGCTGGTGCGGCGCGGCCTGTTCCGTGAGGAGTACGAGGGCACCACGCTGCGCGACCACTACGGGCTCGACCGGCCCGAGAACCTCTACTCCGGCTCCCACCCCACCACCGAGAGGACCCCAGCATGACGGAGTACCGCCCCTTCGGCCGGACCGGTCTCAAGGTCAGCCCGCTGACGCTCGGCACGATGATGTTCGGCGGCTACGGCAACGCCGACCACGCCGACAGCATCCGGATCATCCACCGCGCCCTCGACGCCGGCATCAACCTCGTCGACACCGCCGACGTCTACTCGCAGGGCGAGTCCGAGACGATCGTCGGCAAGGCGCTCGAGGGCCGTCGCGACGACGTCGTCCTGGCCACCAAGTTCCACGGCCGGATGGGTGACGACGTGAACCGCTTCGGCAACTCGCGGCGCTGGATCGTCCGCGAGGTCGAGGACAGCCTGCGCCGGCTCCGGACGGACTGGATCGACCTCTACCAGGTGCACCGGCCCGAGACCGACACCGACATCGAGGAGACCCTCGGCGCGCTCAGCGACCTCGTGCACGCCGGCAAGATCCGCTATGTCGGCACCTCGACCTTCCTCCCGTCGCAGCTGGTCGAGGCGCAGTACGTCGCGCGCGAGCGTGGGCTCGTCCGCCCGGTGGCCGAGCAGCCGCCGTACTCCGTCCTGGCCCGGGCGGTGGAGCGTGAGGTGCTGCCGGTCGCCGAGCAGCACTCCGTCGCCGTGCTCCCCTGGAGCCCGCTGGCCGGAGGGTGGCTGTCGGGGCGCTATCGCCGCGGCGACGCCACCCTGCCGACCTCGACCCGCGCCGAGCGCCAGCCCGGACGGCACGACCCGTCGCTGCCGGAGAACGCACGCAAGCTCGAGGCCGTGCTGGCGCTGACCGACCTGGCGGAGGAGGCGGGGGTCTCGCTGGTCCAGCTGGCGCTGGCCTTCGTGCTCGAGCACCCGGCCGTCACCTCGGCGATCATCGGCCCGCGTACCTTCGAGCACCTCGAGGCAGCCCTCGACGCCGACAAGGTGTCGCTCGGCCATGACGTGCTCGACCGGATCGACGAGATCGTGCCTCCCGGCACGACCCTCAACGACGCCGACGCGGGCTACGTGCCGCCTGCGATCGCCGAGGCGTCGCTGCGCCGTCGTACGCCGGTCGTGCGCTAACCGCGGGGTCGTGCGCCGGGCTCGGCCGCGGTGAGGGGTGTCCTGCCCTTCCACCGCCGCCAGCCGCGGCGTACGACCTTGCCCAGCATGTAGAGGAGCACCAGGCCACCGGCCAGGAGGACGGCGGCGATCGCCGCGGCGGCCCGCGGGTGGTCGATCGCGAACCACACCACGGCGAGCACCGCCGCGTCCTCGGTCAGGCTGGCGCCGATGTTGGACAGCGGCTCGGGGGAGGCGTTGATGGCCAGTCGCGACCCCGCCTTCACCGAGTGCGAGAGCAGGGCCGTCCCACCTCCGACGACGGCGGCGACCGCACCGTTGAGGGAGTCGGCCTGGCCGGCGAGGAGCACGCCGACCACGGCTCCGGCGGTCGGCCGGATGAACGTCGAGATCGCGTCCCACGTCGAGTCGATGTAGGGGATCTTGTCGGCGACGAACTCCATCGCGTAGAAGAACCCCGCGACGGCCAGCACGTCCCAGCGTCCGAGCACGTCGGGGATCTGCGGGGTGTCGTGGAGGTCGTCGGCGATGCCGAGCACGAGGACGACGAGGTAGCAGTTCAGGCCGCTCGCCCAACCGCTGGAGAAGACCAGCGCGAGTGGGTACACCCGGCGAGTCTAGGGAGTCGTGCCCTGCTCGGCGGCGATCACCGCCGCCACCGTGTCGGGGTCGCGACCGATCACGGTGGTGCCGTCGTCGGCGGTGATGATCGGCCGTTGGAGCGCGCGCGGGTGGGCGGCGAGGCCGTCGAGCCACGCGTCGCGGTGGTCGGCGTCGCGGGGGAGGGTGAGTCCCTCCTCGGCGGCCTCCCGGTCGCGGGCGACGTCCCACGGCTCGAGGCCCAGCGCCGCCAGCACCACCTCGAGCTCGCCGCGGGTCGGCGGGTCGTCGAGGTAGCGACGCACGGTGTAGTCGACGCCGGCGGCGTCGAGGTCGGCGAGCGCGACCCGGCACTTGCTGCAGGCCGGGTTGACCCAGATCTCCATCGCGTCGGCCGCGGTCTCAGTCGACGTCGGTGGGCGTGGCCCCCGTCATCGCCACCAGCTCGTCGTACGTCGTGGAGAAGACGGCGGCGGGGTGGCCCGCGGCGGCCCAGATCTCGTCGTACTGCTGGAGCGCGACGTCGATCCACGTCGAGACGGGGGAGGGGTGGCCGAGCGGGGACACCCCGCCGATCACCTGGCCGGTGTGCTGGCGGACGAACTCCGGCGTGGCCCGCTTCAGCGCCGGTACGCCGATCCGCTCCGCGGTCGCGGCGGTGTCGACCCGGTGGGCGCCCGAGGTGAGGATCAGGACCGGGGAGCCGGCGGCGTCGAAGAGGAGGCTGTTGGCGATCGCGCCCACCTCGCAGCCGAGCGCCTCGGCGGCCAGGACGGCCGTGTGGACGGTGTCTGGCAGGATGACGACGCGGCCCCCGCCTCCACGGGCGGAGTGGGCCTCCTTGAACCTGGTGACGGCTGCGGGCTCGGGGTCGGGCATGCGCCAGACCCTAGCCGGAAGGGATGACGGTGGATCGGCGACTGCCTGGCTCGGTGGCGCTCGCCATCCGCGCGGCGTGGGGGCTGGTCGGGGTGATCGCCCTGACGGTGCTGCTGATGGCGGTGTTCCGTGACCGACGTGGTCGGCTCGTGGGCGCGACGGCACGAGGGCGCCCGCGAGGCGTTCGCGCAGGGCGGCCGTGAGGGGCTGGCGCGGGCCGGGTTCGTGCCACCGGCGTTCCTGCCGGTCGGGGCGACCATGCTCGTGGTGGCGGCGATGCTCGTCTGGGTGCTGACGATCTTCTTCCGCGAGGGCCACCGCTGGGGGCAGATCGGCCTGACCGGGCTGGTGGCGGTCAGCGTCTTCGCCAGCGTCGACCTCGGGCTGCTGCTCGACCCGCCGCCCGTGTTCGTGGTGATCGCCGTGGTCTCGCTGCTCGTCGAGGGGGTCCTGCTGGTCGCCCTGTGGCACCCCGACACGCTCCGCTACCTCGCCGGACCCTGGGTCGACGGGCCCGTGGACGGCTCGGTCGACACGACCGTCTGAGTCGTTCTCCACACCGGCCGACGCGACCCCTGGCGCGAGGTCGGTGGGGCGGTGTACCGTTTCTCGTGTTCGAACACTTGTTCGATCACCCGACTCCGGTGAGAGCGACCTCGACCCCCGCTCTCACCGGATCGGGTCCGTGGGGTCGACGAGCACTGGGGAGAGCGCATGAGGCGATACGACGACCCCGTCGAGACCCGGATGGGTCAGGTGTCGGGGACCGAGGGGCCCGAGCAGTTCCTGTGGCGAGGCCGGCTGTGGAAGGTCCGCGCCGTGCTGGCGCACTGGGTGGAGACCGGTCCCTGGTGGCAGTCCGGCGGAGCCCGGGCGGTGATCGGGTCCGACGAGCCGGTGGCCGAGCCCACCGGCCGGGGTGCCGGGGGGCTGCGCGGTGCCGACCTGCTGGGGGAGCGCGAGCTGTGGCGGGTCGAGGCCGGGCGCGGCCCCGGTGGGGGCGACGACCCGCTCGACGGTGGCGGGGTCTTCGAGCTCGCCTTCGACTGGAGCGACGGGCGCTGGGCGCTCGTCGGCTGCGCGGACTGACGGGCGAGCCGATGTCAGGTCACCCGTCCACCACGGTCCACGAGCCGGCCGGCCCGTTCTCGCTGCCGGCGACCACCCACGCCTACCTCGCCCGGGCCGCCGAGTCGCTGAGCGAGGCGATGGCCGCGGTCGACGTGCCCACCCGCTATGCCTGCGCCCACGTCGCCGCGCTGCGTGCCGCCGCCGCGCTGCTGGCGGCGCGGGCCAGGCCGGCGCCGAGCCGTCGTCGACGCCAGAAGAACGCCTGGGTCCTCCTCGCCGAGGTCGCCCCCGAGCTGACCGAGTGGGCGACCTTCTTCGCCGCCGGCGCCGCCAAGCGTGCGGCCGCCGAGGCGGGGTCCACCCGGGCGGTCACCGAGCGCGAGGCCGACGACCTGGTCCGCGACGCCGACCGGTTCCTGGGCGTGGTCGAGCAGGCGCTGGGGCTGGCGCCCCACCGCTCCGCTCCTCAGCTGTGCGTCACCCCCGCCGTCGACGAGCTCTGCACCACGCCGGGCCGGCTAGCCGGATGGACCCTTTCGTCCACCTGCACGTGGCGTCGGGCTACTCCCTGCAGTACGGCGCGTCCCACCCGCACGTCCTCGTCGAGCGGGCCGCCGAGCAGGAGATGGACACCCTCGCCCTGACCGACCGCGACGGCACCTACGGCGCGGTCCAGCACGCCCGGGCCTGCCGGGCGGCGGGGCTCCGGCCGGTGCTGGGCGTCGACCTGGCGGTGACCCCGCTGGCCGGGGAGGTGTCGCGCCGACCGGTGCCAGCGGTCGCGCACCCCGGTGCGGGGCGGGGCCTTCCGCGACGACCGGGCGCTGCCCCGGGTGACCTTCCTGGCCGACGCCGGAGCCGCGGGAGGGCGGGCGGGCTGGGCGGCGATCTGCCGGCTGGTCTCGGCCACCCAGCTGGCCGGTGAGCGGGGCAAGCCGGTGGTCGACCTGTCGCTGGTCGCCCCCTGGCTCGAGAGCGGTGACGTGACCGTCCTGCTCGGTCCGACCTCCGAGGTCGGCGCCGCCCTGGCCCGGCCCGGTCGTAGCCGGGCGACGACCTGGCCCGGGCCGCGCTGCGAGCCGTGGCTCGAGGTCGTCCCGCGCACCAACCTCCTCGTCGAGCTGGTCTCCCACCGGTTGCCCCAGACCAGCCACCGGTCCGGCTCCGTCTGGGGTCCCGGCACGACCCCGCACGCCGCCCGGATGGCCGGCTTCGCCCGCGCCGCCGGGCTGGGCGCGGTGCTCACCAACGCCGTGCGCTACGCCGACCGCCGCGACGCCCCGGTCGTCGACGTCCTCGACGCCGCCCGCCGCCTGGTCGCCCTCGACAGGCGGCACGTCGACCGGGGCAACGCCGAGGGCTTCCTCAAGTCCGGCAAGCAGATGCACGAGGTGGCCGAGGAGATCGCCCGGCTGGCCGGGCTCGGCGACACCGACCGCGAGGCCCGCCGGCTGCTGGCCCACACCCGGATGGTGGGCGACCGGTGCGCCCTCGACCCGCGCGCCGACCTCGGCCTGGGCGAGGTCCACTTCCCGGAGTTCGACCTCGGTCTCGGCAGGCTCGACCAGCGAGGGAGCGCCGGCCTGCGGCCCTCCTCCACCCTCGGCTCACCCGCCGACGCGATGCTCCGCGCCCGCTGCGAGGCCGGCATCGGCCGCCGCTACGGCAGCGCCCCGCGCCAGCGCATCTGGAAGCGGCTCGACGACGAGCTGGAGATGATCCGCGGCCTGGGCTACGCGTCCTACTTCCTGACCGTCGGCGACGTCACCGACCTGATCCGCGAGCTCGGGGTGCGCTGCGCCGGGCGGGGGTCGGGTGCGGGCAGCCTGGTCAACTACCTGCTCGGCATCTCCGGGGTCGACCCGATCCGCCACGGCCTGCTGATGGAGCGCTTCCTCTCGCCGCTGCGGGCCTCGCTGCCCGACATCGACATCGACGTCGAGTCCGCCCGGCGCGAGGACATCTACCGCGCGATCCTCGACCGCTACGGCGGCGAGCGCTGCGTGTGCGTCTCGATGATGGACACCTACCGCGTGCGCCACGCCGTCCGTGACGTCGGGGGAGCGCTCGGCATGCCACCCGGCGAGACCGACGCCATCGCCAAGGCGTTCCCCCACATCCGGGCCCGCGACGCCCGGATGGCCATGCGCGACCTGCCCGAGCTCCGGGCCGCCGGGCTCGACCACGAGCGGCTCGACCTGATGTTCGACCTCGTCGAGCGGCTCGACGGGCTGCCGCGCCACATCGCCGTCCACCCGTGCGGGGTGCTGCTGTCCGACGCCACCCTGCTCGACCGGACGCCGGTCGAGTCCAGCTTCGTCGGCTTCCCGATGAGCCAGTTCGACAAGGACGACGTCGAGCACCTCGGGCTGCTCAAGCTCGACGTGCTCGGCATCCGGATGCAGTCCTCGATGGCCCACGCGGTCGACCTGGTCCGGCAGACCGACGACGTCGTGATCGACCTCGACGACGAGCAGCAGGTGCCGTTCGACGACCCGGCGACGTTCCACATGATCAGCCAGGCCCGCACCCTCGGGGTCTTCCAGATCGAGTCACCCGGTCAGCGCGAGCTGGTCGGCAAGTCCGGCATCGAGACCTTCGACCACATCATCACCGACATCTCGCTGTTCCGGCCCGGGCCGGTCAAGAGCGACATGATCACGCCCTACCTCGAGGCCAAGCACGGCTGGTCGCCGGTGACCTACCTCCACGACGACCTGCGCCCGATCCTCGAGCAGACCAACGGCGTCGTGGTCTTCCACGAGCAGGTGATCGAGATGATCGCCCGGTTCGCGGGCATCACCAACGCCGAGGCCGACGAGAAGCGTCGCGCGCTCGGCGACACCGAGGGGATGGCCGAGACCAAGCTCTGGTTCTTCCCGGCCGCGCTCGGGCGCGGCTACTCCCTGCCGGTGGTCGAGGCGGTCTGGAAGGTGATCGAGGCGTTCGCGTCGTTCGGCTTCTGCAAGGCCCATGCCGCGGCGTTCGCCCTGCCGACCTACCAGTCGGCCTGGCTCAAGGCCCACTGGCCGGCCCACTTCCTGGCCGGGGTGCTGACCCACGACCCGGGGATGTACCCCAAGCGGCTGATCCTCGAGGACGCCCGCCAGTGCGGCATCGCGATCCTCGGGCTCGACGTCAACGCCAGCGAGAAGGCCTACGTCGTGGAGCGGATGTCGTCGCTCGACGAGCCACCGCCGATCGTGCTCGGCCAGACCTCCCGCCCCGACCCGACCGAGCGCGGCTGGCCCGACGGACGGGCCTGGGGCATCCGGCTCGCCCTGGCCGAGGTGAAGGGCATCAACGCCGGCGAGATCGAGCGGATCGTCGTCGGCCCGGCCCTACCACTCGCTGACCGACTTCTGGCACCGCGCGCAGGTGTCCCGGCCGATCGCCGAGCGGCTGGTGCTGGCCGGCGGGTTCGACTCCGTCTACGGGCTCGGCTCGCCGCTGGGTGGTCTGCCGGCCGTACGCCGCCGGACCCAGGTCACCCGGCGCGACCTGCTGCTCCAGGTGGCCGAGCTCGACCGGCACGCCCGGGCGATCCAGCGGGCCGGCCGGGCCCGGGGCCTGGCCGCCGGCCGCGGTCCGCGCACGCCGGCGGTCGGTCCACGGACGGCGGCCGACTCCCGCGCCGACCAGGCGGCCGCAACGCGCCAGCACCGACCCGTCCGTCCGCGACGCGGCGGCGCCGGTGGAGCGCCACGCCCTGGCCGCGCAGGGCGTCTGGGCCCGGGCGGCCGCCCAGTCCCGGGCCGCGGCCGACCCTCGCCCCGTGACCTCGGTCCAGCTCACCCTCGACCTCGGCGACGAGCCCCAGGAGCAGGTCAGCGGCCTCCCCGAGATGAGTCCCGAGGAGCGGATGCGTGCCGAGCTGGAGATCCTCGGTCTCGACGCGAGCCGCCACGTCGTCGACACCTACGCCGACTTCCTCGACGCCCTCGGTGCGGTCCGCAGCCGCGACCTGCTGACCGTGCGCAGCCGGGCCGAGATCCTGGTCGCGGGCGTCAAGGTCGCCACCCAGACCCCGCCGGTCCGGTCCGGGCGCCGCGTGGTGTTCCTGACCCTCGACGACGGCACCGGCCCGGTCGACGCCACCTTCTTCGAAGACGTCCAGGGTCCCTACGCCGCCACGGTGTTCGGCTCGTGGCTGCTGGTGGTCCGCGGCGGCGTACGCCGGACCGGCCACCGCGGCATCTCCCTGCGCGCCACCGGTGCCTGGTCGCTGCCCGACCTCCACGACCTCTGGGGGAGGCCCGGACCCGACGGGGGCCTCGAGGCGGTCCGCGCCCGGTTGGCCGTGGTCGAGACCGTGGACGAGGTCACCCACCGCCGGGTGCTGGTCCACTCCAGCGGCTTCCAGATGTCTCCCTACGCCGACGTCAAGCCGGCCGGCGAGGCCGTCAAGGACGTCGCCCGCAAGCTGTGGCACCGCAGCCCCGGGAGCCCCGGATGACCCCCCACCACGCGACCCACCCCTCGGCCGACGGTTCCGCTTCCTCGAGGACCGCTTCACCGCCTCCGGACGGCCGTCGGGTCCCACACCCAGCCTCTAGGCTGGCGCCCATGCCCAGCGAGCGAGCGACGCGGCAACACCCGTACCGCCGTCGTGTGGTCCGCGCTGGAGCCGGTGCTGGGCGGCGACCCGCTCGACGTCCTCGACATCGGCGGCGGGACCGGCGGTCTGGCCGTCCGGATCGGCGGGCTCGGCCACCGGGTCACCGTGGTCGACCCCAGCCCCGACGCCCTGGCCGCCCTCGACCGCCGTGCCCGCGAGCACGACGTCGCGGTCACCGGTAGCCAGGGCGACCTGTCCAGCCTGCTCGACGTGGTCGGCCCCGACAGCGCCGACCTGGTGCTGTGCCACGGCGTCCTCGAGGTCGTCGACGACCCCGTCGCCGCGCTGGCGACGCTGGGCCGCGTGGTCCGGCCCGGGGGAGTGCTCAGTCTCCTCGTCGCCCAGCGCTATGCCGCCGTGGTCGCCCGCGCCATGGCCGGTCACTTCCAGCAGGCGCTGGCGATGCTCGACCCTTCGACCGGCTCAGGACACCGCCACCTCGCAGGGGCGGGTCGGCCGCCGCTACACCCACGACGAGCTGGCCGTGCTGGTGCGCGACGCCGGCCTCACCGTCGACGCGGTGCACGGCATCCGGGTGTTCACCGACCTCGTGCCCGGCTCGCTGCTCGACCTCGAGCCCGGGGCCACCGCGGCGCTGGTCGAGCTCGAGCAGGCGGTGGCGACCAGACCGGAGTACCTCCCGCTGGCCACCCAGCTCCACCTGCTCGCCCACCGGCCCTCCTGAGCCGAGCCGAGGGGTGGCCGCCGGGTGCCTGCTCGTGTCCGTGGTGGCGTCATGACCGACTCCCGACGCACGCCGATCCTCCACGTCGACATGGATGCCTTCTATGCCAGCGTGGCCGTCCGAGGGCATCCCGAGCTGGCCGACGTCCCCGTCATCGTGGGCGGCGGTTCCCGAGGGGTGGTGCTCTCGGCCAACTACCTGGCCCGGGCGACCGGCGTCCGGTCCGCCCTGCCGATGACCCGCGCCCGCCGGATGTGCCCCGACGCCGTGGTGATCGCCCCCGACTTCGAGACCTTCGCCACGGTGTCGTCCTCGGTGATGGAGAACTTCCGCCGGATCACCCCGCTGGTCGAGGTGCTCTCGCTCGACGAGGCGGTCCTCGACGTGCGCGGCTCGACCCGGCGGCTGGGCTCGCCGGTGGAGATCGCCGAGCGGCTGCGCGCCACGATCCACGACGAGCAGGGCATCACCTGCTCGGTCGGGCTCGCCGCCTCGATGACCATGGCCAAGCTGGCCAGCCGGTGGGCCAAGCCCGACGGGGTGTTCGTCTGCCCGCCGTCATCGGTCACCACCCTGCTCCATCCGCTCGACGTGGGTGAGCTCTACGGCGTGGGGGAGAAGACCCGCGAGCTGCTCCACCGGCTCGGGCTGGTCACCGTCGGCGACCTCGCCCACACCCCCGTCCGTACTCTCCAGCGTGCGGTCGGCGACCACCTCGGCCGCCACCTCCACGACCTGGCCTGGGGCGTCGACGACCGTCAGGTCGTCGCCCGTACCAGCGGCGGCTACTTCGGGGTCCTCGGTGGCGACCCCGACAAGTCCATCGGTGCGAACGAGACCTTCGGCCACGACACCGACGACCGCGCGGCGATCGTGCGCGAGCTGCTCCGCCTCACCGACCGGGTCACCACCCGGATGCGGGTGGCCGGGGTGGCCGGCCGCACGGTGACCCTCACCGTCCGCTTCGCGGACTTCACCACGATCACCCGGTCGCGGACCCTGCCCGAGGCCACCGACGTCACCCAGGAGGTCTACCGCCAGGCCGTCCGCTCCTACGACGCCCTGGGGCTGCAGCGGGCCCGGATCCGCCTGGTCGGGGTCCGGGTCGAGGGTCTGATCCCGCGGGAGCGCGTCCATCGCCAGCTCGTGCTCGGCGAGCGTGACCGCGGATGGTCGGAGGCCGACCGGGCCGCCGACCGGGTCGTCCGCCGGTTCGGGGCCGGCACCGTGCGCCCCGCGAGCCTGCTTCCGTGACGGGCGATCATCACAATTTCATCCGCCCGCCTACCGCAGGTCCGCGGGGCTGCCTACACTGGCCTCAACCGATCGTGCGAGGGGAGGATCCCGTGCCGCTCTCCGAGGAAGAGTTGCGAGCATTGGAGCAGATGGAGCGCGCTCTGGTCCAAGAAGATCCCAAGCTCGCCTCCACCCTCCGCGGGACCAATCTGCGCCGCGCCGCGCGGCGCCGCGCGATCCTCGCCGGCGTCTGCTTCGTGGCCGGCCTCGCCGTCCTGATGGCCGGCGCCATCACCCGTCACACGCTCGTCGGCATCCTCGGCTTCGTCGTCATGCTGGTCTCGGCGACCATCGCGCTGGCCGCCATCCGGGGCACCTCCGGGGGCGCCCGCCGTACGCCGAGCACCCCCGGTGCCCCGACCGGCTCGATGCTCGACCGGTTCGGCACCCCGTGGCGTCGTCGCCACGACAACGAGTCCTGAGCCAGGACGTCCCGACTCGGGCGGAGCCGCGGCGCGGTCACACAACCAGCGGCGTCGCGCGCGTGCACGCACGCCGACGCTGAGTGCCGCCGGGTCGCCACGGTCGCAGCGAGCCCTCCTGGTCAGCCGACGTGGTCGACCACGCCGCCCGCCGCCACGGCCTCGGGCTCGCGGTCGCGCTGGGCCTGGGCCGCGGCCAGGCGCCGTCCGCCGAACAGCGAGCGGGGCAGCCAGGTCGCCCGACGCAGCGCGGACCGCATGCTCCCGTGCTCGAGGGCCGCGACACACGTCATCACGTCCTCGGCCAACGCGCCGGGCACGTCCTGGGCGTCGCGCGCGTAGCGCACCTGCTCGAGCGTCAGCACGATCCGGTCGAGGGCGTCCTCTGCCCCAGGAGCGAGTCCGCGCCCGCGCGGCGGGCGCACCGGAGGCGCACCGTCCGGCTCGGGTCCGAACCACCCGGCCAGCCGGAGTCCGGTCTCGTGGGGAGTCCGGCCCGCGGGCCAGGCCACCCCGAGGTCGATCGCGCTGTCGCGGAGCTCGTCCCAGGCGTCCTCCGCGCCGCCGGCCAACCGCCGGGTCCGCCGCGAGCGGCGTACGAGTCCGGGCAGCAGCGCGAGGCCGATGAGAACGACGAGGGTCGCGAGCAGGGCGAGCACGGTCAGCCAGGGGATGTGCGGACCCGACGACGAGGTCCCGGTGGTCGCCTCGTTACGGGGCTGGTGCACCGACTGGCTGGCGCTCGGCTCGTCCGAGACCCGGCCACCGGCGCTCTGGCCGGTCTTCGGGTCGGTGGGCTTCGGCCCGGCCGAGAGGGTGTAGGGCGGCGGCGTCCCGGCGCGCGTTCCGGGCGTCGGCTCGAAGCGCACCCAGCCCGAGCCCTCGAAGTACAGCTCCGGCCAGGCGTGCAGGTCGTGCGCCTTGTAGACCCACTCGCCCTTCGTGGCGCCCGGGTGCGGCTGCAGGAAGCCGATCGCGACGCGGGCGGGGATGTCGAGGGTCCGTGCCATCACGGCGTACGCCGCCGCGAACTGCTCGCAGTAGCCGACCCTGCTGCCGGGGTCGTTGCCGATGAAGTGCAGCAGCGCGGCGTTGCCGACCCCGTCGTCGAGGTGGCGCTTGAGGTTGTAGCGGAAGTTCGTGCGGAACCACTGCTGGAGCATGACCGCGCTCTGGTAGCGGGACTCGGAGCCCTTCGTGACCTCCTCCGCCATGGCCTTGACCGTGGACGGGAGGCTCGAGGGCAGGGCGGTGTAGGCGGTCTGGATGGGCAGCCGGGCGGTCAGCGAGCTCGCCATGCTCCGGCCGGAGTACTGAGGCTTGGCCGCCGTCATCGTGTAGGTGAGCCCCGCGACCGTGCTGTTGCTGCTGGAGCGGAAGTCCATCGTGGTCGTGTCGTAGTGCCAGTCGCCCGGGGCCACGATGTCGGAGACGGGGAACTGCGTCGGCAGGAAGGTGGACTGGAAGTCCCGGGTGGCCGTCACGGTGTAGTTGTAGGAGTCGACCGGGAGGCTGTCGCTCAGCTGCGGCACCTCGAGCGGGACGATGCCGTCGGCGAGCTGGTCGCTGATGACCTGGCGGTTGCCGGGAGTCCACTCGGTGCCGTTGTACTGGGTGTCCACCGCGATCCGGAGGTACGACGGGTCGGGGTCGTCGGTCTTGACGTAGAGCAGCGGCACGTTGTCGCCGCGGCTGAGGTCGCGCCGCAGGTCGATGGTCGGGTTGATCACCTTGACGCCGTCCCCGCCACTGCCGCCCGGGCCGAACAGGCCGAGCCCGTCGAGGTGGAGGGTCGGGATGAAGGCCGGCAGGATCACGGCCAGCACGAGGGCGGCGCCACCGACGGCGCTCGCGCTGGTCCTGCTGGCGCCGGTGTTCACACCGAAGCCCTGCGGGTCGACGCTGGCCGCGGTGCTGCCGAGCGGACGACCCCACCGGGTGACGTGGGCGGCCTGCTGGAGGTACATCATCAGCAGGAAGCCGGCCGCCCCCAGCACGAAGACGACCCACGACACGCCGCTGCCCAGCAGGCTGATCGGTACGCAGTACACCGCCAGGAGCGGCAGGCCGGCCAGGGAGACGCGGCGCATCCAGCAGGCCAGCAGGTCGACCACCAGCAGGCTGAGCGCACCACACGGGATCATCAGCGGCGCGATGCTCGGCACGTTGGCCGGGACCGGGGGCTGGAACGTCTCCGAGGTGTTCCAGGCATCGGCGAGCGAGTTGGCGACGTGGTGGACGCCGTGGATCGGGTGCAGCAGCGAGCCGCCCATCATCAGCCAGACGACGAGCGCGACGACCAGGATGTGGAGCAGGAGCGCCCCCCGACGTGGGAGTGGCGCCGAGCGGAACAGCACACCCCCGACCGACACGATGAGGGCGACCAGGAGCAGCGGCCCGAGGTACTGGCCCCACAGGGTGGAGAAGCCGCGCCAGGAGAGCATGGTGACCCACGTGGTCGCGGCCGCCACCACCGCGAGCGGCAGGTCGCGGCGGGCGTCGGCGGGCAGGCCGCTCATTTCGCGCCCTGGGGTACGGCGCGCACCTCGTCGCCGCCGGCACCGGACCGTGCGGCGTGGGCGCTGGTCCGGCCGAGGTCCTGCCAGACCAGGTCGAGGCGGTCGCGAGGACGCAGGGTCACCGCCCGCCAGCCCTGACGCACCAGCATCGGGCGCGCGGAGTTCGGGACGACGCCCAGCCCGGCGTTGGAGGGGGCCCATGCGGAGACGTCGAGGGCGAGGGCCATGGCCGAGCCGGCGTGGTGGTGCATCCGGCGCAGCATCGGACCGTCGGCCTCGGTGATCGCGCCGATCACCGCGATCAGCAGCCCGCCGTGGGTCGACTCGGCCAGCCAGCCGGTGGAGATGCGATGACTGGTCACCGGCTGGACGACCGCCAGCGCCTCGAGCATGGCGCGCGTGTTGAGCTCGGGGTCGCGGGTGTGCCAGGTGGTGCTGAGGTCGTCACCCGAGGCCGTGACCAGGCGGACGGTGAAGCCCCGCTGCCCGAGGTGGACCGCGATCGACGCGGCGGCCGAGATCGCCGACTCCAGGGACGAGGCGATGCCCTGTCCCTGGTGGGCGCTCATCCGGTTGTCGACGAACAGCGTGGCCCGCGACTGCCACGGCTGCTCCTCACGCCGGACCATCAGCTCACCGACCCGCGCCGAGCTGCGCCAGTGGACGCGTCGCAGGTCGTCGCCGCGGCGGTACTCGCGCACCGTGACGTCCTCGGCACTGCCGATCGCGAACGCGCGGGGTCGGTTGTCACCGGACCCGGTCCAGGCACCGCCCAGGGGGATCGGCGGCAACGGGACGGTGCGCGGCGTGACGGTGAGGGTGGCGGTGCTGCGGAAGGAGCGGCCCAGCTCCACGAGGCCGAAGGGGTCGCTGACCCGCACGCTCATCGGACCGATCTCGAACCGGCCCCGGACGTCGGAGCGCACCTGGTAGACGGCGTGCCGCCGCCAGCCGTGCCCGATCCCGTCGAGGACGAAGCGCGGCCGGGTGCCGAGCACGTAGGGGACGTGGTCCTCGAGCATCAGCACGCCGCTCGGCGTCCGGCCCTCGTTGGTCATGGTCAGGCTCACCGTGGACGGCTGCCCGGCGGTCACCGTCTGGGGCCCGACGCTGCGGATCAGCGCCAGGCGGTAGCGGCTTCGACCCAGGGTGGCGGCCGTGATCAGCGGGAGCGCGGCGACCAGGATGCCGACCCGCGTCAGCGTCGGCTGCCCCAACAGGATCGCGCACACGACGGCGGTGATGCCCGCAGCCAGGAACGCCCGTCCGCGGACGGTCAGCGCCGACAGGGCCTCACGCACGGGTCCCCTCGGGGACCGGCACCGAGGCGATGATGCTGTCGAGAATGGTGGCGGTGGTGCGCCCGCCCATCGCGGCCTCGACGCTCGGCAGCAGTCGGTGGGTCAGCACCGACGGAGCCAGGCCGAGCACGTCGTCGGGCAGGACGTAGTCGCGTCCCTGCATCGCGGCGGAGGCCTTGGCCGCGCGGACCAGGTGGAGCGAGGCGCGCGGTGAGGCGCCCAGCGCCAGCTCGGTCGTACGACGGGTGGCCGCGGCGAGCGCGACGGTGTAGCGCTGCACGGCCTGCGAGACGTGCACCTGGCCGACGATCGCGATCAGCTTGCTGATCTCTCCCGCGTCGGTGACCGACTCGAGGTCGTCCAGCGGGCTGGTCATGGTGTGGGAGTCGAGCATCGCGATCTCGGCGGCCTCGACGGGGTAGCCCACGGAGAGCCGGATCATGAAGCGGTCGCGCTGGGCCTCGGGGAGGGCGTAGGTGCCCTCCATCTCGATCGGGTTCTGGGTCGCGATCACCATGAACGGCTGGTCGAGGTGGTAGGTCGTGTTGTCGACGGTGACCTGCCGCTCCTCCATGCACTCCAGCAGGGCCGACTGCGTCTTCGGCGAGGCGCGGTTGATCTCGTCGCCGACCACGATGTTGGCGAACACGCCACCGGGCCGGAACTCGAACTGCCGGCTCTCCTGGTTGTAGACCGAGACGCCGGTGACGTCGGAGGGCAGCAGGTCGGGCGTGAACTGGATGCGGCGCACCGAGCAGTCGATGCTGCGCGCCAGCGACTTGGCGAGCATCGTCTTGCCGACGCCCGGCACGTCCTCGATCAGGAGGTGGCCCTCGGCGAGGAGCACCGTCACCGCCGAGCTGATGACGTCGGGCTTGCCCTCGATCACGCGCTTGATGTTGCTGCGGACCCGGTCGACCACCCTGCCGAGGGTGTCGAGGTCCGCGCCCTGAGAAGCAGGACTTGCCACGAGACGTCCTTCCCGTCGATCGGTGCGCCGTGGCGCCCACTCATGCGACCGGCTCCGGGGCGCGGTCAGGTGACCGGCCGGACTGGTCGTGCAGGACAACCTACGCGGACAGAGTCCGCTTGGTTCTGACTCCCGGGGTCACGGTTTGGTTGCGGATTGCCGGCCAGCGGTTCCCGCGAACGCCTCGCTCCTCCACCACGCCCCACCGGGTCCCCCCACCGCGCTCCACTCCGCCCCCGGGGCGCCGACCCGGCGCCTCGGTCCTCCCTCCCGCACCGCGCTGACCTGCGGCGATGCATCCAGGCACGCGGGTGGGGCCGGGGGAGCGGCCGGCCGCCCCGGCGTACCGCGACGCCCTCGGCACGCGCCCGCTGAGCGTGAGAAGCCGCCGCGACTTGGGTGAATGTGGTTGACGGTGGAGCAAAGTGGAGTACAGTGGCGCGAAGTGGAGGATGGGTCGACCGAGGTGGAGGTGCCCGGATGTTCGTGGGCTCCTACACCCCGAAGCTCGACGAGAAGAACCGGCTCTTCCTCCCGGCCAAGTTCAGGGACCAGCTCGCGGAGGGGCTCGTGGTGACGAAGGGTCAGGACTTCTGCCTCACCGTCTTCCCGCGTGCCGACTTCGCGGCCATGACCGGCCGCATCCAGGAGGCACCGCTCACCGTCCGTCAGGCACGGGAGTACGGCCGGTTCCTGGCCATGCGGGCGGCCGAGGACAAGCCCGACAAGCAGGGTCGGATCACCATCCCGCCGCTGCTGAAGGAGTACGCCGGCCTCGACCGCGACGTGGTCGTGATCGGGGCGCTCAACCGGGTCGAGATCTGGGACCCGGAGCGGATCGCGGCCTGGGAGGCCGAGCACAGCCAGACGTTCGCCGACATGAGCGAGGACATCCTTCCCGCCACCTGACGGGGTCCTGCTCCCACGCACAACTACACACAGGGATTCGCACAGCGAGGTCTCGCGCCCGCTCCCGTCATCTGGGGCACCTTCCCCGGTTCCAGACGACACCTTCCCTACAGCGAACCGCCGGCCGCCCCATGAGGCCCCGGTTCAGGGAGCGGGCAGGGACCTGGCTGGGTGAGTCCCTGTCGCACACCAGCACACGCCACACGCCATACGTCCGCAGCAGCACCACACGCGCCATCGAGCGGGGTCGAACCGATGAGTCTCACACCCACAGCACCTCCGGCCGCCGGGGTCGCCCCGGCCGCCGGGCCGCGTCGGGTCCGCCATCAGGCGCGCGACGTGGTGGCGCTGATGGCGTTCTCCGCGACCACCTCGACGGCACTGGCGGCAGGGCTCCTCCTGCTCGCGCACCTCCCGCACGCGGCCGGGCGCTAGGTCGGACGATGGCCAGCCCCTCCCACGTCCCGGTGCTCCTCGACCGGGTCGTTGCCCTCCTGACGCCCGCCCTGGGCCACGAGGGTGCCGTCCTGGTCGACGCGACGCTCGGCCTCGGTGGCCACAGCGAGGCGGTCCTCGCCCGGTGCGAGCTCGCCCGGGTGGTCGGGATCGACCGCGACCCCGAGGCGCTCCGGCTGGCGGGTGAGCGGCTGGCGGCGTACGGCGACCGGTTCACCGCCGTCCACGCGACGTACGACGCGATCCCGGACGTGCTCGCCGACCTCGGGCTCTCCTCCGCCGACGGTGTCCTCTTCGACCTCGGCGTCTCCTCCATGCAGCTCGACGTGGCCGACCGCGGCTTCGCCTACCGGGAGGACGCGCCGCTCGACATGCGGATGGACCCGACCGGCGGCCCGACGGCGGCCGACGTCCTCAACACCTACCCGAAGGGCGAGCTGACCCGGGTCCTGCGCGAGTACGGCGAGGAGCGGTTCGCGTCGCGGATCGCCACAGCGATCGTCCGCGAGCGCGACACCGAGCCCTTCACGACGTCGGCGCGGCTGGTCGAGCTCCTCTACCGCGAGATCCCCGCACCAGCCCGGCGCACCGGTGGTCACCCCGCGAAGCGCACCTTCCAGGCGCTCCGGATGGAGGTCAACGACGAGCTGGGCGTCCTGCGCCGGGCCGTCCCCGCCGCCATCGACTCGCTGGCCGTGGGCGGCCGCGTGGTCGTGGAGTCCTACCACTCCCTGGAGGACCGGCTGGTCAAGCGGGCCTTCGCCGCGGTGACCCGGCTCGACGTGCCGCCCGACCTGCCGTTCGTGCCACCGGACATGGAGCCGGCCCTGCGGCTGGTCACCCGCGGTGCCGAGCGGGCCGATGCCGCCGAGATCGAAGCCAACCCCCGCGCCGCCTCGGTCCGGCTGCGCGCCGTCGAACGGGTCCGCCCCGCAGCCAGAGGAGCAGCGTAGACATGAACGCCCCACGACCTCGCTCGCAGAGCTCGCGCCTGCGCGGGGACCCGGCATGAGCAGCACCGCCCCCGCCCTCCGCGCCCGGGTCCCACGCCTGGCGGGTGCCGCGCTCGAGCGGGCACGCCTCACGGTCGTGCCGCGTCGACGCCGTCGCCGGACGAGCCCCGTCCCCTTCCTGCTCGTCGTGTCGATGATCGCGGTCGGCGGCATCGTCGGCCTGCTCCTCTTCAACACGTCCATGCAGCAGGCGTCGTTCGCCGCCACGTCGCTGCAGAACCAGGCCGACGTCCTCCTGGCCCGGCAGCAGACCCTGCAGATGCAGCTCGACCAGCTCCGTGACCCGCAGACCGTCGCCCTCAAGGCCCAGCGGCTGGGCATGGTGCTGCCCGCCAGCCCCGCCGTGCTCGACCTCCGGACCGGACGCGTGCTCGGCACGCCCACCCCGGCCACACGCCTCGACCCGCTCCGGCTGCTGGCGCCGCCGCTCCCCAAGCCTGCCGAGATCAACCCGCCCGCCCACGTCACGGTCGTGCATCCCCCGCCCACCCGCACGGACAACGGCGCGACGGCCAAGCACGACCCCCGGCGCTGGACGCCCCACGGCTGGCACCACGGCATCAACGCGTTGCACCCCACCACCTCCGGCACCCACTGACCTCGAGCAGGAAGCAGAGCGATGGCCCCCACGAGCCCACGCGGTCACGGCCCGTCCGGTCGTACGCCGGCCCCGCGCAACCGCCGTCCCGGCACCGCCGCCCGGCTCCGTCGCCGGCGCCGTGCCGCGCGCGGCGCCGCCCAGCTGCGGCTGCGGACCGGGTTCGTGTTCATCGCCGTCGTGCTGTCGTTCTTCGGTGCCCGGCTGGTGCAGCTCCAGGGCGTCAGCCCGGAGAAGTACGCGACGTTGGCGGCGTCCGAGGGCGGCACCGTCACCGTGGAGCTCCCGGCGGACCGCGGACGGATCCTGGACCGCGACGGCAAGCCTCTCGCCGACTCCGTCGACGGACGCATGGTGGTCGCCGACCCGTCGATGACCCGGGCCAAGGCGCCGGAGCTGGCACGGTTCCTGTCGCGACACCTCCAGGTGGACTACTTCGCGACTCTCAGTGCGCTGCAGAAGAAGAACAGCCGCTTCGCCTACATCGCCCGCCGCGTCCCGGCCTCCCTCGCCCTCGACGTCGTCGCCCGGGCACGGGCGGCCGGCTTCAAGGGCCTCGACACCCGCGACGACCCGGTGCGCTCCTACCCCGACCACGACGTCGCGGCCAACCTGGTCGGCTTCATGGGTACCGACGGTCCGCTCGCCGGGCTCGAGCTCGCGTTCAACCACCAGCTGGCCGGCGCCGCGGGCTCGGAGACCTACGAGGTCGGCGCCGGCAACCGGATCCCGCTCGGGCGCAGCACGGTCGTCCCGGCCCACAACGGCACCGACCTGCACACCACGATCGACGAGGACCTGCAGTGGTACACCCAGCGGGTGCTGCGTCAGACGGTGCTCGGCGCCCGGGGCGACTCCGGCTTCGCGGTCGTCATGGACTCCCACACCGGCGAGATCCTCTCGCTGGCCGACTACCCGACGTACGACGCGACCAACCCGCAGGCCTCGCCGAGGAGGGACCGCAACAGCCTGGCGATGACCAGCCCCTACGAGCCGGGCTCGGTGGAGAAGGTGCTCACCTTGAGCTCGCTGATCGACGCCGGCAAGGTCACCGACCGCACCCGGCTGATCGTGCCCGGGCAGCTGCAGAGCGGTGACCGGGTCATCCACGACTGGTTCTCCCACCCGACCCTGAAGATGACGCTGGCCGGTGTCATCGCCCAGTCGTCCAACATCGGCACGGCCAAGGCCTCGCGGCACTTCGCGCCCGGGCAGCTGCGGTCGTACCTCACCCGCTTCGGTCTCGGCCAGCGCACCGACATCGGCGTCACCGGCGAGACGCCCGGTCTGCTCCCGTCGGCCGCCGCCTGGGACGGGATGACCCAGGACCGGGTCGCCTTCGGACAGAGCGTGTCGGTCAACGGCGTGCAGATGGCGGCGGCGGTGAACACGATCGCCAACGGCGGCGTGCGCGTCTCACCGAGCCTGATCCAGGGGAGCGCGACCAACAACCTCGGTGAGTCGATCGGGACCGACCACACCACGACGCATCGCGTCGTCAGCAAGAACGCCGCGCGTCAGATGACCGACATGATGGAGCGGGTCGTCAACCCCGATGCCGGCACCGCGCCGGGCGCCCAGGTGCCGGGATACGTCGTGGCGGGCAAGACCGGCACGGCGCAGCGCGTCGGACCGAAGTGCGCGTGCTACAACGGCCAGTTCACGGTCTCGTTCGCGGGCTTCGCCCCGGCCGACGACCCGCGCTTCACGGTCTACGTCGTGGTCCAGAACCCGCGCAACGGCGGGGGCGGCGGCTCGGTGGCCGGGCCGGCGTTCTCCAAGATCATGGGGTTCGCTCTCCGCCGCTACGGCGTACCGCCCACCGGGGCCAAGCCCTCCGAGATCCCGACCACGTGGTGACCTCTGCGGGGACCCGGCCCCGGGTGTCGACACACTTCACGCACACGTCGCCGACTCGGGCCGAGCCGGACGCCCGTCGATCTCTCACCGTCCCCGACGCCCCCACCGGCGCGGGCGGCGGGGCTCGATAGCCTCGGGGCCGTGCCGAGCGACTCTGAGCCCCGGGAGCGCGGCCTGCCCCTCGCCGACCTGGCCGCCCGGCTGACGAGCGAGGGAGTGTCCGTGCAGGGCTCCGGCGACCTGAGCATCCGGATCGGGGGCGTGACGCTCGACTCGCGCCGGGTCACCGCCGGTGACCTCTATGCGGCCCTGCCGGGGAGCCACGGGCACGGAGCGGCCTACTGGCCCCAGGCCCGCGAGGCGGGAGCCGTTGCCGTCGTCACGGACGCCGAGGGTGCGCCGAGCATCAGCCCCACGCCGATGCTCGTCGTCCAGGAGGTGCGCCCGGTCCTGGGTCGCGTCGCTGCCCTGGTGTACGACGAGCCCGCCACGCGGCTGCGGACGGTCGGCGTCACCGGTACCCAGGGCAAGACCACCACGACCCGCCTGCTCGAAGGCGGGCTGACGGGGGCCGGAGTCGCGGCCGCGGTGATCGGGACGGTCGGGACCCGGATCCTGGGGGAGGACGTCGCCTCCGCGTTGACCACACCCGAGGCGCCCGACCTGCAGCGGTTGTTCCGGCAGATGCTCGAGCGCGGCGTCGAGGCGTGCGCGATGGAGGTGTCCAGCCATGCCCTGGTGATGGGCCGCGTGGGCGGCTTCGCCTTCGACGTCGCGGTGTTCCTCAACCTCGGTCGCGACCACCTCGACTTCCATCGGGACATGGACGACTACTTCGACGCCAAGGCCTCGTTGTTCGGCACCGACCACGCCCGCCGCGGACTGGTGAACATCGACGACGAGTGGGGCAGGCGCCTCGTCGACCGGGCGGAGGTGCCGGTGCAGACGATGTCGTCGACCGGGGCCGAGGCCGACTGGCGCGCCACCGGGGTCGAGCTCCGGGAAGAGGGTGCGGTCTTCCGCGTCACCGGCCCCCACGTCGACGTCGACGCGACCTGCCCCATGCCGGGCGCCTTCAACGTCGGCAACACGCTGGCCGCGATCGCGGCGGCGGCGACCGTCGGTTACGACGCGGGCGAGGTCGCGGCCGCCATCGGCCGAGGTGCCGGTGTCCCCGGGCGCCTGGAGCGGATCGACGAGGGCCAGGACTTCGAGGTGATCGTCGACTACGCCCACAAGCCCGACGCCGTCGCGGCGGCCATCGCCGCGCTGCGTCCGATCACGCGCGGGCGGCTGCTCGTGGTCCTCGGAGCCGGTGGCGACCGCGACCCCGGGAAGCGGCCGCTGATGGGCCGGATCGCCGCGGGGGGCGCCGATCTCCTCGTCGTCACCGACGACAACCCCCGCAGCGAGGACCCTGCGGCCATCCGCGCCGAGATCCTGGCCGGGACGAGGAGCGGCCCCGCCGAGGTCCTCGAGATCGGCGACCGACGGGCCGCGATCGCGGAGGCGATCCGGCGAGCCGGGCCCGGGGACGTCGTCCTGGTTGCGGGCAAGGGCCACGAGACCGGCCAGGAGATCGCCGGCGTGGTGCACCCCTTCGACGACCGCGCGGTCGCGCGCGAGGAGCTCCACCGATGATCCCGCTGACCCTGGCCGAGCTCGCCGCCGTGGTCGGCGGCAGCCTCGCCGACGCCGAGACGGCGGCGGAGGTGACGGGGGAGGCGTTCGTCGACAGTCGGACCGTGGTGCGGGGCGGCCTGTTCGTGGCGGTGCCCGGCGAGCACGTCGACGGGCACGACTTCGCCGCGGCCGCGGTCGAGGCCGGTGCCGCCGCGGTGCTGGGTGCTCGGCCGACCGGCGTACCGACCGTGGTCGTCGACGACCCCGTCCGCGCCCTGGGCCGGTTGGCCCGACACGTCGTCGACGTCCTGCGGCCCACGGTCCTCGCGCTCACCGGCTCCCAGGGCAAGACGGGGACCAAGGACTTCCTCGCCCAGATCCTGGCCGCGGAGGGGGCGACGGTCTGGACCGACGGCAACCGCAACAACGAGATCGGCGTCCCACTCACCGTGCTGCGCACGACCCCCGACACCCGGTTCCTCGCCCTCGAGATGGGTGCGCGGGGCGTCGGCCACATCGCCGAGCTCTGTGCCGTCGCGCCCCCCGAGGTGGCGGCGGTGCTCAACGTCGGGACGGCCCACCTCGGCGAGTTCGGCTCCCGCGAGGCGATCGCGGCCGCCAAGGGCGAGATCATCGAGGCGCTGCCGCAGACCGGCACCGCCGTGCTCAACGCCGACGACGACCTGGTGGCCGCCATGCGGCCCCGGACGACGGCACGGGTGCTCACCTTCGGGGTCGCCGGCGACGTCTCGTGGCGGGGGCTGGAGCTCGACGAGCTGGGGCGGCCCTCCTTCGAGCTCGGGTACGACGGCGCCTGGGCGCCGCTCCACCTTCTCGAGGCCGGCGCACACCAGGTGGCCAACGCCGCTGCTGCGACCGCCATGGCGCTTGCGGTCGGAGTGCCCTTCGCCGAGGTCGTGTCCATCCTGGGGTCGGCCCGGTCGCTCTCTCCCTGGCGGATGGCGCTCCACGAGCGTGCCGACGGTCTCGTCGTCGTCAATGACAGCTACAACGCCAACCCCGCGTCCATGAACGCCGCGCTCGACGCGCTGGCGGCGATCGGCGAGCGAGGCGGCCGGCGCACGCTGGCCGTGCTCGGCGAGATGCTCGAGCTGGGCGAGACCTCGGCCGAGCAGCACGCCGAGGTGGGTGGCCACGCCGCGGAGCTGGGCATCGACGTGGTGGTGACCGTCGGCGGCGTCGCGGAGGCGATCGCCGAGGGTGCCCGTCGTACCCCGGGCTGGGCGGGAGCGGTCGTGCCCACGGCGGGCCGCGAGCAGGCCGCGGACTGGCTGCGCCACAATGTCGGAGCCCGGGACGTCGTCCTGGTCAAGGCGTCACGAGGCGCCGCACTCGAGCACCTGGCCGACGCGCTGGCACAGCCGTCTACCGGGCCGGAGATCGGGAACGTGTCCGTCGACCGGGCAGAGGAACAGGAAGGCGGGGCTCCGAGCCGATGAAGGCGATTCTGCTGGGCGGAGGCCTCGCCCTGTTGTTCTCGCTGCTCGGCACCCGGGCGGCGATCCCGCTCTTCACCCAGCTCGGCTACGGCCAGGAGATCCGCGACGACGGCCCGACCAGCCACCACACCAAGCGCGGCACGCCCACGATGGGCGGCGTGGTGATCATCGCGTCGGCGGTGCTGGGCTACTTCCTGGCCGACCTGATCACGCAGACCGAGCCCTCGGCCTCGGCCCTGCTCCTGCTGTTCCTCTTCGTCGGGATGGGCGTCGTCGGCTTCCTCGACGACTTCATCAAGATCTCCAAGCAGCGCTCGCTGGGCCTGCGGAGCAAGGCGAAGATGGTCGGCCAGACGGTGATCGCCCTCGTCTTCGGCTACCTCGCGCTCTCCCACACGCTCGAGGACGGCCGCCACGTGGCCCCGGCCTCACACCATCTCTCCTTCATCCGCGACTCCGAGATCGCCCTGCCCACGATCGTCGCGATGCTGCTGGTGTGGGTCATGGTCACCGGCACCAGCAACGCCGTGAACCTCACCGACGGTCTCGACGGGCTCGCCACCGGAGCCTGCGCGATGGTGTTCGGCGCCTACATGCTGGTCAACATCTGGCAGAACAACCAGAGCTGCGCGACCCGACCCGGGCCGGCCTGCTACGAGGTGCGCGACCCGCTCGACCTGGCGCTGGTCGCGGCGGCCATCACCGGCGCGTGCTTCGGCTTCCTGTGGTGGAACGCGCCCCCGGCGCAGATCTTCATGGGCGACACGGGCTCGCTCTCCCTCGGTGGTGCGCTCGCCGGCTTCGCGATCCTGACGCGCACCGAGCTGCTGCTGATCGTCCTGGGCGGCCTGTTCCTCGTGATCACGCTGTCGGTGATCCTGCAGGTCGGCTTCTTCAAGCTGTCTCGGAGATCGGGGCTGGTGCGCACGGTGTTCCGTGTCGGGCCCGGACACCGCGTGTTCCGGATGGCGCCGCTCCAGCACCACTTCGAGCTCCTCGGCTGGGACCAGGTCACGATCGTGATCCGCTTCTGGATCATCACCGGGCTCTGCGTCGCCGCCGGCCTCGGCATCTTCTACGCCGCCTGGGTCGCGGTGACATGACCGCCACCCCCGAAAGGTCTTGCGGTGCCGCCGATTGACGACCTCGGCCGCCACGACGACTGGTCGGGCGTCCGTGCCGTGGTGGCCGGGTTCGGCGTCAGCGGGTTCGCTGCTGCCGACAACCTGACCCATCTCGGTGCGTCCGTGGTCGCCCTCGACGAGTCGCCCGACGGCAAGGAGGAGAAGGCCGAGCTGCTCGGGGTGCTGGGGGCCGACGTCCGGCTGGGCCCTGGCACGACCGACGCGCTGCCCGACGACGTCGGACTTCTCGTGGTCTCACCCGGCTGGAAGCCGACCGCGCCGCTGCTCGCGCAGGCCCGCGCCCGAGGCATCCCCGTCTGGGGCGAGGTCGAGCTGGCGTGGCGGCTGCGCGACCCCGACCGGGCGACGCCGTGGCTCGCGGTCACCGGGACCAACGGCAAGACCACGACGGTCCAGATGCTCGACGCGATCCTGCGGGCAGCCGGGCTGCGCAGCGTCGCGGTGGGCAACGTCGGCCTGCCCATCGTCGAGGCGGTGATGGACCCCACGCCGTACGACGTGTTCGCCGTGGAGCTGTCGAGCTTCCAGCTCCACTACACCGACTCCATGGCGGCCGAGAGCGCGGCGGTGCTCAACGTCGCCGAGGACCACCTCGACTGGTACGACGGGCCGCGCGGCATGGCCGACTACGCCGCCGACAAGGGACGTGTCTACCGCGGCGTGGAGCAGGCCTGCGTCTACAACGTGGCCGACCCCGAGACCGAGCGGCTGGTCCGCGAGGCGGACGTCGCGGAGGGCGCACGCGCGGTCGGCTTCACCCTCGGCATGCCCGCTGTCGGCATGGTGGGCGTGGTCGACGACATCCTCGTCGACCGGGCCTTCATCGCCGAGCGCCAGTCGAGCGCGGCTGAGCTGTGCACGATCGACGACCTGGCCAGCCCGGCGCCCCACGTGGTCGCCAACGCCCTGGCCGCGGCCGCGCTGGCCCGGGCCCACGGCATCCCCCAGGTCGCGGTGCGCGACGGGCTGCGCGCCTTCCGTCCCGACGGCCACCGGATCGCGACGGTCGGCACGGCGCGGGGCGTCACGTGGGTCGACGACTCCAAGGCGACGAACCCGCATGCCGCGCTCTCCTCGCTGCTGGCCTACGACCCGGTGGTGTGGATCGCGGGCGGCCTGGCCAAGGGCGCCCGGTTCGACGACCTGGTCGCCGCCGCTCGGACCCGCCTGCGAGGAGTGGTCCTGCTGGGCCGCGACCGCGACGTCATCGCTGCCGCACTTGCGCGACACGCGCCCGATGTTCCGGTCATCACGCTCGACGGCGACGAGACTGGCGACGGACATGCCGCCATGGAGCGTGCGGTCGTGGCCGCGGCGGACCTCGCTCACCCGGGCGACACGGTCCTCCTGGCCCCGGGCTGCGCCTCCATGGACATGTTCACGAACTACGCCGACCGGGGCGACGCCTTCGCCGCGGCGGTGCAGCGCCAGCTCGACGACTGACCACCGCTCGCGGAAGGGGGCCCGAGGACCGATGGCCATCGTGAGCCCGCTGCGGGCCCGGACCACCCGGACGCCCAGCCGGACTCAGGACGTCGCCCGCGCCAGGTCCGGGGTCGCCTCGTGGTACGCCACGCTGCGCGACGCGCTCGAGCGTCCGCTGACGTCCTACTACCTGTTGCTCGGCGCCTCGGCGCTGCTGCTCACCATCGGTCTGATCATGGTGTTCAGCGCCTCGAGCGTCTACGCGTTCCAGAACTACGACGGCAACTCCTACGCCGTGGTGGTCAAGCAGCTGATGTGGGTCGCGATCGGGCTGCCGTGCGCCTGGGTGGCCGGACGCCTCCCCCAGCGATGGGTACGCCGCCTGGCCTGGCCCGGCTACGTCGTCTCGCTCGGACTGCTGCTCCTCACGGCGTTCTTCGGCGTGTCCCGCAACGGCAACACCAACTGGCTGGCCCTCGGCCCCCTGGTGATCCAGCCCTCGGAGATCGCCAAGCTCGCGCTCGTGCTGTGGGCGGCGCACGTCTACGCCAACAAGGACCGCCGGCTCGGCAACCTCCACCAGATCATGATGCCGGTGGTGCCCGGTCTGCTCCTGGCCACCGGTCTGGTCGTCTTCGGCCACGACCTCGGCACGGCCCTGGTGCTCTTCGCGATCCTGCTCGGCATGCTCTGGGTGGTCGGCGCCCCGGCGAGGTTCTTCGCGCTGTCGTTCCTGGTGATCTCGGTCTTCGCCGGCGCACTCGCAGCCGCCGATCCCGAGCGGCTGACGCGCATCACCACCTTCACCAACCCGATGAGCGACTACAGCAAGGCCGGCTGGCAGCCGGCCCACGGGCTGTTTGCGCTGTCGAGCGGCGGCCTCTTCGGCCAGGGCATCGGCGCGAGCCAGCAGAAGTGGGGCAACCTCCCGGAGGCCCACACCGACTTCATCTTCGCCGTCCTCGGCGAGGAGCTCGGCCTGGTCGGGACGCTGCTGGTGGTCGGGCTGTTCCTCACCATCGCCTACGCCGCGATCCGGGTCGCACGACGGACCAAGGACCCGTTCGTCCGCTACATGACCTTCGGCATCGTGGTCTGGATCATCGGGCAGATGATGATCAACGTGGGCATGGTCCTCGCACTGCTCCCGGTGATCGGCATTCCCCTGCCGCTGGTCTCCTACGGCGGCTCCGCCCTCGTGCCGTCGCTCG
Source organism: uncultured Actinomycetota bacterium (assembly GCA_963753705.1). Classification (GTDB taxonomy): domain Bacteria; phylum Actinomycetota; class Actinomycetes; order Propionibacteriales; family Nocardioidaceae; genus Nocardioides. The sequence continues at coordinate 76,985 of CAVWDJ010000011.1, forward strand.
TCGCGCTCGGCATGCTCGTCGGTTTCGCGCGCCGTGAGCCCGAGGCCGCGCGCGCCCTCGCCCAGCGCAGGCGCCTGCGCAACAGCGGTGTCACCGCGGGCAGAGTCACCAAGCGGGACCTCTAGGTCATGCGCGTCCTGCTTGCGGGAGGTGGGTCGGCGGGCCACACCTCTCCGCTCCTCGCCACTGCCGACGCCCTGCAGCGGCTGCACCCGGGTGTCGAGATCACCTGCCTCGGCACCCGCGAGCGGATCGAGGCGCAGATCATCCCCGCTGCGGGCTATCCCCTCGAGTTCGTCCCCAGCGTCCCGCTGCCACGGAGGCCGAACGCCGACCTCGCGCGACTGCCCGGCCGGCTCCGGGCCGCCCGTCGGGCCGCCCTCGAGGTGGTCGACCGGATCCGCCCCGACGTGATCGCCGGCTTCGGAGGGTTCGTGTCCGTGCCGGCCTACCTCGCGGCCCGCACCCGCAAGGTGCCGCTGGTCGTCCACGAGGGCAACACGCTCCCCGGCGTCGCGAACAAGCTCGGTGCCCGGCTGACCGACCACGTCGCCACGAGCTTCCCCGACACCCGCCTGCGCCACGCGACGTACGTCGGGCTGCCGATCAGGCGGATGATCGCCACCCTCGACCGGGCCGCCCACCGGGCCGAGGCGCTGGCGTCGTACGGGCTGCGCGGCGACCTGCCGGTGCTGCTCGTCACCGGGGGCTCGCAGGGGGCCTCCTCGATCAACCGGGCCGTGCTCGGCTCCGCACCGGCGTTCGCCGACGCCGGGATCCAGGTCCTCCACGTCACCGGCCCCGCCCACGAGGTGCCACCGCCCGACACCGGTGTTCCCTACGTCGTCGCCGGCTACGTCGACCGCATGGACCTCGCCTACTCCGCGGCCGACGCCGTGCTGTGCCGCTCCGGTTCCAACACCGTGACCGAGGTGTCGGGCGTCGGGCTGCCGGCGATCTTCGTCCCGTTGCCGATCGGCAACGGGGAGCAGGCCCTCAACGCCCGCGCCGTGATCGAGGCCGGTGGCGGGCTGCTGGTCGACGACGCCGCGCTGACGCCCGACTGGATCGCCAACCACGCCGTGCCGCTGCTGACCGACCCGGCGCGGCTGCAGGCGATGGGCGCGGCCGCGGCCCACCTGATCCCGCTCGACGCCGACGAGAAGCTGGCCCGGATGATCCTCGACGCGGCCGGCGACGCCCGCCGGGGTGACCCCGCATGAGGATCCCGGTCCCCGACGAGATCCTGCCCGCCGACCGGCTGGGTCAGGTGCACTTCATCGGCATCGGCGGCGCCGCCCTGTCCGGGATCGCCCGGATCATGGCCCGGCAGGGCGTCTCGGTCACGGGCAGCGACGACCACGACACCCCGTTCCTGCCGTCGTTGCGCGAGATCGGCGTGCCGTGCCACCTCTCCTACGACGCGAGCCACGTCGGCGACGCCGACACCGTCGTGGTCACCACCGCGGCACGCGAGGACAACCCCGAGGTGCTCGAGGCCGTCGCGCGCGGCCTGCGCATCCTGCCCCGCTCGGCGGGGCTGAAGGCGGTGATGGCCGGCCGGCGCGTGCTGGCGGTGGCGGGCACCCACGGCAAGACCACCACGACGTCGCTGTTGACCATGGCCGTCCGCGCCTGCGGGGTCGACCCGACGTACGCCATCGGTGGGGTCCTCGCCGCGACGGGTCGCAACGCCGACGCGGGCACCGGTGACCTGTTCGTCGCGGAGGCCGACGAGAGCGACGGCGCCTTCCTCGTCTACCACCCCCACGCAGCCCTGGTCACCAACGTCGACGCCGACCACTTGGATGTCTGGGGGTCGGAGGAGGCCTACCGCGCCGCCTTCACCGACTTCGTCGGCACCCTCGACCCGGAGGGCGTCCTGGTGCTCTGCACCGACGACCCGGGCGCGGCCGCCCTGGTCGCTCCGGCCGAGGAGCGCGGGCTGCGGGTGGTGACGGTGGGCCAGGACGCGACGTGCGACATCCGAGCGACCGGCCTCGTCTTCGAGGGCTCGCGGTCGACGTTCGAGGTCACCGACGGGGGAGTGGCGCTGGGCCGGGTGATGCTCCAGGTGCCCGGGCGCCACTACGTCCTCGACGCGCTCGCCGCGTTGGCGCTGGGACTCCGGCTCGGCCTGCCGTTCGACGCTCTCCGGACGGGGCTCGAGGCGTTCACCGGCACCGGTCGCCGGATGGAGCGCAAGGGCGAGGCCGGGGGAGTGCGGGTCTACGACTCCTACGCCCACCACCCCGTCGAGATCGCGGGCGACCTCCAGGCGGCGCGCGCGCTCGCCGGCGACGGGCGGCTGGTGGTCTGCTACCAGCCGCACCTCGTGTCTCGGACCCGTCTCTTCGGCGCGGCGATGGGGGCCGCGCTCGGCGCCGCCGACGAGGTGGTGGTGCTCGACGTGTACGTCGCACGTGAGGACCCCGACCCCGAGGTGACCGGACGCCTGGTGGCGGACGCCGTACCGCTGGCAGCCGAGCTCGTGCACTTCGTCCCCGACCTCGCCGACGCCCCGGCAGAACTTCACCGGCTCGCCCGGCCCGGTGACCTGGTTCTGACCCTCGGCGCCGGTAGCGTCACCGACGTCGGGCCGCTGCTCCTGGCCCTGCTGGAGGACGACGCATGATCACGCTCCCGCGCAACCCGCTCAAGGGGACCGGCCGGCCGGACCCCGCGGCGGCCTCGCGCCGCCGGTTCGCGCGCCGGCAGTGGCTGCGCCGCTGGCTCGTCTGGCGCTACGTGATCGCCTCGGTCCTGCTGGTCGCCCTCGTCGCCGGGACCATCTGGCTGGTCTTCGTCAGCTCGTTCCTCACCGTCCAGCAGGTGCACGTCCAGGGCGAGTCCCTGCTCACGCGCCAACAGATCCTCTCCGCGGCCGAGGTCCCCGACGGCGCCCATCTCGTCGAGCTCGACCTCGCTGCGATCCGGGCCCGGGTCGGCGCGCTGGCGCCCGTACGACGGGTCGACGTCTCGCGCGACTGGCCCCACGGCGTCCTGATCAAGGTCACCGAGCGCACCCCGGTGGCCGTGGTCGAGATCGGCGGCCGCTTCCACGCGATGGACACCGAGGGCGTGCTCTTCCGCGACTACCCGCGGCCACCGGCCGGGATGCCGCGCGTGGTCTCGACCGAGGGCACCAGCAGTGCCGCGCTGGCCGAGGCCGCCCGGGTGATCGCCGCGCTGCCCTCGCGGCTGGCGGGGCGCGTCGACCACGTCGCGGTGGCCGGGGTCGACCAGGTGTCGCTGCTGATGCACAGCGGTGCCCTGGTGATCTGGGGCAGCGACGCCCAGTCGAGCCTCAAGGCCCAGGTGCTCGAGAAGCTCCTCTCCCGTCCGGGCCGCACCTACGACGTCAGCGTCCCCGGCCAGCCGGTCACCAGCCCTCGTTGAGTTGGCCCTCCGGGTCCGTCGAGTTGGCCCTCGTGGTCCGTCGAGTTGGCCCTCGTGGTGCTGCATTCGACCCTGCGGGCTAACTGCATCCGACCCGGAGGGCCAACTCATCCGACCCGGAGGGCCAACTCAACGAACGTGGCTGCGGCGTGTCTGCGGCGTCGCGGTGCCCACAGTGCCTAACGTCGTCGCCAACGAGAGGTTGACATAACTATAACCCTCCACTTCAGGGTTACGGTTCAGGAGCCTCGAGTACTTCCCCAGACAACGAAGCGGCGCCCGGGCTATCGGGTGCCACCCGAGTCGTACCGGCCATCGGCCGGCCGATCACCGAGAGGCGCGAACCGTGGCAGCAGCGCAGAACTATCTGGCCATCATCAAGGTGGTCGGCATCGGTGGCGGCGGCGTGAACGCCGTCAACCGGATGATCGAGGTCGGGCTCAAGGGCGTCGAGTTCATCGCGATCAACACCGATGCCCAGGCACTCCTGATGAGCGACGCCGACGTGAAGCTCGACATCGGCCGCGAGCTCACCCGCGGTCTCGGTGCCGGTGCCAATCCCGAGGTCGGGACCCAGGCGGCCGAGGACCACTCCGACGAGATCGAAGAGGTCATCAAGGGCGCCGACATGGTGTTCGTGACGGCCGGCGAGGGCGGCGGCACCGGGACGGGTGGTGCGCCCGTCGTGGCCCGCATCGCCCGATCGCTCGGCGCGCTCACCATCGGCGTCGTGACCCGCCCGTTCGCCTTCGAGGGCCGTCGCCGTGCCAACTCCGCCGAGGAGGGCATCGCCAAGCTCCGCGAGGAGGTCGACACCCTCATCGTCATCCCGAACGACCGGTTGCTCTCGATCAGCGACCGCAGCGTGAGCGTCCTCGACGCCTTCAAGCAGGCCGACCAGGTGCTCCTGCAAGGCGTCTCGGGCATCACCGACCTGATCACCACGCCCGGACTGATCAACCTCGACTTCGCCGACGTGAAGTCGGTGATGGCCAACGCCGGCTCGGCGCTGATGGGCATCGGCTCGGCTCGGGGCGAGGACCGCTCGGTGGTCGCCGCGGAGCAAGCGGTCTCCAGCCCCCTGCTCGAGGCCAGCATCGACGGCGCCCATGGCGTCCTGCTCTCGATCGCCGGTGGGTCCGACCTCGGCCTGTTCGAGATCAACGAGGCGGCGGCCCTGGTGTCGCAGTCGGCCCACCCCGAGGCCAACATCATCTTCGGTGCGACGATCGACGACGCGCTCGGCGACGAGGTGCGGGTCACGGTGATCGCGGCCGGCTTCGACGGTGGCATGCCGAAGCGGCGCGAGAGCGAGTCCGGGTTCCGTCGTACGCCGCAGCAGCAGCAGAGCCAGGAGCAGACCCGGGCCGCGGCCCAGGCCCTGGCCGCCAAGAAGGCCGAGCCCCCGGTCAGCGAGCAGGAGCGTGAGCCGGTCGGCGCGGGTGCGCGTCAGCCGCAGGCCCAGCCCCGGCCGATGCAGTTCGACGACGACGACCTCGACGTCCCCGACTTCTTGAAGTAGGCCCTACTAACGTCGGCAGGGTGTACGCCGCGCGTCTGACCCACGGCCCCGTCGAGCTGGCCTTCACCGACCGGCACGGCGGGGTCAGTGCTGCCCCCTTCGACTCCCTCAACCTCGCCTGGGCCGGGGGAGACGAGCCGCGGGCGATGGAGGAGAACCACCGCCTCGTGATGGCCGACTTCGCACCCGGCGCCGGGCTGGAGCGCCTGGCGCAGCTGAGCCAGGTGCACGGGAACGCCGTCGCGGTCGTCGGGTCCGAAGGACCGGCGCACGACGTGCAGGGCCACCTCCATGCGGTCGGCGACGGCCTGGTCACCGCGCAACCGGGGGTGAGCCTGATGGTCCGCGCCGCCGACTGCGTGCCCGTGCTGTTCGCCGACGACTCGGCGGCCGTCGTCGGGGCGGCCCACTGCGGGCGGCCCGGCCTCGTTGCCGGGATCGTCCACACCACGGTGGCCGCGCTGCGCGACCTCGGTGCGACCCGGCTGACGGCGTGGGTCGGGCCCTCGGTCTGCGGCCGCTGCTACGAGGTGCCGCAGGAGATGCAGGACGACGTGGCGGCGGTCGAGCCGGTGAGCCGTGCCACCACCTCGTGGGGTACGCCGTCCCTCGACGTCGCGGCCGGGGTGCGCGCCCAGCTCGGGCGAGACGGCGTCGAGGTGGTCGACCTGTCGCGATGCACCCGCGAGTCGCCCGACCTCTTCTCCTACCGGCGCGACGGTCCACGCTCGGGGCGGCAGGCCGGGATCATCAGGATCGCGTCGTGACGCGCCACGACGACATCGCCGCCGGGCTCGACGCCGTACGCCGCCGGATCGCCGATGCGGCTTCGCGGGCTGGTCGCGACCCCGGTGACGTCACTCTCGTGGCGGTCACCAAGTTCTTCCCGGCGAGCGACGTCCGGATCCTCGCCGACCTCGGCGTGACCGACGTGGGCGAGAACCGGCATCCGGAAGCCGGCGACAAGCAAGTGGCGTGCGACGACGTCGCGGTGCGGTGGCACTTCATCGGCGGGCTGCAGAGCAACAAGGCGGCCGCCGTGGGTGCCTATGCCGATGTCGTCGAGTCCGTCGACCGGTCCAAGCTCGTCACCGCCCTCGACAAAGGGGCGCACCAGCGCAGCCACGAGGTCGACGTGCTCCTGCAGGTGAGCCTCGACCCACCGGGGCGCGCCGGTCGCGCGGGTGCGGACCCGGCGGAGCTGGCCGGTCTGGCCGCGGCCGTCGACGAGGCGGGCATGCTCCGGCTGCGAGGTCTGATGGCCGTGGCGCCGCTCGACGAGGACCCCCGCACGGCGTTCGCCCGGCTCGCGGAGATCCGCGAGGCCTTCCTTCGCGAACGCCCGGGCGCCACCTGGCTTTCCGCGGGGATGAGCGGTGACCTGGAGGCCGCGATCGAGGCCGGAGCGACACACGTGCGTGTCGGCTCGGCAATCCTCGGTGAGCGTCCGCGCATCGAGTAGCGTCACAACCACCCAGAGGCCTGAGCAGGGCATCGAGACGTGAAGGTTGGATCCCCATGAGCGCGATGCGCAAGATCGGCGAGTACCTCGGTCTGCTCGAGGACACCGGCGTCTACGACGACGAGTACGACGAGCAGGGGTACGCCGAGCCCGAGGACACCCGCCAGTCCGTGCGTCGCAGCTCCGTGCCTGCCCAGGCCCAGCCCGCCAAGGGCCAGCCTGCTCCGGTGGCCGACCTCTCCCAGCGTCGACGGACGAGCGCCCCCGCCCCGGCGGCCGGCATCGCCGAGCTCTCGATGATCACGACGCTCCACCCGCGCACCTACAACGAGGCCCGCACGGTCGGCGAGAACTTCCGCGAGGGCATCCCGGTGATCATGAACCTCTCCGAGATGGACGACGCGGATGCCAAGCGACTCGTCGACTTCGCCGCCGGTCTGGTCTTCGCGACCCGCGGCACCATCGAGCGCGTGACGGCCAAGGTGTTCCTGCTCTCCCCGCCCAACGTCACGGTGGCCGCGGAGGACAAGCAGCGTCTGGTCGAGGGTGGGTTCTTCAACCAGAGCTGAGGCCACTACGGTTGACCTGGGGCAACGCCGCTGATGTCCACGCCGTGCGTTGACTCGGGAGTGACCTGGGGGTCAGGTGAGACGCTATTGTTCGATTCGTTGACGTACGTGAACCGCGAAACTAGGAATTGGGTGAGGTCATGCCGCTGACGCCTGAGGACGTGAGCAACAAGCGCTTTACTCCTGTCCGGCTCCGTGAGGGCTATGACATGGGTGAGGTCGACCAGTTCCTCGACGAGGTGGAGGCCGAGCTCGCGCGCCTCACTCGCGAGAACGACGACCTCCGCTCGAAGCTGTCCGCCGCCCAGAGCGGCGCGTCCGAGGCCCCGGCGGCCGCGGCGCCCGAGCCGCCGGCCGCCACGCCGCGAGCCGGAGCCGGAGCCCGTGGCCGCAGCCCCCGAGCCCGAGCCCACCCCGACCGTGCAGGCCCCGGCGATGGGTTCGATCGCCCCCGCCGGTGTCGAGACGATCCGGGTCGAGACGGTCGGCGAGGCGTCCAACGCCGCCGCCCGCCTGCTCGAGCTGGCCAGCCGCAACGCCGACCAGCTGGTCGAGGACGCCAAGGGTGAGGCCGACAAGATCATCGGTGAGGCCCGGACCAAGGCAGAGCGCCTCGAGTCCGAGGCCAAGACCAACGCCGACAAGCTGGAAGCAGACGCCCGTGGTCGCGCCCAGTCGCTCGACAGCGAGACCGCCGAGCGTCGTACGCAGCTGTTCGGCGACCTGGAGAGCGAGCGTGACCGGCTCTCGTCCGACGTCGACAACCTGCGGGCCTTCGAGCGCGAGTACCGCTCGCGGCTCAAGGTGTACTTCAGCCAGCAGCTGGAGGCACTCGAGAGCTCCGGCTCCGCGGACCCGACGACGCCGGCCTCCCACGACGCCGGCATCGCCCAGCCCAAGCGGCTCCGGTCCGTCCTCGGCGACGACGAGGCCTGAGGCCACACCCGTACGTCGAACGGTCGGCGCCCCACCCGGGGCGCCGACCGTTCGCCATTTCCTCCCCCCGAGGGGTGAGGGCCGGTCGGGTCGCCCGCGGTCGGCTCGTCTTGACCAGCGTGCCTCCTTTGAGTGAGGCACCTCGCGGATATACCCTCCCCCATCGACGGTGCCGACACCCGACCGCCGACCACGCCCCTCCCGCGTTCGCGCGCGGGTGCCCGGAAGGTTTCCCATGGCTCGCAGCACGACCCGGTCCCTGGCCGGCAAGGCCGCCTCGGCCGCCCGCAAGGCGGTCACCCGGCGAGGCCCCGCTGCCGCGGCCAACGGCACCGCGGGCGCCGCCAAGAAGACCGCCGCCAAGGCCACGACACCGGCGAAGAAGACCGCGGCCACCAAGGCGCCCACCACGAAGGCCCCGGCGAAGAAGGCCTCAGCGAAGAAGGCCCCGGTGAAGAAGGCCCCGGCGAAGCAGGCCACCAAGGCTGCGACGAAGAAGACGCCGGCCGCCACGCGGGCACCTGCGAAGAAGACAGGCACGACGAAGTCCACCGCGGCCAAGGCCCCGACGAAGAAGGCCCCGACGACGAAGGCCCCGACGACGAAGGCCCCGACGACGAAGGCAGCGACGACGAAGGCAGCGACGACGAAGGCAGCGACGACGAAGGCGCCCGCCCAGAAGACCGCAGCCCAGAAGACCACCGCGAAGAAGGCACCGGCCAAGTCCGCCGGCGCCACGTCCCGACCAGCGAAGAAGGTAGCCACGAACAAGTCGGCCCCGGCGAAGAAGGCAGCACCTGCCACGCCGGTCACCAAGACCGCCACCACGACCACCAAGAAGGCCGCCGCCAAGGCGCCCTCGAAACGGACGGCCGCGCCGTCGAGCTTCCCCGTCCTGCCGGGTGAGAAGCCCTGGACCAAGGCGGAGGTCGACGAGGTCCTCTCCGACCTGCACGACGACCGCGCCCGCGTGGTCCGCACGCTCACCGCCCAGGAGGCCGAGCTGGCGGGGCTGATGCGCGACGCCGGTGACGGCGCCGGCCACGACCAGGCCGACATGGGAGCCACCAGCTTCGAGCGCGACCAGGAGCTGACGGTCGTCAACAACGAGCGCGAGAAGCTGGCCCAGATCGACCGCGCCCTCGCCCGCATCGCCGACGGCACCTACGGCATCTGCGAGTCGTGCGGCAACCCGATCGGCAAGGGTCGGGCCATGGCGTTCCCGCGTGCCACACTGTGCCTGACATGCAAGCAACGCGAGGAACGTCGCTGACTTCCACCGATCCTGCTGCGACGGGTCCCGAGGAGCGGGGCGACGGAGCGACCGACGCGGCTGACGGTCCGACCCCGTCGTCGAGCCACCGTCTGATCTTCGTCGGCGTCGCGGTGACGGCGTACGCCGTCGACCTCGTCACCAAGGTCCTGGCGGCACGGCACCTGACCGAGGGCGACCCGGTCGACGTCGTCGACGGTCTGCTGCGCCTCGAGCTGGTCCGCAACCCGGGCGCCGCCTTCAGCACCGGTACGTCCTACACCCTCGTGCTGTCGGTGATCGCGCTGGTGGCGGCCGGTGTGGTGATCCGCTTCGGCCGGCGACTGGGCGACCGCACCTGGGCCGTCGCGCTCGGCCTGCTCCTCGGCGGTGTCTGCGGCAACCTGACCGACCGGATCTTCCGCGAGCCGGGAGTGCTGCGCGGGCACGTGGTGGACTTCCTGGCCCTGCCCCACTGGCCCGTCTTCAACGTCGCCGACATGCTGATCGACGCCGCGGTGATCCTGATCATCATCCAGACCTGGCGGGGGATCGGCATCACCGGGGCCCGTAGCGCCCGCGGCGACCGCTCGTGACCGGCTCGCCGGAGCAGCGGGTCGTCACGGTTCCGGACGGCCTGGCGGGGGAGCGGCTCGACGCCGCGATGGCCCGCATGTTCGGCCTCTCACGCACGCGCGCCGCCGCTCTGATCGCCGAGGGTCACGTCGAGGTCGACGGCCAGGCGGCCGGCAAGAGCGACCGGGTGCACGGCGGGGCGATGCTCGACGTGACCATCCCGTCACTGGCCGACCCGCTGGAGGTCAAGCCCGAGCTGGTCGAGGGCATCCGGATCATCCACGACGACGAGTCGATCATCGTGCTCGACAAGCCGGTCGGCATCGCGGTGCACCCCTCACCGGGCTGGACCGGCCCCACCGTGGTCGGTCACCTCGCTGCCGCGGGCTACCGGATCGCGACCAGCGGTGCTTCCGAGCGGCAGGGGATCGTGCAGCGGCTCGACGTCGGCACGTCCGGCGTGATGGTGATCTGCAAGGGCGAGCGGGCCTACTCCGTGCTGAAGAACGCCTTCCGCCACCGCGAGGTCGACAAGGTCTACCACGCGCTCGTGCAGGGTCATCCCGACCCGTTGAGCGGCACCATCGACGCCCCGATCGGTCGCCATCCGCGGGCCGACTACAAGTTCGCGGTGATGGCCGACGGCCGCCACAGCGTCACCCACTACGAGACGCTCGAGGCCCACCGCTTCGCGTCGCTGCTCGAGGTGCACCTCGAGACCGGGCGTACCCATCAGATCCGCGTCCACCTGAGCGCGCTGAAGCATCCGTGCGTGGGCGACCTGACCTACGGCGCCGACCCGACGCTCTCGCGCCGGGTGGGGCTGGAGCGGCAGTGGCTGCACGCCGTACGACTGGGCTTCGAGCATCCCGACACCGGGGAGCACGTCGAGTACGAGTCTCCCTACCCCGACGACCTCGCCCACGCCCTGGAGGTGATCCGTGACTCCGACTGAGCCGGGCAGCGAGGTCACCGTGCGGCTCGGCACCGTGGAGGACGCGCCGGCTCTCGCCGACCTCTACTCCGACGCTCGCCGGGCCGCGATCCCGCAGATGCCGCCGTCGATGCACACCGACGAGGAGCACCGTGCCTACTACGCGCGTCAGCTCGCCGACGACGGGATCACGGTCTGGGTGGCCGAGTCGGGGGCGGAGCCGCTCGGCCTCGCGATGTGCACGCCGACCTTCCTCGACGGTCTCTACGTCCGTCCCGACGTCACGGGCCAGGGGATCGGCTCGCTCCTCCTCGACGTGGTCGAGGCGACCCATCCCGAGGGCTTCGAGCTCTGGGTCTTCGAGAGCAACACGGGCGCGCAGCGGCTCTACGAGCGGCGCGGCCTGGTCGTCGTCGAGCACACCGACGGCGCCGGCAACGAGGAGAAGGCTCCCGACCTCCGGATGGCCTGGCGCCCCTGAGGTCGCCGGCGACGATCGGTGCTCCCCATGTCGAGCCTGCTGGCGGTGTTCGCCCACCCCGATGACGAGTCGCTGGCTGCGGGCGGCCTCCTGGCACGCGAGGCCGCGGCCGGCACGCGGACAGCCGTGGTCACCCCCACCTGGTCTCCCGACTCACCGCGTGCCACGGACCTGGCCGAGTCGCTCCGCATCCTGAGGGCGGGAGAGCCGCGGATGCTCGGGTACGCCGATGCCCGCGCACCCGAGTCGGCCCCCGGTCGGCAGCGGTGGCTCGACGCGCCGCTCGACGAGGAGGTCGGCCGGCTGGTGGCGCACCTGCGCGAGCTCCGGCCTGAGGTCGTGGTCACGCACGACGCGTACGGCGGCCTGACCGGTCACCCCGACCACCTGCACACCCACCGGGTCACCGCGCTGGCAGTCCGGGCCGCGGGTCTCGGGCTGCTCTACCCGGAGGCCGGTCCCGCGTGGCAGCCGAGCGCCCTCCTGCTGGCGACCCATCCGCACGGCGCGTTGCCGGCCCTGCGAGACCTGATCGGCGCCCGCCGGGCCCTCTACACCGTGCCGGACGAGCAGGTCACCGATCGCCTCGACGTCACGCCGTGGCTGGACACCAAGGTCGCGGCCGTCCTGGCACACCGCACCGAGGTGGCGCGCGGAGCTCTGCCCGGACTCGTCGCCGGCCTGTCACCGGAGGAGCGCACCCGTCTGCTGGCCACCGAGTGGTACCTACGCCGGGACGTGTCTCAGCCCGGCTCGGGATCGTCCTCGGCGCCAGCGGCACGCTGACGGGCGTGGTTGCCCGCGGCGACGCCCGGGCCTGCTGGCGCAGCGACTGCAGGGTCGGGGCTCAGCGCACCGCCTTCTTCACCAGCGCGACGACCTTCTTCTCCACCGCGGGGGTCCACTGCATGAGGGCGTACGACGTGGCCCAGAGGTCGCCGTCGTCGAGGCTCGCGGCGTCCTGGAAGCCCAGCGTGGAGTACCGGTACTTGAACTTGCCGGAGTCCTGGAAGAACAGCACGACCTTGCCGTCCTCGTTGGCGTAGGCGGGCATGCCGTACCAGGTCTTGGGGGAGAGCTCGGGAGCGGTGGTGGTCACCGCCACGTGCACCCGCTCCGCGAGGGCCCGGTCCTCGGGTGCCATCTTGGCGATCGCGTCGACGACGTCCTGGAGGCCGTCGGCCTTCTTGGCGCCCTTCTTGCCCTCGGCGCGCAGCTCTGCCGCGCGCTGCTTCATCGCTGCCCGCTCCTCGGCGGTCCAGCCGTCGGCGCTGCCGGTGGTCGTGCCCTTGGTGGCCATGGTGTGGGTCCTCCCGTGCTCTGTTTCGCGGTCGGCTCCGAGCCTAGGGACTCCGCGCCGACCGGCGCTTCTCGGATCCTGACCGTTCGCCGCGCACCGCGTTCGCGTCCTACGACCGTCGTACGACGGAGTGTCGGTGTGCCCTGTCACGATCCGGTGAGTGGTCGCGTAGGCTGGCGCTCTTCCCCCAGCTGGTCCGTCCAGGCCGTCCGTCACGCCTGCCGACCTCCTGATCGTCGACCGCGCACAACCGCTGAGGAGGACCTCCCCGCCCATGTCGTCCGGGTCCGACTTCGTCCACCTCCACGTGCACACCGAGTACTCCATGCTCGACGGTGCCGCCCGGCTCGACGACCTGTTCGCCCGCACCGGCGAGCTCGGCATGACCGCCATCGCGATGACCGACCACGGCAACGTGTTCGGCGCCTACGACTTCTACGCCAAGGCGACCGCCGCCGGGATCAAGCCGATCATCGGCATGGAGGCCTACGTCACGCCCGACACCAGCCGCTTCGAGAAGAAGCGTGTGCGGTGGAACGACGGCGGTGACGACGATGTCAGCGGCTCGGGCGCCTACACCCACATGACGCTGCTGTCGGAGTCCACGGCCGGCATGCACAACCTGTTCCGTCTCTCCAGCCGCGCCAGCATGGAGGGCTACTACTACCAGCCGCGCGTCGACCGTGAGCTCCTCGCCGAGTACGCCGAGGGGCTGATCGGCACCACCGGCTGCCCGTCCGGCGAGGTCCAGACCTGGCTCCGCATCGGCGACTACGCCAAGGCCCGCAAGTCGGCCGCCGACTTCCAGGAGATCCTCGGCCGCGACAACTACTTCATCGAGCTGATGGACCACGACCTGGCCATCGAGAAGCGGGTCCGTGACGGGCTGCTCCAGCTCAGCAAGGACCTCGCGATCCCGGTGATCGCGACCAACGACTCCCACTACGTCAACCGCGAGGACGCGCCGGCGCACGAGCACCTGCTCTGCGTGTCGTCGGGGTCGGTGATGAGCGACCCGAAGCGCTTCCGCCTCGACGGCGACGGCTACTACATCAAGTCCGCGGCCGAGATGCGCGAGCTGTGGGAGCACAAGCACGGCATGAAGGAGGCCTGCGACAACACCCTCCTGATCGCCGAGCGGTGCGAGGTCGGGTTCACCGAGGGCAACGGCACCTTCATGCCGCGCTTCCCGGTGCCTGCAGGCGAGACCGAGGAGACCTGGTTCCGTCGCGAGGTCGAGACCGGCCTCCACCACCGCTACCCCGGCGGCATCTCCCAGGCAGCGCGCGAGCGCGCCGACTTCGAGGTCGGCGTCATCCTCCAGATGGGCTTCCCGGGGTACTTCCTCGTGGTCGCCGACTTCATCAACTGGGCCAAGGACAACGGCATCCGGGTCGGCCCCGGACGCGGGTCCGGAGCGGGCTCGATCTGCGCCTACGCGATGCGGATCACCGACCTCGACCCGCTCGAGCACGGCCTGATCTTCGAGCGCTTCCTCAACCCCGAGCGCGTGTCGATGCCCGACTTCGACATCGACTTCGACGAGCGCCGCCGGGCCGAGGTGATCCGCTACGTCACCGAGAAGTACGGCGAGGACCGGGTCTCGATGATCGTCACCTACGGCACGATCAAGGCCAAACAGGCCGTCAAGGACTCCAGCCGGATCCTCGGCTACCCGTTCGCGATGGGTGACCGGATCACCAAGGCGATGCCCGCCGCGGTGATGGGCAAGGACATCCCGCTCAAGGAGATCTTCGACCCGCAGCACAAGCGCTACGGCGAGGGCGGCGAGTTCCGCTCGCTCTACGACGCCGACCACGACGTCAAGACGGTCGTCGACACCGCGATCGGCCTCGAGGGCCTCAAGCGCCAGTGGGGTGTCCACGCCGCCGGCGTGATCATGTCGAGCGAGCCCCTGCTCGACATCATCCCGCTGATCAGGCGCCCCCAGGACGGCGCGATCATCACCCAGTTCGACTACCCGATGTGCGAGCACCTCGGGCTGATCAAGATGGACTTCCTGGGGCTGCGCAACCTCACCATCCTCGACGACGCCCTCGCCAACATCGAGCGCAACCGCGGCGAGAAGCTGATCGTCGAGGACCTCGGTCTCGACGACGCCGCCGCCTACCAGCTGCTGGCCCGCGGCGACACCCTCGGCGTCTTCCAGCTCGACGGCGGCCCGATGCGCAGCCTGCTGCGGCTGATGCGACCCGACAGCTTCGCCGACATCTCGGCGGTGCTGGCGCTCTACCGTCCGGGTCCGATGGGCGCGGACTCCCACACCAACTACGCCCTCCGCAAGAACGGCCGGCAGGAGATCTCGGCGATCCACGCCGAGCTCGAGGAGCCGCTCGCGGAGATCCTGGAGCCGACGTACGGCCTGATCGTCTACCAGGAGCAGGTCCTCGCGATCGTGCAGAAGGTCGCGGGGTACTCCCTCGGCCAGGCCGACCTGCTGCGCAAGGCGATGGGCAAGAAGAAGCGCGAGATCCTCGACGCCGAATACGTCCCCTTCGAGGCCGGCATGTCCGCCAACGGCTACTCCCGCGCGGCGGTCAAGGCGCTGTGGGACATCTTGGTGCCGTTCTCCGACTACGCCTTCAACAAGGCACACACGGCGGCCTACGGCCTGGTGTCCTACTGGACCGCCTACCTCAAGGCGCACTACCCGCAGGAATACATGGCGGCGCTGCTCACCTCGGTCAAGGACGACAAGGACAAGTCCGCGATCTACCTCAACGAGTGCCGACGGATGAAGATCCAGGTGCTTCCGCCCGACGTCAACGAGTCCGAGGCCACGTTCACGCCGGTCGGCGGTGACATCCGCTTCGGTCTCACCGCGATCCGCAACGTCGGCGCGAACGTCGTCGACCGGATCGTCGAGGCCCGGCAGGAGCAGGGTCGGTTCACCGACTTCAACGACTTCATGGCCAAGGTGCCGGCCCTGGTCTGCAACAAGCGGGTCATCGAGTCCCTGGTCAAGGGCGGCGCGTTCGACGAGATGGGCCACGGGCGCCGGGCGCTGGTGGCGATCCACGAGCAGGCGGTCGACCAGTACGTCGAGACCAAGCGCAACGAGGCGATCGGCCAGGACTCCCTGTTCGGCGGCCTCGACGACGAGGACTCGGGCTTCGGGATGGCGATCGCCGTTCCCGACATCGACGAGTGGGACAAGATGACCCTGCTCGGTCACGAGCGGGAGATGCTCGGCCTCTACGTCTCCGACCACCCGTTGCTCGGTCTCGAGCACCTCCTGGCCGGTGCCAGCGACTGCAGCATCGGTCAGCTCATGCTCGACGAGGAGCGTCCCGACGGCAGCCCGATCACCGTCACCGGGCTGATCACCTCCGTGCAGCGCAAGATCACCAAGAAGGGCGACACCTGGGCCGTGGTGACCGTCGAGGACCTCGACGGCGCCATCGACGTGCTGCTCTTCCCCGGCACCTACCAGCTGGCCGGCAGCCTCCTCGCCGAGGACGCCATCGTCACCGTGCGCGGCAAGCTGTCGCGCAGCAAGGACCAGCCGGAGATCCGTGGCGAGGAGGTCACCCTCCCCGACCTCACCGACGACCGCACCGGGCCCGTGGTCGTGAGCATGCCGATCACCCGGTGCACCCCGCCGGTGGTCGACCAGCTCAAGGAGGTCCTCCGCACCCACCCGGGCGTGACCGAGGTGCACCTCCGCCTGCTCGGCCGCGAGCAGACCACGGTGATGCGGGTCGACGACCGGCTACGGGTGGCCGCGGGCGCGCCGCTGTTCGCCGATCTCAAGCAGCTGCTGGGGCCCGGGTGCCTGAGCGGATGAGCGACGAGACCGGGTCCCGAGAGCTCCGCGGCTCGGTGCTCCTGGCCGTCGCGGTGGTGCTGACCTACGTCGTCGTCGGCGCCCTCGCGGGGGTGGTCTGGCAGTGGCTCTGGAGCCCGCCGACCCAGGTGGTGCAGCAGCACCAGCTCTACTACACCGACTACGCGTCCCTGCGCCGCGTCTTCTCCGGTACCGGTCTCTACGCGCTCGTGGCCGCGGTCGCCAGCGCCGTCCTGGCACTGGCGGCCGGGTTCCTGACCCGACGGCGCGAGCTGCTGACCCTGGCAGCGGTCGTCGTGGGGTCGCTGCTCGCCGCCTACACGATGCATGCCGTCGGGGTGGCGCTCGGTCCGGCCGACCCTGCCACGATCGCGAAGGTCGCCGCCGACGGCACCCGCGTCTCGGGTCAGCTCGAGGTCCACGGCAAGACCCCTTACCTCGTCTGGCCGATGGTCTCGCTGTTCGTCCTGTCCCTGGTGTTCTTCGCCGCGCCGGGCGCCCGGACCGGCCGGGGCCGCGCCGACAGGTCGTCAGATGCTGCCGAAGCGGACATGTCGGAGCCGTCGGCGGGATAGGCTCCCGCGGCACGCGTATCACGGCGCCGACATCACGGGGAGCACCACCATGTCCGACGAGCAGCCGCCTGCCGGCACGCCCGAGTACCTCGACTCCTCGGGCGACACCTGGGTCCCGCC
This sequence comes from uncultured Actinomycetota bacterium, assembly GCA_963753705.1. Taxonomy (GTDB): domain Bacteria; phylum Actinomycetota; class Actinomycetes; order Propionibacteriales; family Nocardioidaceae; genus Nocardioides. Next base: position 93,919 of record CAVWDJ010000011.1, read on the forward strand.
CGAGCCCGGAGAGACGGAGGCACCCACCGGCCGCCGGAGCCGTCGTACCACCTGGCTGATCGGTGGCGGCGTCATCGGCCTGCTCGCCCTCGGCGCGGGTGCGTGGGCCGCGACCTCCTTCTTCCAGCAGGGCGAGCAGCCCGCCGCCGCCCTCCCGTCGACCACCATCGCCTACGCGAGCGTCGACCTCGACCCGAGCGGCAGCCAGAAGATCGACGCCTTCCGCACGCTCAACAAGTTCCCGGCGTTCAAGGACAAGGTCGGGATCCACAGCGTCGACGACGTGCGTCAGAAGCTGGGCGACGAGCTCATCAAGAGCCTCGGCTGCGACGGGCTGACCTTCGACCACGACATCGACCCGTGGCTCGGCAACCGGGCGGCGGTCGCCGCGGTCGACGTCGGCAAGGCGAGTCCCGAGCCGATCTCGGTGGTCCAGGTGACCGACGACGGCAAGGCCGAGGACGCGTTGAAGAAGCTCGTCACGTGCAGCGGATCGCAGGGCGACGTCTTCTACGACGTCCATGACGGCTGGGCCGTCTTCGCCGGATCGCAGCAGGCCGCCGACCAGGTCGTCTCCGACACCGACCACGCCAGCCTCGCCGACGACGACACCTACCAGAAGTGGACCAAGGCCGCCGGCGACTCCGGCGTGGTCTCCTTCTACGCCGCCCCGGCCGCCGGTGACTACCTCGCGCACCAGCTCGGCGACCTCGAGAACAACCTCGGCGGTCTCGGGCTCGTTCCCGACCCGACCCAGCTCGGCACCAGCGGCAGCTTCGCCACGACGTCGGCGTACCACTCGAGCCTGACCACCGACACCAGCGGTCTCGACCGGGCGCTCAAGGACTTCCAGGGTGCGGCGGCCACCATCCGGTTCACCGGCGACGGCCTCGAGCTGGCCACGGTGAGCGACCCGTCCCTCTCCCAGTCGAGCCTCGCCAGTGACCAGGGCGGCGCGGTCGTCCAGAACCTCCCCGACGACACCGCCGCCGCGATCGGGATCGGCCTCGAGTCGGGCTGGCTGACGTCGTTCGCCGACCGCATCGCGCAGTACACCGGTGACGGCAGCGGCGACCAGCTGCTCCACCAGCTCGGCCGCGAGTCGGGGCTCGACCTGCCCGGCGACGTCGAGACCCTGCTGGGCTCCTCGACCGCGATCTCGATCGGCAAGGACTTCGACTACGAGGCCGCCGCCATGTCCGACGACGGGTCCGGCGTTCCGGTGGCCGTCACGGTCAAGGGTGACCCGGCCGCCATCGACAAGGTGCTGGGGAAGATCCGGGCCACGACACCCGGCACGTCCGCGATCGACTCCGACACCTCCGGCGACCTGGTGGCGATCGGTCCGACGCCCGCCTACCGGCAGGAGGTGCTGGCGGGAGGGCACCTGGGCGACACCGAGGCGTTCCGTGGGGTCGTTCCGGACGCCGGTGACGCAGGGGTCGTGGTGTTCGTCGACGTCGACGCGCTCGACCAGGTCATGGCCCAGCTGGCCACCGGTGACCAAGAGGTGGTCGACAACCTCGCTCCGCTGAAGGCGCTGGGGTTCTCGTCGTGGATGGACGGCGACGTCGCCCGGATGTCGCTGAAGGTCTCGACCGACTGACCCGAGGGCTCGTGGGTCGAGCGTGGCCGTTGGTCGAGCCTGTCCGTTGGTCGAGCTTGTCGAGACCCGGCCTGACCGCTGGTCGAGCCTGGCCCGTTGGTCGAGCTTGTCGAGACCCGGCCTGACCGCTGGTCGAGCCTGGCCCGTTGGTCGAGCTTGTCGAGACCCGGCCCGACCGCTGGTCGAGCCTGGCCCGTTGGTCGAGCTTGTCGAGACCCGGCCCGACCGCTGGTCGAGCCTGGCCCGTTGGTCGAGCTTGTCGAGACCCGGCCTGACCGCTGGTCGAGCCTCGGCCCGTTGGTCGAGCCTGTCGAGACACGCGTCGCGCGCCCTGCGCCCGCGCTGCACCCTCACCGGTGTCTCGACGCGCTCGCGCTCGACCTCGTCCCTCGGTCGCGTCGCTTGCTCGACCTGGCTGAGCCACGCGCCGCGCTCGTTCCTCGCGCCCCGCTGCTCAGCTCATCTCTAGTTGGGGGACCAGCGGGTGCGGGCGATCTCCGTCGCCGGCAGCGACGGGAACACCCGCATCGTGCGGAGCTCGGCGCGGATCACGTCGGTGACCATGCGGAGCCGACCGGTGGCGTCCTCGGCCTCGAGCAGTGCCTGGCGCTGCGAGAGGCTCAGGGGGGCCAGGGCGGCCAGGGCCCAGGACAGGTACGTCGGGTCCTGAGGCAGGTCTCCGCTCGGCGGCTCGCGGTCGATCTCGATCAGGGCGTCGCGATAGGCGTCGTAGACCACGCGGGCCGCCTCGTCGACCTCGGGCGGCACGTCGTCGGCGTGCTCCTCGAGCTGCGTCACGTGACCCACGGGGTAGGCGCCACTGGTGTCGAGCCGCTCGAGCTCGATCCGGTCGAGCCCGACCGCGACGAGCTCGAACGTGCCGTCGGGGAACGCCTCGACCTCGGTCATCTTGACGCGGCAGCCGATCCGGAACAGCCACTGGGCACCGTGGTCGCCGACCTCGTAGCCCTCGCGGATGCCGACCGAGCCGAAGACCCGCTCGGTCGGGTCGTCGACGCGGAGCAGGTGGTGCACCAGCGCCCGGTAGCGGTCCTCGAAGACGCGCAGGGGCACGCTCATGCCCGGGAAGAGCACGGAGTTGAGCGGGAACATCGGGAGCGTGTCGCTCATGGGTCGAGCGTAGCCATCACCCCACAGCCAGCGCGGTCGACTCGCGCGCAAGCGCGCTGCGCCGCCCGCTGCGGTGTCCACGCCGACTCCGTCGGCGTGGACGTCCTCGCTCGGCACCTAGAATCGTGGGCGTGCCCGAGTCCCTGATCCGACGGATCGACCTGCGCGGGTCCGCCGCGCCCGCGGACTATCGCGCCGTGGTGCCGCGCGCCGCCTTCGACGTGGACGCGGCGCTCGAGGTCGTCCGCCCGATCAGCGAGGCCGTTCGCGAGCGAGGCGTCGACGCCATCGCGGAGTACTCCCTGCGGTTCGACGGGGTGGCTCCGCCGCAGCTCCGCGTGCCGGCGGCCGCCCTCACCGAGGCGCTGGGAGCGCTGGATCCGGCGGTGCGCGCCGGCCTCGAGGAGTCGATCCGCCGGCTCCGAGCCACGTGCGAGGCAGAGCTGGAGCCGGAGGTCGTCACCGAGCTCGGACCCGGCGCTCGCGTCGCCCATCGCTACCTCCCCGTCCGTCGCGTCGGCCTCTACGTCCCCGGCGGCCTCGCGCCGTTGGTCTCCAGCGTGGTGATGAACGTCGTCCCGGCCCAGGTCGCAGGCGTGGAGTCGATCGCCCTGGCCAGCTCGCCGCAGAAGGACCACGGCGGTCTGCCGGAGCCGACGATCCTGGCGGCGTGCGCGCTGCTCGGGATCGAGGAGGTGTACGCCGTCGGCGGGGCGCAGGCGATCGCGATGTTCGCCCACGGAGCCGGGGAGTGCGAGCCGGTCGACCTCGTCACCGGGCCCGGGAACATCTACACGGTCGCGGCCAAGAGGCTGCTCAAGGGAGTGGTCGGGATCGACTCCGAGGCCGGTCCCACCGAGATCGCCGTCCTGGCCGACGACAGCGCCGACGCGGCGTACGTCGCCGCCGACCTGATCAGCCAGGCCGAGCACGACCCGGCGGCTGCCAGCGTGCTGGTGACGACCTCCGAGCGACTGGCGGACGACGTCGAGGCCGAGCTCGACAAGCAGGTACTGGCGACCCGGCACACCGACCGGATCCGCACCGCGCTGGGCGGGCAGCAGTCGGGCATCGTGCTGGTCGACGACGTCGAGCAGGGTCTGGCCGTGGTCGACGCCTATGCCGCGGAGCACCTCGAGATCCAGACCGAGCACGCGGCGGAGGTGGCGGCCCGGGTCCGCAACGCCGGGGCGATCTTCGTCGGCCCCTTCGCCCCGGTCTCGCTGGGCGACTACTGCGCCGGCTCCAACCACGTGCTGCCGACGGCCGGCTGCGCCTGCCACTCCTCCGGGCTGTCCGTCCGCGCCTTCCGCAAGGCGGTCCACGTCGTCGACTACGACCGCGACGCACTGGCCGCGGTGGCCGACCACGTGGTCACGCTGGCCGGTGCAGAGGACCTGCCTGGCCACGGCGAGGCCGTCACGATCCGGTTCGGTCGATGACGCCCCTCCCGCTGCGGGAGGAGCTGCGCGGCCTGGAGCCCTACGGCGCCCCGCAGCTCGACGTCCCCGTCCGGCTCAACGTCAACGAGAACCCCTACCCGCCGTCGGCGGTCGTGGTGGCCGACATCGAGCGCGCCGTCGCCGGGGCCGCACGAGAGCTGAACCGCTACCCCGACCGCGAGTTCGTCGCCCTCCGCGAGGCCCTCGCCGGCTACCTCGGACACGGCATCACGCCGGCCCAGGTCTGGGCGGCGAACGGGTCCAACGAGGTGATGCTCCACCTGCTGCAGGCCTTCGGCGGGCCCGGCCGGCTGGCGCTGAGCTTCGCCCCGACCTACTCGATGTATCCGGAGTACGCCCGAGACAGCCACACCGGCTGGGAGGTGGGGCACCGCGAGGAGGACTTCACCCTCGATGCCGACCGGGCCGTGGAGCTGGTCCGGGCGCGGCGACCTCACGTCGTACTCCTGCCGTCGCCGAACAACCCCACCGGCACCGCCCTGGCGCCCGAGGTCGTCTCCGCCCTCTGCGAGGAGCTGGACGAGGGTCTGCTGGTCGTCGACGAGGCGTACGCCGAGTTCCGGCGGGCGGGCGTCCCCAGCGCGCTCGAGCTCCTGCCACGCCACCCGAACCTGGTGGTCACGCGCACGATGAGCAAGGCGTTCGCGCTGGCGGGCGCGCGCGTCGGCTACCTCGCGGCGTCGCCTGAGGTGTGTGACGCGCTGCGCGTCGTACGCCTGCCCTACCACCTCTCGGCGGTGACCCAGGCGGTCGCCGGGGCCGCGCTCCGTCACGCCGACGAGCTGCTCGGGGCGGTGGACGACCTACGGGTCGAGCGCGACGCGACCGTCGACTGGCTCCGGGCGCAGGGCTGGACCGTGGCCGACAGCGACGCCAACTTCGCGCTGTTCGGGATCTTCCCCGACCGCCACGCGGTGTGGCAGGGGCTGCTCGACCGGGGGGTGCTGGTGCGTGAGACCGGCCCCGACGGCTGGCTGCGCGTCTCCATCGGCACCGGCGCGGAGATGGCAGCATTCAGGGACTCACTCACCTCGGTGACGAAAGGGTGGACATGACTCGCACGGCGATCGTGGACCGGGAGACCAAGGAGTCGAAGGTCCACGTCGAGGTCGACCTCGACGGGTCGGGACGCTCCGACGTGACCACCGGAGTCGGCTTCTTCGACCACATGCTCGGCTCGTTCGCCCGGCACGCGCTGGTCGACCTGACCGTCACCACGGACGGTGACACCCACATCGACGCCCACCACACCGTCGAGGACACCGCCATCGTGCTGGGCCAGACCCTGCGGGAGGCGCTCGGCGACAAGCAGGGGATCCGTCGGTTCGGCGACGCTCTGGTGCCGCTCGACGAGGCGCTCGTGCAGTGCGCGGTCGACGTGTCCGGCCGCCCCTACTGCGTGCACAGCGGCGAGCCCGACGGACAGGCCTACGTCGTGATCGGTGGCGACTACGCCGGCTCGCTGACCCGCCACGTCTTCGAGACGCTGGCGTTCCACGCCCAGGTGGCGGTGCACGTGCGGGTCCTGTCGGGCCGTGACCCCCACCACTTGGTCGAGGCACAGTTCAAGGCGTTCGCCCGAGCCTTCCGCGACGCCGTCGCTCTCGACCCGCGGGAGACGGGTGTGCCCTCCACGAAGGGCAGCCTGTGAGGTCACGCCCCCTCCCGATGGTCGACCTCCCATGAGGAGACGTGTCGTCGTCCTCGACTACGGCTCCGGCAACGTCCGCTCGGCCGTGCGTGCGCTGGAGCGGGCCGGGGCCTCGGTCGACCTGACCTCCGACCGGTCGGCCGCCGAGGGGGCCGACGGCCTCGTCGTCCCCGGGGTGGGAGCGTTCGCCGCGTGCATGGCCGGGCTCCGCGGTGTGCACGGACCCCGCACCATCGGCCGGAGGCTGGCGGGCGGCCGACCGGTGCTGGGCATCTGCGTGGGGATGCAGGTGCTGTTCGAGCGAGGCGTGGAGCACGGGGTCGAGACGGAGGGGTGTGACGAGTGGCCGGGCGTCGTCGAGCGGCTCCAGGCACCGGTCGTCCCCCACATGGGCTGGAACACCGTCGAGGTGCCCGACGGATCGGCCCTGTTCGCCGGCGTGGAGGACCAGCGGTTCTACTTCGTCCACTCGTACGCCGTGCGGTCCTGGGACCTGCGCACCGACGGGCACACCGCGGCACCGCTGGTGACGTGGGCGGAGCACGGCGGCGACCGGTTCGTCGCGGCGGTCGAGAACGGTCCGCTGACGGCGACCCAGTTCCACCCCGAGAAGTCCGGCGACGCCGGCGCTGCCCTGCTGCGCACCTGGGTCGAGGGGCTGTGACATGGACCTCGAGCCCAGAGGCGCGCGGTCGGTGAGGGCCGAGTCATGAGCAAGGAGCGGGCGCGGCGGCGGGCCGAACGGGAGCAGGAGGCCGCGCTCAAGGCCGCCGCCCGGCAGCGTGAGGCCGAACGACGCGCGCGTAGCCGCGCTCGGAAGAAGGCGCTGACGGGCTGGGTCCCACGTCCGCGCCTGCAACCCGGTGTGCTGGCGGCCCGGCGCCGGACGGAGCTGATGGCGACGTTCGGGCTGCTCCTGCTGCTCAACGTCCTGGTCTGGCTGGTCCGGCCCGACTGGGCCGCCCGCCTCGGGGCACTGGTGGTGAGCGCGGTCGTGTTCCCCGTCGTACGACTCATGATGCAGCGCCGATGACGCCGCTGGTGGTCGTGACCGGCGTCCCTGGCGCGGGCAAGAGCACGCTCGCGTCCGCTCTGGCCGAGCGTCTCGGCAGCTTCCCCGTGTCGCTCGACGCGATCAAGGAGGAGCTCGCCGCCGACGCGCCCGACACCCCGCGCGACTGGCTCCGCTACGACGCCGAGCAGGAGGTCGTGCGTCGGCTCGAGGCCGTGGCCGGCGAGGCCGTCCTCGACATCTGGGTCGCTCCGCGCCGTGACGTCGAGCGGGTCAGTCTGCTGCTCCGGCCGTGGTGGGACCGGCTGGTGGAGGTGCGCTGCCAGGTGCCGGCCGCGGTCGCGGTCGAGCGCTACGCCGCGCGCGTCCGCGGCTGGCCGCACGGACCTGCCGACCCCGAGACGCTCGATCGGATCCGCGACGCGGCCGAGCATCCCGAGACCCTCGGGGCGCCACGCACCCTGGTGGTCGACACGTCACGGCCGGTGGCGTTGGGAGACGTGGTCTCCGCCGTACGCCGCGAGACGGGCGCCGTGCGCCCGGTCCGCCGCGACTAGTCTGCTCGCCGTGTCGGATCACCTCGAGCTGCTGCCGGCCGTCGACGTCGCGGGCGGACAGGCGGTCCAGCTCGTGCAGGGCGTCGCGGGCTCGGAGAAGAGGTTCGGCGATCCTCTCGAGGCCGCGCTGCGCTGGCAGGAGGCCGGGGCCGAGTGGATCCACCTCGTCGACCTCGACGCGGCCTTCGGACGCGGCCACAACCGTGAGCTGCTCGCCTCGATCGTGGGCCGGGTGGACGTCCGGGTGGAGCTCAGCGGCGGCATCCGCGACGACGAGTCCTTGGCCGCGGCGATGGCCACCGGCTGCCGCCGCGTCAACATCGGGACGGCCGCACTCGAGCAGCCGGAGTGGTGCGCCGCCGCCGTCGCCGACTGGGGGGACCGGGTGGCGGTGGGTCTCGACGTCCGGGGCCGCACGCTGGCCGCCCGAGGCTGGACCCGCGAGGGCGGCGACCTCTACGAGGTGCTGGCGCGGCTCGACGGCGAGGGATGCGCCCGCTACGTCGTCACCGACGTGAACAAGGACGGCATGCTGCAGGGCCCGAACCTGCAGCTGCTGCAGGACGTCTGCGACGCGACCGACCGGCCCGTCGTCGCCAGCGGCGGGATCACCGAGCTGGTCGACCTCGAGGCCCTGATGGACCTGGTGCCGGTCGGCGTCGAGGGCGCGATCATCGGCACCGCCCTCTACGAGGGTCGGTTCGGTCTCGCCGACGCCCTGACGCTCACCCGGGGCGACGAGCGGTGACGCTCGCGGTCCGCGTCATCCCGTGCCTCGACGTCGACGCGGGTCGGGTCGTGAAGGGGGTCAACTTCCGCGACCTCCGCGACGCCGGTGACCCGGTCGAGCTGGCACGCAGGTACGACGCCGAGGGCGCCGACGAGCTGACGTTCCTCGACATCTCGGCCTCCCACGAGGGCCGCGCGACGACGCTCGAGATCGTCTCGCGCACCGCCGAGGAGGTCTTCATCCCGCTCACGGTCGGCGGGGGAGTGGCCGGGGTCGACGACGTCGACCGTCTCCTGCGGGCCGGAGCCGACAAGGTCGCGGTCAACACGGCAGCGATCCGACGCCCCGAGCTCGTGGCCGAGATCGCGGACCGTTTCGGCAACCAGGTGCTCGTCCTCTCGGTCGATGCCCGGCGCGCGCCCGGGACCGACTCCGGCTTCGAGGTCACCACCCACGGTGGTCGCACGGCGGCCGGCCTCGATGCCATCGCCTGGGCGACCCGGGCGGCCGAGCTCGGTGCCGGCGAGATCCTGCTCAACGCGATGGACGCCGACGGTACGCAGTCCGGCTTCGACCTCGACCTGGTCCGGCTCGTCCGGGCGGCGGTCTCGATCCCGGTCATCGCCTCGGGCGGCGCCGGCGCCGCCACCGACTTCCCGCCGGCCGTCGATGCGGGCGCCGACGCGGTGCTGGCCGCCACCGTCTTCCACTTCGGTACGGTACGATCGCCGAGGTGAAGTCCGCCCTCGCGGACACCGGTCACCCGGTCCGCTGACCGATGCCCACTGCCTACCGCCGCTGGCTGGCCGCGACCGCGCTGGCCTACGCCCTGCTCCACCATCTCGGCCTGCTGCCGTCCGGACTCGGCCCGGCCCCGCGCGACACGCAGTGGGTCGACTGGCTCGACCTCCTGGTCCCGTGGCTCGTCCTCGTGCCGGCCGCACTCACCCTCCGAGCCGGCCAGCCGCCGACGCGGACCTGGGTGGTGTTCGGTGCCGGCGTGGTCGCCTACGCGTCGGGCCACGGCATCCACCTGGCCGCGAACTCCGTCGGCAACGCCGCCCCGGGTCCCACCGAGCACCTGTGGGACGAGGTCGTCGGACACCACCTGTGGTACCTCGGCGTCGCCCTCGTGGTCGCCGCCCTGGCTGACACCATGACCGGGCGCCCGCGACCCGGTCCGGTCGGCTACCTGCTCGCGCTCGCGGTCGGGCTGACGTGGGCCAGCAACGCCGTCGGTGGCGGCACGGTGGTGATGAGCCTGGTGCTGGCGGCCGCCGGAACCGCGTACGGCTGGACGCGGCGGCGCGAGCTCGGGGTGGTGCTGCTCGTGGCCGGGCTGCCGGCCGTGGCGATCCTCGTCGCGGAGCTCGCGAAAGGCACCACCTGACCGAGCTCGGTCTTCCGCCGCGGCCGCGTCTGTCACACACTGGGCCGGTGACCTGGCCCCGGTTTCGTCGCCGGCAGGTCTCGGGCAGCCCCGACGAGTGCACCGCCGAACCCACCGGCAAGACGTCGACCGCGCCTGAGGTGGAGCACCTCTCGGAGGCGCGGGAGCGCTGGTTCACCTGGTACGCCGCACAGGACAACGTGCTCGCGCCCGGCTCCGGCTGCCCGCTGTCGTGCCCGTGCTGCGGTCATCCGACCCTGTCCGAACGCGGCGGAGGCGAGCGGTGCCGCGAGTGCGGCTGGTACGACGACGGCCAGGACGACCACGACAGCGAGGTCGTGCGGGGCGGCCCCAACGGCTGCCTCAGCCTCGACGCCGCGCGGCTGGGCTACTGCGAGAGAGGCGGCACCCCGCTGCCACGACACCCGGGGTGAGGCGGGTCCGGCGCCGGCCGGCGTGGATCAGGACGCCGGAACGGCGCTCGCATGGAGAGCGCGAGCGCCGTTCGTGTGGCCTTGGGCACTTGGGGGGTGTGGCCACATTCACCACACGGTACTGGCAGAAGTCGTCGGGCGTGGCGGAACCGGAGGAATCTTCACTCAGCCGCCCTGGACGCCGAGATCGGCTCCTCGCAGCCGTGAGACGGCCTCGGCCGGCCCGTCGTACGCGAGGTCGGCGACCCGCGCCCGGCCCTGGAGGACCAGCGCGATCTCCGACGGTGTCCCCCTCAGGACCACCGGGTCGGCGCCGCTGCGCAGCGTCGCCGACTCCGCCTGCCACTCGATGCGCAGCGGCACTCCGATCGGCCGGGCCAGCCCGCGGCCGACGACCGTGAGGTAGGACCACAGGGTCTGCTCGTCGGGCTCCGGCAGCACTCGGGGTGCCCACCCGTCCTCCGCCCGACGGATGTCCTCGTGGTGGACGAAGAACTCGAGGGTGTTCCACACCTGCTCCACACCGGGCACTGCGAACGGCACCGCCCACGGCGATCGGAACCGCTCGACCAGGACCCCGAAGTCCTTCCGCCCGAGCCGCCCCATGGCGTGCTCGGTCAGTCCCGCCAGCGGTGAGACCGCGATCCCGACGGCGGCGACAGGGTTGCGCTCGCGCACGAGCAGATGACAGACCAGGGCCTTCACGTCCCAGGGGTCGCACAGGGTCGGTGCGTCGGGGCCGGCGCGCAGAGCGGTGTCGCACAGGGCGAGACGTTCACGTCGCGCGAAGGAGGTCATGTCTCCCGAGCATAGGTCGGGGAACCGGCGCTCCCGTCGCGGACCGCGCGGCAGGCGACGACCGTCCCGATGGGAGACTGGGGGCATGGACCTCGACCCCGCGGTGTCGGCTCGCCTGCGCCGCAACGACGCCGGCCTGGTCCCGGCGATCGTGCAGCAGCACGACACCGGTGAGGTGCTGATGCTGGGCTGGATGGACGACGAGGCCCTGGCCCGGACCCTCGCCACCGGCCGCGCCACGTACTGGAGCCGGAGCCGGGGGGAGTACTGGGTCAAGGGCGAGACCTCGGGCCATCGCCAGTGGGTCAAGGCTGTGCGCCTCGACTGCGACGGCGACACCGTGCTGCTCCAGGTCGACCAGGAGGGTCCGGCGTGCCACACCGGCAGTCGCACCTGCTTCGACGGTGACCTGCTCGGGGAGCCCGATGCGGGTGCCGAGGCGGCACATGGCTGACGGCCGGCGCCTCTTCGCCCCCGCGGTCCTCGTCGGTCTCGTCGGGTCCGGACTCGCGGCCCTGTCCGGGGGCAAGCCCTGGGCCGCGCCCGACAGCCGGGCCGGCTCGACGCTCGTCGACCACTCCGGCGGCCACGTCCCGCTCGCCGGCGCCCTCGGGCTCGTCGCCCTGGCGTGCTGGGGCGTCCTCCTCGTCACCCGGGGCCGCGTACGACGGGTGGTGGCGGCGTTGGGCACGCTGGTGGCCTCGGGACTCGTCGTCACCGCCGTCGTGGGCCGCTCCGCGGCGCTCGACTCGGCCCGCGCCGCCACCGTCGTCCTCGACGGCCGCGAGACCACGGCCCACGTCACTGGCTGGTGGTGGGTGGCGTTGGCCGGTTCCCTGCTGGCCCTCGCCGCCTCGGTGGTCGCGGTGCGGTTCTGCCCGGTGTGGCCCGAGATGGGCAGCCGGTACGACGCGCCCGCCACGAGGCCGCAGGCCGAGGACCTCGACGACCTCGACCTGTGGCGCGCCATCGACCAGGGCCACGACCCGACGGACCCGGCCGACCACTAGGATGCGGCTACCCCGATCCCACGGGCCCGACCCGGCGCCCGACCCGCGAGGAGCAGTGCATGTCTGACAACCACGGCAACACCCCGGCGGCCTGGGCGGCCGTCGCGGTGGCCATGCTGGGCTTCGTGGTGGCAGGCATCGGGCTGATGTTCGACCCCGTCAAGATGTCGGTGTTCTGGGTGGGCTCCGCCCTCGTCGTCGTGTCCATCGTGGTCTTCGCCGTCATGTCCCGGATGGGCCTCAACGGTCCGAGCCACTGAGCCGATGACCCTGGCCACCGAGTCCGTCGACGCCCGGCCCACGCGGTCGGAGCGGATGCTCGGGCCGGCCCTGGCCATCGGCGGCCTGGCGGCCGCCACCGTCGCCCTCCACCTGCGCGACCCCCACGTCAGCCACTCGTGGGGTGTCTGCCCGCTCTACGCGCTGACCGGCATCTACTGCCCGGGCTGTGGCGGCCTGCGGGGGGTCAACGACCTCACCGACGGGCACGTCGGCGCCGCAGCCTCCAGCAACCTCCTGCTGGTGCTCGCCATCCCCGTCGTCGCCCTCCTCCTCGCCCGGTGGACCTGGGCCAGCTGGCAGGGCCGCGACGTCACCGTCGTGCCACACCTCTCTCGCAGCGTCCGGTGGGGCCTCGGTGCCCTGGTGGTGGTGTTCTGGGTGGCGCGCAACCTGCCCGGGAGCTGGCTGGCGCCCTGAGGCTCAGCCGCCGGGGCGCTCGTTGATCGCACCCGCCGCGTGGAGCACCAGGAAGACCGCGAGCACGACCACCGAGATCACTCCGCACGCGATGCCCCCGAGGGCCATGGCGCGCCCGTTCGGCGCGTCCTTCGACCGCCAGCCGAGGACGATCGCAGCGATGCCGAGGACCACCCCGATGCCGCACAGGCACGTCAACGGGATGCTCACGAAGCCGAAGAACAGCGCCCAGCGCGCACGGGTGTTGGTCACCGCGGGCGGAGGCGTCCCGTCGTACGGCAGCGGCGGGGGTGCGTCCTGGCTCATCGAGGTCCCTGCGGTCGGCGGCCTCCCTTCGGGGGCCTGAGGGCGCGACCCTAGCCGCCGGGCGGGCCACGGCGTGACGACGGCCCGCGTCTCGGGCGGATGAGGGGCGGCCTGGGGTCGCGTGAGAGGCTTGGCGGCGAGTGACGCTCGCTGTCAACCGGAGGCCTGGAGGTCGGTTTCATGTCCGTGCTCGACGACATCGTCGCGGGCGTGCGCGAGGACCTGCTCCAGCGGCAGACCGAGGTCCCCGAGACCGAGCTCCGCGCGCGGCTGCTCGACGTGCCGCCGGCGCGCGACCCGATGCCGGTGTTCCGGCAGCCGGGCTCGTCGGTCATCGCCGAGGTCAAGCGGCGCAGCCCCAGCAAGGGCGACCTGGCCGGGATCCCCGACCCGGCTGCCCTGGCCAAGGCCTACGAGCGTGGGGGAGCCGCGGCGATCAGCGTCCTCACGGAGGAACGCCGGTTCGGCGGCAGCCTCGACGACCTCCACGCGGTGCGCGCCGCGGTCGGTGTCCCGGTGCTGCGCAAGGACTTCGTGGTCGAGCCCTACCAGCTCCTCGAGGCGCGAGCGGCCGGCGCCGACCTCGTGCTCCTGATCGTGGCGGCCCTGCCCGGCGACGCGCTGGTCCGTCTCCACGACGTCGCCCGCGAGCTCGGCCTGACGGTCCTGGTCGAGGTGCACGACGAGCCGGAGGTCGAGCGCGCGATCGCCCTCGGCGCCGCGCTCGTCGGCGTCAACGCCCGCAACCTGAAGACCCTCGACGTCGACCCGGCCACCTTCGCCAAGCTCGCCCCGCTGCTGCCGGGCGAGGTCGTGAAGGTCGCCGAGAGTGGTGTCTCCGGTCCCCACGACGTCCACCGCCACGTCACCGAGGGCGCCGACGTGGTGCTGGTGGGCGAGGCTCTCGTCCGGGACGGCGACCCCGAGGGTGCCGTCCGCGCCATGACGGGGGTCGTGGCGTGAGCGGTCACGACTCCACCCGGCCGGCGAACGGCTGGGACGCCGACGAACGCGGCTGGTTCGGTGGCGAGGACGTCGGCTGGGGTGGTCGCTACATGCCCGAGGCGTTGGTCAGGGCGCTCGACGAGCTGACCGTCGCCTGGCAGGAGGCGATGGCCGACCCGACGTTCGTCGACGACTTCGCGACCATCTGCCGCGAGTACGCCGGTCTCCCGAGTGCGCTCTACGAGGCGACCCGGCTGTCCGAGCAGGTCGGCTGCCGCATCCTGCTCAAGCGTGAGGACCTCAACCACACCGGCGCCCACAAGATCCGCAACGTGCTCGGCCAGGCGCTGCTGACGAGGCGGATGGGCAAGACCCGGGTGATCGCCGAGACCGGCGCCGGTCAGCACGGGGTCGCGAGCGCCACCGCAGCGGCGTACTTCGGGCTCGACTGCACCGTCTACATGGGGTCGGTCGACGTGAAGCGCCAGGCTCTCAACGTCGCCCGGATGCAGCTGCTCGGCACCACGGTGATCCCGGTCGACTCCGGCAGCGCGACCCTCAAGGACGCCATCAACGAGGCGCTGCGCGACTGGGTCGCCTCGGTCGACCACACGGCGTACCTCTTCGGCACGGCCGCCGGTCCCCACCCGTTCCCGAGCATGGTCCGCGACTTCACCCGCGCCATCGGCGACGAGGCCCGGGCGCAGTGCCTCGAGCGGTACGGCGTGCTGCCCCGCGGCATCGCGGCGTGCGTCGGCGGCGGGTCCAACGCGATCGGGCTGTTCACCGCGTTCCTCGACGACGACGTGGAGATCCACGGCTTCGAGCCCGGGGGAGACGGGTTCGAGACCGGACGGCACGCGGCGACGATCACGGCCGGTGACGCAGGCGTGCTCCACGGGGCCAGGACCTACGTGCTCCAGGACGAGGACGGGCAGACCATCGAGTCCCACTCGATCTCGGCCGGCCTCGACTACCCCGGCGTCGGTCCGCAGCATGCCCACCTGGCCGCGTCCGGCAGAGCGTCGTACAGCCCGGTGACGGACGCCGAGGCCATGGAGGCGATGGCACTGCTCAGCCGGACCGAGGGGATCATCCCGGCCATCGAGTCCGCCCACGCCATCGCCGGAGCCCTGCAGGTCGCGAAGGGCTACGACGCCGACGACATCATGCTGATCAACCTGTCCGGCCGCGGCGACAAGGACATGGGGACCGCCATCGAGTGGTTCCACCTCGGCGACGCCGAGGGCGGCGAGGCGGAGCCCGTCCGGTGACCGTTGCTCCCGCCTTCGCGAAGGCCCGCGCCGAGGGGCGCGCGGCCCTGGTCGGCTACCTCCCGGCAGGGTTCCCCGACGTCGACGGCGCGATCGAGGCGCTGCGCGCCATGGTCGACGCCGGGTGCGACGTGATCGAGGTCGGGCTCCCCTACAGCGACCCGGTGATGGACGGCCCCACGGTGCAGGCCGCCGCACAGCGGGCGCTCGAGGGCGGCGTGCGCATCCGCGACGTCCTCCGCACGGTCGAGGCGGTGGCCGCCACCGGCACGCCCACGGTGATCATGACCTACTGGAACCCCGTCGAGCGGTACGGCGTCGAGCGCTTCGCCGCCGACCTCGCCGGCGCCGGGGGCTCGGGGCTCATCACTCCCGACCTGACGCCCGACAGCGGCGCCGCCTGGATCACCGCTGCCGACGCCCACGACCTCGACAAGATCTTCCTCGTGGCCCCCTCGTCGACCGACGAGCGGATCGCGATGACGACCGCCGCCAGCCGTGGGTTCGTCTACGCGACGGCGGTGATGGGGGTGACCGGGGCGCGCGCCACGACCAGCGACCTCGCTGCGCCGTTGGTCGCGCGCGCCAAGGCCACCACCGACCTCCCGGTCGGCGTCGGGCTCGGCGTCAGCAACGGGGCCCAGGCGGCCGAGATCGCGTCGTACGCCGACGGGGTGATCGTCGGCTCGGCCTTCGTCCGGTGCCTGCTGGACCACGACGACCGGAGCGAGGCGCTGAAGGCGCTGACCGCGCTCACCGAGGACCTCGCCCGGGGGGTGCGCCATGGGTAGGTTCCTCGCGCTCCTCCTGCTCGCGTCGATGGCCCTGGCCGGCTGTGCCCGGAGCCAGGCGAGCGAGTTCACCGGTGCCGTGCTCCACCAGCAGTACCACGCGCCCGACACGATGCTGACCGACACCGAGGGCAAGCCGTTCTCGCTCGCGTCCAGCACCGACAAGCGGCTCACCCTGATCTTCTTCGGCTACACCCACTGCCCCGACGAGTGCCCGACCACGATGGCCACCCTGGCGTCGGCGATGCTCCAGCTCGACGCTGCCGACCGTGCCAACGTCCAGGTCGTCTTCGTGACCACCGACCCCGCGCGCGACACCGGTCCGGTGATCCGGCACTGGCTCGACCACTTCGACCCGTCGTTCGTCGGCGTCACCGGGCCGCTCCCGAAGATCAAGCACGTCGCCGAGACGCTGGGCGTCCCGGTCTCGAAGGGCCGGCGCCTGCCGAGCGGTGGGTACGACGTCACCCACGGCACCCAGGTCCTCGCCCTCGACGGCACCAACACCGTCCCCGTGGTCTGGACCCTCGGTGCGACCGCACCGGAGTTCGCCCACGACATCCACCAGCTTCTCTCGTGAGGACCACCGTGCTGACGCAGTTCATCCCCAGCCCCTCCGAGGGCGTCTGGTACCTCGGGCCCCTGCCCCTGCGCGGCTATGCGCTGTGCATCATCGCCGGCATCGTGGCGGCGGTCTGGATCGGCGAGCGGCGCTGGGTCGCGCGCGGCGGCACGCAGGGGGAGGTCACCGACCTCGCGCTCTGGGCGGTACCGTTCGGCGTCGTCGGCGGGCGGCTCTACCATGTGGTCACCGACCACGACCTCTACTTCGGCGAGGGTCGCTCGGCGATCAACGCCCTCTACGTCTGGCGCGGCGGCCTCGGCATCTGGGGTGCGATCGCCTTCGGCGCCCTGGGTGTCTGGATCGGCGCGCATCGCAAGGGCATCCGCGTCCCGCCCGTGCTCGACGCGCTCGCTCCCGGCGTCCTGGTCGCCCAGGCGATGGGTCGGTGGGGCAACTGGTTCAACCAGGAGCTGTTCGGCCGTCCGTCCACCCTGCCCTGGGCGCTGAAGATCGACCCCGAGCACCGCCCGCCGGGCTACGAGCAGTACGCCACCTTCCAGCCCACGTTCCTCTACGAGTCGATCTGGGTGGTCGCGGCGTTCTTCTTCGTGGTCTGGGCCGACCGTCGGTTCCGGCTGGGCCACGGGCGGGTGATGGCCCTCTACGTGATGGTCTACACGCTCGGGCGCGGCTGGATCGAGACGCTGCGGATCGACACGGTGGAGTACAACCACGTGCTCGGCCTGCGCCTCAACGTCTGGACCTCGATCGTCCTGTTCGTGCTGGCGGCGGTGTACTTCGTCGTCGTCGGGCGGCGTAGTCCTGGTCGCGAGACCGAGGTCTACACCGAGGAGCGGCTCGCCGCCGACCGGGCGCTGGCCGCGGAGGAGTCCGAGGCCGGCGACTCGGATGACTCCGGCGACTCGGATGACTCCGGCGACTCGGGCGAGGTCCCGGCGACGGCCGTGTCGTCCGAGTCCGAGCCCGACCCCGGCTCCGAGACGCGCCGCGACTCCTCCGACTGACTCGCCCCGGGAGCCTGCGGGGTGAGGACCGAAACCCGGCCGCCGGGCGTTCCGCGACGGGCCCGGGCGTGGGACGGTGGGCGGCATGACAGACCCGCAGCCCCAGACCCACTCGCTCTACCGCCTGCTGGACAAGAACCACGAGCCGTTGGACGAGGCCGAGTGGCCCAGCGACGGTGAGGCGATCCGGTGGGCCGAGCGGCACCGCGGGGCCACCGGAGGTCCCGTCGTACGCCGGATCGAGCGCCGCGACGGCGACACCTGGACCTATGTGTCCGAGGCAGGCGCGTCCGCGCAGGACCGCGGCCCCGACGACGCCTGACGCCGCTCGCCGTCCGAGCCCACCCGCCACACCAGCCACACGTCGTACGCACGCGACGGGACACCTCCCCGCACCGACACCTGTCCGCAGGGCAAGAAGCAGCGCCGGCACGGGTCGGCTGCTTGCTAGCCTGACCGCGCTTGGGCCAATGCCGTCCCCTGCCTCCTTGCCTAGCTCGCCCTGCCCGACCGCTCCGGCGGCCGCGGCACCGACGACGGGAGCACCGGTCGATGCGCGCTCTGCCTGCTGGCCCGCCCGCCCAAGGGCTCTACGACCCGCGCTTCGAGCACGACGCGTGCGGTGTCGCGTTCGTGGCCACGCTGACGGGCGAGGCCAGCCACGACATCGTGCTGAAGGCGCTCACGGCCCTGCGCAACCTCGACCACCGCGGGGCGGCCGGTGCGGAGGCCAACTCCGGCGACGGCGCGGGCATCCTGCTGCAGGTCCCCGACGCGTTCCTGCGTGACGTCGTCGACTTCGAGCTCCCCGGACCCGGTGCGTACGCCGTGGGCACGGCGTTCCTCGAGGGCGACAGCGACGACGTCGCCAAGACCCGGCAGGCGGTCGAGGAGCTCGCGGAGCAGGAGGGGCTCACGGTCCTCGGCTGGCGCGACCTCCCGGTCGACCCCGACCTCCTCGGCGCCACCGCCCGCGGGGTGATGCCGCTGTTCAGCCAGCTGTTCGTCGCCGCGGCGGGGGCGCGGTTGACCGGGATGGCGCTCGAGCGGCGTGCCTTCTGCCTGCGCAAGCGGGCCGAGCGCGAGACCGAGGTGTACTTCGGCTCGCTCAGCGCGCGCACCCTGCTCTACAAGGGCATGCTCACGACCGACCAGCTCGACCGTTTCTACCCCGACCTCACCGACGAGCGCGTCGCGTCGGCACTGGCGGTCGTCCACTCGCGCTTCTCGACCAACACGTTCCCGAGCTGGCCGCTCGCTCACCCGTTCCGCTACATCGCCCACAACGGCGAGATCAACACCGTGATGGGCAACCGGAACTGGATGCGGGCCCGCGAGGCGCTGCTCGCCTCCGACCTGATCCCGGGCGACCTCGAGCGCCTGTTCCCGATCTGTACGCCGGGCGCCTCCGACTCCGCGAGCTTCGACGAGGTCCTCGAGCTGCTCCACATGGGCGGCCGGAGCCTGCCCCACGCCGTCTTGATGATGATCCCGGAGGCCTGGGAGAACCACCAGGAGATGGACGCGCAGCGCCGCGCCTTCTACGACTACCACTCGGCCCTGATGGAGCCCTGGGACGGACCCGCGGCCGTGGTCTTCACCGACGGGTCCCAGATCGGTGCCGTGCTCGACCGCAACGGCCTGCGCCCGAGTCGCTACTGGGTCACCGACGACGGCCTCGTCGTCCTCGCCTCCGAGGTCGGCGTCCTCGACCTCGACCCGGCCACCATCGTGCGCAAGGGCCGCCTCCAGCCGGGCCGCATGTTCCTGGTCGACACCGACGAGCACCGCATCATCGAGGACGAGGAGATCAAGGGCGAGCTCGCCGCCGAGCACCCCTACGACGAGTGGCTGCACGCCGGCCAGATCCACCTCGACGACATCCTGGAGCGTGAGCACATCGTCCACACGCACTCCTCGGTGACCCGACGTCAGCAGGTGTTCGGCTACACGCAGGAGGAGCTGCGCGTCCTGCTCACCCCGATGGCGAACTCCGGAGCGGAGCCGATCGGCTCGATGGGCACCGACAGCCCGATCGCGGCGCTCAGCGACCGCCCACGCCTGCTGTTCGACTACTTCGCGCAGATGTTCGCGCAGGTGACCAACCCACCGCTCGACGCGATCCGTGAAGAGCTCGTCACCTCGCTGGGCGGCACCATCGGCCCCGAGGCCAACCTCCTCGAGCCGACACCGGCGGCGTGCCGCCAGATCGTGCTGCCCTTCCCGGTCATCGACAACGACGACCTGGCCAAGATCCGCCACATCAACCGCGACGGCGACATGCCCGGCTTCATCACCCACGTCAGCCGCGGCCTGTACGCCGTCGAGGGTGGCGGCGCGGCCATGGCGAGGCGCCTCGAGGAGATCTGCGACGAGGTGTCCGCGGCGATCGCCGACGGCGCCCGCGTGATCGTGCTCTCCGACCGGCACTGCACCGCCGAGCTGGCCCCGATCCCGTCGCTGCTGCTCACCGGCGCCGTCCACCACCACCTCGTGCGCGAGAAGACCCGTACCCAGGTGGGCCTCATCCTCGAGGCCGGCGACGTCCGCGAGGTGCACCACGTCGCGCTCCTGATCGGGTACGGCGCGGCAGCGGTGAACCCCTACCTCGCCATGGAGTCGGTCGAGGACCTCGCCCGCGACGGGTTCTACGTCCAGGTCGAGCCGGAGGTGGCGGTGCGCCACCTGATCAAGGGGCTCGGCAAGGGCGTCCTCAAGGTGATGTCCAAGATGGGCATCTCCACCGTCGCCTCCTACACCGGTGCCCAGACCTTCGAGGCCGTCGGCCTGTCCCAGAGCGTGGTCGACCGCTACTTCACCGGTACGACGTCCAAGCTGGGCGGCGTCGAGCTCGACACCATCGCCGAGGAGGTCGCCCGCCGCCACGCGACGGCGTACCCCCGCGGTGGCATCAGCCCGACCCACCGCGAGCTGCCCGTCGGCGGCGAGTACCAGTGGCGGCGCGACGACCTCGGGGCCGAGCCCCACCTGTTCGACCCGGAGACGGTGTTCCGGCTCCAGCACTCCACGCGCAACCAGCGCTACGACGTCTTCAAGCAGTACACCGCGCGGGTCGACCAGCAGTCGGAGCGGCTGATGACGCTGCGCGGCCTGTTCCGCTTCAAGGACGCGGACGCGAGCGGGCGGTCGCCGGTCCCGATCGACGAGGTCGAGCCGGTCTCCGCGATCGTCCGCCGCTTCTCGACCGGGGCGATGTCCTACGGGTCGATCAGCCGCGAGGCGCACGAGAACCTCGCCATTGCCATGAACCGGCTCGGCGCGAAGTCCAACACCGGCGAGGGCGGCGAGGACTCCGACCGGCTCCGCGACCCCGAGCGCCGCAGCGCCATCAAGCAGGTCGCGTCGGGCCGCTTCGGTGTCACCAGTGACTACCTCACCAACGCCGACGACCTCCAGATCAAGATGGCGCAGGGCGCCAAGCCCGGCGAGGGTGGCCAGCTGCCCGGCGCGAAGGTCTATCCGTGGGTGGCCAAGACCCGGTACTCCACGCCGGGCGTCGGCCTGATCAGCCCGCCCCCGCACCACGACATCTACTCCATCGAGGACCTCGCCCAGCTCATCCACGACCTCAAGAACGCCAACCCGTCGGCGCGGGTCCACGTGAAGCTGGTCGCGGAGGTCGGCGTCGGCACCGTCGCTGCGGGCGTCTCCAAGGCCCACGCCGACGTCGTCCTGATCTCCGGCCACGACGGCGGCACGGGCGCGGCGCCACTGACCTCCCTCAAGCACGCCGGCGGCCCGTGGGAGCTGGGGTTGGCCGAGACCCAGCAGACCCTGCTGGTCAACGGGCTCCGCGACCGGATCGTCGTCCAGACCGACGGCCAGCTGAAGACCGGCCGCGACGTCGTGATCGCGGCACTCCTCGGCGCCGAGGAGTACGGCTTCGCCACCGCGCCGCTGGTCGTCAGCGGCTGCATCATGATGCGGGTCTGCCACCTCGACACGTGCCCGGTCGGCGTCGCCACCCAGAACCCCGTGCTCCGCGAGCGGTTCAGCGGCAAGCCGGAGTTCGTGGTCACGTTCTTCGAGTACATCGCCGAGGAGGTGCGCGAGATCCTCGCCGAGCTGGGGTTCCGCACCCTCGACGAGGCGATCGGCCAGGTCGGAGCGCTCGACGTCGCACCCGCCGTCGACCACTGGAAGGCGTCGGGACTCGACCTCACGCCGATCCTCCACGTGGCCGACGTGGGTGAGCAGTTCGCCGGCCAGGACCTCCGCCACACCAAGCCGCAGGACCACGGACTGGCCAAGGCGCTCGACAACGAGCTGATCCGGATCGCGGCGCCGGCACTCGAGCGCCGCGAGCCCGTCCGCGCCCACCTGGCCGTCCGCAACGTCAACCGCACGGTCGGCACGATGCTCGGCCACGAGGTGACCAAGCGCTTCGGCGGCAACGGGCTGGCCGACGACACCATCGACCTGACGATGGTGGGCTCGGCCGGCCAGTCGTTCGGGGCGTTCCTGCCTCGTGGCATCACGCTGCGCCTCGAGGGCGACGCCAACGACTACGTCGCGAAGGGGCTCTCCGGTGGTCGGATCCTGATCCGGCCCGACCGGTCGGCCACTTTCGCCGCCCACGAGCAGATCATCGCCGGCAACGTGATCGGCTACGGCGCGACGTCGGGCGAGGTGTTCATCCGCGGGGGGGTCGGCGAGCGCTTCTGCGTCCGCAACTCCGGCGCCACCGCGGTCGTCGAGGGCGTGGGCGACCACGCCTGCGAGTACATGACCGGTGGGCGCGTCCTCGTCCTGGGCAAGACCGGCCGGAACTTCGCGGCCGGCATGAGCGGCGGTACGGCGTACGTCCTCGACCTGAAGACCCACCGGGTCAACCCGGAGCTGGTCGACCTCGGGCCCGTCCCGGACGAGGTCGCCGACGAGCTGCGCACCCTGGTCAGCCGGCACCACGAGGAGACCGGCTCGACCGTGGCCGAGGAGCTGCTGGCCGACTGGCCGGGCACCGTCGCGCGCCTGACCGAGGTGATGCCTCGCGACTTCCGCCGCGTCCTCGAGGCGCGGGCCGACGCGTTGCGCGACGGTCTGGACGACGACGAGGCCGACCGCCGGATCATGGAGGTGCTGCATGGCTGACCCCCGAGGCTTCCTGAAGTACGGCCGCGAGGTCGCCGAGCGGCGACCGGTCGACGAGCGGACCCACGACTGGAACGAGGTCTATCCCGGTGGCCCGGGGCGGGCGCTCCTGCCGATCGTCTCGACCCAGGCCTCACGGTGCATGGACTGCGGCATCCCCTTCTGCCACCAGGGCTGCCCGCTGGGGAACCTGATCCCCGAGTGGAACGACCTGGTCTGGCGTGACGACTGGGACGGCGCGATGGACCGGCTCCACGCGACCAACAACTTCCCCGAGTTCACCGGGCGGCTGTGCCCGGCGCCGTGCGAGACGGCGTGCGTGCTCGGCATCAACCAGGACCCGGTCACGATCAAGAACGTCGAGGTGGCGATCATCGACCGCGCCTGGTCGTCCGGCTATGTCCGCCCGCGCCCACCCGAGTGGCTGTCGGGCCGCACGGTGGCGGTGGTCGGCTCCGGTCCGGCCGGGCTCGCCGCTGCCCAGCAGCTCACCCGGGCCGGCCACACGGTGGCGGTCTACGAGCGGGCCGACAAGATCGGCGGGCTCCTGCGCTACGGCATCCCCGAGTTCAAGATGGAGAAGGCCGTCCTCGACCGCCGCCTCGACCAGATGCGCCGGGAGGGGACGGTGTTCCGGGCCGGGATCGACTGTGGTGCCGACATCCCGGGTCCGGCCCTGCTCGAGCGGTACGACGCGGTGGTGCTCGCCGTCGGGTCGACCGTCGGCCGCGACCTCCCGGTGCCCGGACGCGACCTCGACGGCATCCACCAGGCCATGGAGTACCTGCCGCAGTCCAACCGTGCGTCGCTCGGTCAGGACGTGCCCGACCAGATCACTGCCTCCGGCCGCGACGTCGTGATCATCGGCGGTGGCGACACGGGTGCCGACTGCCTGGGCACCGCGATCCGCCAGGGCGCGGCCTCGGTGACGCAGCTCGAGATCCTGGCCCGGCCGCCGGTCGACCGGCCCGACGGCCAGCCGTGGCCCACCTACCCGATGACCTTCCGCGTCTCGTCGGCCCACGAGGAGGCCGGCGACCGGGTGTACGCGGTCTCGACCCAGCAGTTCCTGGGTGACGACTCGGGTCGCGTACGAGCCCTTCGCCTGGTCGAGGTCGACGCGTCGTTCCAGCCCGTCGAGGGGACCGAGCGGGAGATCCCGGCCGGCCTCGTCCTGCTGGCGATGGGCTTCACCGGCCCCGAGCAGCCGGGGCTGCTCGAGCAGCTCGGGGTCGCGCTCGACGAGCGGGGCAACGTGGCGCGGGACGCGTCGTACGCCTCCAGCGTCGACGGCGTCTTCGTCGCCGGCGACGCCGGGCGGGGCCAGTCGCTGATCGTGTGGGCGATCGCGGAGGGTCGGGCCACCGCGGCAGCCGTGGATGCCTACCTCACCGGGGCGACCAGCCTGCCCAGCCCGATCCCCCCGACCGCGCGACCGTTGGTGGTCTGAACCCTCCGGCGCCGGTCAGGTGGCCGTCAGGTGAGGCGAAATAGCGTCCGAGGTGGCCCCTGACGGCGACCTGAGGAGTGTGGACGCGCGTGTCCAGGCAACGGTGTGGCCGGGTGGCGGCGACGCTGACCTCGGCCCTGGTGCTCGGGGCGTGCGGTGGCGGCTCGTCGTCGACACCGGCCGGCGGGAGCAGCGCGCCCGTGCCGACCACCGCCCCCGCCTCCCATCACGCCTACGTCGCGCCGCCGTTCCGGCACCGCCTTCCCGGCATGCCGCCCGTGATCGGCAACGACGTCTACTCCCAGGACCGCGCCGGCATGCTCGCCGCGCGGGTGCGCCGCGACCCGTCGTACCTCTACGTGCCCGACTCGCAGGGCTCCACGGTGACGGTGATCGACCAGCGGACCCGCGCGATCGTCCGGGTCATCCCGACCGGCTACCTCAGCCAGCACGTGGTCCCGTCGTACGACCTGTCGACCCTCTACACGAACTCCAGCGTCGCCGACGAGCTCGTGCGCATCGACCCCCGCAGGGCCGTGCGGGAGGGGGCGATCCCGATGCCGCGGCCCTACAACCTCTACTTCACCCCGGACGGTCGCACTGCCGTGGTGATGATCGAGCAGCACGACACGATCCGGTTCGCCGACGCGCACAGCTTCCGCACGCTCCGGGATCTGACGTACCCGGGCTGCCGCGGCCCCAACCACGCCGACTTCTCCGGCAACGGACGGTTCTTCGTGGTCAGCTGCGAGTTCTCCGGTGAGCTGCTGAAGGTCTCGACGCTCGGCCGCCGGGTGCTCGGGGCGCTACGCCTCGACCCCCGGCCCACGTCACCGCACGCCGACCCGATGACCATGGGGCGCAGCGTGCCCCAGGACGTCCGGATCTCGCCCGACGGCACGACCTTCTACGTCGCCGACATGGGCACCAACGAGCTCCGGCTCATCGACGCCCGGACCTTCCGTCAGACCGGTGTGATCGGGATGCCTCGCATGCCGCACGGGATCTACCCCAGCCGGAACGGGAAGCGTCTCTACGTCTCCGACCGTGGCGCGGGACGGGTCAGCGTCGTCGACCCGTCCACGAACCGCATCGTCGACACCTGGACCATCCCCGGTGGCGGCAGCCCCGACATGGGCGGGGTGTCGGCCGACGGCCGGATGCTGTGGCTGTCCGGCCGGAACGACGGACTGGTCTACGGGTTCGACACGAGGACCGGCCGGCTGGTGGCGCGGATCCCGGTCGGTGGCAGCCCCCACGGCCTCGCCGTGTGGCCGCAGCCCGGGCGCTACTCCCTGGGCCACACCGGGAACATGCGATGAGGCGCGTCGTCGCGGCCGTCGCGGTCCTGCCCGCCCTGGCCGGGTGCGCCTCGTTCACGTCGTCCGAGTCCGCGGCTCGCGTCTCGTCAGCACCGACGACCGCGACCTCGTCGCCGAGCGGCCTCAGGTCGGCTCCCGTCATGCCGTTCGTCCCCCACGTGGCGAGCGCCTCGGTGGCCGGCTGGCGGTTGCCGGTCGCGGTCGGCCGACAGGCCGTGGTCCGGGTGACGCGACACGACGTGGTCATGGCCGGTGGCCTGCTCGCGGGCGACCGGTCCACCGGTGCCGCGTGGCGGATCCGCCTCGCGACCGGCCTGAGCACGCGGCTGCCGTCGCTCGCGGTCCCCGTCCACGACGTGGCCGGCGGGCTGCTGGGCGGGAATCCCGCAGTGGTCGGCGGCGGCAACGCCACGGAGCAGGACGTGGTTCAGACCCTGACCGGCTCCGGCTGGCGGGTCACCGGTCACCTGCCGACGGCGCGCTCCGACCTCAGCGCCGTTCCCCGCGGATCGAGCCTGCTGGTGATCGGCGGGTACGACGGGGCGAGCGTGCCCACCGAGCTGGTGGCACTCGCCCGTGGCGGATCAGGTCGCCCTGCGGGGAGGCTGGTGCGCGGGGTCCGGTACGCCGCCACCGCCGTCAGCGGCCGGACGGCCTACGTCTTCGGCGGGGAGGTCCTGGGGCGCGAGCTGGACACCGTGCAGGCAGTCGACCTCGCGAGCGGTCGCACGCGGGTGGTGGCTCGGCTCCCGGTCCCGGTCGGTCACGCGATGGCGGCCACGGTCGGAGGTCGCGTGCTGGTGATGGGCGGTCGGGTCGCGCCCGACCGGCAGACCGCGGCGATGTGGTGGTTCGATCCCGCCACCGGGCGGTTCACCCGTGCGGGTCGGCTCCCGACGGCACTCAGCGACGCCGGGGTGGCGGCGTACGGCCACCGGATCTGGTTGCTCGGGGGAGAGGACCCCACGGTCAGCGACGGGGTCCTGACAATCTCGGTGCGGTGAAGGTGTGCTTGGAACGTTCCAATGGTTGCTAGGTTGAGCGCCGTGCGTAGAGCCAAGATCGTGTGCACCCTCGGCCCAGCCGTCAGCACGCCCGAGAAGATCCGCCAGCTCGTCGACGCCGGCATGGACGTCGCCCGGCTGAACATGAGTCACGGCACCCACGACGAGCACCGACGCCAGTACGACATGGTGCGCGCGGCCTCGGACGCGACCGGCCACGGGGTGGGGATCATCGCCGACCTGCAGGGCCCCAAGATCCGGCTCGAGACCTTCGCGGACGGCAAGGCGAAGCTCGCCAAGGGCGCGGAGTTCGTGATCACCACCCGCGACGTCGAGGGCGACGCCACGATCTGCGGTACGACGTACAAGGGCCTGCCGGGCGACGTGTCGGAGGGCGACCCGATCCTGGTCGACGACGGCAAGCTCCGGCTCCGGGTGGTCAAGGTGGACGACACCGACGTCACGACCCGGGTCGAGGTCGCCGGCAAGGTCAGCGACCACAAGGGCCTCAACCTGCCCGGCGTCGCCGTGAGCGTGCCGGCTCTCTCGGAGAAGGACAAGGACGACCTGCGCTGGGCGCTGCGGACCTCTGTCGACTTCATCGCGCTGTCCTTCGTGCGCTCCGCCGCCGACGTCGACGACGTCCGCGCCATCATGCGCGAGGAGGGGGTGCTGCTGCCGATCATCGCCAAGATCGAGAAGCCGCAGGCGATCGACAACCTCGACGAGATCGTCACGGCGTTCGACGCCTTCATGGTGGCTCGCGGCGACCTCGGGGTGGAGTGTCCGCTCGAGGACGTGCCGTTCCTGCAGAAGCGTGTCATCGACAAGGCCCGGCGCAACGCCAAGCCGGTGATCGTGGCGACCCAGATGCTGGAGTCGATGATCACCAACCCGCGTCCCACGCGCGCGGAGGCGTCCGACGTGGCGAACGCGGTCCTCGACGGCGCCGACGCGGTGATGCTCTCCGGTGAGACGAGCGTGGGGGAGTACCCCATCGAGACCGTGGAGACGATGGCGCGGATCATCGCCTCCACCGAGGACCACGAGCTGGCCAAGATGGCGGCGATCGACTGGCAGCCGCGGACCCGCGGCGGCGTGATCGCCAAGGCGGCCGCCGAGGTCGCCGAGCGCGTGGGTGCGTCGTACGTCGTGGCCTTCACGCAGTCCGGTGACTCCGCGAAGCGGCTCGCTCGCTACCGGGGCCGCGTGCCGGCACTGGCGTTCACGCCGGTGGCCAAGGTGCGCTCGCAGCTGTCGCTGAGCTGGGGTGTCGAGACCTTCCTGATCACCGACGTCGAGCACACCGACGAGATGGTGCGACAGGTCGACGAGGCCCTGCTCGAGATCGGCCGGGTCTCCGAGGGCGACCAGGTCGTGATCATCGCGGGGTCGCCGCCCGGCATCCCGGGCTCGACGAACGCCCTGCGCATCCACCGGATGGGCGACGCCATCCACGAGGTCACCCCGGCCTACCGCCGCCCCGAGTGACCGACCGGTCGCGAACAAGCGTGTCGCCTCTGGCCGGCCCAGCCGACAGCATGAGTCAGAAGCTTGATGTCGATCCCGGAGGTGTAGCCCGAGGGGATGTAGAAGTTCTGCGGGCAGCTCACTGAGGACGTGGCACCCACGTGAACCCAGGGCCCTGTGACGGTGGAGAACGAGGAGTGGATCTCGTCGTAGCACTTCGCCCACACACGGTAGGTTCCGGAGCCGGAGGTGCACTTGACGTGGGCCGCCGTGCGGCCCGTGGTCAGCGTGCAGCTGCCCGGGTCGGCCTGGGCACTGCCGGCGGTTGCGACACCGCCGATACTGACAAGTGAGAACGCGGCCGTGGTGACAAGCGCTTTGCGGAGGGGGGACATGTGCTTCCTTGCCTGATGGAGGTCGGGATCCAGAGCGTAGACGCTTGAGGGGGCAACATCTCCAACACCCCACCCCCCTCAGCATGTTCGTCGTTTCGGGCCGGGGGCGGGCCCGAGGGCGCGCGCCCGCGGCCCCCACGGGCCTTCGCTGACACCGGCGTTCCGGGCGGCCGCAGCTCGAGAGGTGTGCGGTGCTGTCAGGACGAAGGCGCCACACCGAGCATGGGCCAGCCCGGACCCGCGCAACCTCGCTCAGAGAGGTTCGCTAACCGGACGTCGGCGAGAAGCTCCGTCGCCTCGATGTTCGCGGTCGGTGCGCTCACGCGGGGTAGGCGGGACGCCAGGCCGTGGAGCAAGGGGTGGGGGTCCACTCCGACCTGGCACCGCGCCTCGGCTGCGAACCACAGGGGCTGCAGCGAGCTGCTCTCCGGCTGGGACAACGCCGCGACGCGAAGTGACGCACGCGTTACCCAGCGACGATCACTGGCGGCTAGCGGCTGAGCGGAGCACTGACTCTGTGCCTTGACGATGGTGGCCCATCGCAGCACCGTGCGCCCGCCGTCATCCGGGGTCGAGGCCACCGGCGGACGTTGCACCGAAGTCCATTGGGCAGGACATGTCGCGCCCCCCAGGACGGCGAGAGCCTCGGTGTATCTGTCGGTCAGCGGGTCTCCGGCGAGCTGCCCTGCGTCGGATCCGGTGAGGTCGGGCTGGGCCCCCTGGGCTATCGCAGCGCGCACCCGGTCGTAACGCAGCGAGCTCGGAACGGTGGGAGTCGCGGCGAGGGCTCGGATCCGCGACGGGTCGAGTTCGAGCACCTTGGCCACCAACACGGAGTAGAGCTTTCCCGTGGCATCGGTGGTGAGGGTCTCAGAGAGCCGCTCGCCGTAGATCCAGTCCAGCGTCAGGTCCTGCACAACTCGCGCGGACGCATGCGAGCGTGGAGCAGCGAAAGCGCACGCGAAGTAGACGAGGGGGGGAGTGAGCTGACGATAGGCGGCCTCAGCAGCCACGAAGCGGGAACATCCCGGTGCCACCGGAGTCTCCCCTTGACCGGGGGTGTGTACTGAGCGCTCGAGCCGTGCCGCAGCGAGAACGTCACTGACAGCTCCGATGTCGGGGACTGTGGGTGTGAAGTCGGCCAGCTTGGTGGCTGCTTCCTTGACCAGGTCGGACGTCGAAGGACAGGTGATGCCACTCGCACGCGCCAGCATGACCAGGTCAGCCGACACGGCGAACGCCTCCCCTGGTCGTGGGCAGCCACGCTGCGGGACGAGCACCGGAGGTGTCGAGCCGGCCATACGGAGGAGCTCGACGCCGTACGTCGCCGCGTGGACCTGGGCAGGACGGTGCGCACGGACTGCAGGTGCGAGGGCGGTCAGGCGGCGCCGGATCGCCGAGACGGGGACCGCGGACTTCCGGCTGGTCGACGTCGCGACCAGCCAGGTCACGATCAGGGGATCGGTCGGACGGTCCTCGAAGAGTCCGTCGGGACGCCGCGGAGGCGCTTCAGTTTGTCGCGGAGAGTGACCGGTCAGAAGCCGGAGCGCCTCACCAGCTTCCAAGGCGTCGGTCCAGCTCACGGCGTCGGTGGTCTGAGCCAGGGAGACGCCGTCGCTCTGCTGCGTCAGCAGGCTGTCGACGAGGAGGTGGGTGCGTCGAAGCCACTGTCCCACCCTCCCGTGGGGCACCAGCCCAGACTCTGGTGGCGAGGTCGTCTTGGGAGGTCCCGAACGGCCTTCCAGCCTGGGAGATCCGCCCTCGCCGTGCGTGCATGCTGTCGTGCACACGAGCAGGGCGGCCGCAAGAACTGCGGCCGCCCTCCTGCGTGATCTCGCCAACGACATCGGTCCCCTTTCAGAACCGGCCGAGGCATCGCGAGCCACGCAACCTCGTCAGTCCCCGTACGCGAAGTTCACTGTGGCCGTGGTGCTGGACGTGTCCCCACTGCTCGCCTTGAAGAACCCAGTGACCTTGTGGCTGTAGGTCTTAAGCTGCCCCAACGAGCTCGTGCTGACCTCCCCACCCGACGTGTTCACGGTAAGGCTCCCATTGGCGTTGTTGATCCAGCCCGTGCTGTAGGAATCGGTCGCCTTCGTGGCGGTGAAGTCGCACCCGAGGTTGAAACCGACGGTGCAGGCAGTCACGTCATCGCCCGTGACGGTCCACGACTCGCTGAGCTTCTTGGAGCCGCCGCTTTGCTTGTAGCCGTCGATGCAGTGGAGGAGCTGGGTGACCCCGTTGGCCCTGTTGACTGTGAGGTGGTGAATGCTGGACCAGTAGACTTGGTCGTCAGCCGTGGTCAGGGTGAACGCGCCCTGCGACGCCCATCCGGTGCCGTGGGTGCACGTGTCGGCGTTGTCGACCGACTTGGTGTCCGTGTCGGAGGCGAAGGCCGGCGCCACAGCCGAAACTCCTAAGAAGACGGTTGCCGCAAACACTGCCCGCATTGCTCGTGCTTTCATTTCTCTCCCTCGATTGTTGGCATTGCACCGGGGGGTGCCAGGGGAGGCTAGCGCCACGGTATTGAGCCAACAATGGGTTGTGAAACGATCTCCAGATATTTTACCGACGGCCATCGCCAGCGCTCATTGGCCGACGCCGACAAGTTCTCCAAGGCAGGGTGTTCCCCGCGCGATTCTTGGGTTGCCGTGGTAGGAAAGCCGGGCTATCGTGCGCTTGCCCGCCTGCCACTGGTGATCCCGTCCACGCCGTCCGGCCTTCAAGAACAGGGGACTCGGCCCCGAGTTACCTCGCACCGTCTCATTCCGTATTCATGCGCCTGCGCGCGTGAATACGAATTGATACGCGCGTACCAGGATGGGCCGCGCGCCTTTCCAAAGAATCCGCAGGTTCCTGTGAAATGTGCCCCGGGTGGGATTCGAACCCACACTGGACGGTGTTTGAGACCGCTTCCTCTACCAGTTGGGATACCGGGGCGACGGTCGCCAAACCTACCGGATCGAAGGGGCGCGGCCGCCCCGGATAGCCTGGTCAGGTGACCACCCCGGAAACCCGCCGTGTCGTGATCGCAGAGGACGAGGCGCTGATCCGCATGGACCTCGCCGAGATGCTCGCCGAGGAGGGGTATGACGTCGTCGGCCAGGCCGCGGACGGCACCCGCGCGATCGAGCTGGCCGAGGAGCAGCGGCCCGACCTGGTGATCCTCGACGTGAAGATGCCGATCCTCGACGGCATCGCCGCCGCTGAGCGGATCGCGCGCGACCGGATCGCCCCCGTCGTCATCCTCACTGCGTTCTCCCAGCGCGAGCTGGTCGACCGGGCGCGTGATGCGGGCGCGATGGCCTACCTGGTCAAGCCGTTCTCCCGCACCGACCTCGTGCCGGCGATCGAGCTCGCGGTCAGCCGGTTCGCCGAGCTGGGTGCACTCGAGGCCGAGGTCGCGGACCTTGGCGAGCAGCTGGCGACTCGCAAGGCCGTCGACCGGGCCAAGGCGGTGTTGCAGAAGGAGCTCGGGCTCACCGAACCCGAGGCGTTCCGCTGGATCCAGAAGACCGCCATGGACCTGCGCCGGTCGATGCGCGAGGTGGCCGAGGGCGTCGTCGAGCACGGCGTCTCGGGCTCCTGAAGCGAGTTGGTAGCCCCGTTACCCGACGTTCCGGCAACGTCACAATCACGAAACTGTGCAACATTCCGGGGTTGAGGGCGAGACCGACACCCCTTTGGTGCTAACTTGCCGCAGTCTCGACAGCGCCGCCCACCGCGGCAGAAGCACCAATGGAGGACTCCTACATGGGCACCAAGAAGAACCTGCGGGCTCTCGCCGCGCTGGCGGCAGCAGGGCTCGCGCTGACCGCGTGCGGCAGCAGCAACAGCAGCAGTTCATCTGCCAGCGACGGCGGCGGTGGCGCGAACTGTGGCAAGAACCTCGCCTTCCTGGGCGCGACCAC
>CAVWDJ010000012.1:0-365535 GCA_963753705.1 uncultured Actinomycetota bacterium
GTGGGGTCGCGCAGGGCGCCGGGTCGTCGTCGTACGAGCGGGAGCACGAGGGCCAGCAGCCCGATGCCGAGGGTGGTCCCCAACGCCGCCAGGATCGACCCGGTCAGCACGTCGTCGTGACGGGCATGGCCGAGCTCGTGGGCGACGATCGAGAGGATCTGGTCGCGCGGGAGGTCGCGGACCACGGTGTCGTAGAGGACGACGCGACGCGTGCTGCCGTAGCCGGAGACGTAGGCGTTCAGCGTCGTCGTACGTCGTGAGGCGTCGGCGACGAGGACGTCGTCGAGATGCACGTGCTCCTCGGCGGCCAGCTGCAGGATCTGTGAGCGGAGCGGACCGTCGGGCAGCGGGGTGAAGTGGTTGAAGGCCGGCTCCACGAGCACCGGGTAGACGAACGAGCCCAGCATCACCAGTCCACCGAGCACGACGCCGGCTACGGCCGGCCAGGCCCGCGACCACGTGCGGGCACAGCCGATCAGCACGAGCAGCAGGAGCCCGGAGATCACCACCGAGAGCAGTAGCCCCTTGACCTGGTCGACGGCCCACGGGCCCCATGCCTCGTCGGTCAGCCCGAACTCCAGCGAGCGATGGTGACCGATGATCGCGAACGGCAGCGTGACGAGGCGGCCGATCAGGGCGAGCATCAGCACGGCCAGCAGGACGCGTACCCACCACCAGCCCCGCAGCCGTCCGACGAGCCGGGCTCCGAGCGACGTGAAGCCGAGCACCAGCGTGACCACGAGCGACACCGCGAGCGAGGCCCAGGCCAGGTGACGAGCCGGGTCGGTGTAGGCGTTGGCACGCGCGACCTGTGCGGGCGTGAACACGGTGTCGGCGGCCGCCGGGGCCGGCGTGCCGCCTGGGACAGGGTGCCACGGGATGCGCCAGGCTGCGACCGCCACGAAGGCCACCGTGGCCACCAGGAACGTGGCCAGGGCCCAGCGGCGTTCAGTCACGCCGGCAAGTGTGCCAGGAGGGTCCGCCACCGCTCCGTGAGGCTGCGGAGGCCGAACCCGACGTGGCTCCGCAGCGCTGCCGCGAGGGGCTGTCCCCCGTCGACCGCCCGGTAGACGGCCACGAGGGCCGCCGGACCGGCGGCGTCGGCCAGCAGCCGACAGGCGAGCCAGGCGCTCTCGTACCGGGCCTCCAGGTGGGGCGCACCGGTCGCGAAGGCGTCGTCGCCCGGGAGATGGGCGGGGACGCCGTCGGCGTGGACGCGGGCGATGATGCGGGCAGCGGAGGTTCGCAGGGGAAGCCGTTGCGCGCGCAGGGCGACATAGTCGGCGAAGCCCTCCACCAGCCAGGTCGGAGACGTGCTGGTGGCCGCGGACGTGGCGACGTGGGTGGTCTCGTGGGTGAGGACGACCTGGGCGCCGTCGTGCGCGAGCGGCAGGAACGTCTGCGGGTTCACGAAGACGTGGACCGGCGCGCGTCGCGAACGGGACCCGTCGACCGAGGTGGTGACGGCCGCGATGCCGTCGTACTGGCCGGGCGAGGCGTGCAGCGCGCTCTCGAGCCGCTGCTCGGTCGCCGGGACCTCCACGACGAGGTGGCCCCGCCAGCCCGGCAGCACGCGGCGTACCTGCGGGACGGCGGCGCGGGCCAGGCCCGTCACCCGGTCGGCCTCGGTGGCGTCGCCCTGGACGACGACGAGCACGTCGGGCGAGCGGCGCACCTGGACCGGGCCCGAGAGCCACAGCGGCGAACGTCGGTCGCCGCCGCCGATGCCGGCGACGGCCAGGTGCCCGTCGCGCGGGGCGAAGCGGACGCGGATCTCCATCTGCTCCGGGCCGGGGTCGAATCCGGCGAAGCGCCACGAGGCGTGCACGTACGCCGCGAACGCGCCGTCGGGGGCCACTCCCCCGGCCTGGTCCACGTAGCGGAGCGAGAGGCCGCGCACGTGCAGCGCCCGTCCGTTGCGTACCACCGCGGCCAGGGTGTGCGCTGCAGGAGCGCCCGCTCCCAGCCTGGCAGCCGACGCGGGGTCGTCCCGGCGTACGGCGGTCTGCAGGCCCCGGAGCAGGCCGGTCGCCTCGGCCGAGGACGCCTCCGCCGGCGTGGGAGCAGCCAGGGGCGCGTGGTAGGTGGAGTCGCGGTGGGTCAGCCAGACGACGAGCCCGACGACGAGGGCCACGAACAGCGAGAGGCCGGCCACCCACCGAGGTGGGCGACCGGCCACTCCATGCCTGCTGGCGGGCGTGCGCGGAGGCGCTGGGTCAGCCAGGGCGGACCGCGCCGACGTACGGCATCATGTAGAGCGGGGCGACCCGGATGCCCGCCGAGGGGTTCTCGGCGTTCACGATCATGCCGTTGCCGATGTACATGCCGACGTGGCTGATCGGGCTGTAGTAGAACACCAGGTCACCGGGCTGCAGCTGGCTCGCCGGGATGTGGGTGCCGGATCCGTACTGGGCGCTGGAGGAGTGCGGGAGACCGACCCCTGCCGAGCCCCAAGCGGCCATGGTCAGCCCCGAGCAGTCGTAGGCGCTCGGTCCGGCGGCGCCGTAGACGTAAGGCTTGCCGATCTGGGCCATCGCGAAGTGCACAGCGGCGGCGGCGCGGCCCGACACGGGGATGTTCGCGGACGAGATGCGGCTGGTGTCTCCGCGCGAGGCCTCGATCAGGCGGGCCCGCTCGTCGGCCTTCATCTTGTCGAGCACGCTCTTGGCCTCGGACAGGCTGTGCGCGATGGTCGCCTTGTTCTGGGCGGCCTCCTTCTCGAGGCGCGCGACCTTGGCCAGCTGGCTGTCGGTGGCGTCCTGACGGATGCTCAACGCCTTGGCCTGGGTGAGGTAGGAGGAGTACTGCCCGGCCTGCATGGTGTTGAAGGCCGACATGGTGTTCAGCTGCGAGACGAACGCGCTCGGGTCGCTGGCCACCACGGCCTGCCCGACGGCCGAGAGCGAGTCGCCCTCGTACTGCCGGACGATGGAGTCGGCCACGAGCTGTCGGGCCTGCTCGGTGCGAGTCTGCTGGCGCGCCTGGTCGGCGCGCAGTGCCTTCACGTCGCCGCGCATCTGCTTCAGCTGGACGTGGATCTCGTTGTAGCGCTCCGAGGCCTGTTCGGCGGCGTGATAGAGCCGGTCGACCCGGTGCTGCACGTCCTCGATGGAGGGGTTCGCCTGCGCCGAGCCACCGGGGATGGATCCCACGGTGACGACCAGCGAGGCTGCGGCAATGACGGTGATGAGGCTTTTCCGGCCGTTGAGCACGAGCGGAAGGTCTCCCTTACATGTCGTACGCCTACCAGGTGAGCTGACGGGTTCGGGCACGACAGGCCCTACTCCATCTCCTCGGAGGCTGTGCCTCCGCCTTGATGGCGATTCACCCCAGATGGGTTGGTTCCCCGGCTCTTCGGTCGCGACCCCGAGCGGTCACGACGTGTGACTCGGCGCGACGCCCGCATGAACCTCGGACTGGTTCATGGGTACGGGCGTCTGAGGCGTCACCCTAACCACAGCCGTGCCCGCTGACCAAACTTTCAACCGGGTTGTCGTAACTATTTCGTGACCTGGCGCTGAACGTCGGGCGCGCGTGTCACACAGGTCACATCTGCCCCATCCGTCACGGGTTCTCCACAGCCCTCAGGCGGACTCGATCACCGGAGCGGCCACCGGCGTGACCAGCCGCAGCGGGGGCACCAGGCCTCCCGCGGCGAGGGTGTCGAGCGCGCGGCACTCGTCATCGGCCAAGGTCAGCTCGGGCGGGGGCCCGAGCAGCACGGTCACCACGCAGTCGTGGCAGGCCTGCCCCCGGACGAGGCAGGTGTCGCAGTCGATTCTCGTCGTCATGCCCCGCACTCTCACAGGGACCACCGACAACCCCGGACAGCACCGTGCGAGCGACCTCCTTGCCGTCGCCACGGACCGGCGGACGCCGGAGTGTCCAGCCCGGGTGTGTCGGCGGGCGGTCCTACCGTCCACCACATGAGCACCACCGCCTCCCGACCCCGATGGGAGGCCCAGCGCACGTTCGACGAGCTCGGCCGGCCTTTGCGCGACCAGACCTTCTGCGTGGTCGACCTCGAGACCACGGGCGGCTCCGCCGAGGGCGGCTCGATGATCACCGAGGTCGGCGCGGTGAAGGTGCGCGGCGGCGAGGTGCTCGGCGAGTTCCAGACCCTCGTCAACCCCCATGCTCAGATCCCGCCGTTCATCGCGGTGCTCACCGGCATCACCAACTCCATGGTCAGTGAGGCGCCGTCGATCGAGTCGGTGCTCCCGGCGTTCCTCGAGTTCGCGGCGGGCTCGGTCCTCGTCGCCCACAACGCGCCGTTCGACGTCGGCTTCCTGCAATGGTTCGCCGCCCGTCAGGACCTCCCCTGGCCGGCGTTCGAGGTGCTCGACACGGCCAAGATCGCGCGCCGCGTCATCACCCGAGACGACGCGCCCAACTGCAAGCTCTCGTCCCTGGCCAAGGCCTTCCACGCCACGACGACTCCCAACCACCGGGCCCTGTCCGACGCCCGCGCCACCGTCGACGTCCTCCACGGCCTGATGGAACGCCTCGGCGGTCTCGGTGTGCACACGCTCGAGGAGCTCCAGACCTTCAGCGCCAAGGTGTCCACCGCCCAGCGTCGCAAGCGCCACCTCGCCGAG
Organism: uncultured Actinomycetota bacterium; assembly: GCA_963753705.1. Taxonomy (GTDB): domain Bacteria; phylum Actinomycetota; class Actinomycetes; order Propionibacteriales; family Nocardioidaceae; genus Nocardioides. The sequence goes on from CAVWDJ010000012.1 coordinate 4,599, forward strand.
GGCCTGCCCCACGCACCGGGCGTCTACCTCTTCCGCGACGACCGGGCCCGCGTCCTCTACGTCGGCACCTCCCGCGACCTCCGCACCCGCGTCCGTTCCTACTTCACCGCCTCCGAGACCCGCTCGCGGATGGGCGAGATGGTCGGCCTCGCCGAGTCCGTCACCGGCATCGAGTGCGCGACGCCGCTCGAGGCCGAGGTCCGCGAGCTGCGCCTGATCGCCGAGCACAAGCCTCGCTACAACCGTCGATCCCGGTTCCCGGAGAAGGCCCACTACCTCAAGCTCACCCGCGAGGCCTGGCCCCGGCTGTCCCTGGTCCGTCGCGTGGTCGACGACGGCGCCGACTACGTCGGCCCGTTCGGCAGCAAGCGCACGGCCGAGAAGTGCCTGGCCGCCCTCCACGAGACGTTCCCACTCCGCCAGTGCACCCAGCGGCTCGGCCGACAGCCGTCGGTGTCTCCCTGCGTGCTGGCCGAGATGGGGCGGTGCCTGGCGCCGTGCGACGGCAGCGTCGACGCCACGACCTACGCCGCCGTCGTGCGACAGCTGCGCGACAACCTCCTGAGCCGCCCCGACGACGTCGTCGAGCTGATCACCAGACGGATGGCGCTCCTGGCCGACGACGAGCGGTTCGAGGAGGCGGGCCGTCATCGCGACCGCCTGGCGGCGTTCGTGCGTGCGGTGGCGCGCACCCAGCGACTCTCCGCCCTCACCCGGATCCCCCACCTGGTGGCCGCGCGCCGCGAGGACGACCCGCGCGGCGGGGCGCGGTGGGCGGTCCACGTCATCCGCCACGGACGGCTCGCGGCCGCCGGCGTGATCCCGCCCGGCGCCGACGCCCACCACTATGTCGCCGACCTGGTGGCCAGCGGCGAGTCGGTGCGCGGCGGGCCCGGGCCGGCACCCGCGGCCACGGCCGAGGAGACGGAGCGGATCCTGCGTTGGCTCGAGGCCCCGGGCCTCCGGTTGATCGAGGTCGACGGTGAGTGGACCTGCCCGGTCGGCGGCGCCACTCGCCACCTCGCCCTCCACGACGCGGTCAGCCAGTCGCGGCTCGACCTGGTGCCCTTCGACGACCGGCGCGACCTGCCGGTGCTGAGCCGTCCGGTGCGGTGAGCTCGCGACCACCGCCGCGTCCTCGCACGCTCGGCTGTGGGCTTGCTCAACCTCCCTCCCCACGCGGAGCACTCCTTCGTCGCGCTCCACTAGGGTCGGGACATGATCACCGCCATCGTCTTCGTGAAGGCCGACGTCGCCCGGATCCCCCAGGTCGCCGAGGCGATCGCCGACCTCGAGGGCATCAGCGAGGTCTACTCCGTCACCGGCCAGATCGACCTGATCGCGCTGGTCCGGGTGCGCAACCACGACGACGTGGCCACCGTGGTCGCCGACCGCCTCAACAAGGTGCCCGGGGTGACCTCGACCGAGACCCACATCGCGTTCCGGGCCTACTCCCGGCACGACCTCGAGTCTGCCTTCGCGGTCGGCGTCGACTGACCCTGCGCGAGCGCCCGGACGGCTCTGAAACGAGTCGGATCCAGTTTCTCCATTCTGCCGTGGAGCAGGGGTTCGCGCCTCTACCGTGGGTCGGTCACAGCGCCGTCCGACCGAAGGGCTCCACGTGTCTCTCCGCCGCCTCCCCCGTCCGCTCGGGCTGGCCCTCACGGGACTTCTCGCGACGGCTGCTCTTGCCCTGGTCCCCGCGTCCGCCCAGGCCCGGATCGCCGCGCCCTCAGGACTCGCACCGAACGGTCCCACGTCGTCCAATACCCCGACCTTCACCTGGAACCGCGTGTCCGGTGCCACGCAGTACGACCTGGTGATCAGCGCAGGTGGCAACGCCATCGTCCAGACGACGACTGCCAACAACCGGTGGGTGCCGATCTCGAACCTGCCGGACGGTGTCATCTCCTGGCAGGTCCGTGCGGACTCACCCTCGGCCAACAGCTCCTGGGTCAGCGCCAGCGCGACGATCTCGTCGGCTGCGGCTCCCAACCCCGTCTCACCGGTGGGCGGGACCGTCCTCACCCAGCCCGACAACCCGCCGCTCTTCACCTGGTCGGCCGTAGCCGGCGCGGTCGGCTACGAGGTCCAGGTCGACAACACGGGTTCGTGGACGTCACCCGTCACCTACCTCCCGAGCGGGACGTCGTACTTCGTCAGCGCACCTCAGACGCCAGGGACCTGGTTCTGGCGGGTGCGCGCCAATCGAGGCAACGGCCTGTACACGTCGTGGAGCAGCACCGCGACCTACGACGTAGCGCAGCTCGACGACCCCCAGCCGGGCGCCGACATGACCGGGGCTTCGATGCAGGACGTGTCGATCGACTGGCAGTCCGTGCCAGGGGCCATGGACTACCAGCTCCAGGTGGGCAAGGACCCTGACTTCAACAACATCGTCGACGACCAGATCGTGATGGGCACCCGCTTCCAGCCCAACTTCACCTACAACAACGACCAGTACTACTGGCGGGTCCGCGCGATCGACGCTGCGGGTAACCGGATGCCGTGGACGAGCGCCGCACCCTTCGGCTTCCAGCGCAACTGGCCACAGGCTCCTCAGCTCGAGTGGCCGCTCAACCAGCTGGTCCCTGCCGTGGGTGACCCGCTGTACTTCCAGTGGAAGCCGGTGCCGCACGCGTCGAGCTACCAGCTCGACATCTCGCCGGACGCGAACTTCTCCCCCGGGCAGTACTTCACGTGCACCACCACCGGCACCACCTACCTGATCGGCTCGCCGCCCAACCAGCCGAACTCCTGCGGTTCGCTCAGTCAGGGCCAGACGTTCTACTGGCGCGTGCGCGCGATCGACGCTCCGGTGGGCGTCCAGGGCATCTATTCCAGCATCGGCAAGTTCGTCTACGACACCGGGCGGGTGACTCAGACCTCCCCGGCGGACGGCGCCACCGTCGACGTACCGACCTTCTCGTGGAACCCCGTCCGGGAGTCCAACCAGTACGAGGTCACGGTCAAGAACAAGAACAGCCAGGTCGTGGCGCAGGTCGACACGTACTCGACGACCTGGACGCCCGAGAACAAGCTCGACCCCGCGATGGGTCCCTACACGTGGACCGTCGTGTCCCTCGACGCGTCGGGAGGCAGGTCGCCGCTGTACTCCGGCCACTCCTTCAACCTGACCGGCAACGACCCGACCTCGGGCCAGGCCCCGTTGACCCAGCTGACCGGCACCTCGTCGAGCACGGACTTCCCCGACCTGACCTGGGAACCGCTGAGCGGCGCCGCCTACTACATGGTCACCTTGGGCGTGCACGGCAGCGGCTTCGAGGACCTGCCGACCACGTCGCACATCAACGGCGCCCACTACGGCTACCCCGCAGCAACAGACACCCTGACCCACTACCTCTCGCCCGGTAGCTACGACTGGTACGTGACGGCGTACGACGACCAGGGCACCCCGTTGCTGTCGTCGTCCTCGCTCGCCACGTTCACCGTCGGAGACCTGCCGGCGGCCAGCGGGCAGCAGGTCGCGCTCGACGGGACCGCCAGCCAGCACGGTGCGGGGTGCACCAACAGCCTGTCCGCCGCGCAGCCCGCACAGCAGATCTGCACCGGAGTGCCGGCGACCCCGACCCTGTCCTGGAACTCCATCCCCGGCGCCGCGGGCTACATGGTGTACCTGGCCAACGACCGCGACATCACCAACCTCGTCACGGACGTCGCCGTGACGACGAACACGATGTGGCGACCTCCGTCGGAGCTGGCGGACAACACGGCCCAGGGTTCCTACTTCTGGTACGTCCGCCCCTGCAAGAGCATCAGCCCCCTGCTGTGCAACCCGGACCCTGCCTCGCTGCAGTCCGCCGCCACGAACGCGTTCCGGAAGCAGTCCCCGCCGGTCGCGCTGCAGACGCCGGCGAACGGCGGCACCGTGACGGGCGCGCCCGCAAACGCCCCGCTCTTCACGTGGACCGACTACCTGACGACCAACAAGCAGGCCGCCAACGCCTACGACGGCATCGCCGAGGACCCGTCCTACGGAGCCGCCCGCACGTATCGCATCCAGATCTCCCAGGCGTTCAACTTCTCGACCCTGCTGGACGACCGCGAGCTCGACCAGCCGTTCTACAGCCCCAGTGACCGCACGCTCCCCCAGGGGACGATCTACTGGCGGGTGCAGGCAGTGGACGGCAGTGGGAACCACCTCACCTGGAGCAATCCGTTCAGCTTCACCAACAACCAGCCGGCCGTGAGCCTCGCTGCGTCCGGCGCCGTGCCGTCGCCGGTGGGCGGGGCGACTGTCGCCGGGTCGACGCCGTTCCGGTGGGCACCGATGAACGGCGCCTACTCCTACACCATCGAGGTGTACAAGAACGACGACGTGGCTCACGGTCCCGGCAACCTGGTGATCGCCGCCACCACTCAGGAGCCGACGTACGTCTGGCAGAACTACCTGCCCCCGTCGGACACGCCGTACCGCTGGCGCGTGCGCTGGACCGACGCCGGCGGCCAACCCCGACCCTGGTCCGCCGACGGACGCTTCTCGGTGAACGCCTCGGCCATCACCCTGACGGCACCGAGCACCGGGACGCTGCAGAAGAACAACAACTTGTACTTCACCTGGCACCCGGTCCCGTTCGCGTCCAGCTACCGGCTCGACATCCGTGATGCGAACAACAACAGCGTGTACAACCTCGTCACGCCGGCGACGGCGAACGCACCTTCGCTGATCGGCGACGGTGTGTACACCTGGCGTGTCACGGCGCTCGACCCCAACGGCGGGGCTATCGCCACCAGTGCCGCGCGCACGTTCAAGATCGACGCCACGGCACCGATCGTCACCAAGGTGACGCCCACGCCGTACGGCAAGCCGACGTCCCACCTCACGGTGACCTTCAGCGAGAGGGTGGCCGGCGTGACCGGGTCGACCTTCCAGCTCCACCCGTACGGGAAGAAGTCCAAGCTGGCCGGCAAGGTGAAGCTCTCGAGCAACGGCCGGGTGGCCACGCTGACGCCTAAGGCGAGGCTCAAGAAGGGCAAGTCCTACACCGGCACGGTGACCTCGACCATCCACGACGCTGCCGGGAACCACCTGGTGACCTACTCCTGGTCGTTCAGCGTCTAGTCGCTCGGAGGAAGTCACCCCCGTGACCCAGCAGGTACTGACGGAGCCGTCGTCGGAGGAGTCGCCTCGCGCGACTCCCCCGCCGGCGACCCCCGTCCGTGGTCCCTCCGTCGTACGGCGCGGGCTCACCGTCGCCCTGTACGGCGCCCTGCTGGTGCTCCTCGTGCGGGTCGCCGCCCTGCCGCTGAGCAACACCGACACCTACTTCCACCTGCGGTTCGGCTCGGAGTTCCTGCACCACTGGTCGTTGTGGCACCCGGGCTCGGTCAGCTCGTTCGCGACGTCCTCGTGGCTGCCCACGCAGTGGCTGCCCGAGATCGCGATGGCCTGGCTGGAGCAGACCTTCGGGCTGGCCGGCGTGGCCTGGCTGTTCGGCGTCCTGCTGGTGGCGTTGTTCAGCACGCTCTACCTGGTCGCCCGTCGGTGGGTCGACCCGCTGGTCTCGCTGCTGCTCACGGTCGCGGCTCTCGGCGCCGCATCGGAGAACCTGTCGATGCGGCCGCAGATGATCAGCTTCCTCATGGTGGCCGTCACGGCCGCCGCGTGGTTGCGCACCCGGGAGGACGGCCGGCTGCGCTGGTGGCTGGTCCCGATGACCTGGCTCTGGGCGATGTCCCACGGCATGTGGTCGCTCGGCATCGTGATCGGTGTGGTCGCGGTGGTCGGGCTCGCACTGGACCGCACCCCGCCGCGCGGCGGGCTCCTGCGGGCCGCCCTCGTCCCTGCCCTCTCGGCCGTCGCCGCCGGGCTCACCCCGATCGGACCCGCGCTCTATGGGCAGGTGCTCGCGGTGGGCTCGCGCTCCCAGTACTTCTCCGAGTGGAACCCTCCCGACTGGACCTACCCGTCGTGCATGGTGCTCGCCGTGCTCCTCGCGGTCACGATCACCCTGATGGTGCGGCGCCGGATGGCGACGTGGCTCGACCTGGGGCTCCTCCTGCTGACCGCCGGCTTCGCGGTCTCGTCGTGGCGGACCGTGCCGGTCGCAGCGATGATGATCGTTCCCCTCGCGGCAGCTCAGGCCCGGCCCCGCGCCGCAGACCCCGAGCGTCGCATCGCGCGACCCGAGCGCCTCCTCGTCGCCGGTGGCGCGGTCGCCGCCCTGGTCGCCCTGGCCCTGGCCGTGCCCCACACCTCGGACGACCCTCCCCCGCAGCCCTCGTGGGTCGACCCCGCCTTGAGCTCCCTCCCGGCCGGGACGAAGGTCGTCGGCGCGTGGGACTGGGGCGGCTACCTGATGTGGCGCTACCCCCAGCTCGACCTGCTGATGCACGGGTACGGCGACACGTTCACCACCGCCGAGCTCCAGCGCAACACCGACATCGAGGCCCTGGCGCCCGGGTGGGACGACGAGCTGCGCGCGACCGGCGTCACCGTGGCGGTACAGCGACCGAGCAGTGCCCTGAGCTATGCGCTGGAGCACCAGGAGCACTGGGTGGTGGTCCACAGGTCGCCGTCCATCGAGATGCTGCAGGCCCCGGCCGGCTGGACCACGGGCGGCTGACCGGTCAGGACAGCAGGTCGCGCACGACGGCGTCGGCCAGCAGGCGGCCCTGCTGGGTGAGGACCAGCCGCTCCGCGGCCAGCTCGACCAGCCCGCGCTGCACCAGGCCGGCGACCTCCGCCCGCCCGTTCTGGTCGAGGGTCAGCACCGGAAGGCCGTCGCGCAGCCGCAGCTCGAGGAGCACCCGCTCGACGCGCCGGGTCTCGGCGTCGAGCGTCTCGCGCGCAGCCGCCGGACTGGCGTCGGCGGCCAGCCGACCGGCGTACGCCGCGGGGTGCTTGACGTTCCACCAGCGCACGCCGCCCACGTGGCTGTGGGCGCCCGGGCCGACGCCCCACCAGTGGCCGCCGGTCCAGTAGAGCTCGTTGTGACGGCACCGGCTGGCCCGGTCGCGAGCCCAGTTGGACACCTCGTACCACTCGAGGCCGGCCTTGCCGAGCTGCTCGTCGGCGTGGAGGTACTTGTCGGCGAGGTCGTCCTCGTCGGGCATCGGCAGCTCGCCGCGCCCCACCCGGCGGGCCAGCGCGGTGCCCGGCTCGACGATGAGGGAGTACGCCGAGACGTGGTCGGGCGCGCAGGCGAGCGCCGCCTCGACCGAGAACTCCCAGTCCTCGAGGGTCTCCCCCGGGGTGCCGTAGATGAGGTCGAGGCTGACCTGGTCGAAGCCGGCCTCGCGGGACCAGTCGACGACGGCGGGGACCCGCAGCGGGTCGTGGGTCCGGTCCAGGGTCGCCAGCACCGAGTCGACCGCCGACTGCATGCCGAAGCTGACGCGGGTGAAGCCCGCCTCGCGGAGCGCGGCGAGGTCCCAGGCGGCCACGCTGTCGGGGTTCGCCTCGGTCGTCACCTCGACGTCGGGGGCCAGCCCGAACTCCGCCGCGATCGCCGCCAGGACGGCAGCCAGGTCGCCGGGGCCGAGCAGGGTCGGCGTACCGCCGCCGAAGAAGACCGTGTCGACCGGCAGGTCCCGGTCGCCGAGCACCTGCCGCGCCAGCCGGACCTCGGCGATCGCCGCCTCGGCGTACGTCGCCCGCGATGCTCCGGGCTGGTCGCCGAGCTCCTCGGCGGTGTAGGTGTTGAAGTCGCAGTACCCGCAGCGCACCGCGCAGAACGGCACGTGCACGTAGAACCCGAACGGTCGCGTGCCCAGCTCGTCGAGGGCGGACGACGGGAGCGACCCGTCGGCCGGGGCCGGGTCGCCCGGGGGAAGCGAGGACGGCACCCCGCCATCCAACCACCCCCCTCTCTCGGGTCGTCCGCCTGAGGTTCACCTAGAAGTGAACGTGGGGCGGACGACCCTGGCAGGGCCTGTGGATGACGCCGTACGTCGGGAGCGGAACGTGGTCAGGCTGTGACGGTGCCTCGTCGACGCATCAGCAGCTGGCGAGACCTCGCGGCGTCGCAGGCCGGGGTCATCGCCCGCAGACAGCTGATCGGTCTCGGGTACGGCGCCCGCTACGTCGACGGACAGCTGGCCGCTCTCCGGTGGCAGCTCGTCAGCGACGTCGTGGTGTGTACGACGACAGGCCCGCTCACCCGGGAGCAGCTGATGTGGGCGGGCGTGTTGCACGCGGGGCCGAACAGCGCGATCGCGGGGCTCACCGCACTGGAGGTGCGTGGACTCCGTCGCTGGCACCGCGACGAGGTCACTGTCCTGCTGCCGAAGTCACACAACCTCGAGCCGCTCCCCGGCGTTCGGTTCGTGGAGACCCGGCGACCGATCATGATGTTCGCGACGGAGGCCCTGCCCGTGTGGCGGACCGAGCCCGCGGCGTTGCTGTTCGCCGGCTACCACCCGAGCACGCGCACGGCTCTCGGCCTCCTGGCGGCGGTCGTCCAGCAACGACTGACCTCCGCCGACCGACTGCTGAGTGAGCTCCCGGACCTCCATCCGCTGCGACGCTCTCGCATCTTCCGGGCGACACTCGAGGAGATTGCCGGTGGGTCGCAGTCGGTCAACGAGCTCGACCTGGTGCGCATGTGTCGCCGGGAAGGCCTTCCGCTCCCCGACCGCCAGACGCCTCGCCGCGACGCCTCTGGTCGGTTGCGCTACAGCGACGCCGAGTGGCGAATGCGCGACGGGCGCGTGGTGATCCTCGAGATCGACGGCGGGTTCCACATGGAGGTCGAGCACTGGGAGGACGACATCGTCCGCGAGCGTGACCTGGTCAGCACCGGGGCGATCGTGCTGCGCTGCACCGGGCGGGAGCTGCGCGATGAGTCGCCGCGGGTGGCTGCTTCCCTCCGCGCCGTCGGCGTAGGCCGGTCGTCCGCCTGAGGTTCACCTAGAGGTGAACGTGGGGCGGACGACCCACCCCTCCCGTTCAGTCGTCCGCCTGAGGTTCACCTAGAAGTGAACGTGGAGCGGACGACCCGGGGAAAGGGAAGGGTCAGGCGTAGAAGGAGTCGATGAGCTGGGCGTAGTTGTCCTCGACGACGTTGCGCTTCACCTTCATCGAGGGGGTGAGCTCACCGGACTCGACGGACAGGTCGTGGTCGAGGAGCTTCCACTTCTTGATCGTCTCCCAGCGGTTCAGGCGCCGGTTGAGCTCCTCGACGTAGCCCTGGACCATCTTCTCGCAGGCGTCGGAGGCGACGATCTCGGAGTAGTCGCCGCTCACGCCGTTCTCCTTGGCCCACTCGGCGAGGGCGTCGGGGTCGAGGGTGACCAGGGCGACGACGAAGTTCCGCTCGTTGCCGAACACCACGAACTGGCTGGCGTAGGGACAGATCGCCTTGAACTTCGACTCGATCGCCGGGGGCGCGATGTACTTGCCGCCGGAGGTCTTGAAGAGCTCCTTGATCCGGCCGGTGATCTGGAGGAACCCGTCGGCGTCGATCTGGCCCTTGTCGCCGGTGCGGAGCCAGCCGTCCTCGGTCAGGGTGTTCGCGGTCTCCGCCTCCAGGTTGTGGTAGCCGTCCATCACGCCGGGGCCCTTGATCTGGATCTCGTCGCCGTCGCCGAGCCGTACGTCGCTCCCCGGGAACACCTGTCCGACCGTGCCCATCTTGTAGGCGTCGGGATGGTTCACGAACGACCCCGCCGACGACTCGGTGAGGCCGTAGCCCTCGAGGATCAAGATGCCCGCCGCGTGGAACCACTCGGCGATGTCCTGGTTGAGAGCCGCAGCGCCGGAGATGAAGAAGCGCACCCGCCCACCGAACCGCTCCCGGACCTTGGCGAAGACGAGCCGGTCGAACACCGCGTGCTGCACGTTGAGGACCACCCCCGGGCTCCGACCCTCGCGCTTGGCCTTGTCGACCGCGAGCCCGACCTTGAAGGCCTGCTTGAAGATCGCCTCCTTGGCGCCCCCCTCCGCGGCCTGCATGGTGACGATGCGTGCGTGGGCCTTCTCGAAGATCCGCGGCGCGGCACCCATGAACGTCGGCTTCACCACCCCGAGGTTGTCGACGATCTTGTCGACCCGACCGTCGATGGCCGCGGCGTAGCCGCACGCCAGCTGGGTGGACAGCAGCACCTTGCCGAACGAGTGGGCCATCGGCAGCCAGCGGAACTCCAGGTCGGTCTCGTCGAGGATCCCCTGCGCCCGGATGGCGGAGCCCTCGTAGACCCACGAGCGGTGGCGCAGGCGCACGCCCTTGGGCCGTCCCGTCGTACCGGAGGTGTAGATCAAGGTGGCGAGCTGGTCGGGGCCGATCGCTTGCGCGGTCTCCTCGATGACGCCGGGATGCTCGGCCAGGTAGGTGTCGCCGAGCGTGCCGAGCTCGTCGAGCCCGATCACCCAGTCGTCCGTGCCCGCTCGTCCCGAGGCCGACGGCTCGAAGGTGACGACCTTGGCGAGGTGGGGCAGCTCGGCCCGGTGGTCGAGGAGCTTCGCGAGCTGCTCGTCGTCCTCGGCGAACACCACGCGGCACTCGGAGTCGCTGAGGATGTACGCCGTGTCCTCGGCGTTGGTCGACGGGTAGACGGTCGTGGTCGCGCCGCCTGCACACATCACGGCGAGGTCGGCGAGGATCCACTCGTAGCGGGTGCCGGAGGCGATCCCGACCCGTTGCTCCGGCTCGAGTCCCAGCGCCAGCAGGCCCGCCGCGAGCCGCGAGACGTCGGTGCCGGCTTCGGCCCACGTGATCGACACCCAGCGCTCCCCGTCGGGGTAGCGGAACGCCTCGCCCCGAGGGCTCTTCGAGACCCGGTCGAGGAACTGGAGGGCGACGTTGGCGACCATGTCGTCGACGAAGCTGGAGTCTGCGGTGACGGACATGTCTCTCCTGGAAACGGGGGACGGCTGGATCGCGGCAACCGAGGCCGGAGGCCCAATCTAGTTCACGAAGTTACGCACGGGTAGCCAACCGGCGCGGCCCGCGTCGGTCAACCACGGTCGTGCGTGGGCTGCCGGCCGAGCACGCGCAGCCGACCCTCGACGTCGAGTGCACCGGTGTCACCGGAGTGCCACCAGCCCTGTCTCAGCACGGCGATCGTGTCGGCGCGGCGTCGGTGATAGCCCTCCATCACGCCCGGTCCGGCGACGAGGATCTCCCCGTCGGCGGCGACCCTGACCTCGGTGCCGGGGAGCGGCAGACCCGCGGTCCCGGGGTGGTCGTCGGGAGTCGCGATGCAGACCGCGCCGGCGGTCTCCGGACGGCCGTAGGCCTCGACGACGTTCACCCCGGCCGCGGTGAAGAACTCGATCAGCTCGGCGTCGAGCCCGGAGCCGGCCGTGACCACGAAGCGCAACCGGTCACCGAAACCGTCCCGGACACCCGCCACGACCCGCTTCTCCGCTCGCCGGCGCAGCAGCCGGGGTCGGTGCTCGTGCTCGGCCCGGTCACGCACCTCCGCCAGCTGAGCGGGCGTCAGGCCGACCACGGTCGGCCGCACGAGTGCGAGCGAGTCGAGCACCCGGTCGGGCCTGCCCTCCAGGGCGACCGGGAAGCCGCACGCGAGATGGGCCGCCAGCAGGGTCCGGCCGAACGTCCGGTCGAGGGGCAGACAGAGGTAGAGCAGGTCGGGCTCACCGACGAGGCCGAGTGACGCGATCGCCGCGCCCTGGTAGCTCAGGGCCGAGTGGGTGAGGCGGACCCCGCGCAGGACGCCGTCGTCGTCCGGCTCGTAGACGATCGCCGCCAGCCCTTGCCGGCGTACGGCGTAGAGGCGTTGGGCGATGACGCGCGGCTCGCGCTCCAGCTGCTCCGCGCCGAGCGCCAGCAGCCCCTCGAGCGAGAGCACCCGGGTGTCGGGGTAGTCGCCCTCGACCTGCACGACCTTGGTCACGCCACGGATCCGGGCCCGGATCCGCCACAGGGCGCGCGTTGCCTCGTAGTCCTCGGCGATCACGACCCGCGTCCCGGAGTCCTGCAGGACGTGCGCGACCTCGGCATCACTGGCGGCCGGGTCGACGAGCGTCACCGCCGCGCCCGAGAACTGCACGGCGAGGAACGCCAGCACCCACTCGTAGCGCGTCGTCGCCATCACCGCGACGCGCTCCTCGGGCTGGATGCCGAGCGCGACGAGCCCGGCCGCCAGCCCCTCCACGAGGTGGTGCGTCTGCTCCCAGGTGGACTCCTGCCAGCCGCCGTCGACGGGGTAGTAGTAGGCGTCCGCGTCGGGGTTCGTCTCCACCCAGGCAAGGAACATGTGAGCGAGGGACCGTGGGCGCTTGTCGATCACCACGGGGTCGAAGGCCACCAACGGCTCCTCCTTGGGGGTCGGTTCAGTATCCCAAGGAGAGCGCCCGAGACCCCCGCGACGGGCCGAGACGCCACGGCCGGAGTCTCAGTCCTGCACGGCCTTCGTGATCGCGATGCAGCGGGTGATCCACTCGCGCTCCTCGGCGTCGAGCGGCCGGTCCGCCCGTTCGGCGTCCTCGATCGACCAGTTCGCGTTCAGGATCATCCGGACCACGACCCAGTCGCGAGCACGGGCCTCGTCGAGGCCCGCCGCGTCGACGAGGGTGTGGAACCGCCGGCGTACGCCGTCGCGCACGTCGCCGGCGTACTCGTCGAAGCGGTTCCACAGCATCGGCGCGGGCTCGTAGTGGGGGTCACCGGACATCGGCTTGGGGTCGATCACGAGCCAGGGGCCACGACCCCGCTCGACCGCCGCAGGAGCCGCGAGGACGTTCTCGTAGTGCAGGTCGCCGTGCACGATCCGTCCGGTGCTGGCCGGGTCGGCGACCAGGTCGCGGCCCAGCGAGAGCGCCTGCTCGACCATCCGACGCGGGATCGGGGCGTCGCCCGGCAGCCGGGCGAGCGAGTCGAGCCAGCGTTCGACGTACGACGTGACCGTGCGCAGCTGCGGCAGCGCGGGCCGGTGGATCCGTGGGTAGAGGCCGGCAACGATCTCGCACGCCTCGATGTCCCACAGGTCGGTGAGGTCGCGGCGATCCAGGCGCTCGAGCAGGAGGGCACGCCGGTGCGGGTCGGCGCGGAGCAGCCGGACGACGCCGTCACCGTGCCAGTGCTGAAGGGCGACCGCCTCGTGCTCGGACTCGTCGTCACCGTCGAAGCTCACCTTGAGCACGGCGGGCTCGTCGTCGGACGTACGGACCGGGGCCACCAGGGAGCAGAAGCCGTGCCACAGCTCGTCGCCCTCGCGGGTCAGCTCCCACTCGTCGAGCAGTCCGGCGAACGACGCGGGCAGCCGGTCGAGCCACTGCCCCCAGTCGGGACCCAGACCACGCTGCTCCTCGAGGCCGGGAGGAAGGACCAGTGGCATGCCGGCCATCGTGGCACGGCACGTCCGGACCGCCAGCGGCCCGGCGCGTCGACGACGCCGGTCGGTCAGGCGTCGGTCAGGAGCCCGCGCGCGAGGCGGACCGGCACACCGCGCACTGCCGACTCCCGTCGAGGCGGTCGAACGAGAAGCGGCCGCGGTCGAACTCGTGCAACGAGTCGAGCAGGATGCCGCACAGGGACCACTCGCCCTCGACCTGAGCAGCGTGGACGAACCCGGCGGGGGCCATCCGCTCCCGCCGTCGCCACGCCGGACCCGTGGACTCGATCTCCACGTCCTCGGCGAACGTGCGGTGGACACCGCCACCGAGGGGTGCCACCAGCGTCAGCCGCCGGCGGGCGCGACGCGGCGAGCTCTCGGCGTGGTCGGGGAGACTCTGCTGGACCGTCATGTTCCGATGGTGGCAGGCCTCAGGCCCGCGCTCGGGGCGTTCACCTCGAGTCCGTACGAGCAGTCGCCGGGCCTAGCCACACCGGGCCATCCCGCGGCCGTCGACCGGACCTGTCTGCCGTTCTCGGCGTGTCGGTGACCGGCCCTAGCCTGAGGGTGTGACGGCGTACGACCTCGACGAGCTGCGCGGGCTCAGCCTGGCCCGCCAGTTCCCCGAGGTCGACGGAGCTGGGCCCTGATGCCGTCGTGGCAGCCGTCCACCGGATCGGCCCGATCCAGTCCCAGACCGCCCGCTCGCCCTACATCGGGCTCAGCGCGCGGCTGCCGGGGCTCACCCACGTCGACGTGACCGACGCCTACGAGTCCTGGCGGATCCTCCGCGGCAGCAACATCCGCGGCACGGTCCACACGTCCACCGCCGACGACCAGCTGCTGCTCGACGCGACCACCCGGGTGGGTCAGCGCTCGCTGTGGCGTCGTTTCCTGCGGCTCGACCACACCGAGCTCGACGACGTCTGGACCGCGATCGAGAGCCATGCCGCCGACCAGTGGCGCACGCCGGCGGAGCTCACCGAGTTCCTCACCACCTGGCTCGACCGCCACGGCGAGAACGAGTCCGTGACCAGGATGGACAACCAGGCCGGTCGCTACTTCGCCTTCGGCCACGGTGGCTTGGTACGACGACCGCTGGGTGGCGACTGGTCGGGGCAGGGCGCGCCGGGCTACCGCACGGCGGCGGCGCTGCTGCCCGACCGACGGCCCCCCGACGATCCGGTGCTGGCGGCCGTGCAGCGTCACCTGGCGTCCTACGGGCCCGCAAGTCGCCACGACGTCGCGTGGTGGTCCGGGCTGGGGTTGCGTCAGGTGGACGTGCTCCTCGACCAGCTCGACGTGACCTGGCACGACGGTCCCGACGGCCGGGCCTATGCCGACGTGCCCGGCTCACCCACGGCGCGCGAGGTGCCCGGCGTGCGCCTGCTGCCCGAGTTCGACGCGCTCCTGTGCGGTTACGACCCCCGGGCCCGCGACCGGTTCGTCGCGCCGGCCGACAACGACGTGCTCTGGCACCGCGCCAACGGCCTGATGCTCGCCCCCGTCCTGGTCGACGGCCGGATCGGTGGCCACTGGCGGCTCGAGGGCACGGGCCGGGCCCGGACGCTCGCCGTCTCGTCGTTCCCCCGGTCGCGTCGCCTCCGGAAGGCCGAGGTCCACCAGGCTGCCGAGGCGCTCGTGCTCGCCCTCGAGCTGTCCCTGGACGGCGTCACCACGGCCCGACTCTGAGGTGCAGACTCGCACCATGGACCCCGGTCACACCCTGATCCTGCTCCGCCACGCGAAGTCGGACTGGTCCACCGGCGACCCCGACCACGAGCGACCGCTCGCCGCGCGCGGTGTCCGTCAGGCCCCCGAGGCCGGTCGCTGGCTCGCTGCCCACCTCGACCGGATCGACCTCGCCGTGGTCTCCACCGCGGAGCGGGCACGCCGCACCTGGTCGCTCGTCTCGGCCGAGCTCGGCGGTGCGCCCCCGGTGCGGTTCGACGAGGCGCTCTACGGTGCCTCGAGCGGCTCGCTCCTGCGGGTGGTCCACCACCTGCCCGAGGACCTCGCCATCGTCGTGATGGTCGGCCACAACCCCGGCCTCGAAGACCTCGTCTCCACGCTCACCGGGGCCTGGGTCCCGATGCCGACCTCCGCCCTCGCCGTGTGCGCGGTGGCGGGCACCTGGGCCGAGGCCGGGCCGGCCACCGTGGAGCTCACGACGTCGGGGCGCCCACCCGGCTAGTGCCGCGTGCCGACGAAGTAGGCGGTGCGCACCCGACGTACGACCACGCGGTGTGCGGTGCCGTTCTTCCACAGGTGCACCGTCCAGACCGGGTCGCTGCGGTCGATGCCGTCGCCGCCCACCCGGCCGTAGACGTCGCCGGTCGCGCACGAGAAGAAGCCGACCCAGTGCGGGTGGGTGGGCAAGGAGGCCCAGGCTCCGCCGACCCGGACGTCGCAGCGCTCGCCCGACCGCAACGTGAGGTCCATCGGCTGCGGCCGGGCCGGGGCGGTGCCGGCACGGAAGGAGCCCGTGTAGCGCAGCCTGACCAGCTTCTTGTGCCGTGCGTCGCGCAGGCAGAGCACGGTGTGGTGCCCTGACTTCCAGCAGGCCGGCGTGTAGGCGGCCGACGGGCCGCAGAAGGCGATGCCGTCGTCGACCGCGGCGGGCGACGACCCTTCGGAGCACGAGACCGTCAGGTCGCGCTCCCGGTGCACCGACCACCCGGCCACCGGGTGGCCGTGCGCATCGACGGGACGCACCACGACCCGGTGGGTGTGCGGCGTGGCCGCGGACGCGGGCGAGGGGACGAGGAGGCCGGTGGCCAGGGCGGCCAGCACGGCAATCGGGAACGCGAGACGCATGGCGGACACCTTTCCTGGACTGCGACGTCTCCCTTGAGACGCGCGGCGCCAGGGGCCGGTTGTCTACTTCTTGCCGGCCTTCTCGCCGCTCGGCGCGTTGGAGAGCGCGGCGATGAAGGCCTCCTGGGGCACCTCGACCCGGCCGACCATCTTCATCCGCTTCTTGCCCTCCTTCTGCTTCTCCAGCAGCTTGCGCTTACGGGTGATGTCACCGCCGTAGCACTTGGCGAGCACGTCCTTGCGCAGGGCCCGGATGTTCTCGCGTGCGATGACGCGGGCTCCGATCGCGGCCTGGATCGGCACCTCGAACTGCTGCCGGGGGATCAGCTCCTTGAGCTTGCCCGCCAGCATCACTCCGTAGGAGTACGCCGCGTCGCGGTGCACGATCGCGGAGAACGCGTCGACCGGCTCGCCCTGGAGCAGGATGTCGACCTTGACCAGGTCGGCGGACTGCTCGCCGGAGCGCTCGTAGTCGAGCGACGCGTAGCCCTTGGTCCGCGACTTCAGCTGGTCGAAGAAGTCGAAGACGATCTCACCCATCGGCAGGGTGTAACGCATCTCGACACGGTCCTCGGACAGGTAGTCCATGCCCTGCAGGCTGCCGCGCTTGGTCTGGCAGAGCTCCATGATCGTGCCGATGTAGTCGCTCGGGCTCAGGATCGTGGCACGCACCACGGGCTCACGCACCTCGGCGATCTTGCCGTCGGGGTACTCACTGGGGTTGGTGACGGTGTAGCTGGTGCCGTCCTCCATCACCACCTCGTAGACCACGTTGGGCGCGGTCGAGATCAGGTCGAGGTCGAACTCCCGCTCGAGCCGGTCGCGGGTGATCTCCATGTGGAGCAGGCCGAGGAAGCCGCAGCGGAAGCCGAAGCCCAGAGCGCCGGACGTCTCGGGCTCGAAGGCCAGCGCCGCGTCGTTCAGCTGCAGCCGCTCGAGGGCGTCGCGCAGGGTGGGGTAGTCGTCACCGTCGATCGGGTAGAGCCCGGAGTAGACCATCGGGTTGGGGTGCTTGTAGCCGCCGAGCGCCTCACTGGCGCCGTGGTGCTGGCTCGTCACGGTGTCACCGACGCGCGACTGGCGCACGTCCTTCACCCCGGTGATCAGGTAGCCGACCTCGCCGACGCCCAGGTCGCCGGCCTTGACCGGCTCGGGGCTGATCACCCCGACCTCGAGCATCTCGTGCACGGCCCCGGTGGACATCATCTTGATGCGGTCGCGGTGGCTGAGCCTGCCGTCGACCACCCGGACGTAGGTGACCACGCCGCGGTAGGTGTCGTAGACCGAGTCGAAGATGAGGGCCCGCGGCGGGGCGTCGGCGTCGCCCACGGGACCGGGCGTCTGCCTGACGATCTCGTTGAGCAGCTCGATGACGCCGAGCCCGGTCTTGGCCGAGGTGCGGAGCACGTCGTCCGGGTCGCAGCCGATGATGCCGGCGAGCTCCGCGGCGTACTTCTCCGGCTGCGCCGAGGGCAGGTCGATCTTGTTGAGCACCGGGATGATCGTGAGGTCGGCGGCCAGCGCGAGGTAGAGGTTCGCCAGCGTCTGCGCCTCGATGCCCTGCGCCGCGTCGACGAGGAGCACGGCGGCCTCGCAGGCCTCGAGGGAGCGCGACACCTCGTAGGTGAAGTCGACGTGACCCGGGGTGTCGATCATGTTGAGCACGTAGGTGCCCGGCTCGGCGCCCTGGTCGTTGTCGGCCGGCACGGTCCACGGCATCCGGACGGCCTGGCTCTTGATGGTGATCCCGCGCTCGCGCTCGATGTCCATGCGGTCGAGGTACTGAGCCCGTGCGCTGCGCTCGTCGACCACCCCGGTCAGCTGCAGCATCCGGTCGGCCAGCGTCGACTTGCCGTGGTCGATGTGGGCGATGATGCAGAAGTTACGGATGACCGCGGGGTCGGTGCGGCCGGGAACGGGCGCGGTCGGGGTGGTGGGCACGGCGGTGTCTTCGCTGCTTTCGGCGGTGTCAGGAGCGGGTGGGAGCGAGCCCCAATCCTCCCACGCGGGTTCGAGCGGCCCGAAATCTCTGTCGATCCGCCGAGACGGCGGGCGGCGTCCACCTCGTCGGGTCCGCCGGCCTCGACGGCCTCCTGGGATGCCGGATGGGTACGCGGGTCTCGCGCCTACCGCGTCCCCGTGGGCACGCGCGCACAAGCGGGCTCGCGAAGCCGGTGGATCCCCGACCCGTGCGACCTTCCGGGCTCTCAGCGGCGAGGACGACCGTCCCGAGCACCCCGGCGGCCCCGAGCGCTGACCTCCGGGTGGGCACCGGCCCGACGACGCCAGAGCCGGATCACCCGGTAGGGAAGCATCAGCAGGACCAGAGGCCAGTACCCCAGACCCGGGAACCACAGCATCAGGGCCAGGGCGACCACGAAGACGGCGAACACCGAGAAGGCGTGGAGCACGTCGGGGGACTCCGCGGAGTCGCGGATCTCCGGGTGGCTCCGGATCACCAGGCACACCAGAGCGAGGATCAGCGCCGACACGGCCATGGTGCCGATGTAGAGCAGCTTCGTCACGGCCTGGTGTCCCGTGCTCCCGGCGACGAGCGCCGTCGGGAACGGCAGGACCACGATGGTGAGGCTCCACAGCAGCATCAAGCGGATCAGCACGGCGTCGGTGTAGACGACGTGGCGCAGCAGGCGGTGCTGGGTCAGCCAGAGGTTCGCGATCACGAAGAAGCTGAGGAAGAACGCCCAGATCTGGTCGCGGCTCTCGCTGAGCAGGTGGGTCACCGAGTCGCCGTGGAACGTACCGGCGACGTCGACGAGCGGCAGGACGAGAAGCGTGATCGCGATGGCCACGATCGCGTCCACGAAGGTCAGGAAACGGTCGAAGTCGCGCTCGCGCTCCATCCCGAGGTCGGTCATGGGCCGAGGCTAGCCGCGCCGGTTCCGGGGCTCCGGCATCGACGCCGAGTGGCAGACTCCCGGCATGATCGATCACTTCGGCATCAACTGCGCCGACCTCGAGGCGGCCAAGACCTTCTACGACAAGGTGCTCGGGACGCTCGGGCACCGGCGGGTGATGGACTTCGACGTGGCCGTGGGCTACGGCACGACGATGCCTGCCTTCTGGATCTCGCGCTTCGACGACATGGGGCCCAACCGCGAGATGCACCTCGCCTTCACGGCGGACTCGGTGGAGCAGGTCGAGGCGTTCCACGCCGCGGCCACGGAGCTCGGGGCCGAGACCCTCCACGCGCCGCGGCTGTGGCCGGAGTACCACGCGCACTACTACGGCGCCTTCGTCCGCGATCCCGACGGCAACAACGTGGAGGCGGTCTGTCACACCGCGCCCGCCGAGTGACGCCACCACCCGCGCGCACGCCGGGAGCGGTGGGTGAGGATGGCCGCGTGAGCGCCATCCCGAGCCCGATCCCCCACGGGCGCACCGCCCGCCGCCTCGAGTGGGCCCATCTGCCGCCCGCGGTGCGGGGCGAGATCGAGCAACGCTGCGGATCGCCGGTCGTGTCCGCCACCTCGCAGGGGGGTGGTTTCACCCCCGGGTTCGCATCGGTGCTCACGTGCGCCGACGGCTCGCGCCACTTCGTCAAGGCGGCCTCCACGGCTGCTCAGCGACCGTTCGCCGCGTCGTACCGCGAAGAGGCGCGCAAGCTGCGGTCCCTGCCCGACACCATCCCTGCGCCCAGGCTGCTGTGGACCATGGACGGCGACTGGGTCGTGCTCGGCCTGGAGTACGTCGAGGCCCGGGCACCACGTCGCCCGTGGCGGATGCCCGAGCTGAACGCCTGCCTCGACACCCTCGAGACCATGGCCGACCTGCTCACGCCCTCGCCACCGGGGCTCGAGCTCGACCCCATCACCGACGAGCTCGCCTCGTGGCCGGCCTTCTGGGAGCACGTCAACGCGACCCGTGACCTGCCCCACGGCGACGAGGCGGCCGCGCTGGCGGCCGGCTTCGCCGGGTCGCTCGCGGGCGACACCCTGGTGCACACCGACGTGCGCGACGACAACGTGCTGCTCGCCACCGACGGCCGCACCCTCTTCTGTGACTGGAACTGGCCGACCATCGGCGCGAACTGGCTCGACTCTTTGTTCATGCTGATCGGACCGCGCGGTGACGGGCTCGACGTGGAGGCGGTGATCGCCGAGCGGCGGCTGCTCAGCGGCGTACCTCCCGAGGACCTCGACCGCGCCCTGGCCGTCATCTGCGGCTACTTCCTCCGCTCGGCCGACGAGCCGGTGCCCCCGACGTCGCCCTACGTCCGCGACGTCCAGCGCTGGCAGGGTGAGGTGGTCTGGGACTGGCTCAGCGAACGGCGCGGCTGGAGCGCGTGACCGCCCCTCGAGCCGTCGGCGTGCGCACGGCCTACCCCGGGATCCCGGCGCGAGTCCGCGACTGGGTGTCCGAGGCGCTGGGCTCCCCCGTCGTGTCGTGGGACGAGCAGACCGGCGGGATGTCGCCCGGATGCGCGACGCGCCTCGTCACCGCCGACGGGACACGCGCCTTCGTCAAGGCCGTGGGGGCCGAGCTGAACCCGGACTCCCCCAGCCTGTTCCGACGCGAGGTCGAGGCGCTCGGGCTGATCGGTGACGACCCGTTGTGGGCCGACCTGGTTGCGTCGTACGACGACGGCTCGTGGGTCGCCCTCGTCCTGGAGGACGTCGAGGGCCGGCATGCCGACCTGCGGGACGACCGCGAGATGGAGACGCTGCTCGCGGCGACCGACCGACTCGGCGCACGGCTGGCCGCTGTGCCGCCGCCGACCCGGCTCACCGACACCTTCGCGGGACCGGGCTTCATCGACGTCTCGGCGGTGCTGGCCCGCTGGGTGGAGGCGGTCGCCCTGCTCCCGGACCTCCCGGACGACCTGGTCCCGGCCTCGCTCCGCGGGCGGGCCGAGCGGTGCCGCGAGCTGAGCCGGGTCCTGCTCGATCCCTGGCCGGGTCACCTCGCTCACTGGGACATCCGCAACGACAACCTCCTGGTCCGCACCGATGGCTCCCTGGTCTTCGTCGACTGGGGTGCCTGCGCGGTCGGACCGGACTGGGTCGACCCGCTGCTCGCCCGCCTCGAGCGCGTCGACACCCCGTGGTTCGACGACTCCCTCGCGACGTCGACAGCGCTGGTCGCGGCGGGCGACGACGCCGTCACGGCCTGGTTGCTGGGGTTCGGGTGCCACCTGGCGTGGCGCTCGACGACGGCCGTCGACGTGGGTCTGCCCACGCTCAACGACTTCCGGCGCGCGGAGTCGCGCCGCGTCCTCGCCGGGGCGGCGCGACGCCTCGAGTCGTGATTTGGGGCGTCCCTCGCCCCGCTGGTATCTTTTCTCCTCGTGTGTGCGCCCCGGTGCGCCCACGCCCATCGACTCCGATCCACTCGTTGAACACCCCAGACCGAAGGCTTATCAGTGGCGAACATCAAGTCCCAGATCAAGCGGAACAAGCAGAACGAGAAGCGTCATCAGCGCAACAAGGCTGTCAAGTCCGAGCTGAAGACCCTCGTGCGCAAGTTCCGTGAGGCCGCCGAGGCCGGCGACAAGGACGCCGCCGTCGAGGCGAGCCGGGTCGCGTCGCGCAAGCTCGACAAGGCCGTGTCCAAGGGTGTCATCCACAAGAACCAGGCGGCCAACCGCAAGTCGTCGATCATGAAGCAGGCCGCCTCTCTCTGAGGCAGGCCCGCCCGACCAGGCGTCGACCCCGAGGGGTCGGCGCCTTCTGTCGTCTTCGGGGCCGAGCGCTCGGCTCGAGCTCAGGACCGGTCGCGCAGCCCGGTGACGGTGAGCACCAGGCGCTCCAGGGTGTAGGACGCGTCGCCGGCCGCGCCCTTGATGTCGGCGTCGGCCTGGGCGACCGTCCGGATGGCGCGGGCGATGCCGCTGTCGGACCAGCCACGCGACTGGTCGCGGATCGTGCGGAGCTTCCAGGGCGGGACACCGACCTCGCGGGCGAGGTCGACCTCGCGCATCCCCCGCGGCGCGGACAGGTAGCGCGCGATGCCACGGGCCGAGCCGGCGAAGGCCGACGTGATCAGGACCGGGGCGGTCCCGCCGTCCATCGCCCAGCGCAGCTCCTCGAGCGCGGGCCGGCGCCTGCCCCAGAAGGCCGCGTCCGCCACGGCGAACGACTTCGCCTCGGCCCGGCCGCCGAAGTAGCGCTTCACCTTCTCCTCGGTCAGGGTCTCGCCCGGGAAGTCGTTGGCCAGCTGGTCGGCGGCTGCGGACAGCGAGCGGAGATCCTGGCCGACGGCCTGCACGAGGGAGGCCGCCGCCTCGGGCTCGATCGTGCCGCCCTGCAGCCGCACCTCGGCGGTGACGAACCCGGGGTACTCCGAGGCGCGGAGCTCTTCGGACTTCACCTCGGTGACACCCGGCAGCTTGCGCAGCTTGGTCAGCACGCCCGAGCCCTTCTGGCCTCCCCCGTGCACCAGCACCAGCGCCACCTCGTCGGCCGGCGACGCGGCGTAGGCGAGCAGGCCGTCGACCGACTCCTCGGGCAGGTTCTCCAGGCCGCGTACGACGACGCACCGGGTCGAGGAGAACAGGGACGGCGCGGCCATCTCGCCGAGCTGGGCCAGGGTCAGTCCGGAGGCCTGCGTCTCGGAGATCTCGGCCTCGTGGTCGTGACGGCGTACGGCCTCGCGCACGCCCACCACGGTGCGCTCCGACAAGAACTCCTCCTTGCCGGTCACCAGGGTCACGTGAGCCAGCACGTCCTTCGGTGTCGGGCCTCGCATGGGGGAAGACTGGCACACCGCACCGACGGGGCGGATCTCCCCGTACCCTGGCGCGGTGCCGAGCAGGGAGCTCCCGTGGTCCGCGCCGCGCGCGCTCTCGCGCCGGACGCTGGTACGCGGCGGGGTGGGCGTGGCGGGGCTGGCAGCCGCGGCCGGCCGGTGGGCCGAGCCCGGGCCGCGCGCCCGGTCGGCGACCACGCCTGAGATCGCCATCGTCGGCGCCGGGCTGGCGGGGCTCACGTGCGCCTACGAGCTGACCCGGCATGGCGTCGCCTGCACCGTGTACGAGGCGAACCCGCATCGGCTCGGAGGTCGCTGCTGGACCTCGCGCGGCTGGGCCCACGGACAGACCGCCGAGCACGGTGGCGAGTTCATCGACACCGTGCACCACTCGCTCCGGAGCCTGGTCGCTCGGCTCGGGCTGGAGCTCGACGACCTGCGCGGCCTGCCCGAGAGCCAGCCCCCCGCCCACGACCGCTACTTCCTGCGCGGCGCCCGCCGCTCCGAGGACGCCGTGTACGCCGGCTACCACCGACTCCGGGTCGCCGCTGATCGCGACGCCCACAGGATCGGGCCCTACACCTTCGACCGGGCCGGCCACGCTGCCCGAGCACTCGACGAACGCACAGCAGCCGAGTGGCTCGACGGCGTGCTCGGTCACGACCATCCGCTGCTCGCCGCCGAGACCGGCCAGTACATGGCCGAGGAGTACGGGCTCGACCTCGACCACCTCAGCGCCCTCACCATGGTGATGGAGTTCGGCAGCCGCGGACTCCCCTCCGACGAGCGCTTCCACGTGCGCGGCGGCAACGACCTCGTCGTCTCGGGGCTCGCCTCCCGGCTGCCACCGGGGACCGTCGTGCAGGATGCCGCACTCACCTCGCTCTCGCGCCGAGCGGACGGTCGCTACCGACTCGGGTTCCGAGGCGCACCGCCCCGGCACGCCGACCGGGTGGTCCTGTGTGCGCCGTTCGCGGCCCTGCGCCACGTCGACCTCGACGGGGCAGGGCTGACGCGTCGCAAGCTCGACTGCGTCCAGGAGCTCGGCATGGGGACCAACGCGAAGGTCCTCGTCGAGCTCGATCATCGAGTCACCCACTTCGGGAGGACCCGCAGGTCGCGCTGGTCCGGTGGCTTCTACGACGCCCGGGTCGACACGTGGTCGTCGACGCTGGCCCAGGCCGGTCGCGGCAGCGTGCTCACCGTCTACTCCGGAGGACGGGTCGGGGCGTCGTACGGGGTCTCGGCACCCGCACGGCCCCGCACCGCACCCTCTGGTCGACCGCACCCTGGCCGAGGTCGCTCGCGCCGTGCCGCACCTGTCCCTCGGCTACGGCGGCCGCGCCTGGGTCGACGCGTGGGTGCACGACCCCCACGCGCACGGGTCGTACGCGGCGTTCCGGCCCGGCCAGTTCACCCGCTACTGGGGGTTCGTCGGACTCCCCGAGCACGGCGTCCACTTCGCCGGGGAGCACACCTCGCGGCGCGCTCTCGGTTTCCTCGAGGGGGCGGTCGAGAGTGGCCGGCGTGCGGCCCGCGAGGTGGTGGCCCGACTCTGAGGTCGCTAGGGCGAGGTCGTGACCGCCCCGAGCCGCCCGTGGTCCTCGACGATCGCGATGCTGCCGTCGTGGTCGGTGCGCAGCACCCGGGCACCCGTCGATCGGAGGGCCCGGACGGTCTCCGGCGCCGGGTGGCCGTAGTCGTTGCCCGCGCCGACCGAGATCACCGCGAGTCGGGCGCCGAGGGACGCCAGGAACGCGACGTCCTGGTAACGACTGCCGTGGTGGGGCACCTTGAGCACGTCGACACGCAGACCGGGCAGCAGCGTCTGCAACGCAGCCTGGCCCTCGGGCTCGAGGTCTCCGCCGAGGAAGAACGTGACGCCGCGGATCCGGACCAGCAGCACGACGCTGGCGTTGTTGGCGGTGGTGCCGTCGCCCGGGCCGACCGTGGGTGAGCCGGGCAGTGGCCACACCGGTTCGAGCGTGACGTCGCCGATCCGGCGCGTCACGGCGTAGGGCGCCTCGCGCGGGGCCAGCCCCGAGGCCTCGGCGGCACGGCGTACGAGCGAGACGCCGCCGGGAGGGTCCTCCAACCGGCTGACCTCCACCGCGTCGACCGCCCGGCCGTCGAGCACTCCGGGCAGCCCGTCGACATGGTCGGCATGGAAGTGGGTGAGCACCACGAGGGGGATCCGCGTGACACCGAGACCGGACAGGCAGCCGTCCATCAGGCGAGGGTCGGCACCGGCGTCGACGACGACCGCGGTGTGGGGCGCCCCGGTGTTGAGCACGAGCCCGTCGCCCTGACCCACGTCGCAGGCCACCATCAACCATCCGTCGGGGGGCCACCCGGGCGTCGGGACCCGCACCAGGACGGCCGTGACCAGCACGCCGCAGCAGGCCAGCCCGGTGGTCCGTCGACGTACGAGGCGCGGCCCGTAGAGCGCCACCGCGAGACTCGCGACCCCGAGCAGCGCGATCGCCAGCGGGCCGCTTCCCCAGCCGAGCGCCGGTGTGGGCACCGAGGCCAGGTGCCGGGCGACCTCGACGATCCATGCGACGCACCACCCGGCCGCGAGACCCAGCACCCGGCCGACCGGTGGCGCCACGAGGGTCGCCAGGCCGCCGAGCAGTCCCAGGACCGTCGCCGGCCCGACGGCGGGAGCGGCGAGGAGGTTGGCGAGGACCGCGACCAGGCTGACCTGGCCCGAGATCGCCGCGACCACCGGCGTGCACGCCAGCTGGGCGGCGGCCGGGACCGCCACCGCCTCGGCCAGCCAGCGCGGGAGCCACCGGCACAGGGCGTCGCGCCACGCGGGCGCGAGCAGCAGGATGCCGGCGGTGGCGAGCACCGACAGGGCGAACCCGGCGGCGGCCGCGAGGCCAGGGTCGAGCAGGAGCAGCACCACGGTGGCGACCCCGAGCGCTCGCGTACCGCGGTCGCGGCCGTTGGCACCCATCCCGACCAGCGCGACGGTCCCCATCACCGCTGCCCGCAGCACGCTGGGCTCGGCGCGGGCGACCAGGACGAAGCCGACGATCCCCCCGGCCCCCACGACGTAGAGCCAGCGGCCGCGCACGCGCAGCCAGCGGGCCACGACCAAGGCGAAGCCGACCACGAGCGTCAGGTTGGTGCCCGACACCGCGAGCAGGTGGGTGAGCCCCGTGGTCCGGAAGTCTGCCTGGAGGGAAGGGTCGAGACCGGCGTCGTCCCCGTCGACCAGGGCCGGCACCAGCACTCGGCGGTCGGGTGGGAGCCCCGACACCGAACGCCGCAGGGCCGCCCGCACACCGGCGGAAGCCCGCCACCACGGGTCGGGCGCACCAGTCACCACGGGCGGGTCACGGGACGACAGGCTCGCGGCCACGTCGCCGCGGGTGCTCGGCGCGAGGTGCCCGGCCACGCGCACGGCTGCCCCGAGGGGTACGGAGAGCCACGACGTGGCGCCGAAGACGGCGACCGGCTGACGCAGCCGCAGCCGCCGGTCACGGATCGTGACGCCGGTGACGTCGATCCGGACGAGCGCCTCGTCGCCGAACCGCCCGCGCAGCAGGAGCGGGTCACCGGAGACCGTGCCGTCGAGGGTCACCTCGGCGCGCTCGCCTGCGAGCCGGGTGAGCGGGTTGTCGGTCGTCCGCACGGCCCGCGCCCCGGCCGCGGTCGCCACCGACGCGAACACGACCAGGGCGGCGACCGCAGTGAGGCCCGCTCGTCGACCACGCCACCGCCACAGGAGGGCTGCGCCCGACGCCAGAACCGCTCCGGCGCCGAGGGCGGCGAACGGCGACCGGGTGGCGGCCAGCGCCCCCAGCCACCCGACTCCCCCCAGCACCACCATCCGGAGGTCGCGCGCCTCTCCCACGTCAGAGGGTGACGAACGGAGTGATCTGGGCGAGCGTGGCGTCCCCGATCCCGTCGACGTCGAGCAGCTGGCTCACCGCACTGAAGCCGCCGTGCTCGGTGCGCCAGGCGATGATCGCCTGCGCGGTGACCGGCCCGACCTCGGGCAGCGACTCCAGCGCAGCCTGGTCGGCGGTGTTGAGGTGGACCATCGCCGCCGTCGGTGGCGCACCAGTGGCCGCCGCGGCCACGCCAGTGGCAGGCGCCACGGGGCCGCCGACCACGATCTGCTCGCCGTCGGTGACCACCTGGGCGAGGTTGAGCAGGCCGAGGTCGACACCGGGCCGAGCACCACCGGCCGCGCGGATGGCGTCGACCACGCGAGCCCCGGACCGCAGCACGGCGATGCCGGGCCGCCGTACCTTCCCGGTGACGTCGACCACCACCTTCGAGGTCGGAGCGACCGGCCCGGTCGCGCTGGCCAGGGCACCGGCGGGGGCGAGCGACCCCTGCGGCCGCGCCAGCTGGGCACCGGGCGCCTGGACGGTGACCGGAGCGCCTACCTCGTGGGCACCGCTGCGGAGCAGGAACCAGCACGTCACCACCAGCCCGACGACGGCCACGACGGCGACCACGGCCAGCTGGCCCGGCCCGACGGCCACCCGCCCACGCAGGGCGTCGGGCACCCACCCCACCCGACTCTCCGACACGGCCGCGGTGCGGCGCGAGGCGTGCCGCCCGGGCATCTGGACCCGCGGAGGCTGCGGCCCCGATCCCACCCGGTCGTGAACCGCGTCTCCCCCGGCGGTGTGCCCGGCGTCGTGCTCGGGGTCGGGCTCGGCGTCGGGCTCGGGGTCGGGCACCGCGTGGATCGAGGTCTGGCCGCGCGGCCACCCGGATGCGGCCCCGTCGGTGGAGTCGCCGCGGACGGCCTCGAGCTCGCTGGTCAGGAGCTCGAGCCGGCGGGAGACGGCGGCGTCGTGGTCGTGGGCGAGGGATCGGCTGCGCATGCCGGCGACGCTAGGACGGCGGTCCGACCGGCTCCTCCCGCCGGGACGGGAGGCTGTGGATCGCGATGACGGCAGGGGTGGTTGGGGAGGGAGACCGGGCCGTTCAGCCCAACCTGGGCGCGACGCACGCCGCCACCATGCCCGGCCCGACGTGGGCGCCGAGCACCGCACCCAGCTCCCCGCACCAGACCTCGCGGCCGTCGAGGTTGTCGGCGAGGCGGGCGGCCAGCCGGCCGGCCAGGTCGGTCGCCCGGTCGGGGTTGGCCAGGTGGGAGACGCAGACGTCGACGTCCAGGTCGGCGGCCGCGTCGACGACCAGGTCCTCCAGCCGACTCAGTGCTCGTGCGGAGGTACGCACCCGCTCGAGGGTGGCCACGCGTCCGTCGTCGATGCGGAGGAGCGGCTTCACGGCGAGGGCACCACCGAGCAGCGCGGCGGCGGCACCGATCCGGCCGCCACGCCGGAGGTACTCCAGCGTGTCGACGTAGAAGAGCGAGGTGGCCAGGTCGGCCCGGCGACGGGCCGCCGTCGCGGCCTCCTCGACCGAGCCGCCGTCATCGAGGACGTCCGACGCGCTCAGGGCGGCGTAGCCGGTGGCGACCCCGACCTGCCGCGAGTCGACCACGGTGACCGGCACCGGCGAGTCGGCCGCGGCCAGCAGGGCCGACTCGTAGGTACCGCTCATGTCACCGGACAGATGGATCGCCAGCACCGCGTCGGCGCCCTCGGCCGCAGCCTTCTCGTACACCTCGAGCAGCGCGGCCGGCGCCGGGCGCGAGGTGCTGACCGGCCGGAAGTCCTTGAGCGCCTGCGCCACCAGCTCGGGGGTGGCGCCGTCGGCTCCCTCGTCGTAGACCGTCGCGCCGATCACGACCTGGAGGGGTACGACGACGATGCCGCGCGCCTGCGCCACCTCGGGCGGCAAGGACGCCGTCGAGTCGGTGACGACGACGGTCCTCCCGGCCATGCGCGGAAGGCTAGCCGACCATGATGCCGAAGGACGCCTTACGCGACGCGCGGAACCCGGTCTTCGACCCACCCGCGCCCCGAGCTCAGACGACGAGCCGGATGGTCGCTTCACTCGACGCGCGGAGCCTCACCCCTCGCGCCCGAGTATCCGACCGACCCGCGCTCCGAGCTCAGACGACGAACCGGAGGGTCGCTTCGCTCGACGCGCGGAGCCTCACCCCTCGCGCCGGAGTCGCCCACCGACCCGCGCTCCGAGTCAGACGACGAACCGGAGGGTCGCTTCGCTCGACGCGCGGAGCCTCACCCCTCGCGCCGGAGTCGCCCACCGACCCGCGCTCCGAGCTCAGACGACGAGCCGGATGGTCGCTCCACTCGACGCGCGGAGCCTCACCCCTCGCGCCCGAGTATCCGACCGACCCGCGCTCCGAGCTCAGACGACGATGTTGACCAGCTTCGGCGCGCGCACGATCACGCGCCGTACCTCCAGGCCGTCCATCGCGCGTACGACGGCCGGGTCGGCCATCGCGGCGGCCTCCAGGTCGGCGTCGCTGATCGTGGGCGAGACGTCCAGGCGTGCCCGGACCTTGCCCTGCACCTGGACGACGGCCGTGACGGAGTCCTCGACCAGCAGCGCCTCGTCGACCGTCGGCCAGCCGGCACGTGCCACGGAGGGCTGGTGGCCCAGCCGCTCCCACATCTCCTCGGCCGTGTAGGGCGCCACCAGCGACAGCAGGATCGCCACCGCCTCGGTGGCCTCGCGCACGGCGGGGTCGGACGGGCCGCAGCCGCTGTCGATCGCCTTGCGTGTGGCGTTCACCAGCTCCATGGTGCGGGCCACCATCACGTTGAAGCGGTGGCTCTCCACCAGCTGCTCGGCCTCGCGCAGCGTGCGGTGGGTGACCTTGCGCAGGGCGACGTCGCCGGCGCCGGGGTCGACGCCGGGCTCCGACGCCACGTCACCGCTCAGGCGCCAGGCGCGCTGCAGGAAGCGCACCGACCCGCTGGGCGACATGTCGGCCCAGTCGATGTCGTCCTCCGGAGGGCCCGCGAAGACCAGGGTCAGCCGTACCGCGTCCACGCCGTAGGCCGATAGTTGCTCCCCCAATCTGACGCCGTTGCCCTTGGACTTCGACATCTTGGCGCCCTCGTTGATGACGATTCCCTGGTTCAGCTGCGCGGAGAACGGCTCCCCGAACTCCAGCAGCCCCATGTCGCGCAGCACCATGGTGAAGAAGCGCGCGTACAGCAGGTGCAGCACGGCGTGCTCGACGCCGCCGATGTAGATGTCGCACGGCCCCCACAGGTTGGCCAGCTCCGGGTCGAAGGCCCGGTCGTCCTCGTGCGGCGAGCAGTAGCGCAGGAAGTACCACGACGAGTCCACGAAGGTGTCCATCGTGTCGCTGTCACGGGTGGCGGGTCCGCCGCACGTCGGGCAGGTCACGTTGACCCAGTCGGTGGCGGCCGCCAGGGGCGAGACGCCCTTGGGGGTCAGGTCCGCACCCCGCAGCTCCGGCAGTACGACGGGCAGCTCGGCCTCGGGGACCGGCACCTCGCCGTCGGTCGGGCAATGGATGATCGGGATCGGCGCACCCCAGTAGCGCTGGCGCGACAGCAGCCAGTCGCGCAGCCGGAAGTTCACCGCGCCCTGGCCGACGCCCTGCTCCTCCAGCCAGTCGATGATCGTGCGCTTGGCCTCGTCGACGCCCATGCCGTCCAGCGACACCGAGTCGTTGTGGGAGTTGACGGCCGGGCCGTCGCCGGTGAAGGCCTCACCCTCCCAGCCCTCGGGGGGCTGGACGGTCCGGATGATCGGCAGGTCGAAGACCCCGGCGAAGTCCCAGTCGCGCTGGTCCTGCGCCGGCACCGCCATGATCGCGCCCGTGCCGTAGTCGGCCAGCACGTAGTCGGCGGCGTAGATCGGGATCTGCGTGCCGGTGACCGGGTTGGTCGCGTGGACCCCCAGGAAGACACCGGTCTTGGGGCGGTCGGTCGACAGCCGCTCGATGTCGCTGGCCTTGCGCACCTCCTCCAGGTACGCGTCGTACGCCGGCCGCTGCTCGTCGGTGACCAGCTCGGAGGCCAGCGCCGCGTCGGCCGCGACCACCATGAAGGTGGCACCGAACAGGGTGTCGGGCCGCGTCGTGTAGACCGTGATCGGCGCGTGGTCGACGCTCGACCCGGTCGAGACCACGGGGAACGTGACGTGGGCGCCCTCGGAACGGCCGATCCAGTTGCGCTGGGCGTTGATCACGCGCTCGGGCCAGGTCGGCGCCAGGTCGTCCAGGTTGTCCAGCAGCTCCTGGGCGTAGTCGGTGATCTTGAAGTACCACTGCGTCAGCTCGCGCTTGGTGACCTCGTTGCCGCAGCGCTCACAGCGACCGTCGATCACCTGCTCGTTGGCCAGCACCGTCTGGTCGAACGGGCACCAGTTGACCGGGCTGTTCTTGCGGTAGGCCAGGCCCCGCTCGCGGAACTTCAGGAACAGCCACTGGGTCCAGCGGTAGTACTCCGGGTCGGAGGTGTTGAAGGTGCGGGTCCAGTCGAAGCTGACACCGAACTTCTTGCACGACTCCGTCGAGACCGCGATGTTCTCGTAGGTGAACGTCGCCGGGTGGGCGTTGTCGCGGATCGCGGCGTTCTCGGCGTTCAGGCCGAAGGAGTCGAAGCCCATCGGGTTCAGCACCTCGTAGCCGCGCTGCCACCAGTAGCGGGCGATCACGTCGTGCAGCGCGAAGACCTCGGCGTGACCCATGTGCAGGTCGCCCGAGGGGTAGGGGAACATCGTCAGCGCGTAGCGCTTCTCCCGCGTGCCGCTGCGCACCACGTCGTCGTCGGCGCGGAAGGGCTGCAGCGCCTCCCACACGGGCTGCCACTTCTCCTGCACCGCGACCGCGTCGTACGTCGCCGCCTCGGTGACGACCTGTTCCTCACTCATCGATCCAGCCTTCATCTTGTTGGTCGAGCCTGTCGAGACCTGCTCCTGGACATGAAAAAACCCCTCGCAGGGAGGGGTGGCCGCGCGATCAGGGGACTGATCAGCGCGGCTGGCCAAGGAGCAGGGACGACGTGTGCATGGCACCCATCCTACCGGACGATGCTCTCGGCCACCGTCAGGGCCCGGGCGCGCAGGTCGTCGAGCGCGACCGGATCGCCGGTCAGGTAGGACAGCAGGCCCTTCTCGAACAGCCCGTCGAACAGGGCATAGGTGGTGGGTGAGGAGAAGGCCGGCTCGCCTCCGCGCAGGTCGGCGTAGCGGCGGACGATCCGCCAGATCATCAGCTCGAGGGTGTGGTCGATCTCGAGCACGGCCTCGCGCAGCTCGGGCTCGAACATGCTCTGCGTGCGCAGGTCGTACCAGAGGCGGTGCATCGGCGCCTCGTCGGTGATGGTCTCCACCAGCTTGTCGGCGAAGCCGGTCGCCAGCTCCTCGGCGGTGGCCGCCGTGGCGACCAGGTCGTCGTAGCGGGTGACGCAGGTGGCCTTGTAGTAGCGGACGCAGTAGGTGATCAGCTCGATCTTGTTGGCGAAGTAGTAGTGGACGACGCCGTGGCTGAACTCGGAGTTCTGCGCGATCTCGCGCAGGCTGGTCCGGGCGTACCCGAGCTCACCGAGCGTGGCGAGGGCCGACTCGGCGAGCTGGTTGCGGCGCTCGTCGTACTTCTCCTCGCGGCTGCGGATCGGCGTCGCAGCACCGGGGGCTCGGGGGGTCACGGGCAGCATCCTAGCGATTTCCGGCATTTCTTGACATCTGTCCAGAGAAAGTCTTGACACCTGTCAAGGACGACGGCCACGCTGGTGACGCACGCCACATCCGTCCCCGAGGAGCCCGCATGAGTGTGTTCGAGCTGTCCGGCCGCAAGGCGTTGGTCACCGGAGGGGCGCAGGGCCTCGGCGAGGGCATGGCCACCGCACTGGCCGCCGCCGGGGCGCGGGTGATGGTGGCCGACATCCAGGACGCCAGTGCGGTCGCCAAGGGCCTCGGTGAAGGGCATGCGTCCATCACCCTCGACGTGACCAGCGACGAGGCCTGGGAAGCGGCCATCGGCGCGACCGTCGAGGCCCTCGGCGGGCTCGACATCGTCGTCAACAACGCCGGCATCGAGATCACGAGCCTGCTCACCGAGGTCGCGGCCGACGACGTACGACGGATGCTCGAGGTCAACATCCTCGGCACCACACTCGGCATCAAGCACGGCCTGCGCGCGATGCGACCCGGTGGGCCGGCCGGACAGGGCGGCGCGATCATCAACGTCGCCTCGGTCGCCGCCACCATCGCCTTCCCCGGCATCGCGGTGTACTCCGCGACGAAGTCGGCCGTCGACCGGCTGACCCGCGTCGCGGCGATGGAGAGCGGCAAGCTCGGCTACGGCGTCCGGGTGAACTGCATCTATCCCGGCCTGGTCCCCACCGCGATGGGTGCAGGGCTGGCCAACGACGTGGCTGCCCTCGGCCTCTTCCCTTCCCCCGAGGAAGCGGTCGGGGCAGTCATCGAGCTCACCCCCGCCGGGCGGCTCGGAGCCGTGGACGACATGGCGGACGCAGTCGTCTTCCTCGCCTCCGACGCCGCCCGGTTCATCACCGGAGCGGGCCTGCCGGTCGACGGCGGAATGGGGATGTGACCCGATGAGCGACAAGCCCGTCGTCGTCTACGGCGCCTCCGGCTACACCGGCCGTCTCGTGTGCGAGTACCTCCGCCAGTACGGCGTCCCGTTCGTCGCGGCCGGCCGCGACAAGGACAAGCTCCACGACTCGATGACCTCCCACGTGCCCGGCATCGAGACCGCCGACTTCGACGTCACGGTCGTCGAGCACGACGTCGTCTCGCTGACCGACCTGTTCACGGGAGCGTCGGTCGTCCTCAACACGGTGGGTCCGTTCAGCGAGCTCGGCCCTGCGGTCGTCGAGGCCTGCCTCGCCGCGGGGGTCCACTACACCGACACCACCGGCGAGCAGGACTGGCTGATCACCTGCGACGAGCAGTACGGCGCCGACTTCGCCGCGGCCGGCCTGCTCCTCGCGCCGGGCATCGCGCAGATGTACACGACCGGCGAGATCGCGGCGCAGCTGTGCCTCGAGCAGCCCGGTCTCGACACCCTCGACATCGCGGTGTTCTGGGGCGGCAGCCCGACCATCGCCTCGACCCGCACCATCCTGGTCAACGCCGCGACCTCGTCCGCCCACTACCTCGAGCAGAACCTCTACGTGCCGTGGAACCCCGAGCAGGGACTGACGTCGCTCGTCGTACCGGGTCAGCACGAGCTCGCCCTGTCGCTCCCATGGGGCGGCACGTCCCACCCGGTGTGGTTCAAGCGCGACCCGCGCGTCGCCAACGTCAAGGCGCAGGGCGGGGTGTTCAACGCAGCGCTCATGAACGGCGTGCCCCAGATCGTGGCGGCCGCCCTCGAGGCCACCAAGGACATGACGCCCGAGGACCGCGACGCGGCCCTGACGGCCACCGCCCAACAGGTCATGAACACGATGCCGCCGCGCGAGAACCCCCGCGTCAACAAGTCGCTCGACTCCGTGCACGCCTCCGGACCCCTCGGAAGGGCCCATTGCGTGATCCACGGCAACAGCAACTACCAGCAGACCGGCCTCCTCCAGGCGTACGCCGCGTACTCCCTGCTGCAGCAGCCGCCCCACCGGGTCGGCTTCGCGTCCGGCTGCCAGGCGTTCGGTCACCGCGAGCTGCTCGGGGTGCTGCGTGGGTTCGGGCTGGTCAGCGAGCCGCAGCTGACGGTCCACTCGTGACCGACGGAGCCTGAGGGGTGCGGCTGGTCGACTACCTCGACAAGGGCGCGTCGCTCGATCCCGACGCCCCGTGCCTGACCACCCCTGGTGACGGCCCAGGTGAGTCACGCACGTACGCCGAGGTCCAGGACACGTCCCGGCGGGTGGCCTCAGCGCTCGCCCGCCGGGGCGTCCGGCCCGGCGACAAGGTGGCGATCCTGTCGGCGAACGACCCCACGGCGTTCACCTGCGTGTTCGGGATCTCACGCGCCGCGGCCGTCTGGTGCCCGATCAACCCCCGCAACGAGGCCGGCGAGAACCGCGAGCTGCTCGACCTCTTCGACTGCTCCACGCTGATCTTCGCCGCCTCCTTCGCTCCCCTGGTCGACAAGATCCGCGGGGACCTGCCCCGGGTCCACACCCTGGTCTGCCTCGACGACGACCTCGACTGGGCCCTGTCGTGGGCCGAGTTCCTCGGCGACGACGCGGGCGTCGACGAGCCACGGCCCGTCGACGACGTCGCGATGATCGTGGGCACCGGTGGCACCACCGGGCGGCCCAAGGGCGTCATGCTCACGAACACCAACCTCGAGACGATGACGGCGCTGACACTGATGGGCTACCCGTTCGAGGGCCGTCCGGTCTACCTCGCGCTGGCGCCGCTGACCCACGCCGCGGGCGTGCTCTGCTTCCCGGTGCTCGCCCTGGGTGGCGAGGTGGTGATCATGCGGGTCCCCGACGTCGGCGCGTTCCTCGACCTCGTCGGGCGGCACTCCGTCACCCACACCTTCCTGCCGCCGACGCTGGTCTACATGCTGCTGGGCCATGCCGACGTCGACGCCGGCGACCTCTCGAGCCTCCAGTGCTTCTGGTACGGCGCCGCCCCGATGTCGGTGAACCGGCTCACCGAGGCGCTCGAGCGAGGCTGGCCGATGGCCCAGCTCTTCGGTCAGACCGAGGCCCCGATGATGATCTCGATGATGCCGCCCGCCGACCACCGCCGCCCCGACGGGACGATCGCCACCGAGCGGCTCTCCTCGGCCGGCCGGGCGGCCCCCCTCGTGCGGCTCGCGATCCTCGACGCCGACGGTCGCGAGGTGCCGCGCGGCGAGCGTGGCGAGATCGCCGTCCGCAGCTCGTTGGTCATGGCCGGGTACTACCGCAACCCCGAGGCCACCGCCGAGGTCTCCGCGCACGGCTGGCACCACACCGGTGACATCGGCTATCTCGACGACGACGGCTTCGTGTTCATCGTCGACCGGGCCAAGGACATGATCATCACCGGTGGCTTCAACGTGTACTCCACCGAGGTCGAGCAGGCCCTGATGGCCCACCCCGACATCCAGGACTGCGCGGTCGTGGGCCAGCCCGACGAGAAGTGGGGCGAGCGGGTGGTCGCCGTCGTCCAGCCGCTGACCGGCCACGCCGTCGACCCCGACGAGGTGCGGGCGTTCGTCAAGGAGCGGATCGGTGCGGTGAAGGCGCCCAAGGTCGTGCTCTCCTGGGACGACCTCCCCCGCTCCAAGGTCGGCAAGGTGCTCAAGACCGACATCAAGGCGCGCCTCGCCGCCGGGTGATCCCGACCGCTCACAGCAGAACCCGCTGGCCCGGGGCGGCGCCGGGCCCTAGGTTCGCGTGCGTGAGCGATCTGAGCAGGTACGACGACTGGCTGGTCTGGCTGCGCGAGCAGGGTGAGGCCGACCCCGACGTCCGGGTGGTGTTCATCGGTGGATCCGCGGTGACCGGCGGCTACGACGACCACTCCGACCTCGACGTCGAGGTGCTGGCCACCCCCGGTGAGTCCACCGCGGCCTACCAACGGCTGCTCGAGGCCGCCCGGCACGACTTCGAGGTCCATCAGGTCTGGGAGCTGCCCGAGGCGACCTGGCCCGACGGCCGGCAGGCGTTCCTCAACCTCACGGCGGACGCCGGCGACCTCAGCCTGCCCACCCGGATCATCGACCTCCACGTCTCAGACCTCTCCGACGAGCACCGGTTGGTCGACCCGCGTCGCCATGGTGAACCGCTCGTCCTCCACGACCCCGACGGTCTCGTGGAGCTCCGGCCCGACGACGAGGAGGAGATGGCGCGGGCACGGGCCGAGGCCGTTGCGCAGATCGCGGCCCGCCGTCCGACAGCGGCCTGGCTGGTCAACCGGGCGATCGCCCGCGGGCAGCTGGCCGAGGCGGTGACCTTCCACCTGTCGTTCGCGGTCAACCCGGTCGTCCGCCTGCTGAGGATCGTGCACTGCCCGGCCCGCCACGACTTCGGCCTGCGCTACCTCGACACCGACCTGCCCGAGGGCTACGCCGCCCGGGTCGAGGCACTGCTGCCCGGCCCGGACCTGCAGGCACGCGCCGACGCGGCGTTCGCCTGGCAGGACGAGCTGCTCGGTGACCTCGCAGAGGTCTAGGCGACGCTGCCGCCCTCGTCGCGACGGCGGTGGGCCTCCTCCTCGACGGCCTTCTTGTCGGCCTCCAGCTGCTTCTCGTCGACCACGATCGGGCGGAGCACCGCCCAGACGATGAAGAAGATCGCGAACAGGAGGAGCCCGATGCCGACCCACAGGTTGGCGTTCACGCCGGACGCCTTGGCCAGCTGCCGGTCGGAGGTCGCGAACGACATGATCACCAGGACCACGCCGTAGATGCCGAGCAGGGCCCCGATGATGTTGCGGATGTCGAAGAGGCTGACCTTCGCCTTCTCCGTGGTGTTCTCGCTCATGCGACCCGACTCCTAGCGGAAGATGATGTTGAGGATGATGACCATGACGAGCGAGACCCCCGCCAGCTTGGTCGCCGACAGCCACCAGTGGTCCTCGTGCTCGTCGAGGAGGTCCTCCTTGGGTGTCTCGGAGTAGACCAGTCCCCGCAGGGCCGAGTCGGGCTTGGGCTCGGTGGCGAAGGTGACCAGCACGCTCACCACGATGTCGACGACGAACGCCGCCCCGGCGGCCAGGAAGCTCGCGCCCTGGCCACCGACGTGCAGGACCCCCGTGCTCGCGGAGCCGAAGGCGTCCTCGGAGAGGAAGGCGATGAGGACCGCGGCCAGTGTGCCGGACACCAGGCCCGTCCACGCCGCGGTCGCGGTCATCCGCTTCCAGAACATGCCCAGGATGAACGTCGCGAACAGCGGCGCGTTGAAGAAGCCGAACAAGGTCTGCAGGTAGGTCATGATGTTGGGGAACTGGCTCGCGAAGTACGACGTACCGATCGCCAGCGCGGTCGCGACGACCGTGGCCCCGCGGCCGAAGGCCGTGTAGAAGTTGTCCGGCTTGTGCTTCTGGATGTAGGTCTGCCAGATGTCGTAGCTCATCACGGTGTTGAAGGCCGAGATGTTGGCCGCCATGCCGGCCATGAACGCCGCCAGCAGTCCGGCGATCGCCACCCCGAGCAGGCCGTTGGGCAGCAGCTGTTTCATGAGCAGCAGGAGTGAGTCGTTGTAGGTGATGCCGCCCTCGCCGGTGGCACTCCCGGAGCTCTTCATCTGCGCCAGGGGCGAGATCAGGACCGCGGCCATCATGCCCGGGATGATGATGATGAACGGGATGAACATCTTCGGGAACGACCCGATGATCGGGGCGCGGCGCGCGGAGTTCATGTCCTTGGAGGCCATGGCGCGCTGCACCTCGACGAAGTTGGTGGTCCAGTACCCGAAGGACAGCACGAAGCCGAGACCGAACACGATGCCGACGACCGACCAGAACGACGAGCTGTAGGTCGTGATCGTCGTACCGGGCCAGGAGTCGAGCTGGTTGCTGGTGCCGGCCGACGCCATCTTGTCCTTGAGACCGTTCCAGCCACCGACCTGGTGCAGCGCCAGCAGCGTGAGCGGCAGCAGCGCCGCGACGATCACGAAGAACTGCAGCACCTCGTTGTAGATCGCTGCGGACAGACCGCCGAGAGTGATGTAGGAGAGCACGATGATCGCGGCGACCACCGTCGAGAGCCAGATGTTCCATCCCAGCAGGGCGTTGACGATCGTGGCCAGCAGGTAGAGGTTCACGCCGGCGATCAGGATCTGGGCGACCGCGAAGCTGATGGAGTTGACCAGGTGTGCTCCGGGGCCGAAGCGGCGGAGCATGAACTCCGGGACCGACCGGACCTTGGAGCCGTAGTAGAACGGCATCATCACGACGCCGAGGAACAGCATCGCGGGGATCGCGCCGATCCAGTAGTAGTGGAACGTCGCCATGCCGTACTGGGCACCGTTGGCGGACATGCCCATGATCTCGACCGCACCGAGGTTCGCCGAGATGAACGCCAGCCCGGTCACCCACGCCGGCAACGAGCGGCCGGAGAGGAAGAAGTCGATGCTGCTCGACACCGAGGCACGGGCCGAGAGCCCGATCCCGAGCACGAACACGAAGTAGAGAGCGATCAGCATGTAGTCGACCCAGTTCGCATCCATGCGCAGGATCGACGACGCGAGCACGTTCATCCAGACCTCCCGAGTCGACATGACCGGGTGGCACGTTACTCCCGGGTGGCCGAGACGCCAGTCGACGCCGGTGGTCGTACCCCGTTCCGCGCAAACGATGCGCAGACGATCACGGGCCGACCCCTACGATGCGGCCATGACCTCCCTCGACCTCTTCCGGCTCGACGGACGCGTGGCGATCGTGACCGGCGCCTCGTCCGGACTGGGCGTCGCTTTCGCACAGGGACTGGCCGAGGCCGGCGCCGACGTGGTCCTCGGCGCCCGGCGCGCCGACCGGCTCGAGTCCACCGCGGGGCTGGTGCGCGCGACCGGACGCCGCGCCCTGGCCGTCGCCACCGACGTGTCCGACCCCGAGGCGTGTACGGCGCTCGTGGAGGCGGCGATGGACGAGTTCGGCCGCGTCGACATCCTGGTCAACAATGCGGGCCTCGGCACGGCCGTCCCGGCGACCAGGGAGACGCCCGAGCAGTTCCGCAGCGTCGTCGACGTCAACCTCAACGGCTGCTACTGGATGGCCCAGGCCTGCGGCCGCGTCATGCAGCCCGGCTCGTCGATCATCAACATCTCGTCCGTCCTGGGTCTCACCACCGGCGGGCTGCCGCAGGCGGCGTACTCCGCGACCAAGGCCGGGCTGATCGGGCTCACCCGCGACCTCGCCCAGCAGTGGACAGGACGCAAGGGGATCCGCGTGAACGCCGTCGCCCCGGGCTTCTTCGAGTCCGAGATGACCGACACCTATCCCGAGGGCTACCTCGACCTGATGAGCTATCGCATCCTGTCGGGTCGCAAGGGCGACCCGGCCGAGCTGGCGGCGACCGTGGTGTTCCTCGCCTCGGACGCCGCCGGCTACGTCACCGGCCAGACCCTCCCCGTCGACGGCGGGATGACCATCACCTGAGCTGCGACAGTGCTCGCAGCCCGGTCAGGGTCGATCCCCGCACGATCGTCGGGGAGGGCGAGCCCGTCAGCGGGCGATCCTCCCACCGGAGCCGAAGAGGTGTGCGCCGGCTCGTGACGCCGCCTTGGTGTGGCCGTCGTCGTTCAGGATGGTGCCGGTGGCGGCCCCCGTCGCGATGCTGATCGACGCCGAGTCGATCACGGCGTACATCACCTCGGTGGGCTCGGCGACCTTGTCCTTGACCACCCTGACGTGGAACACCGCGGACCGGTGGTGTGCCGGGATGCGGATCGTGCTCGTCCTGGCGAGGTAGTCACTCGGAGCGGTGGCCGTGCCGTCCTGGGTCTCGAGCTTCACGGTGACCGCCTTGGACGACTTGCGCGAGAGCGACACCTGGAAGTTCAAGGCGGTGTACTTCGAGGGACTCTTGCGCGTGCGTGTCCCCTCCTTCACCGTCGCCGGCGCGACGGAGACGGTGCGCGGAGCCGGCGGCTGGTGCCCGGTCGCCTTCACCGAGAGAGCGGCCATCGTCAACGAGTGGCAGTCGTTGGAGAGCGGCGCCCCGAGGGTGATGGTCTGCACGGCCGAGGGCGTGAAGACGCTCGTGACGTTGTAGGTCTCCAGGTCGTAGAGCGAGCCACCGCCCGAGCCCGCGGTCGAGCCGGCCCGGCTGTGGTGCGAGTTGCGGACCGTGGTCCCGTCCCACAGCCAGTGGTTGGCCTGGATGTCGTCGAACGTGAGGGCCCCGGCATCGCCCGTCACCGTGACCGAGCCGTCGTCCGGGTTCCCGAAGTCCTGACCGTCGGCGACGGCGAGCTGGAGCTTCGCGGGCCCTCCCCGGTAGTCGATCTGCGTCAGCGGGTCGTTCCAGAAGAAGTCCTCGCCCGGATATCCGCCGGCGTCGGTGTCGTTGCCGTAGAAGAGGTACAGGTCCTGGTTGTTCGCGGAGTTGTGGTCCCGGTAGGTGACGACGAGGCTCGCGCCGTTCGCGTCACCATGGGCACCGAGACCGGTCAGGTGGTACTTGCCGTTCCCCTTGGCCTTGACGATCTTCGTCACATTGGCCAGGTAGGTGCGAGACGTGGCCGCGTCGCCCCAGCAGTTCGAGCCCGACTCGCCCTGGCTGACACCGCTCACCTTGTGGCCGTCCACCTTGATGTCGGGGTTGTTGTAGGAGCCGGAGTAGAAGCCGGCACTGACCTTCGGGCCGATGCCGTTCCACGACAACCACGCGCCGGTCACCTTGCCCCTGACACCCTTGAGCACGATGGTGCCCTTGCCGCCGTGGGTCTTGGCGCTGCCGATCCCGCCGACGCCGGCCGAGACCCAGTCGGTCCCGGCCACTCTGACCTGGCGGCTCACCGGGGTGGCCGACGCGCTGGACGGCAGCATCAGGACCAGCCCCCCGGACGCGATCAGGGCCATGGACCCGAGGAAGCATGTACTGCGCAACGAACCGACGCGAGAAGTCACCATGCCAAGGCAGCCTGGCAGGGCGGGGCCGAGGGCGAATCACCAAGAAACGTGATTCGACCTGGCGCTGACAGTCACCACCGTGGCCTTCGGAGCGCGGATGGACCGAGGTCCCACGGGGTACTCTGCAGGTACTGCGATCGTCAGATCACGCTCCCAAGGCCCCGGACCCCGGCCTGTGCCGGTCCACGGGTCCTGACGCAGGCAGCGATCGAAGGCGGTGGCCGATGGCCGCGCAGGATCCTCCCACGCTCTCGGCGCCCGGAAGCGCCGTCACCCGCGACCCACGCGGTGGCTACGGCGAGCTGACAGCCCAGGTCCGCCAGCTCGGGCTGCTCCGCAGCCGGCCGTGGTCGTACGCCGGGCACTTCGCCGTGGTCTTCGCGGCGCTGGCCGCCGTGGTCGCCGCGATGGTGGTCTGGCGGGACTCGTGGTGGCTGCTGTTGCTCGCGCCGGTGCTCGGGGTGGTCGCCACGCAGATGGGGTTCCTCGGGCACGACGTCGGCCATCTCCAGGTCACGCGGAACGCCACCCGGATGCGGCTGCTCGGGCTCGTGGACGGGAACCTGCTGGGCGGTATGAGCTTCGGCTGGTGGGTCGCCAAGCACAACGCGCACCACGCGCACCCCAACGACCTGGTCATCGACCCGGACGTGCGTGCCGGCGTCCTGATCTTCGACGTGGAGCAGGCA
Organism: uncultured Actinomycetota bacterium; assembly: GCA_963753705.1. GTDB lineage: Bacteria > Actinomycetota > Actinomycetes > Propionibacteriales > Nocardioidaceae > Nocardioides. Next base: position 46,436 of record CAVWDJ010000012.1, read on the forward strand.
GGTCTGCGGCACGGCCTGGCGGCGTGGACCACCAGGCATCAGGCACTCCTGTTCTTCCCGTTCCTGCTCGGCGAGGCGGTCAACCTCCACGTCGCCAGCGCACGCGAGGTGCTGCGGGGCGGCCTTCGCCACCGGACGCCCGAAGCAGCCCTGATGGTCGCGCACTTCGTGCTCTACATCGGCTTGCTGGTCCTCACGCTGACCTGGACGCAGGCGTTGCTCTTCGTGGCCGTGCACAAGGGCGTCCAGGGCCTCTACCTGGGCTGCTCGTTCGCGCCCAACCACAAGGGCATGCCGACCCTGGACGCCGACCAGGCCGCGGACCCGCTCCTGCGACAGGTCCTGACCTCGCGCAACATCCGTGGCGGTCCCTTCACCGACGCAGCCCTCGGCGGGCTCAACTACCAGATCGAGCACCACCTGTTCCCCAGCATGCCGCGTGCCAACCTGCGGCGGGCCCAACCTGTCGTACGCAGGTTCTGTGCCGAGCGCGGCATCTCCTACCTCGAGGTGGGCGCGATCGCGTCCTACACCGCTGCCATCACGCATCTGCACGACGTCGGCGCGGGTCTGCGCGCCGGCTGACCCGGATCACCAGGACGCGGGGTCGATGACCGCCCTCAGGCGTCCGGGCCGAGCAGCAGGTAGCCGAGCCAGACGAAGAAGAGGACCAGGCCTCCGAGGAACAGCCAGGCCAGCTCGAACTCGAAACCGGCGGTGATGACGAGGCCCAGGATCACGCCCATGACCATGCGACTGTGGTTGCTCTGCACGGGGCCAAGACTAGCCTCGCGGGGCGCCCCGAGCATCCGAGGCGCAGCCGACACGGGAGGTCAGCGGACCCCCCAGGAGTACTCCTGCTTCCTGGTCTTCAGGTAGGGATGCACGCGCACGGTGCCGGACCCGACGACCTGACGGATCCGCTGGATCAGGGCCAGGAACTCCTCGTCGTCGGCGGCGACGACCTCCAGCAGGATGTCGACGGACCCGGCGACGAGCACGATGAAGTCGACCTCCTCGATCGCGGCCAGTCGTTCGGCGACCGCCTCGGCGTCGTTCGCCACCGTGATGGCGATCATCGCCTCGTGGGAGAACCCGAGCTGGAGGGGATCGGTCACCGCGACGATCTGGATGATCCCCTGGCGACGCAGGTTGTGGACCCGCGAGCGCACGCTCGCCTCGGAGATCTTCGCCTGGCGGCCGATGGCGGAGTAGGCCAGGCGACCGTCGACCTGCAGCAGGGAGATGATCTGCTTGTCGACGTCGTCGATGCGCGAGCTGTTGACGACGTGGTCCGCTCGGGCGGGTACGGGGTGACTCTCGGTCATTCTGCTCTCGTTCGCGTCGGTGAGAGGCGCGCGGCCCAGGTCCCCCCTGCGGTCCGTCCGATCGGGCAAGCGATCCAGGCGCGACGCTAACACCCTCGCCCCGCGCGCACGTGGAAAGACACGGGGACGGTCAGTCGTCTCTCGCACGCAGGTAGTCGGAGGCGATGCGCCGGACCCCGCCACGGTCGAGCACCGCTCCGTGGCCGGGGAAGGCGCGACGCACGGGGACGTCGAGCAGGGTCCGCATGGTCGCGACGTACGACGCGATGTCGGAGCCCACACACGTGTCGATCAGGCCACCGTCGTAGAGGACGTCGCCGGTGAACAGGTGTCCCGAGTCGGCGTCGTGGAGGCTGATCGAGCCGGGGGTGTGACCGGGGAGGTGCAGGACGCGCAGCCGCCGGTCTCCGAGGTCGACGACGTCGCCGTCGTCGAGCTCGGTCGGCTCGGGCACACCGGAGAGGGCGTAGGCGCCCGGGTCGTAGCCACCGGCGGGGAGCGCCTCGAGCAACAGGTCGGGCACGGGCTGCTGGCCGGCGTCGAGGCCCAGGATCTCGAGCAGCCGGGGCCCGGCGAGGCTGACCGGGCCCGGTCGTCGTACGTCGGGAGCCTCCGCGGCGTGGACGCGGCAGTCGGTGAACTCGTGCGCTCCGCCCATGTGGTCGAGGTGCGCATGACTCAGGACCACCACGGGATCGTGCTCGAACAGCCACGGGAGCGCGGTGCGCAGGGACACCACGCCGAGGCCGGCATCGACGACGAGGTCACGGTCGCGGCCGCGGACGTGCCAGATGTTGGCCGACAGGAGCGGGTCGACGTAGGGCTCCTCGACGAGCGTGACGCCGTCGCCGACGTCGCTGACCCGGAACCACTCCGTCGGGTCGACCACCTGCATCCGGGGTCCTTCCTGCGGACCGGTGACCGGGCTGCCACCGGGCCACGATCATCGCAGCAGTCATCGGTCTGCCGGCGCATCCGAGGCTGCCGCCGTCCGGCCTCCTCCTCTTGTTCACGGCTCGTTCATGTCGCCGTCGGAGCAGGTGCACCGCGCGCTGCCAGGGTCCGAGGAGTCCGGTCCCCCACTCAGACTCGAGGTATCCCATGCCTGCACGTCCTACCCGCGGCTTCTATGCCGCCGCGGCGCTGGCGCTCAGCGTCGCCGTCGCAGCCCCCGCCGCCGCGTCAGCCGGCCGACACGGGCACGACGCCCAGGACTCCCGCTCGTTCACCTACGCGGTCTACGGCGACGCGCCGTACGGCACCACTCCGACCGACACGAGCGAGACCGATGCCACCCCGGCATTCATCCGTGCCGTGAACGCCGACAAGGCGGTCTCCGCGGTGCTGCACGTCGGTGACATCCACTCCGGCAGCCAGTACTGCACGCAGGCCTACGACCAGCAGATCGCAGACCTGTGGGCCGGCTTCACCGATCCCCTTGTCTACACACCGGGGGACAACGAGTGGACCGACTGCCACAAGAAGAAGGAGGGCGGCGGCGCCTACAACGCGGCCACCGGTCAGATCGACTACGTGACCGACCCAGGCGGCGCCCTGGTCGACTACGCCGGCGGCAACCCGGTCGACAACCTCGCCCTGGTGCGGTCGATCTTCTTCGCCGAGCCCGGCGCCACGCTCGGCAGCGGTCGGCTGCACGTCCTGTCGCAGGCGGAGGTCGACAACCGTGCGCACCCCACGGACGGCCAGTACGTCGAGAACGTGATGTGGGAGCGCGACGGCGTCCTCTTCGCGGTCGTCAACGTGCCGGGCGGCTCCAACAATGACGCGGACCCCTGGTACGGCGCGCCGAGCGCCTCGCCCCAGCAGACCACCGAGGCCGCGAACCGCACCGGCGCAGCACTGCGCTGGCTCGACCGAGCCTTCAGTGCCGCAGCGGTCGCGCACGCCCGCTCGGTCGTGGTCATGACCCAGGCCGACATGTGGGACCTCGACGGCAAGGACCTGACTCACCTGACCAACTACGAGCCGATCGTCAGCAGCCTGGCCACCCACACGCTGGCGTTCGGCAAGCCCGTCCTGCTGCTCAACGGCGACTCTCACGTCTATCGCTCCGACAACCCACTGCAGCAGGCAGCGCCGTGCACCGGGGACGCGGACGTCTGCTCCTACGACGACTGGAACAGCCACCCGTCGTACGACGTGCCGAACTTCCACCGGATCGTGGTCCACGGCAGCACCGTCCCGCTGGAGTACCTCCGGCTGACGGCCAACCAGCGCAACCAGCCGACGACGGCCACCTCGTTCGGACCCTTCTCGTGGCAGCGCGTCATGGAGTGACCCTCGGCAGCTAGGCGGCTTTCCCAGGCGGGGGCCGGGTCGTCACCGGACCCGGCCCCCGCACTCGTGCGTCAGACCAGAGGCTCACCGGGTCGAGGGTCCTCGACGCGACCGCGGAGGTTCACGCGCCGTTCACGCCCGTCTCGCCCGCACGTGGTCTGTCGTCGCTTGGCTGCTGCGGGAGCGGCACTCCCCGTGCGCTCGTCGATCTCGAGGAGGACGTCCGGATGACGCACGACCACGACCACGATCACGGCCATGACCACGACCACGGCCAGGGCCACGGGGCCGGCGACGACCCGGCCCTGGACCTCCGCGTTCCCGACGCGGAGCTGAACCCCGGGCAGCTGCGTCGTCGGGGCTTCCTGCGCGGCGCCGGGCTGCTCGGGGCCGGGATCGCCGGCGCGTCGGTCCTGGGCGGGGCCCCGGCCCTGGCCGACGAGGCGGTCCACGGACGGCCGCAGGCGCGCCGGAACCCGCGGCACGGCTTCGCGTGGCTGGCCGGCGACCACCACATCCACACCCAGCACAGCAACGACGCGATGTACCGCGTCGCCGACCAGGTGCAGCACGCCTCGGCGTACGGGCTGGACTGGATGGTGATCACCGACCACGGCAGCGTGGCGCACGCCAAGATCGGCGTCGACAAGGTCAACCCCGACATCGTCGCGGCGCGTGAGCGGTTCGGCGACGAGACACTGGTCTTCCAGGGTCTGGAGTGGAACATCCCCTCGGCCGAGCACGGCACGGTGTTCGTGCACCCCGGGCGCAACGAGGTCGCGGTGCTCAAGGAGTTCGAGAACTCCTTCGACGGGGTCGTCAACGCCACGACGAGCAGCTCCGCTGCGCACGAGGAGCAGGCGCTCCAGGGGCTGGACTTCCTGGCCGCCAGCGTCACCAAGGGCCGGGTCAAGGACGCGATGTTCTTCGCCAACCACCCGGCCCGCAAGGGCCTCGACTCGCCCCACGAGATCCGGGGGTGGCGCGAACGGCAGCCGCACATCGCGCTGGGCATGGAGGGCGCACCGGGGCACCAGGCCGCCGGCCTGCCGGCGCCGATCGGCGCCGGGTCGGGACGCGGCTTCTACGACAACTCCCCTACGGCCGACAGCTTTGCCGGGTACCCGTTGGAGAGCTACATCACCTGGGGCGGGTACGACTGGATGACGTCGACCGTCGGCGGCCTGTGGGACAGCCTGCTCGCGGAGGGCCGGCCCTGGTGGATCACCGCGAACTCCGACTCCCACACCGTCTACCTCGACGACTCGGTACGCCCCGCAGGCCAGGACACCCTCGACTACTTCAACGCCAACGGCCGGTACGGCGACCCGGTGCACGGCCACGGTGGGGGCGCGACGACCAACGGTGACTTCTGGCCGGGCTACTACAGCCGGACCCACGTCGGCGCCGACGACTTCTCCTATGCGGCCGTCATGCGGGGGCTGCGGGCCGGGCGGGTGTGGGTCGACCACGGGGCCCTTCTCGACGGCCTCGACGTACGCGTGCGGGCGGCCGGCTCGCGCGATCCCGGCTTCCCGTTGGGGAGCGCGGTGCGCGTCCGCCGGGGTCAGCGCCTGGAGCTGGTGATCACGGCCCAGAAGGCGAGCCTGCCGAACTGGGCACAGTTCGTCCCGGCGCTCGCCAAGGTCGACGTCATCCGCGGCGCGGTCACCGGTCAGTCGTCCGACCGGGACACCTTCCACACGCCCGACACCTCCGTCGTCTCGACCTACGACGTCAGCGGCCAGGGTCAGACGTTCACGCTCACCTATGCGCTCGGCCGGGTCGACCAGCCGTGCTACGTGCGGGTGCGCGGCAGCGACGGCAAGCGTCTCGCGGTCGGGATCAACGGCGCGGGCGTGGACCCGAGCGGCCCGGCTGCCGACGTGATGGGGCAGGCCGACCCGTGGGACGACCTGTGGTTCTACACGAACCCGATCTGGGTGCTTCCTGAATGACGGGGCAGCGGTTCTGCGTCGCGGGTGGGTGGGGGTCCACCCGCGACGCAGAGCACGGGTACTGGGAGGCGCGTGACCTCATCGGCTGCGGCTACCCCTACGTCGGTACGTCGTTCGAGGGCGCCGAGCGGGTCGTGGTCTGCGGAGCCGACGACGCCTCCGACCTCCCGGAGCTGGTCCGGCTCTTCGTGTTCCCTGGCCATGCCGGTCTCAGGGGCATGCTGACGGTCTCCGACCTGCTCCTGCTCAGCGGGATCGACGAGGTGCGCGGCCTGGCCGGCACCACGCCTGCGCCCGACGACCTGCTCGACACCCAGGGCTTCGTACGCCCCCGCAGCCACGAGGGGCGTCTCGTGCTGACCGTGCGGCCCGCCGAGCACGACCGCTACGTGCCGTTCGAGCAGCCCAACCCCACGCCCTGCTGCGCCGACCACTGACGAACTGTTGCCGAATTCCGCTCTTCCGCGAGGCGCCCTCGCCTGTCACCATCGTCGGGATGAGCACCGCACTCGACCGTGACTCCGTGGACACGCTGGCCCGGATCGACGCCCTCGTCGAGAGCGTCCTGTCGAGCGTCGACCTCGAGATGCGCGGACAACCAGCCTCGATGGTCTACGAGATCCTCGACGCGACGCTCCAGCGCCGCCTGCCCGGCATCCCGGTCGACGAGGAGCGGCTCCGCGACGTCGCCGCGAGGATCTCGGTAGGAGTGCCGATCGGCTGATCCGCACCAGGGTTTTCGCCGCCAGCTAGCCGGTGGAGCTGCCCACGGGTGGGGCACTCGAACCCGGGGTTCGCTGCCAGCTATCTGGTGGAGCTGCCCACGGGTGGGCACTCGAACCCGGGGGTTCGCTGCCAGCTATCTGGTGGAGCTGCCCACGGGTGGGGCACTCGAACCCCGGGGGTTCGCCGCCGACCTTCCGGTGGAGCTGAGGGGACTCGAACCCCTGACCCTCTGCATGCCATGCAGATGCGCTACCAGCTGCGCCACAGCCCCGGAACCGCCGCCCGCCGGTCCGGCAGGCAACTCGCGGAATCCTAGCCAACGGGCCCGTCGGTTGCGAAATCGGGTCCGTGCCGCGAGCCGACCGCCTTCTCGTTGTAGGACGTGAGCCGCAGGCCGCCGCGGACGGCGTGCTCGGACAGCACCGAGTAGCCGCAGTTCTCGGGACCCTGGAGGGACCCCGACAGCTCCCACGGCCAGCCGAGGAGCCCCATCAGCCCGACCTTCAGGCAGGCCCCGTGGAGCACGACGATGCCGGTCTGGCCGGGCGCGAGGGCGCCCAGGCAGTCGTGGAGCGCGGGCACGATGCGATCGCGCACCTGCTCGGTCGACTCCTCCCCCAGCACCCGCAGCGACGGGTCCTCGGCGACCCAGGCGGCGTACTCCTCGGGGAAGTCGGCCGCGAACTCCGCCAGCGTCAGGCCGGAGCGCTTGCCCACGTCGTACTCACGCAGGCGTGGGTCGGGCTCGACGACCAGACCGCCGGCCGCCGCGACGTACTCCGCGGTCTGCATCGCGCGCGCCAGGTCGCTCGACCACAGCCGCGCCGGCCCGAACGCGGCCAGCACCGGCGCTACGGTCTCGGCCTGGGACCGGCCGACGGCGTTGAGCGGGACGTCGGCGTGCCCCTGGGCGCGGCCCTGCGCGTTCCAGTCGGTCTCGCCGTGTCGGAGCAGGACCAGGGTGCGGCCGTCAGGCACCGTGGGCGCCGGCGGTGACGTCCGCCGGCAGCTCGATGAGGGGGCAGTCGCGCCAGAGTCGCTCGAGCGCGTAGAACTGGCGCTCCTCCTCGTGCTGCACATGGACGACGACGTCGCCGTAGTCGATCAGCACCCAGCGGCCGTCACGTTCGCCCTCACGGCGGATCGGCTTGGCGCCGATCTCACGCAGCTTGTCCTCGACCTCGTCGACGATGGACTTCACCTGGCGGTCGTTGCTCGCGGAGGCGATCAGGAACGCGTCGGTGATGGCGAGCTGGTCACTGACGTCGAAGGCCACGATGTGCTGCGCCAGCTTCTCGGAGGCCGCGCGGGCGGCGACGTGGACGAGGCTGACGGCGTGGTCGGTGGCGGTCATGAAGCACTTTCGTTGCTGGGGACGGAGGTGGTGCGGTGTGCGGGCCCGACTCCCGGCAGCCCGAGGGCCGGGCGCTCGGAGCCGTCGAGCGGGTACAGCTGGTGCTTGGCGATGTATTGCACGACGCCGTCCGGCACGAGGTACCACACCGGCTCTCCCCGCATCGTACGTCGGCGACAGTCCGTCGAGCTGATCGCCAGCGCCGGCACCTCCACCATGGTGACCCGGTCATGGGGGATCTTGGCGAGCGTGGCGGCGTCCATCACGAAGCCCGGCCGCGTACAGCCGACGAACTTCGCGAGCGAGAAGAGCTCCTCGGCGTCGCGCCAGGTGAAGATGTCGGCAAGGGCGTCGGCGCCGGTGATGAAGTAGAGATCGGCGTCGGGCCGCTGCGCGTGGAGGTCGCGCAGCGTGTCGATGGTGTACGTCGGTCCGCCCCGGTCGATGTCGACCCGTGAGACCCAGAACCGCGGGTTGGATGCCGTGGCGATCACCGTCATCAGGTAGCGGTGCTCGGCCGTGGTGACCTTCCGCTCGGACTTCTGCCAGGGCTCACCGGTGGGCACGAACACGACCTCGTCGAGCTCGAACCACGCCTGGACCTCGGACGCTGCCACCAGGTGTCCGTGGTGGATGGGGTCGAACGTGCCACCCATCACCCCGACGCGACGGGCCCGCGGGCTCACAGGGCCCTCATCGGGTCAGCTGTGCTCGCGCCCGGCGCCGAAGACCAGCAGCGCCAGCAGCGCCAGCAGCAGGATGGCCAGGACGGTGCCCCCGACGACCCAGTGGTTGATGACGAGCGGGCTGATCATGGCTGAACCCTATCCGACCGGTTGCCTCACCCGACGCCGACGTCAGCGAACGTGGCCGTCGCCGGTGACGACGTACTTGGTGGAGGTCATCTCGGTCAGACCCATCGGTCCGCGGGCATGCAGCTTCTGCGTACTGATCCCGATCTCGGCTCCGAAGCCGAACTCGCCGCCGTCGGTGAACCGGGTCGACGCGTTGACGAGCACCGCCGCGGCGTCGACCTCGGCCACGAACCGTCGCGCCGCGGCCTGGTCGCCGGTGACGATCGCCTCGGAGTGACCCGTGGAGTAGTGCCGGATGTGGTCCAGCGCCGCGTCGAGGTCGGGGACGACGGCCGCGGAGATGTCGAGCGAGAGGTACTCCACGGCGAAGTCGTCGTCCGTGGCGGCCACCACCCCGTCGAACGCCTGGAACCTCGGGTCGCCGTGGATCGTGACGCCGGCGCCCTGCAGGGCCTCGACGACCCGCGGCAGGAACGCGTCGGCAACCGCGGCGTGCACCAGGAGCGACTCGGCGGCGTTGCACACGCTGGTGCGGTCGGTCTTGGCGTTGAGCACGATGGCCAGCGCCATGTCGAGGTCGGCGGCCGCGTCGACGTAGACGTGGCAGTTGCCGACGCCGGTCTCGATCACCGGCACCGTCGACTCCTCGACCACCGACCGGATCAGCCCCGCTCCCCCGCGCGGCACGAGCACGTCGACCAGTCCGCGGGCCCGCATCAGCTCCTTGACCGTCTCGCGCGACTCGGCCGGCACGAGCTGGACGGCGTCGGCCGGCAGCCCGGCCGCCTCGACCGCCTCGCGCAGGATCGCCACGAGGGCCACGTTGCTGTCCGTGGCGCTGCTGCTCCCGCGCAGGAGCACCGCGTTGCCGGACTTCAGGCAGATGCCGGCGGCGTCGACGGTGACGTTGGGCCGACCCTCGTAGATCATCCCGACGACGCCGAACGGCACCCGGACCTGGCGCAGCTCGAGCCCGTTGGCCAGCGTGCTGCCCCTGACCACCTCGCCCACGGGGTCGGGCAGCCGGGCCAGGTCGCGCAGGCCCTCGGCCATGGCAGCGACCCGGTCGGCGGTCAGGCGGAGGCGGTCGACCAGGTGGGCCGACGTGTCGGCGGCCTCGGCACGTCGTACGTCGACGGCGTTGGCCGCCAGCACCTCGTCCGTACGCCGGTCGAGGGCGTCCGCCATCGCGTGCAACGCGGCGTCCTTGACCGCACGCGTGGCCAGCCCGAGCTCGCGGCCGGCCACCCGCGCCCGCCGGGCCAGGTCACCCACGTCGCTGTTCATGGCGAAATCGTAGGGCTGGGGCGGGTGCGGGACGCTCTGCCGCCAGAGGGCGGACCGGGGCTCGGGCCACTGGTGCGGTGTTGTTGCCACTTAGTGCGCGTTGTGCGGGCACTTCGGCGGTGATAACCCCGCGTTACACACGCTCGGCGCCGAGTCAGCCCTTGCGCTGGGTGACTTCCTCGGTCAGGGCGGGGAGCACCGTGTGGAGGTCGCCGACGACGCCGAAGTCGACCAGCTCGAAGATCGGCGCCTCGTCGTCCTTGTTGACCGCCACGATCGTCTTGGAGGTCTGCATGCCGGCACGGTGCTGGATGGCGCCGGAGATCCCGGCGGCGATGTAGAGCTGCGGCGAGACGGTCTTGCCGGTCTGGCCGATCTGGTAGCTGTGAGGCTTCCACCCGGAGTCGACGGCGGCCCGGGAGGCGCCCACGGCCGCGCCGAGTGCGTCGGCGAGGTCCTCGACCGGCTCGAACTTGCCGCCGGTGCCGCGGCCGCCGGAGACCACGATCGCGGCCTCGGTCAGCTCGGGTCGCCCGGTGGCCTTGCGGGGCTGGGAGGCGACGATCTGGGCTCCCTTGGCCGCGTCGGAGACGGTCACCGAGACCTCCTCGAGCGCGCCGGCGCCCTCGGCCTCGACCGGTGCGGCGGAGTTCGGCTTCACGGTGATGATCGGGGTGCCCTTGGTGACCTTGGCCTTGACCGTGTAGTTGCCGGCGAAGACCGACTGGGTCGTGACCGGGGCTCCGCCGTCACCGGACTCGACGTCGACGGCGTCGGTGATCAGACCGGAGTCGATCTTGATCGCCAACCGGGCCGCGATCTCCTTGCCCTCGGCCGACGACGCGATGAGCACCGCGCCGGGTGAGGTCTTCTCGACCAGCTGCTGCAGTGCCTCGGCCTTGGGCGCCACCAGGAAGCCCTTCAGCGGCGCGTCGTCGACGGCGTACACCTTCGCGGCGCCGTACTTCTTCACGGCCTCGGCGACCTCGGCGTTCTTGTCGGCCGGGCCGAGGTAGACCGCCGACGGCTCGCCGAGGCGCGCGGCCAGGGTCAGCATCTCGTACGTCGGCTTCTTGACCGCGCCCTCGGCATGGTCGACGACAACCAGGATCTCGCTCATGAGTCGGTGGCTCCCTGTCTGGAGATCAGATGAACTTCTTGGCGGCGAGGAAGTCGGCCAGCGCCTTGGCGCCCGTGCCGTCCTCGTCCTTGACGATCTCGCCGGCCTCGCGCGGCGGCCGGGCGGTGGTGTCCTCGACGGCGGTCCAGGCCACCGACAGCCCCACGTCGCCGGCGTCGACCCCGAGGTCGGACAGCGACAGCGTCTCGAGCGGCTTCTTCTTGGCCGCCATGATCCCCTTGAACGACGGGTAGCGCGCCTCGCCGGACTGGTCGGTCACCGACAGCACCAGCGGCATCGTGCCGCCCACGACCTCGGTCGCGGTGTCGCCGTCGCGCTTGATCCGCACTTGGTCGCCCTGGGCCTCGACGACCGAGGCGAGCGTGAGCTGGGGCAGCCCCAGCCGCTCGGCCAGCATCGCCGGGACGACGCTCATGGAGCCGTCGGTCGAGGCCATGCCGCACATCACCAGGTCGTAGGAGCCCTTCTGGATGGCCTTGGCCAGCACCAGCGAGGTGGCGATCGCGTCGGAACCGGCGATCGCCTCGTCGGTGACGTGGACCCCCTGGTCGGCACCCATCTGGAGGGCCTTGCGCACCGCGTCGACCGCCTGCTCGGGACCGACGCAGACCGCGGTCACGGTCACGTCGTCGGGGTTCTCGGCCTTCTCCTTGATCTGGAGCGCCTGCTCGACGGCGTACTCGTCGAGCTCGGACAGCAGCCCGTCGACGCCGACCCGGTCGACGGTCCTGTCGTCCTCGAAATGACGGTCTCCGGTGGCGTCCGGCACGTACTTCACACAGACAGCGATGTTCATGGCCGCGACGGCCCTCCTGTGTCCTCGGGGTGTGCCTGCGAGGTTACAAGGCCCCACGACGGGGGTGGAACCGGCCCGGTGGTGGCATCCCTCACAGTGACACTGTCACGGTCGCGGGGTGGGTCGAAGCCGGGCCCGGACATGGCTGCGCCCCCGGTGTGCTGGTCACCGGGGGCGCAGACGGAGTCGTCAGCGACGAGTCACTTGACCTTGAAGCTCGCCTTGCCCGAGGAGCCCTTGAGCCCGGCGTCACCCTTGAACGCAGCGGTGATCGTGTAGGAGCCCTTCGCCTTGACGCTCTTGAAGGCGGCCGAGGCCTTGCCCTTCTTGAGCGAGGCGGTGATGGACTTGACGGTCTTCGAGCCCTTCTTGAGGGTGAACTTCACCTTGCCGGTGCCGGCCAGCTTGAACTTGGCGCCCGCGACCGTGGCGGTCCCGGTGGCGACGTGCTTCTTGGCGTTGTAGGACGCCTTGGTGGTCGTCTTGGAGGCGTCCTTGCTGACCGCGATCGTGCCGAAGACGTTGGAGCCGTCGGTGGGGGCGACGCAGTCGAGCGGGATGTCGTTGGCCTTGGTGGAGCCGTTCCAGCCCTGGATGTCGGCGTTGCTGTCACCGGCCTTGACCTTGTAGGTGCCGGCCTTGGTGGGCTTGATCGTGAAGGCGCCGGTGGCCGGGATGTCGAGGCTGTTGCCCGGCGCCGGCAGGGTCGTCTTGGGGATCTTCAGCGAGTAGGGCGTCTGGGTCTTGGCGACGTTGGTGCCGGACACCGCGTCCCAGCCCTGGCCGAGCGCGACGCCGACGGCGTTCTGGTCGAGGTGGACGTTGCCACCACTGATGGTCTTCTTCACGCTCTGACCGGCCACGAGCTTGGCCGGAAGGGTGCCGAGGTCCATGGTGATCGGGATGGTGAGCGCTCCGTTGAAGCAGGAGTAGTTCACGGTGATGGGTGCGGCCGTGGCCGGGGCGGCGAGGACCCCGACGGTCAGGGCAGCGGCGCCGGCCGCGCCGATGAGCTTGAAGGTACGAGCTGACATGTGGTGGAACCCTCCCAGGGTCGGATCAGGATCGGGACCCCCTGTCCCGCGGATGCACCTCATCACACCGTGACGACAATTACCAGCGGGTAGGTTCCACCAGCCGCCAAAATGTGACGAATCTCAGGAAGCGCGCCCCGGGGCGGGTGCCGAGGGCCGGATGATGCGCTCGAGGACCCGGCCGACGACCAGCCAGACGACGGCGGCCAGCCCCCAGTTCACCAGCGCGTTCTTGGTCAGCGCCTCGTGCGTGTGGCCCTTGAAGTGGGCCACGCCGTCCTTGCCGCGCGAGAAGACCCCGAGGTCGAGCTTGTCGGCGGTCTGGAGGATGAACTTCACCAGGGCGTTGTCGGGGTTGGCCTTCAGCGCGATGCACAGCGCGCCGGCCGCGAGGACGACCGCCGCGGCGACGCAGACGACCCAGACGACCTGGGCGAGCCGCGTGCGTACGACGAACACCGCGGCCTTCGCCTGGGCGGACCGGTCGGGCTTCGCCGACTGGTCGGTGCTGTCCGCAGCCGTCTCGGAGGTGTTGCGAGCCATCGGTGCCACTCCTGTCGTGCGGTCCTCGCGGACCGTCCGGCCTCTCGTTCGCAGGATCCCACATCAACGCGGCCCGCGTACCGCGTTCGGGGCCACTCAGCGGCCGGTGAACTCGGCCTTGCCGGGGCCGTTCTCGACGAACGACGTCATGCCGATGGCGCGGTCCTCGGTGGCGAAGAGGGCCGCGAACTGCTGCCGCTCGATGGCCAGCCCGGTGTCGAGGTCGGACTCGAGCCCGAGGTCGATCGACTCCTTCGCCGCGCGCAGGGCGAAGCTCGCCGCGCGGGTGAACTGGCCCGCCCACGCCACGGCCTCGGCGTACACCTGGTCGGCCGGTACGACGCGGTCGACCAGGCCGATGGCCAGCGCCTCGTCGGCCTTGACGAAGCGGCCCGTGAAGATGATGTCCTTGGCACGGCTCGGGCCGACCAGGCGGGAGAGCCGCTGCGTGCCGCCCGCGCCCGGGATGATGCCGAGCAGGATCTCCGGCTGGCCGAGCACCGCGTCCTCGGCCGCGAAGCGGACGTCGGCACACAGGGCCAGCTCGCACCCGCCTCCGAGGGCGTAGCCGGTGATCGCCGCGACGACGGGCTTGGGGATGCGCGCGACGCTGCTCAACGCCGACTGGAGCGGGCCGCTGCGCTGCACCATGTCGACGTAGGACATCTCGGCCATCTCCTTGATGTCCGCGCCCGCCGCGAAGACCCGCTCGCCGCCGTAGACCACGACCGCCTTGACGTCGTCGCGCGAGGTCGCCTCGGCCGCGGCGGCCCGGATCTCCTCCTGCACCTGCACGTTCAGCGCGTTCATCTTCGGCCGGTCGAGCCGGATGGTGCCGACGCCGTCGGTGACCTCGAGCCGTACGAACTCCGCCATGGTGCCTCTTCTCATCGTCTGTGTCTCGACTAGCTCGACCAACGCAAGCATTGTGCCGAGCGTCCGACACAATGTCGCGGGTGACCCCCGGAACCTGGAGCCGTCCCGGCGAGACCACCGCCGTGTGGCCGGGGCGCACGTGGCCGCTCGGGGTCGACTGGGGCGCGGAGGCGACGAACGTCGCCATCCATGCGCCGGAGGCGACGCGGATGTGGTTCTGCGTCTTCGACGACGCCGACGTGGAGACGCGCCACGAGCTCACCGAGGTGTCGCTGGGGATCTGGCACGGCGCGATCCCGGGGATCGAGCCCGGCACCCGCTACGGCCTCCGGGCCGACGGCCCCTGGCAGCCCGAGCTCGGGCTGCGCTTCAACCCCGAGAAGCTGCTGCTCGACCCCTACGCGCGGGCGGTCAGCGGCCGGCTCGTCGACGACCCCGCCATCTTCGGGTTCCACGAGGGCGCGCTCGACACCCGCGATCGGCGCGACAGCGCGCCGTACGTCCCCCAGGGCGTGGTCGTCCACGACCCCGGCTTCGACTGGGGTGACGACCGCCGGCCCTACACCCGGTGGAGCGAGACCGTGATCTACGAGCTCCACGTGAAGGGGATGACCGCCCTGCACGACCGGGTGCCCGAGCACCTGCGCGGCACGTACGCCGGGCTGGCGTCGCCGGCGGTGATCGACTACCTGCGCGACCTCGGCGTGACCGCCGTCGAGCTGCTGCCGGTGCAGCAGTTCGTGAGCGAGCCCAAAGTCATGGCGCGCGGCATGGAGAACTACTGGGGCTACAACACGATCGGCTTCTTCGCGCCGCACAACGGCTACTCGTCGTCGGGCGACCGCGGCGGCCAGGTGCGGGAGTTCAAGGAGATGGTGCGGTCCTTCCACGCCGCTGGGCTGGAGGTCATCCTCGACGTGGTCTACAACCACACGGCCGAAGGGGGCGTCGACGGCCCGACCCTGTCGTTCCGCGGGCTCGACGACCGCGGGTTCTACCACCGGGTCGACCACACGCCCCTCGGCGATCCCTACGACGACACCTACTGGGACGTGACCGGCTGCGGCAACACCGTCGACGCCTCGAACCCCTTCGCGCTGCGGCTGATCCTCGACTCGCTGCGCTACTGGACCCGGGAGATGCGGGTCGACGGCTTCCGGTTCGACCTGATGTCGGCACTGACCCGCGTCGGCTTCGACGTCGACATGCGCTGCCACCTGCTCACCGCGATCGGGCAGGACCCGACGCTGCGGCACGTGAAGCTGATCGCCGAGCCGTGGGACGTGTCGATGGACGGCTACCGCGTCGGTGAGTTCCCGCCGCCGTGGGTGGAGTGGAACGACCAGTACCGCGACACGGTCCGGGACTTCTGGCGCGGCCACTCCGCCGGCATCCGGACCGTGGCGACCCGGCTCGCCGGCTCGTCGGACCTGTACGCCGACGACGGGCGCTCGCCGTACGCCTCGGTGAACTTCGTGACCGCCCACGACGGGTTCACCGTGCGCGACGCGGTGTCCTACGAGAAGAAGCACAACCGGGCCAACGGCGAGGACAACCGCGACGGCAGCGACAACAACCGCTCGCAGAGCTTCGGCGTGGAGGGCGAGACCGACGACCCCGACATCGTCGCCCTGCGGCGTCGCGTCGCCGCGAACCTGATGGTGACGCTCTGCCTGTCGACAGGTGTCCCGATGATCACCGCGGGTGACGAGCGTGGTCGCACCCAGGGTGGCAACAACAACCCCTACGTGCAGGACAACGAGACCTCCTGGATCGACTGGCGGGCCGACGACGCGTGGCTCGACGTCTACGAGGTGACCAAGGCGGCGCTCCGGCTGCGGCGTGAGCACCCGGCCCTGCGGCAGCGGCACTGGTTCGAGGGCAGGCCCACGATCGAGGGCGGCCCGAAGGACCTGGTCTGGCTGCACCCGAGCGGCCGCGAGATGGCGGGGGACGACTGGGCGGACGACGCGCTGAGCGTCGTCGGCATGCTCGTCACCGGCGACCCGCTCCGCTCCCCCGGCCCGCGCGGGGAGCAGCAGTGGGACAGCTCCTTCCTGCTCTGGCTCAACGCCGAGCCCGACCCGATCGAGGTCACCGCCCCCGACGGGGGCTGGGGACCCGGCGAGGTCGTGGTGTCCACCTGCCCCGACCTCCCGCACGGCACGAAGGTGGCGGCCGGTGAGGCGCTGTTCCTCGGCGGTCGCACCGTGGTCGTGCTCCGCGACAGCAGGCACGACTGACGTCGCCCCAGGGCTCGACCCGGGGTGATCCCCGATGCCCGGTCGCGCCGCGCGGTCCAGGCTGGGTGCGATGACCACGACCCGCCCCGACGCCGTTCGCAGCCGCACCCCGCGGCTCGTCCTCGCGATCCTCGTGATCGCGGTGGTGGCGACGCCGGTGCTCGCATTCCCCTACGTGCTGCTCGACCGCGCGGCGAGCCGGATCGACGTACAGACCGATGCGGCGTGGGTGCTGCTCGTGATCCACGTGCCCACGGCCGCCACCGCGATGATCCTGGGCGCGCTCCAGTTCGTCCCGCGGATCCGCGCGCACCGGGCGCGGCACCGCGCGATCGGGCGGACCTTCCTCGGGCTCGGCACCGTCGCGTTCGTGCTGACCGGCATCCCGCTCGCGCTCACCACGCCCGATGGGAACCTCACCCGCTTCGGGGTGCTGGTCCCGGCGGTGCTCTGGCCGTGCCTGGCGGTGGTGGCCTACCGGGCGATCCGCGCCGGCGACGTCACCCGGCACCGCGAGTGGATGACCCGGCTGTACGCCGTCACGTTCTTCGCGATCACCGCACGGATGGTGACGCCGCTGCTCCTGCTCGTGCAGGTGCCGATCATGCAGAGCCGCTACGGCGGCGACGTGCAGGCCGCGGTCAGCGCGAGCATCCCCTACGGCCAGTGGCTGGGCTGGATCGTCAACCTGCTCATCGCCGAGCTGATCATCCGCCGCTGGCGCGCCCACCCCGAGACCGCACCGACCTGACGCCGAGTCGGCACCTGACGACTCGGCGTGATTGTGATGCCTGTCTGTGCCGAGTCGGCGTGATTGTGATGCCTGTTTGCGCCGAGTCGGCGTGATTGTGATGCCTGTTTGCGCCGAGTCGGCGTGATTGCGGTGCCTGTGTGCGCCGACTCGGGGTCAGGGGAGGGCGACGAGGCCCATCTCGGAGACCGAGGCGAGGACGCTGTGGCGGGGCACGATCCGGACGGTGTAGCCGAAGGCGCCGCCGCGGCGGAGCTCGACCTCACCGTCGAAGCGGAACCGGCCACCGTCGTAGCTGTCGGCCAGCGCGAGCTGGGTGACCGCGGTGTCGACGAGGTCGTCGTCACCGTCGATCACGCCGTGCACGACCTCGACCGCGACGTCGTCGGGCGTCAGCGAGCCCAGGGCCACGAAGGCCCGGACGGTCAGCGTGGAGCCGACCTCGGGGTTGTCGCCGACGCCGTGGCTCTCGACGTGCTCGACGCGCACGTCGTCCCAGCCGGCGCGCACCTCCTTCTTCCACGCCGCCAGCTCGGTGGCGCCCTTGAAGTCGGAGTTCAGCGTGCGGGCGGTGACGGCGGCCGGGGTGTAGAGCAGCCGGACGTAGTCGCGGACCATGCGGGTGGCGAGCACCTTGGGGCCGAGCGACTTCAAGGTGTGGCGCACCATCTCGATCCAGCGGCCCGGTACGCCGTCGTGGTCCACGTCGTAGAAGCGCGGCGCGACGTCCTTCTCGATCAGGTCGTAGAGGGCGGTCGCCTCGAGGTCGTCGCGGCGGTCGGTGTCGTCGACGCCGTCGGCGGACGGGATCGCCCAGCCGTTGGAGCCGTCGTACCACTCGTCCCACCAGCCGTCGAGGATCGACAGGTTGAGGCCGCCGTTGAGCGCGGCCTTCATGCCCGACGTGCCGCAGGCCTCGTAGGGGCGCAGCGGGTTGTTCAGCCAGACGTCGCAGCCGGGGTAGAGCGGCTGCGCCATCGCGATGTCGTAGTTGGGCAGGAAGACGATGCGGTGGCGCACCTCGGGGTCGTCGGCGAAGCGCACGAGCTCCTGGATCAGCTTCTTGCCGCCGTCGTCGGCGGGGTGGGCCTTGCCGGCGATGATCAGCTGCACCGGACGCTCCGGGTGGAGCAGCAGGCGCTTGAGCCGCTCGGGGTCGCGCAGCATCAGCGTGAGCCGCTTGTACGACGGCACGCGGCGCGCGAAGCCGATCGTCAGCACGTCGGGGTCGAGCGCCTCGTCGACCCACTTGCACTCGGCCGCCGGGAACCCGCGGGTGGTGCACGACTTGAGCAACCGGCGACGAGCGTCGTGGACGAGCCGCTCACGCAGCAGTCGCTTGACCGCCCAGATGTCGCCGGACGACGCCTGGTCGACGGCCGTCCAGTAGGAGTCGGTGTCGTCGGCCTCGCCGGCCGCGCCGTGACGGGTGGCGAGGTCGAAGACCTCGCGCCCGACCCAGGTCGGGGCGTGCACGCCGTTGGTGATCGAGGTGATCGGCACCTCGGCCTCGTCGAACGCCGGCCACAAGCCGTGGAACATCTCCCGGCTGACGTGGCCATGGAGCTGCGAGACGCCGTTGGCGCGCTGGCCGAGGCGGAAGCCCATCACGGCCATGTTGAAGACCGTCGGGTCGCCGCCGTCGTAGTCCTCGGCGCCGAGGGCGAGGATCCGCTCGATCGGAACGCCGGCCAGCGGGCCGGCGGAGCCGAAGTACTGCTCGATCAGCTCGCGCGAGAACCGGTCGATGCCGGCCGGCACCGGGGTGTGCGTGGTGAAGACGGTGGAGGCGCGGGACACCTCGAGGGCGGTGTCGAAGTCGAGCTGCGGCCCGCTCTCCTCGAGGGTCAGCTCGCGGATCCGCTCGAGGCCCTGGAACCCGGCGTGGCCCTCGTTGGTGTGGTAGACCTCGGGCTCCGTCGTACCGGTGATGCGGGCGTGGGCGCGCAGCGCGCGGACGCCGCCGATGCCGAGCAGGATCTCCTGGCGGAGGCGGTGCTCGGAGGTGCCGCCGTAGAGGCGGTCGGTCACGTCGCGGTAGTGGTCGGGGTTGCCCTCGACGTCGGAGTCGAGCAGCAGCAGGGGCACGCGACCGACCTGGGCGACCCAGATCTTGGCGAGCAGGTCGGGGCCGTCGGGCTGGGCGATGGAGATCAGCGCACGGTCGCCGTTCTCCTCGCGGAGCAGCGAGATGGGCAGCTCGTCGGGGTCGAGGACGGGGTACTGCTCGAGCTGCCAGCCCTCGCGGGAGAGCGACTGCTTGAAGTAGCCGGCGTGGTAGAGCAGGCCGACGCCGATGAGCGGCACGCCCAGGTCGCTGGCGGCCTTCAGGTGGTCACCGGCGAGGATGCCGAGGCCGCCGGAGTACTGCGGCAGGACCGCGGTGATGCCGAACTCCGGGGAGAAGTAGGCGATCCGGGTCGGTGCCTCGGTGCCTGCTCTGCGGGAGTACCAGCGCTCGCCACCGAGGTAGGCGTCGAGGTCGGCCTTCGCCGCGCCGAGCCGGTCGAGGAAGCCCTGGTCGCGGGCCAGCGCCTCGAGCCGCGACGGGTTCACCGAGCCCAGGAGGCGCACCGGGTCGTGCTTGGTCGCCTCCCACACCTCGTCGTCCACCTCGGCGAAGACGTCCTGCGTCGGCGGGTGCCAGGACCACCTCAGGTTGCCGGCGAGATCTCCGAGGGCGGAGAGTGCCGGGGGCAGGACCGGACGGACCGTGAATCGTCGGATAGCACGCACAGAGGGACGGTAGCCGAGATTGACTTGATCGTTCCAATTTTCCGCGACCCGAGCGCGGCAGCCCCGCCTGGGGCGGGGTCCGGGCACCGGACGCCGTTTGCATGCGGTGGGGCTATTCGGAAGGGTGGCGAGCATGGTCGGTCGCATCCCCGTCATGGACGTCATGCCCTTGGTCGACCTCGGTCGACTCCCGGCCAAGGCCACGGCGGGCGAGGCGCTGCCCGTGCGCGCCAGCGTCTTCCGCGAGGGGCACGACCACCTCGGCGCCGAGGTGGTGCTGGTGGCGCCCGACGGCAGCCGTAGGCCCCCTGTCCGGATGGTGCCCGACGGTGACACACCGGACCGTTACGTCGCGTGGGTCACGCCCGACTGCGAGGGAGCGTGGACGTTCGAGGTGCACGCCTGGTCCGACCCGCTGGCGACCTGGGAGCACGACGCGGGACTGAAGATCCCGGCCGGGGTCGATGTCGAGCTCATGTTCACCGCGGGTGGCCTGCTGCTCGACCGGGTGGCCGCCGACCCCGCTCTCGACGCCCGCGAGGTCGAGATCGTGAAGGGGGCGGCGTCGGCCGCCCGCGACACCGGCCGACCGGTGGAGGCGCGACTGGCCGCGCTGCAGTCGCACGAGCTGGTGGCGCTGCTCACCGCGCACCCGCTGCGTGAGCTGGTCACCGTCGAGGGTCCCTACTCGCTCTACGCAGACCGGCCCCGGGCCCTGTTCAGCGCCTGGTACGAGCTCTTCCCGCGGTCGGAGGGCTCGTCGTACGACGAGAAGACCGGCACCGTGGTCAGCGGCACGTTCCGCACGGCCGCCCAGCGGCTCGACGCCGTCGCCGCGATGGGCTTCGACGTGGTCTACCTGCCTCCGATCCACCCGATCGGCGAGGTCAACCGCAAGGGACCCAACAACACCCTCGACCCCGGTCCGCACGACCCCGGCTCGCCATGGGCGATCGGCAGCAAGGACGGCGGGCACGACGCGATCCACCCCGACCTCGGCACGCTGAAGGACTTCGACGCGTTCGTGGCCAAGGCGGCGTCGGTCGGGCTCGAGGTGGCGCTCGACCTGGCCCTCCAGTGCGCGCCCGACCACCCCTGGGTGACCAGCCACCCGGAGTGGTTCACCACCCAGGCCGACGGCACCATCGCCTACGCCGAGAACCCGCCCAAGAAGTACCAGGACATCTACCCGCTCAACTTCGACAACGACCCCCAGGGCATCTGCCGCGAGGTCCTCCGGGTCGTGCGGCACTGGATGAAGCACGGCGTGCGGATCTTCCGGGTCGACAACCCCCACACCAAGCCCGTGGCCTTCTGGGAGTGGCTCCTGCGCGAGGTGCGCCGCACCGACCCGGACGTCCTCTTCCTGGCCGAGGCCTTCACTCGGCCGGCGATGATGCGGACCCTCGGTGCCATCGGCTTCCACCAGAGCTACACCTACTTCACCTGGCGCACCGCCAAGTGGGAGATCGAGGAGTACCTCCGCGAGGTGTCGTCGGAGACCGACCACCTGATGCGGCCGAACTTCTTCGTCAACACCCCCGACATCCTCCATGCCTCCTTGCAGTACGGCGGTCCGGCGGCGTTCAAGATCCGGGCCGTGCTGGCCGCCACCGGGTCGCCGAGCTGGGGCGTGTACGCCGGGTACGAGCTCTACGAGCACGTCGCGGTCAGGCCGGGGAGCGAGGAGTACCTCGACTCGGAGAAGTACCAGATCCGGGTCCGCGACTGGGAGGCCGCCGAGGCCGAGGGCCGCACGCTCGCGCCGTACCTCGCCAAGCTCAACGCGATCCGACGCGCGCACCCCGCGCTCCAGCAGCTGCGCGACCTCGTGATCCACTCCAGCGACGACGAGAACGTGCTGGTGTTCAGCAAGCAGGTCTCGACAGGCTCGACCAGCGGAGCCGGCGGCTCGACCAGCGGAGCAGGCGGCTCGACCGACGACCTGGTGATCGTGGTGATCAACCTCGACCCCCACGGCGCCCGGGAGACCGTCGTACACCTCGACCTGCCGGCGCTGGGTCTGGGCTGGCAGGACAGCCTCGCCGTGCACGACGAGCTCTCCGGTGCGGACTGGCACTGGGGCCAGCACAACTACGTGCGGCTCGATCCCGGGGTCGAGCCCGCTCACCTGCTGACCGTCCGGAGGACCGCATGAGCGAGGTCTCGACAGGCTCGACCAGCGACACCGGCCAGACCAGCGACACCGGCCAGACCAGCGACACCGGTCCAGACCGGCGAGGAGACGACTCACGAGAGCACGATCGTCGGGGCGACGGCCGAGCAGCAGACGCCCGACTGGTTCAAGTCGGCGGTCTTCTACGAGGTGTTGGTGCGGTCGTTCCGCGACTCCAACGCCGACGGCACCGGTGACTTCCGCGGCGTGATCGAGAAGCTCGACTACCTGCAGTGGCTGGGCATCGACTGCCTGTGGGTGCCGCCGTTCTTCACCTCGCCGCTGCGCGACGGCGGCTACGACATCGCCGACTACACCTCGATCCTGCCCGAGTGCGGCACCGTCGACGACTTCCGAGAGTTCGTCGAGGCCGCCCACCGCCGGGGCATGCGCGTGATCATCGACTTCGTCATGAACCACACGAGTGACGCTCACCCGTGGTTCCAGGCGTCGCGCAGCGATCCCGACGGTCCCTACGGCGACTTCTACGTCTGGTCCGACACCGACGAGCTGTACGAAGAGGCGCGCGTCATCTTCGTCGACACCGAGCCGTCGAACTGGACCTGGGACCCGGTCCGCCAGCAGTACTTCTGGCACCGCTTCTTCTCCCACCAGCCCGACCTCAACTACGACAACCCGAAGGTCCACGAGGCCATGCTCGAGGCGATGTCGTTCTGGCTCGACATGGGTCTCGACGGCTTCCGACTCGACGCGGTGCCCTATCTCTACGAGCGGCCCGGCACCAACGGCGAGAACCTCCCCGAGACCCACGAGTTCCTGCGCATGGTGCGCCGCTTCATCGACGACAACTACCCCGGCCGGGTCCTCCTCGCCGAGGCCAACCAGTGGCCGGCCGACGTCGTGGACTACTTCGGCGGCAAGCGCGACCCCGACACCGGCGAGTACGCCGGCGAGGGCGACGAGTGCCACATGTGCTTCCACTTCCCCGTGATGCCGCGCATCTTCATGGCGGTCCGCCGCGAGTCCCGCTTCCCGATCTCGGAGATCATGGAACAGACGCCGCCGATCCCCGACGGCTGCCAGTGGGGCATCTTCCTGCGCAACCACGACGAGCTGACCCTCGAGATGGTCACCGACGAGGACCGCGACTACATGTGGGACGAGTACGCCAAGGACCCCCGGATGAAGGCCAACATCGGGATCCGGCGCCGGCTCGCCCCCTTGCTCGACAACGACGTCAACCGGATGGAGCTCTTCAGCGCGCTCCTGCTCTCGCTGCCCGGCAGCCCCGTCCTCTACTACGGCGACGAGATCGGGATGGGCGACAACATCTGGCTCGGCGACCGCGACGGCGTCCGGACGCCGATGCAGTGGACCCCCGACCGCAACGCCGGCTTCTCGGCGGCGACCCCGGGTCGCCTCCACCTGCCCGCGATCCAGGACCCGGTCTACGGCTACCAGAGCGTCAACGTCGAGGCCCAGCTCGAGGACTCCTCGTCACTGCTGCACTGGACCCGCCGCATGATCCACGCCCGCCGCGGCCACCCGGCGTTCGGACTGGGCTCGTTCCTCGACCTCGGGGGCACCAACCCCTCGGTGCTGTCCTACGCACGCGAGCACGAGGCGGGCGACGAGCCCGACATCATCGTGTGCGTCAACAACCTCTCGCGCTTCGCGCAGCCCGTGGAGCTCGACCTGCGGCGCTGGGAGGGCTACGTCCCCGTCGAGCTCCTGGGCGGCGTGCCGTTCCCGCCGATCGGCGAGCTCCCGTATCTCCTGACGCTGGGTGGGTACGGGTTCTACTGGTTCCGGCTGACCGCCCCGCCTGAGGAGGCCATAGCTCCGTGACTGACGACATCCGTACCGATCCCACCGCCACCTCTCCGCCCGCCGACGACCGACGGCAGCTGACCGACTTCCTCGAAGGGGCGCGCTGGTTCGGCGGCAAGGGACGCCAGGGTGAGGTGACCGACGTACGACGGCTCGGGGTGATCGCGGAGGAAGGGCCGCGCGTGGTGGTCGACCTGGCCGAGGTGACCTATCCCGACGGCGACGTCGAGCTCTACCAGGTCCCGCTCGCGCTCTACACCGACCCCGAGCACCGGCTCGACCACGCCTTCGTGGGCTGGTGGGAGGACCCCGAGGTCGGGTGGACCCACGTCTACGACGCGGTCCACGACCGCGACGCGATGGCGGCGTACCTCCGTGCGTTCGCCTACCCTCCCGACGGCCCCTTGACCTTCCACCGCCTCCCGGGCGAGCCGCTCGACACGGCCGCCCACTCCACGCCGTTCACCGGCGAGCAGTCCAACTCCTCGGTCGCGTTCGGCGAGCAGGCCCTGCTGAAGATCTTCCGGCGCATCACGCCTGGCACGAACCCCGACATCGAGATCCACGAGATCCTCACGCGGGCCGGCTCCGACAACGTCGCGGCGCTGCTCGGGTGGGTCGAGGTCTCGACAGGCTCGACCATCGGAGACACATTCCAGCTGGCGATGCTGCAGCAGTTCCTGCGCACCGCCAGCGACGGATGGGAGCTCGCGCTGACCAGCGTGCGCAACCTGTTCGCCGAGGCCGACCTCTACGCCGACGAGGTGGGCGGCGACTTCGCCGCGGAGGCGCAACGGCTCGGTGAGGCGGTCGCGCGCATCCACACGCTCCTGGCCGACCACTTCCCCCTGGTCGAGCGCACGGCCGACGACCATCGGGCGCTCGCGGCGGCCATGACCGCCCGGCTCGACGACGCGCTCGGGGTGGTGCCCGAGCTGGCTCCGCACGCGCCCGAGCTGCGCGCGCTGTTCGAGGCGGTCGCGGCGATCGGCTCGGGCACGGCTCAGCGTGTCCACGGCGACCTGCACCTCGGCCAGACCCTGCGCACCGCCAAGGGCTGGAAGATCGTCGACTTCGAGGGCGAGCCCGCCAAGTCGCTGGCCGAGCGCGTCGAACCTGACTCGCCCTGGCGCGACGTCGCGGGGATGCTCCGCTCCTTCGACTACGCCCCCCGCGTGGCCGCGATGACCGCTGCCGCGACCGGCGACAACGGCACCGAGCAGCGTGCCTACCGCGCGGCCGAGTGGTCGGCACGCAACCAGACCGCCTTCCTCGACGCATACACGCACCACGACCTGACCGGCGACCAGCAGACCCTGCTGGCGGCGTACGTCGCCGACAAGACCGTCTACGAGTGCGTCTACGAGGCGCGCAACCGACCCACGTGGCTGCCGATCCCGATGGCCGCGCTGAGCCAGATCCCGGGCCTGACCCCTGAGGGGAACCGATGAAGAAGGCGTCCACGGCCGAGATCGAGCAGCTGACGCGAGGTGAGCACGGCCAACCGCACGCGATCCTCGGACCGCACCCCGAGGGCGACGGCGTCACGATCCGCTCGTTCAAGCCGTTGGCCCGGACGGTCACCGCGGTGCTCGCCGACGGCGCCCGGGTGCCACTCCAGCACGAGCACGAGGGCGTCTGGGTCGGTGAGGCCACCGTCGCCGACGGGGTGAAGCCCGGCGACGTGCCGGACTATCGCATCGAGGTCGACTACGGCGAGGGCGCGATCACCGTCGACGATCCCTACCGCTTCCTGCCCACGCTCGGCGACGTGGACCTCCACCTGGTCAACGAGGGTCGACACGAGCTGCTCTGGACCGTGCTGGGCAGCCGCGTCCACCACTACCGCTCCGCGACCGGCGACGTCTCCGGTACGTCGTTCGCGGTCTGGGCACCCAGTGCGCGCGGCGTCCGGCTCGAGGGCGACTTCAACAGCTGGGACGGCCGCGAGCATCCGATGCGCCAGCTCGGCCAGTCGGGTGTCTGGGAGCTCTTCGTGCCCGCGGTCGGGGCCGGTGCCTGCTACAAGTTCGTGATCCTCGGCGCCGACGGCGCGTGGCGCGAGAAGGCCGACCCGATGGCCTACTGGGCCGAGGTGCCTCCCGCGACGTCGAGCCGGGTCTACGAGTCGACCTACACGTGGGGGGACGACGCGTGGATGGAGCAGCGTCGCTCCCGGCAGCCCGTCCACGAGCCGATGTCGGTCTACGAGGTCCACCTGGCCTCGTGGCGCAAGCGGCACGGGGAGGTCCTGACCTGGGACCAGCTGATCGACGAGCTGGTGCCCTACGTCGCCGACCTCGGCTTCAGCCACGTCGAGCTGATGCCGGTCATGCAGCACCCGTTCGGCGGCTCGTGGGGCTACCACGTGACGTCGTACTTCGCGCCGGACGCCCGGTTCGGTGACCCCGACGGCTTCCGCCGGCTGGTCGACGCCTTCCACCAGCGCGGGATCGGCGTGCTGCTCGACTGGGTGCCGGGGCACTTCGCCACCGACGAGTGGGCGCTGGTGCAGTTCGACGGCACCCCGCTCTACGAGGACCCCAATCCGCAGCGGGGCTGGCACAAGGAGTGGGGCTCCCACATCTTCAACTTCGGCCGTCGCGAGGTGCGCAACTACCTCTACGCGAACGCGCTCTACTGGCTCGAGGAGTTCCACGCCGACGGCCTTCGCGTCGACGGCGTGGCCTCGATGCTCTACCTCGACTACGCCCGCACCGAGGGCGAGTGGTCGCCGAACATCCACGGCGGCAACGAGAACCTCGAGGCCGTGCAGTTCCTCCAGGAGATGAACGCCACGGTCTACAAGCGGGTCCCGGGCGCGACCACCATCGCCGAGGAGTCGACCTCCTGGCCCGGTGTCACCCAGCCGACCTCGGCCGACGGGCTCGGCTTCGGCTTCAAGTGGAACATGGGCTGGATGCACGACACCCTCGACTACCTCAAGCGCGAGCCGGTCCACCGGGCCTGGCACCACCACGACCTCACCTTCGGCCTCACCTACGCGTTCACCGAGAACTTCGTGCTCCCCCTCAGCCACGACGAGGTCGTCCACGGCAAGGGCTCCCTCCTGCGCAAGATGCCGGGCGACCGCTGGCAGCAGCTGGCGAACCTGCGGGCCTATCTCGCCTTCATGTGGGCCCACCCCGGCAAGCAGCTGCTCTTCATGGGCGCCGAGCTCGGCCAGGAGTCCGAGTGGGCCGAGTCCCGCGAGCTCGACTGGTGGCTCCTCGACCACCCCGAGCACCTCGGCGTCCACCGCCTGGTCAAGGACCTCAACGCGGCCTACACCTCCTCCCCCGCCATCTGGTCACGCGAGGACGACGCGTCGTCGTTCGAGTGGATCGACGCCAACGACGCCGGACGGAACGTGTTCTCGTTCATCCGGCGCGTGGTCTCGACCGGCTCTGCCGGCGGTGGGGGCTCGACCGGCGACCTGGTGTGCGTGTCCAACTTCGCGGCCGTCCCGCATGCCGACTTCAGGCTCGGGCTGCCGTCCGCGGGCACGTGGCACGAGGTGCTGAACACCGACGCCGGCACCTACACCGGCTCCGGCGTCGGCAACCTCGGCTCCGTCACCGCCCACGAGGGACAGCACGGCAGCCAGCCCGCCCACGCCACCCTCGTCGTACCGCCGCTGGCGACGGTGTGGCTGCGGAAGGACTGAGCCCGGCGAGCACCGACTGGTGCGGTGCTGTGGCTGCTGAGTGCGTGCTGTGCGGGTACTTCGGCGGTGATAACCCCGCGTTACTCGGGCGAAGGGCGGGGGCGGCGGGGGGCCGGAGGTGCCCGGCTAGGGTGGCCGGGTGAGTGATCCGCCGGAGCAGCCGACCCTCACCGACGGCGAGGTGACGCTCCGGCCCTGGCGCGACGACGACGTACCGCAAGCGGTCGCGGGGCACGACGAGGTGATCGCCCACTGGTTCGGCTGGCCGCCCGACGGCGTCACCGACGAGCGCATGCAGCAGGCGATCCGCGACTGGCGGGCGTCGTACGCCGACGAGCGGTCGGTGGTCGGGTTCGCGGTCGAGGACGGCGACGGTCTGGCGGGCAGCGTCGACATACGGCGGCGCGACCGGGGAGTGGGCGAGCTGTCGTGGGCGCTGTTCCGGGGCCGCCGCGGCCGAGGGCTGGCGACCCGCGCCGTCCGGCTGCTGGCCGACTACGCCCTCACCGAGACCGGCCAGGGCGGCCTCGGCTACTCGCGCGTCGAGGCGAAGGTGGAGCCCGGCAACGAGGCCTCCCTCCGCGTGGCCACGCGGGCCGGACTGCGCCGTGAGGGCGAGCGTCGCGTCGAGCCCGGCACCGGCGACCGCGCCGAGACGACGTCGTACGTCGTCCTGGCCAGGCTCGCCAGCGATCCCCCGCTCACCGAGCCGGGGGCGTTCCGGGCCCTGCTGAACTCCTTCCTCCCCCGCAAGCGCGCGATCAGCCAGCTGCTGGTCCGCGACCGCGACGGGCGGGTCCTGATCTGCCAGCTCACCTACAAGCGCGACTGGGACCTGCCCGGTGGCGTCGTCGAGGTCGGCGAGTCGCCGAAGGACGCGGCGGGCCGCGAGATCGAGGAGGAGCTCGCCCTCACCATCGACGCCGGCGACCTCCTGCTCACCGACTGGCTCCCGCCCTGGGGTGGCTGGGACGACGCCGTGTGCCTGGTCTTCGACGGCGGCGAGCACGACGCCGAGATCCTGACCGGCGTCGCCCTGCAGACGCGCGAGATCCGGCACGCCGAGTTCGCCACCGCGGAGCAGGTCCGCGAGCGGTGCGCCGACTTCACCGCCCGCCGGATCTCCTCGGCGCTCGCGGTCGCGAGCGGTGGCACCCGACCGGCGTACGTCGAGAGCGGCGGCGACCTGTCCGACGAACCGGACGGTCGCGCCCCGACCGGGTGACCGCGGGGCGAGGGACGTTCGGTCCTCGCCAACCGTCCGGGGACGCGCAAGGATCGGGCCATGACCTACGTCTTCGACTTCACCCACGGCGACAAGGACCAGAAGGACCTCCTCGGTGGCAAGGGCGCCAACCTCGCGGAGATGACGAACCTCGGGCTCCCGGTCCCGCCCGGCTTCACGATCTCCACGGAGGCGTGCCGTGCCTACCTGGAGGCGGGCGACGTCCCCGAGGGCCTCGACGGTGAGATCGACGAGCGCCTGCACGCGCTCGAGGAGGCGATGGGACGGCGTCTGGGCGACCCCGCCGACCCGCTGCTCGTCAGCGTCCGCTCCGGCGCGAAGTTCTCCATGCCCGGGATGATGGAGACGGTCCTCAACGTCGGTCTCAACGACGAGTCGGTCCGCGGTCTGGCCGCGCAGAGCGACGACGAGCGCTTCGCCCTCGACTCCTACCGCCGCCTGCTCCAGATGTTCGGCGCCACCGTGCTGGGCATGGAGTCCGAGGTGTTCTCCCGGGCCCTCGACAAGCTGAAGAAGAACCGCGGCACCGAGTCCGACACCGACCTCGGCGTCGACGACCTGGGCGAGCTGGTCCAGACCTTCAAGCGCGCCATCGCCGAGCACACCGGCCGCGACTTCCCGCAGAACCCTCGCGAGCAGCTCGAGCTCGCGATGCGCGCCGTCTTCGACTCGTGGAACACCGAGCGCGCCGTCCTCTACCGCCGTCAGGAGCGGATCGCGGAGGGGCTCGGCACCGCTGTGAACGTGCAGGCGATGGTCTTCGGCAACCGGGGCGACGACTCGGGCTCCGGAGTCGCCTTCACCCGTGACCCCGCGTCGGGCAACCAGGGCGTCTACGGCGACTACCTCCAGAACGCCCAGGGCGAGGACGTCGTGGCGGGCATCCGCAACACGGTCTCGCTGGCCGACATGGAGAAGATCGACCAGCGGTCGTACGACGAGCTGATCGGCATCATGTCGACCCTCGAGAAGCACTACCACGACATGTGCGACATCGAGTTCACCGTCGAGCGGGGCAAGCTCTGGATGCTCCAGACCCGCGTCGGCAAGCGCACGCCCGCGGCGGCGTTCCGGATCGGTCGCCACATGACCGACGAGGGCCTGATCGACGCCGACGAGGCGACGCGGCGGGTCACCGGCGCCCAGCTCGCGCAGCTGATGTTCCCCAGCTTCGACGAGACCGCCGAGCGCACGCTGATCGCCACCGGGATGAACGCCTCCCCCGGTGCCGCCGTGGGCAAGGCGGTCTTCGACTCCGACACCGCCGTCGAGTGGGCCGAGCGCGGCGAGGACGTGATCCTGGTGCGCAAGGAGACCAACCCCGACGACCTGCGCGGCATGGTCGCCGCCCGGGGCATCCTCACCAGCCGTGGCGGCAAGACCTCCCACGCTGCCGTCGTCGCCCGCGGCATGGGCCGTACGTGCGTCTGCGGGGCCGAGTCCCTCGACGTCAGCGTGAAGCGGCGCCGTGCCAAGGTCCGAGGCGGCGACGCCATCAACGAGGGTGACGTGATCTCGATCGACGGCACCACCGGCGAGGTCTTCCTCGGC
This sequence comes from uncultured Actinomycetota bacterium, assembly GCA_963753705.1. Lineage (GTDB taxonomy): Bacteria > Actinomycetota > Actinomycetes > Propionibacteriales > Nocardioidaceae > Nocardioides. Next base: position 76,753 of record CAVWDJ010000012.1, read on the forward strand.
GCCGTGCCCGTGGTCGACTCCTCGGTGATGCGCTACTTCGAGGGTGACCACGTCGACGAGGACATCGTCCAGGCTGTGGACGGCGTGATGAAGCACGCCGACGACGTACGACGGCTCCGGGTGCGGGCGAACGCCGACACCCCCGAGGACGCGGCGCGGGCCCGGCGGTTCGGCGCCGAGGGCATCGGGCTGTGCCGCACGGAGCACATGTTCCTCGGCGACCGCCGCCAGCTGGTCGAGAACCTCATCGTGGCCGAGGACGAGGCCGGTCAGGAGGCCGCACTGTCCGCGCTCCTGCCGCTCCAGCGTGACGACTTCCGCGGGATCTTCGAGGCCATGGACGGCCTGCCGGTGACGATCCGGCTGATCGACCCGCCGCTCCACGAGTTCCTCCCCGACTTCACCGACCTCTCGGTGAAGGTCGCGCTCGAGGACGAGCATGACGACCTCGACGACCACGACCAGAAGCTGCTCGAGGCGGTCAAGCGGCTGCACGAGCAGAACCCGATGCTCGGCCTCCGTGGCGTCCGCCTGGGCATCGTGATCCCCGGCCTCTTCGCCATGCAGGTCCGCGCGATCCTGGAGGCCGCCGCCGAGCGGATCGCCGACGGGGGCGACCCCCAGCCCGAGATCATGATCCCGCTCGTCGCGTCGGTCACCGAGCTCGACCTGGTCCGCGTCATGGTCGCCGAGGTCGCCGCGTCGATCGAGGAGGAGCGGGGCCGGCCGGTGCCCCACAAGGTCGGCACGATGATCGAGCTGCCGCGCGCGGCCGTGACCGCCCACGAGATCGCGAAGTCGGCCGAGTTCTTCTCCTTCGGTACCAACGACCTGACGCAGATGACCTGGGGCTTCTCGCGCGACGACGTCGAGTCGTCGTTCTTCAGCCGCTACCTCGAGGCCGGCATCTTCCAGGTCAGCCCGTTCGAGAGCCTCGACGTCGACGGCGTCGGCCGGCTGGTGCGGCACGCCACGAAGATCGGCCGGAAGGCCAACCCCGATCTGCACCTGGGGGTGTGCGGCGAGCACGGCGGCGACCCCGCGTCGATCCACTTCTTCGACGAGGTCGGCCTCGACTACGTCTCGTGCTCCCCGTTCCGCGTGCCGGTGGCCCGGCTCGAGGCGGGCCGCTCCGCGCTGGGCTGAGTCCCCCGCCGGTCGAGACCCCCGCTGGTCGAGCCTGTCGTTGGTCGAGCCTGTCGTTGGTCGAGCCTGTCGAGACCCCGCCGCTGGTCGAGCCTGTCGAGACCCCTCCGTTGGTCGAGCCGGTCGAGACCCCTCCGTTGGTCGAGCCTGTCGAGACCCCTCCGTTGGTCGAGCCTGTCGAGACCCCTGCCGTCTGGTCGAGCCTGTCGAGACCCCGCCGCTGGTCGAGCCCGTCGAGACCCCGCCGCTGGTCGAGCCCGTCGAGACCCTTGGCTCGCGCCCCAGGCACCTCACCGGGTTTCGACGCGCTGACGCGGCTTCGTTCCTCAGCCGCGTCGCTTGCTCAACCTGCCCGCGCCACGCCGTGACCTCGTTCCTCGGTCACGGCTGCGCGGTCAGAACGGCCAGCCGTCGCGCATCGGACCGTCGACGCCCGGCTCGATGAGGTGCTCGTGGCCGAAGAAGGCCGCGAAGACCTCGGGCGGCATCGACAGGAAGCTCTCGATGTCGGTCGCCTGGGAGCGGTGGGCCTCGAGCGAGGCGCGCTTGCGGTCGAGGTACGCCGACACGTCGACCCGCCAGGTGATCTCGTCCTCGGTGCTGCCGAAGGGGTTGCCGTCGTCCATCGGCTGCTCGGGATCGAAGTCGCCGACGTCCATGCCGGCCGCACGCCCGATCTCCATGAAGCGCACCATCTCGGTGCGGTTCATCGTGGACTCGAGGAGCCGCGGCCGGGCGGCCGCGAGCTCGGCAGCGCGACGTACGACGTGGTGGACCTTCACGTGGTCGGGGTGGCCGTAGCCGCCGTGCCAGTCGTAGCCGATCAGCACGTCGGCCCGCTCCTCGTCGACGACGGCGGCCAACCGGCTCGCGGCCTCGTCGAGGTCGGCCCGGTGGAGCGAGTCCTCGTGGTCGTTCTGGTCCCACCCGGCCATGCCGGAGTCGGCGTACCCGAGCCACGCGACACGTGCGAGCCCCAGCGCCGCGGCCGAGGCGGCGGCCTCGCGCCGACGGTGGTCGGCGACTGTTTCGCCCTCGACGGCGTCGGCGGCGACCTCACCGTGGTCGCCGTTGGTCGCGAAGACGACGACGACGCGGTGCCCCTCGGCGGCGGCCCGCGCCATCACGCCGGAGGTCTGCGACGCCTCATCGTCGGGATGGGCGTGGCAGTAGACGATGGTGGCCATCGGACTCCCGTCAGAAGAGCGCCGAGGCGAGGTTCTGGCGGCCGCGCAGGACGCGTGGGTCGTCGTTGCCGACCGCGGCGAAGAGCCCGATCAGGTGCTCGCGGGCCTGGTTGCGCTCGTCACCCGTCGTACGCCGGACCAGGTCGACCAGGCGCGCGAACGCGTCGTCCACGTGACCCCCGAGCAGGTCGAGGTCGGCGACCAGGCTCTGGGCGGCGACGTCGTCGGGACTCGCCGCGGCGGCCGCGCGCGCAGCGTTCAGGTCGACGCCCTGGGTGCGCTGCAGCACCTTCGCCATGGCCAGCCCGGCGGCCGCCTCGGTGTCGGCGGGGTTGGCGTCGACGAGCCGCTGGTACTCCTCGACCGCGCCGTCGATGTCGTTGTTCTCCAGTGCCTGCTGGGCGGCGGCGTAGCGGGGGTCCAGCTGCTCCTCGCCCTCGTCGCCCTCGGCCACGCCGACGGGGAGCGGCTGGTGGCGACCGGTGATGCCCTGGGCGGTGAGGCCCTGGGCCAGCTGGTTGAGCAGGGTGCGGATCTCGTCGAGCTTCAGCAGGCCCGGGATCGGCTGCGCCGCCGGCCGCCCGTCGAGGATCACCATCACGAGCGGGACCTGGGGGATCTGCAGCGCCTGCGCGATCGCGGGGGCCGCGTCGATGTCGACCAGGCCGGCCAGGAAGCGCCCGTCGTACTCGTCGGACGCGGTGGCCACGTCGTCGGCCATCGCGGCGCTCTCGGGTGAGCGCGACGGCGAGAAGAAGACGAGCACGACCGGTGCGGTCACCGAGGCGTCGAGCACCGTCTGGAGGTTCTCCTCGGTGATGTCGACGGCGTACGACGAGCGGGCACCGCCGGCGGGCGGAGCACCGTCGGCGGGAGGCCCTCCCGGGCGGCCACCGGCAGGTGGCTGCGCACCACCCGGGGCGGGGCGGTTCAGCCCCGACAGGTCGATCGCGCCGGGACGGCTGAACGGCTGCTGCGTCATGGGGCCAATCCTAGGGAAGCCCTCACGGCGCCCGGAGGAGGCCCAGCGCCACCGCTTCCTCCCACAGCTCCTCGCGGACACTCGGGTGGGCGGTGTGCTCGATCAGCTGGCGCGCCTGCTCGCGCTGGTCGTTGCCGTAGATCTCGGCAATGCCCCGCTCGGTCACCACCGCGGTCATCTGGAACGACGTCACCGGCTCGTCGACCAGGGGCACGATCGTCGAGCAGTCCGCCTTCGGGTGCCACGACCGCAGCGCGATGAACGCCTGCCCTCCCTGGCTGTGCATGGCGCCGACGATGAAGTCGGTCTGGCCACCGAAACCCGAGTGGATCCTGGTGTTGATCCGGCTGGCGTTGGCCTGCGCGAAGAGGTCGACCTGGAGCGCGGTGTTGACGCTGGTCATCGCCGGGTTCCGCGCGATCAGGGCCGGGTTGTTGGTGACCTCGGTCCGACGCATCTCGACCCGGCGGTTGCCGTCGACCCACGCCAACAGCTCCGGGGAGCCGAACAGGAACGACGCGGTCAGCGGCACCTCGCGGTCGAGCGCCCCGGCCCGCTCGAGGGCCAGCACGCTGTCGGAGAACATCTCCGTCCACACGCGCAGCCCCCGGCGGCCGGACAGCCCGTGCATGGTCGCGTCGGGTACCGCGCCGATGCCCGCCTGGAGCGTGGCGCCGTCGGGCACCCGCTCCGACACGAAGCGACCGATGGTGGCGGAGTCCTCGTCGACGGTGCCCACCGGTGCGTGCGGCATCGGGCCGTCGGCCTCCACGAGCACGTCGACCAGGTCGAGGTCGAGCACGGCGTCGCCGAAGGTCCACGGCATCTCGCGGTTGGTCTGGGCGATCACCACACCGCCGTTGCGGCGGGCGGCCTCGACCGCGGCCGGCAGCACGTTGACCTCCACGCCGAGCGACACCTGCCCGTCGCGGGGCGGTGTCGTGTGGAGCACGACGGCGTCAGGCGGCAGCCGGGTCCCGAACAGGGTCGGCACCATCGACAGGCGCGACGGCACATAGCTGAGCCGCGGGTTCGAGCGCATGCCCGGGCCGACGAACGACGTCTCGGGCGTGACGCCGTCACGGTCCGGCAGCCCGGCGGGCGCGTTCAGCACCCAGACGCGATAGGCCTCGAGGAGCTCGTCGACCAGGCCGAGGGTGTGCCACGGGACGGCATGGTTGCCGGAGACGACGACGCGGGGGTTGGCAGGCAGCGAGCGCAGGGCGCTCCGGAGGTCCACGCCTCACTTTCTCAGAAGCGCGCGGGTTCCCTGTACTCGCCCCACTCCGCACGCAGTGCGTCGCAGATCTCGCCCAGCGTCGCCTCCGCACGGCAGGCCTCGAGCATCGCCTCGATCATGTTGGCGTCGGTCCGCCCGACCTCGACCATCCTGGTCACGGCGGCTCGGGCCGCGGCGTCGTCGCGCGTCGTACGGCGCTCGGCCAGTGCCCGGACCTGCTCGACCTCGACCTCGTGGGAGACCCGCAGGATCTCGAGGTCGTGGGTGATCGAGTCGGTGTGGACGTTGACGCCGACGATCTTCTTGTCGCCCTTCTCCAGCGCCACCTGGTACTGGAACGCGGCCTCGGCGATCTCGGACATGAACCAGCCGTCCTCGATCCCCCGCAGCAGTCCGCGTGTCACCGGGCCGACCCCGTCGGTCGAGCTCGTCGAGGCCCGCGTGGCGTCGGCCAGGCCCTGGATGTCGGAGTGGGTCAGGTCGGAGCCACCCATCGTCAGGATCCGGTCGAAGATCGCGTTGGCCTCGGCCTCGATCTGGTCGGTCAGCGCCTCGACGTACCAGCTGCCGCCGAGCGGGTCGGCGACGTTGATGACACCGGTCTCCTCCATGATCACCTGCTGGGTCCGGAGCGCGATCTCGGCCGCCTGCTCGCTGGGCAGGGCGAGGGTCTCGTCGAGTGCGTTGGTGTGCAGGGAGTTGGTGCCGCCGAGCACGGCGGACAGCGCCTCGATGCCGGTCCGGACCACGTTGTTGTAGGGCTGCTGCGCGGTCAGCGAGACGCCGGCGGTCTGGGTGTGGAACCGCAGCCACTGTGCCTTCTCGGTCTGCGCGCCGTAGACGTCACGCAGCCAGCGCGCCCAGATCCGGCGGGCGGCGCGGAACTTCGCGATCTCCTCGAAGAAGTCGACGTGGGCGTCGAAGAAGAACGACAGACCGGGTGCGAAGACGTCGACGTCGAGGCCGCGGCTCAGCCCCAGCTCGACGTACCCGAACCCGTCGGCGAGCGTGAACGCGAGCTCCTGCGCGGCGGTCGATCCGGCCTCGCGGATGTGGTAGCCGGAGACCGAGAGTGGCTTGTAGTCCGGGATCTTCTCCGCGCAGTACTCCATCAGGTCGCCGATCAGGCGCAGGTGGGGCTCGGGTCCGAACAGCCACTCCTTCTGCGCGATGTACTCCTTGAAGATGTCGGTCTGCAGGGTGCCGTTCAGGACGCCCGTGTCGACCCCGGCCCGCTCCGCGGCGACCAGCATCATGCAGAACACCGGCACGGCCGGACCGCTGATGGTCATCGACGTCGTCACCGAACCGAGGTCGATGCCGGCGAACAGCCGCTCCATGTCGGCGGCCGAGTCGATGGCGACGCCGCAGTGACCGACCTCGCCGAGACTCTTCGGGTCGTCGGAGTCGCGTCCCATCAGGGTCGGCATGTCGAAGGCGACGCTGAGCCCGCCGCCGCCACGGCCCAGGATCATCCGGTAGCGCTCGTTGGTCTGCTCGGCGTTGCCGAAGCCGGCGAACTGACGGATCGTCCAGGTCCGGCCGCGGTAGCCCGTCGGGTAGAGGCCGCGCGTGAACGGGAACTCGCCGGGCCACTCGGAGTCGTCGGTGCCGTAGGCCGGCTGCACCGTCAGCCCACTCAGCGTCGTGAAGTCGGCCTCCCGCACCCGCGACTGCTCGTAGCGGGCCTGCCAGCGGGAACGCGCGTCCTCGTGGGTCGAGCCTGTCGAGACCATGTCGTCCATACCCAGATACTAGGACGTCCTACTAAATCCACCTAACGGCGCCAGCGGTAGAGCTGGCCGTCGCGGACCTCCACCTCGTCCGGCGGCCGCGGCGTCGGGTGACCGACCAGGTGGTCCAGCACCTGGTTGCGACCGCGGAGCGAGACGTCGCCGTCGTCGAAGCGGAGGTAGGGGTGCAGGAGCGGTCGTACGGCGTGCCAGTCCTGCCGCTCGACCAGGTCCCAGACGCGCATCGTCGGCGCCGGCAGCTCGGGCAGGTCGTGCAGCATCTGCGGCGTGCACATCCGCCAGGCGTCGGTGACCAGCTCGCGCATCTCCTCCTCACCGAGCCGGTCGAGGTGGGCGCAGACCCACTGGTAGCGCAGGTCGGCGGTGCCCGGCAGGTAGAAGGTGTCGGGGTCGGAGGCGACCAGCCCGTCGCGCTCGGCCTTGGGGAACCCGAACCCCATCTCGGTCTCGTCGCGTGAGAACGCGACGAACACGATCTGCTTCACCTTGAGCTTCCACCGGCCACGGACCTCGCGCTCGTAGACGCGGGGCAGGGCCAGGCCCACCCGTCGTACGGCGTCGGCGGTGGTCATCTCAGGCGAAGTCGCCGGCTCCCCGGCGTACGGGTGCGAGGAGGGCGGACAGCTCGGCGAGCTGCTCGTCGGACAGGGCCCCGAGCGCGAAGTCGGCGCCGACCAGCTCGCGGGTCGCCCGCTCGACCAGGGCCCGCCCCGCCTCCGTGACCTCGGCGAGCACCGCCCGGCCGTCGTCGGGGTGGGGCCGGCGCGAGACCAGTCCGTCGGCCTCGAGCCGCTGCACGATCGAGGTGATCGAGGTCGGGTGCACCTGCAGGCGCTCCCCCATCTTCCCGAGCGGCAGCGAGCCGCGAGAGGAGAAGCAGAGCAGCACCAGCGCCTCGTAGCGGGCGAAGGTCAGCCCGTGCGGCCGGAGGATCGCGTCGAGCCGGCCGAGCACCAGCTGCTGGACGCGCATCAACGACGTCACCGCATGCATGGCCGGGACGCCGTCCCACCGCTGCGCCCACTGCCGGGCCGCCTCGTCGATCGGGTCGAACGGCAGCGGGGACATGGCCCGCAGCGTAATCGGGATGACCGACGACGCGTGCGCATGGTGCGATGAGCGCGATGAACGACCTGCCACCGCACCTACGGCACTTCGTCCTCGCGCACGAGCCGGTCGAGCCCGTCCGCACGGGCCGGCTCGATCTCTACCTGCCCGAGCCTGCCCCTGCGCCCGCGGTGCTGATGATCCACGGTGGCCCGGTCCCGCGAGACCGCCCGGTCCGTCCGCCCGAGTGGCCGGCCTTCCGCGGGTACGGCGCGCTGCTGGCGCAGGCGGGACTGGTCGGCGCGATGTTCGAGCACGCCTTCGTCGACGACGACTCCCTCCCGGCAGCCCGTGAGGACGTGGTCCGGGCCCTCGCGGCCCTTCGGTCGGACCCGCGCGTCGACCCCGAGCGGGTAGGGCTCTGGTTCTTCTCGGTCGGCGGGCTGCTGATGGGCTCGTTCCTCGACCCGGTCCCCGACGGCGTCCGGGCGGTGGCCGGCACCTACACGCTCGCGGCCGACCCCGACCTCGACGACACCGACCTCCCCCAGGCGCGCGACGTCGCGGCCCGGTCGAGCGGGCCGCTGCTGCTGGTGCGTCCCGAGCACGACTTCGACTGGATCACGCCGGCCACCGACGACCTGCTCTCCGCGTGCCGGGCGGCCGGGCGCCCGGTCGACCTGATCGACGTACCCGGAGCCCATCACGCCTTCGAGACCGTCGACGACACCGACGAGGCGCGCGACGCGATCCGGCGGTCGATCGCGTGGTGGGTCGAGCAGCTGCCCTGACCGCCGAGTCGGCGCACAAGAACATTGGAAACGCGCCGAGTCGGCGCAAAGAGACACGGAAAACGCGCCGAGTCGTCACGTGCCGACTCGGCGTTCAGAACGACGCCAGGAGGGTCTCTGCTGCCGCGTAGGGATCGGACTCCCCCGCCGCCACTGCCGCGGCCAGCTCGTCGAGCTCGGAGCGTCCGTGCACGTCACCCCAGCGTTCGCGGAGCGCGGTGACCGCGATGGCCTCGATCTCGTCGCGGGCGCGGCGGGTACGGCGTGCGCCGAGCTCGCCGGACGACTCCAGCCAGGCGCGGTGCCGGGCGATCTCGGCCACCACCTCGTCGAGGCCCTCGCCCTTCGACGCGACGGTCTTCACGATCGGCGGTCTCCAGGAGCCCTCGGTCTGCTCGGCCAGCGCGAGCATGGACCTCAGGTCGCGACGCAGGGTGTCGGCGCCGTCACGGTCGGCCTTGTTGACGACGTAGAGGTCGCCGATCTCGAGGATCCCGGCCTTCGCCGCCTGGATCCCGTCGCCCATGCCGGGCGCCAGGAGCACGAGCGTGGTGTCGGCCAGGCCGGCGATCTCGACCTCGCTCTGGCCGACGCCGACGGTCTCGACCAGGATCACGTCGCAGCCGGCGGCGTCGAGCACCCGGAGCGCCTGCGGCGTGGTCCAGGCCAGTCCGCCGAGGTGACCGCGCGAGGCCATCGAGCGGATGTAGACCTCGCGGTCGAGGGCATGGTCCTGCATCCGTACCCGGTCGCCGAGCAGGGCGCCGCCGGAGAACGGCGACGACGGGTCGACGGCGAGGACGCCGACCCGTTGGCCGGCGGCGCGCAGCCGGCCGACGAGCGCCGACGTCGAGGTCGACTTGCCGACCCCCGGGGAGCCGGTGATGCCGACGATCTGGGCATGCCCGGCGTACGGCGCGAGCGCGGCCATCACCTCGCGCAGCAGCGGCGACCGGTCCTCGACCAGCGAGATCAGCCGGGCGACCGCTCGCGGATCACCCTCGCGGGCGCGTCGGACCAGGTCGCCGACGTCGCCCGTGGAGCGTCGGCTCACGCAGGAACGCGCACGATGAGGGCGTCGCCCTGGCCGCCGCCCCCGCACAGTGCCGCCGCGCCGACGCCACCTCCACGACGCTTCAGCTCCAGCGCCAGGTGCAGCACGATCCGGGCCCCGGACATGCCGACCGGGTGACCGAGCGCGATCGCGCCGCCGTTGACGTTGACCTTCGACTCGTCGAGGCCGAGGGCACGGGTCGAGTCGATGCCGACCGCGGCGAACGCCTCGTTGAACTCGACCAGGTCGAGGTCGGCGGGAGCGATGCCCTCCTTGTCGCAGGCCAGCTTCGTCGCGTTGGCGGGCTGCAGCTGGAGGGTGGAGTCGGGGCCGGCGACCATGCCGTGCGCTCCGATCTCGGCGAGCCAGTCCAGCCCGAGCTCCTCGGCCTTCGCCTTGCTCATCACCACGACCGCGCAGGCGCCGTCGGAGATCTGCGAGGCGGAGCCGGCGGTGATCGTGCCGTCCTTGCTGAACGCCGGGCGCAGGCCCGACAGCGACTCGACGGTGGTGTCGCCGCGGACGCCCTCGTCGGCGCTGACCACGACCGGGTCGCCCTTGCGCTGCGGGATCGAGACCGGCACGACCTCGTCGTCGAAGACACCGTTCTTCCAGGCCTCGGCGGCCTTCTGGTGCGAGGCGGCCGCGAAGGAGTCCTGCTCCTCGCGGGTCAGCGCGGTGTGGGAGCGGTTGTAGTCCTCGGTCAGGGCACCCATCGCCTGCTGGGTGGCCTGGTCGTAGAGCGCGTCGTAGGCCATCGAGTCGACCAGCGTGGTGTCGCCGTACTTGAAGCCCTCGCGCGACTTGGGCAGCAGGTGGGGTGAGTTCGTCATCGACTCCATCCCGCCCGCCACCACGATCTCGGCCTCACCGGCGTTGATCAGGAGGTCGGCCTGGGCGATCGCGTTCAGGCCGGACAGGCACACCTTGTTGATCGTGATCGACGGCACCGAGAGCGGCAGGCCGCCGGCGATGCCCGCGCTGCGGGCGGGGTTCTGTCCGGCGCCGGCCAGGATGACCTGACCCATGATCAGGTAGTCGACCTGGTCGCCCGACACCCCGGCCTTCTCCAGCGCCCCCCGGATCGCCACGCCGCCCAGATCGGCCGCGGACAGGGACTTCAGGCCGCCGAGCAGTCGCCCGATCGGCGTACGTGCTCCGGCGACGATGACGGTTCCGGACATGGTGCCTCCAGCCAGGGATTCGGTGATACCCGTGACGATACCCAGCGCGTGGCGACCCCCGCGAGGCCCACCGGGTCGGCCCCCCTGAGGAAAACGTCACACGCGACAGGGCCACTCGCCCGTGCCGACCAGCCGCCCGACGTACGACGATGGGGGCATGGCCCTCGACGTCCCCGCTCACCTGTTCACCCGCATCGACCACGTCGGTGTCGCCGTCCCCGACCTCGACGAGGCGATCGCGTTCTACCGCGACACCTTCGGCATGGAGACCGTGCACCGGGAGACCAACGAGGAGCAGGGCGTCGAGGAGGCGATGGTCGCGGTCGGCGACTCGGGCAGCTGCATCCAGCTGCTCGCGCCCCTCGGCGCGACCTCCACGATCGCCACGTTCCTCGAGCGCCACGGCCCGGGCCTCCAGCAGCTGGCCTACCGGGTGACCGACGTCGACGCCGTGTGCGCGCTGCTGCGCGAGCGCGGCGTCCGCCTGCTCTACGACGCACCCAGGCGCGGGACGAGCGACTCGCGGGTGAACTTCGTGCACCCCAAGGACGCAGGAGGCGTGCTCGTCGAGCTGGTCGAGCCCGCTGCAGCCTCGCACTGAGCCCCTCGTGAGACGTCAGTCTCACCATCCGCACATCCCGAGCGGGCGCCACTAGGGTGCGTCCCACATCGCCCCCGAGTCCTCTGGAGACGACCGTGCAGCAGATCGTCGACACCATCCTGTCCGGCACCGCGACCGCGGACGACTTCGCCGCCCTCGGGGTGCCACAGAGCTACCGCGCCGCGACCGTCCACCGGGACGAGGTCGGCATGTTCGAGGGGATGGCCGCCAAGGACAAGGACCCCCGCCGGTCGCTCCACGTCGAGGAGGTCGCGGTCCCCGAGCTCGGCCCCGGCGAGGCGCTGGTCGCGGTGATGGCGAGCGCCATCAACTACAACACGGTCTGGACCTCCATCTTCGAGCCGGTCGCGACGTTCGGCTTCCTGGAGCGCTACGGCCGGGTCAGCCCGCTGAGCAAGCGGCACGACCTGCCCTACCACGTGGTCGGCTCCGACCTGTCCGGCGTCGTGCTGGCCACCGGCGTGGGTGTCCACCTCTGGAAGCCGGGCGACGAGGTCGTCGCCCACTGCCTGTCGGTCGAGCTCGAGAGCCCCGACGGACACGACGACACGATGATGGATCCCGAGCAGCGGATCTGGGGCTTCGAGACGAACTTCGGCGGGCTGGCCGACGTGGCGCTGGTCAAGTCCAACCAGCTGATGCCCAAGCCCGCCCACCTCACCTGGGAGGAGGCGGCGTCGCCCGGGCTGGTCAACAGCACGGCGTACCGCCAGCTGGTGAGCCGCAACGGCGCCGGCATGAAGCAGGGCGACAACGTCCTGATCTGGGGCGCCAGCGGTGGCCTCGGCGGGTTCGCGACCCAGTACGCGCTCAATGGCGGTGCGATCCCGGTCTGCGTGGTCTCGAGCGACGAGAAGGCTGAGATCTGCAGGAAGATGGGCGCCGAGCTGATCATCAACCGTGCCGAGGCCGGCTACCGGTTCTGGAAGGACGAGCACACCCAGGACCCCCGCGAGTGGCGGCGGTTCGGCTCCGACATCCGCGAGCTGACCGGCGGCGAGGACGTCGACATCGTCTTCGAGCACCCGGGCCGCGAGACGTTCGGTGCCAGCGTGTACGCCGCACGCAAGGGCGGCACGATCGTCACCTGCGCGTCGACCTCGGGCTTCCTGCACGAGTACGACAACCGCTACCTGTGGATGAACCTGAAACGGATCATCGGCTCCCACTTCGCCAACTACCGCGAGTCGTGGGAGGCCAACCGGCTGATCGCGAAGGGCATGATCCACCCGACCCTGTCGCGTACCTACCCGCTCGACCAGGTCGGTCAGGCCGCGCTCGACGTCCACCACAACCTCCACCAGGGGAAGGTCGGCGTCCTGTGCCTGGCTCCCGAGGAGGGACTGGGCGTCCGCGACGAGGAGAAACGGGCCCGCCACCTCGACGCGATCAACGCCTTCCGCGACCTCTGAGCGCTCTTCAGCGACCTGGTGCCGGCGTGTCGCCGGACTGCCCGGCGCCGACCCGCGAGCCGGAGTGGAAGCGCTTCACCCCATCAGACACACTGGCCTTCACACCGAGTTCCGGGAGGACGTCCACACCATGAGCGACCAGGGCCTGTCCATCTTCGACGAGCCGGACGGCGAGGCCGTCGACGAGCAGCCGACGCAGGTGCTGGAGGCACAGGGCGGGGCCGACGCAGCCGCCACCACGTCGAAGCAGGCGAAGCCCAAGCCGCCGAAGCAGCCGCCCGCCCAGGCTGCCGCCGCCGCCGAGGCCCGGCCACCGCCGACGAGGCCACCGAGGCCGAGCCGGCCGCGACCCCCGAGCCCACCGCCGTTCCTGAGCCCGTCTCCGAGACCACGCGCCAGACTCCGGTCGTGCCCGCCGCCGCGCCCGTGACGGGTGGTCGTCCCCTCCCCCCTGCTCGACCCGCCCAGCCGGCCCAGGCGAGCCCCGCCGCCGGAGTGCCGACGTTCGCCACCGTGCGCCGCGGCGGCTACGACAAGGCCTCGGTCGACTCCCACCTGCGCCAGGTGGCCCAGGAGAAGTCGGGAGTCGCCGCGGCGCTGACCCAGTCCGAGCGGCGGGTCGGTGAGCTCGAGGCCGAGCTCGAGGCCGCCCGGCGCGACCTCGCCGAGAACGCCAACCCGTCCTACGCCGGGCTCGGCGGCCGGGCCAGCGCGATGCTGCGGCTCGCCGAGGAGGAGGCGGCCGAGATCCGCGCCGCGGGTCACACCGACGCCGAGGAGATCCGCGAGCAGGCCAGCCGCGACGCGCTCAGCATCCGCGCCGAGGCGACCAAGGAGGCCGACGACATGCGGCTGGTCCAGCTCCAGGAGCTCGACGAGATGCGCGCGCGCATCACCGCCGACTCCGAGCAGGAGCGCTCACTGGCGCAGAGCGAGGCCCAGGACATGCGCGCCTCGGCCAAGCGCGAGAGCGACCAGCTGCGGCTCGCGGCCGAGCAGGAGACCAAGGAGCTCCGGGTGACCGCCCAGCGCGATGCGGAGCAGGCACGCGCGGCAGCCGACCGCGAGGTGCAGGAGGCACGCCGTACGCTCGCGGTCGAGAAGGAGCGCCTGGCCCGTGAGGCCAGCGACCACCACGCGACGGCCACGGCCGAGACCAAGCGTCTGGTCGACGAGGCCGAGCAGCGGGCCGAGGCGGCGGAGGCACGGGCCCGCGAGGCGACCAACCAGGCCAACACCCACCGGCAGCAGGCCCAGACCGAGGCCGACGCCTTGCTGGCCCGCGCCCGCCGCGAGGCCGAGCAGATCGTCGCGTCGGCGCGGACCCAGGCCGACGCGCTCGCCGCATCGGGCCATGCCGAGCAGGAGCGCAACCTGGCGGCCCTCAAGGCCGAGGTCGACCGGATGACCAAGCGTCGCGAGGCGATCTCCGCCCAGCTCGGCTCGCTGCGCGAGCTGATGTCGGGTTTCGGCGACGACGAGTCCTGACCTCCGGGCCCACGCCCGATCACCCGGTGGCGGTGAGCCAGCCACCGTTCCGGTCATCGAGACGGTGGCAGGCTCACCGGCGTACCAGGGCGAGCCGGCGTAGCGGTGAGTGAGCCACCGTTCCGGGTCATCGAAACGGTGGCGCGCTCACCGGCGTACCGGGGCGGGCCGGCGTAGCGGTGGGTGAGCCACCGTTCCGGTCATCGAGACGGTGGCGCACTCACCGGCGTACCGGGACCAGCCGGCGTAGCGGTGAGTGAACCACCGTTCGGGTCACCGAGACGGTGGCAGGCTCACCGGCCCACGGGGACGAGCCGCAGCTGCTACGCCGCCTTCTGGTACGCGCCGAACGCCCGCGTGGCCAGCCACGCCATCAGGCATGCCGTCACCAGCAGGGCTCCGAGGCGCGGCCACACCGCCGACCAGTCCGGCGTACCGAGGAGCGTCTCGCGTGACACCACGACCGCCCAGTCGAGCGGGTTGAACCGGGCGATGTCGGCGATCCAGGCCGGCGCCAGGGCGAGGGCCATCACGGCCGAGGACAGGAACGTCAGCGGCAGCGCGGTGAACTGGCTGATCCCGATCAGTGCCTCCTGCTGGCGCACCAGCAGCGCGACCGCGTTGGAGAGCGCCGCGAAGATCACGGTCAGCAGGACGGCGGCGACCACGGTCACGAACACCCCGCCCCAGGCGAACCGCGCACCCATCAACCAGGCGACCCCGAGCACGATCATCGTCTGCACGACCGACGTGATCGACTGGTAGGCCAGCGTGCCGTTCATCATCGCCGCGCGAGAGACGGGCGAGGCGAGCAGCCGGTCCATGACGCCGCGCTGCATGTCGTCGATGTAGACCGTCCCGGCCCAGGCCGCCGAGAAGAGAGCCGTCATCGCGACGACACCCGGCGCCAGGAACTCGAGGTAGGTCCCGTCCACGGCGAAGCCGGGGATGTCGACGACGGACTTGAACAGCTCGCCGAACAGCAGGAGCCAGACCATCGGCTGGATCAGCGTGAGCACCAGGAAGATGGGCTGACGCACCAGGGCGGTCACCGAGCGGCGCGTGAGGTACGCCGAGTGGGCGAGGGCGACGGTCATCACGCCACCTCCGCCTGGGACAGGGCCGGCTCGAAGCTGCGACCGACATGACGCAGGTAGACGTCGTCCAGCGAGGGCCGCGCGACGGTCGCGCTGACGACCTCGATCCCCCGAGCGTCGAGGGCGGCGAACACGGCCGGGACCGCACGCGCGCCCAGGTCGGCCCGGGCCCGCAGCGTGGTCCCGTCCGCGACCACTTCGGAGACGCCCGGCACGCCGGCGAGCGCCTCGGTGGCCGCGATCGCGTCCGCCGGGGTGGCGACCTCCACCACCACGGTGTCGCCGTGCAGCTCGCTCTTGAGCGCCTCGGGCGTCCCCTCCACCGCCACCCGGCCGTGGTCCACGATGGCCAGGCGATGGGCGAGCCGGTCCGCCTCGTCGAGATAGTGGGTGGTCAGCAGGACGGTCATCGCGTCGTCGCCGGCCAGCCGGGCGATCTCCGCCCAGAGCTCGGCCCGCGCCTCGGGGTCGAGGCCCGTGGTGGGTTCGTCGAGGAACAGGACCTCCGGCCGGTGGACGAGCCCGATCGCCACGTCGAGCTTGCGGCTCATGCCGCCCGACCAGGTGCGGACCAGCCGGTCGGCCGCCTCGGCGAGCCCGAAGCGGTCGAGCAGCCAGTCGCTGCGATCGCCCGCATCGGCCTTCGACAGTCCCTGGATCCGGGCCGCGAGGACGAGGTTCTCGCGGCCGGTGGCGATGGGGTCGCTGGAGGGCCGCTGCGAGACCAGGCCGATGCGGCGCCGTACGCCGACCGGATCGGCCGCGACATCGATCCCGGCGACGACCGCGGTGCCGCGGTCGGCGCGGGTCAGCGTTGAGAGGATCTTCACGGTGGTGGACTTGCCCGCGCCGTTCGGGCCGAGCAGGCCGAACACCGTGCCGCGCTCGACCTCGAAGCCGAGGCCGTCGAGAGCGGCGACGGGCGGCTTGCCGCGTCCGCCCGGGTAGGACTTGACCAGGTCGACCGCCCGCAGTGCGGGCGCGATCGAGTGGGGTGTCATGCGTCTCTCCTTCATCGGGTGCTTCATCGGGTGAAGGAGCCGTTCCGCGTAGACTGCAGGTGCGCCCTGAGCTGTCGTTCGCGATCGGCTCCTGGTGACGACCCCCGGCCGGTGTTGCCGCACCGGACGGGGGTCTCCTGCTATCCGGACCCGCCCACGAAGGGCGCGAACGGCTCGCCGTCCGGCCCCAGGTGGGCCACCGGGTCGCGGAAGATCTCGTCGAGGGTCGTCCCCTGGGCCAGCAGCTCGTGGACGCGGCGCCAGCCCGCGACACCGGTGAGGCTGTTCGTCCGCATCCGCTCGGCCAGGGCGGTCACGAAGTCGAGCTCGGCACGCAGCAGCGCCTGCCGGAGCTCGGCCTCGATGCTGAAGATCTCGGGGAGACCCATCTCCTCGACGATGCGGAGCGACTCGTCGACGCTGGCCAGCTCGACGCGGAGCTTGACCGTGCGCTCCTCGAGCGCCGAGACGACCTGGTCGGGAGCCAGACCCGCCATCAGCGCGAGCCCGGCCTCGAGCGAGTGGTAGTCACGGACGGGGGTCGCGATCAGGTCCTCGAGCCACTCGTCGTGCTCCTGCGCGCCCGCGTCGGTGATCGCGTAGACGGTGCGCTCGGGTCGCCTGCCCTCGCGGACGGTCTCGCGCGGCTCGATCAGACCCGCCTTCGCCAGCGACTCGACGACGCCGTAGAGCGCCCCGTAGTTGAGCTTGATGCTCTGGTCCTTGCCCCGCTGGCGAAGGGTCTGCGAGATCTCGTAGGGATGCATCGGACGCTCGTTGAGGCACGACAGGACCGCCAGGGCCAGGAGGTTGCTGAACCTGCGGCGCGCCATCTCATCCCTCCGATCTGAATACTCCGATCAGAGTATTCATCCCGGAGTGAGTCGTCAAGCGTGGGCGTCGAGGAACCGCCGTAGCACCTCGAGGAACACCTCCGGCTGCTCGGAGTGCACCCAGTGGCCCGCCTGCTTGATCGTCACGAGCCGGTTCGCGGGGAACCAGCGGTCCATGGCCGCGGCGTACGCCGGCGTCACGTAGTCGGACCGCCCGCCGGCCACCCACAGCACCGGACCGCGGTACGGCGCGATCCCGGCCAGACGATCCTCCGGCCACCCGCCGATCTCCGCGAGGTCGGCACCGAGGACGTCGAGGTTGACCTGCCAGCGCCACTCGTCACCGTCACGCCGGAGGTTCTGGAGCAGGAAGCCCCGCACGGTCGGATCGGGCACCGCGTCGGCCAGGGCGGCGTCCGCGTCGTCGCGCCGCGACAGCGAGCGCAGGTCGAGTCCCCGCATCGCGGCGATGTAGCCCTCGAACTGCGACAGATGGTCGTAGGCCACCGGCGACACGTCGACCACGCAGAGGCGCTCCACCAGGTCCGGATGGCGCAGGGCCAGGACCATGGCGACCTTGCCGCCGAGCGAGTGGCCCACCAGCGCGACCGGATCCTCGGGCGACAGGAGTCCGGCGACCCGGTCGGCGATCCCGACGTAGTCGAACTCGTCCTCCCAGCCCGAGCGGCCGTGATGGGGCAGGTCGACCAGGAGCACCCGGTGGCGGTCGGACCGGTGGGGATCGGCCAGCGCCTTGCCGATCTGGGTCCAGTTCCGCCCCTGACCGAACAGCCCGTGGGCGAACACCACCAGCGAGCCCGTGTCACCGAGCGCGGTGGTGTGAAGAGGACTCGGGTCGGAGCCGTCGCCGCTCGAGGGTGTCGCGACCACGGCTAGGCACACCACCGGCGTACGCCGTGGGTCGTGAGGTCGACGTCGCGACGTACGACGGCGATCGTGTCGGACCAGTTCCGGCAGGCCCGGTGGAACGCCTGGTCGCCGTACTCGACGGCGAGCACGTGGCGCCCGTAGCTCGCGACGTAGCTCGCACACTCGTGGTACTGCGCGCACTGTTCGGCGACCGCGAAGTCGAAGCCGACCGCGGTGCCGTCCCACTCGGCCCAGTTCTTCTGGGCCACCGCGAGGTCGTGCCGGTGCGCCTTCTTCACGAGCAGCGCCGCGTAGGCCTTCGCGTCGGCGCGCGTCAGCAACCCGTGGCTACGGCTGAAGGAGTCGAGGTTGTCGTACTCCACGGCGTCGAAGCCGTCGGCGGCACAGCCGCGCGTCCACCGGCCCATGATCGTGGCCAGCGCCACGCGCTTGGCCCGGGTACGGAGGTCGAGCAGCCACTCTCCCCAGACGGAGTCGACCACCGGACGGCCGTCGCGCTTGAGCACCAACGACCAGTGCCGGTGCCAGAAACGCTTCTCGTTCGACTGCGTCTGGAAGCCGTTGACGTAGCAGATGTTGTACGTCCCGCTCACCGGCTTCGCCCGGCGGTCGCGCTCGACGATGCCGACCTGGGCGGGCACGGGTCGCGCCCCGCCGAGCTGGTAGTCCCAGTCCGTGCCGGTGGGCGGCAGGGTCACGCCACCGGCCATGGACGGCCCCGCCACCAGGGAGAGCAGCAGCGCGACCACCACGACGTACGCGAGGCGACGCATCAGAAGTCGAAACCGTCGAAGACGTCGCCGATCCCGCTCCCGACGTCGCCCAGGCCGTCGCCGAGCCCACTCGCGAGGTCACCCATCCCGTCGCCCATGCCCGCTGCCAGCGCGCCGAGCCCGTCGCCCATGCCCTCGAACATGAAGCCCATGAAGATCCAGTCGAGCGGCCCGACGCCACCGAAGTAGCCCGCGGCGTAGGGACGGTAGGCGCGGCCGCCCTCCCAGTAGGGGACCCGGCGGGTGCCGACCATGACCTGACGGGTGTCGGGGTCGGCCCCGGCCCGGACGCGTTCGGCGTCGAGCGCGCACGCCGGCACCTGACGCTCGGCGCCCCCGCTCGGGGCGAAGGGCACGTCCGCGACGGACAGACCGTGCCGCGGGTCGAAGAAGCAGGCCGGACGGCGCGTCGGCAGCGGCTCGCCTGCCACCCGGGCCTTCACGCACGCCATCGCGTAGCGACCGTCGTCGAGGATCTTGGTCACGTCCTGCACCTGGTCGGGACGGGTGATCGCGTCCGCGGCGGTCTTGGCCGACTCGTAGCTGTCGAGCGCGCGCTGGTAGTCGGCGTTCGCGCCCACGTCGAGCGACGTCCCGGCCAGCTCGAGGTCGAGGGCCTGGAGCTCGACTCCCAGCGCCGTCACGTCCTCGAACGCGAGCTTCTTGACCGGCTCGAGCTCCGCCGCGGCGCGCTCTGCCTGCAGCGTCCGGTTGCGGCGGCGGATCACGACGAAGGCCACGACCGCGATCGCGACGAGGACGACGAGCACCCACTCCATGCCAGGAGCCTACGTGGTGCGCTCAGCCGCCTCCGGATGCGCGCAGGGCTCGTGACCCCATCGCGGCCAGGGTCTCGCGGAGCTCGGCCGGCTCCTGCACCTCGAACTCCCAGCCCAGCCAGCTGAGGTGGAAGGCCAGCCCGAGGAGCGTCTCGGAGCCGGCCTCGAGGAGGGTGGTGTCGTCGTCCAGCGCGGTCAGCACGACCGACCGCACGCTCGTCCGCTCGGCGACCTCGGCCAGGGGCGCACGGACGACCACCCGGGCCTGGAAGCGGTAGGCGGCGCTGGCCACGCCACGCTGGACGAACGCGGCGGGGTCCTCGTGCTCCCGCTCACGGAACCGCCACGTCGTCGGCTCGACCGCGCGCAGCCGGTCGAGCCGGAAGGTCCGCCAGTCGGCACGGTCGACGTCGTAGGCCATCAGGTACCACCGGCGTCCGGTGGCAACGAGCCCGACCGGCTCGACGGTGCGGGAGCTCGGCGTCCCGTCGCGGGCCTCGTAGTCGAACCGGACCCGGACCAGGTCGCGGCAGGCCCTGGCCAGCCTCAGGAGGGCCTCCCCGTCGACGGTGACCTGGCCCTGGTCGAGCGTCTGGGTCGCCTCGTGGATCGCCCGCACCTCGCCGCGTAGTCGCGGCGGCATGACCTGGTCGAGCTTGGCGAGGGTCCGCAGGGCGGCCTCGCTGGCGCCCGACACGGTGCCGCCGGCCGCCATCCGGAGCGACACCGCCACCGCGACGGCCTCGGCGTCGTCGAGCAGCAGCGGCGGCAGCCCCTTGCCGCGGCCCAGCTGGTAGCCACCTCCGACCCCCTGGGTGGCCAGCACCGGGTAGCCGAGGCCGCGCAGCCGCTCGACGTCGCGTCGTACGCTGCGGGTCGTCACGCCGAGCCGTTCGGCCAGCTCCGGACCGGTCCAGACCGGACGCTGCTGGAGCAGTCCCAGCAGGCTCAGCACGCGCTCGGTGGTCTCCGCCATAGGTCCAGTCTGCCCGAGATAGCGGACAGTTCCTGTCCTACATCGGCGCGAGGCTGGCTCGACCGAACGAAAGGACCCGTCATGGCTCTCCACGTCCCACCCGTCACCGACGAGACCGACGCGATCGCGGCGTTCCTGTCCCAGCAGCAGGATGCCTTCCGCGTGCTGCTGTTCGGCCTGACCCCGGCCCAGGCCGCGGCCGCCCCGAGCGCGTCGTCGTTGAGCATCGGCGGACTGGTGCGCCACGCCACGCTGACCCAGCGCCAGTGGCTCGCGAGCGCGGAGGCGGCCCCGGCGGCCCCCGCCCCGCGCGGCGGCGTCGACGACTACCTCGACGGGTTCCGGTTCGACGCGGACGGCTCGCTCGACGACCTGCTGGCCGACTTCGACGCGGTGAGCGCGGCAGTGCTCGACGCCGTACGCCGTCTCGACCTCGACACCCCGGTGCCCGTGCCCGACGCACCGTGGTTCCCGCAGGACGTCGAGGCCTGGTCGGTTCGCTGGGTCTGGTGGCACCTGATGGAGGAGCTGGCCCGGCACGCGGGTCATGGCGACATCGTCCGCGAGACGCTCGACGGTGCCACGATGTACGCCCTCGTCGCGGCTCGCGACGGGTTGCCCGACCTGCCCTTCCTCAAGGCCTGGAAGCCGGCCGAGGAGGTCGGCTCGTGACCGACGTCCACGACTGGGCGACGCGTGGCTGGAACGCTCGACTCCGCGACCAGCTCGACTTCCACTACCACCAGATGTTCCGGCCACGACTCGACGGCCTCACAGACGACGAGTACTTCTGGGAACCGGTCGCCGGGTGCTGGAGCCTGCGTCCGCGCGGCGAGGAGGCCAGCGACGACGCGGCCGGGGGCGGCGACCTGGTGCTCGACTACTCCTGGCCGGAGCCGTCGCCCGCACCGGTGACCACGATCGCGTGGCGGCTGGCGCACGTGACGCGCAGCTGCCTGGCCGAGCGCACCGCCCACCACTTCGGCGGACCCCCGGCCGGCCCGGAGACCTGGGTCTTCGCCGGCTCCGCCGACGAGGCGCTGCGGCAGCTGGACGCGGCGTACGACGCCTGGTCGGCGGGGGTCGAGGAGCTGGGCGAGGAGGGGCTCGCCCGCCCCTGCGGTCCGGCGGAGGGGTTCTTCGCCGAGGCCCCGCTCTCCGATCTCGTGCTCCACATCAACCGGGAGCTGATCCACCACGGGGCCGAGATCTGCCTGCTCCGTGACCTCTACCTACGACGTACCGACGACGAGGAGTCCGCATGAGCCGCACAGTCCAGATCACCTTCGACGCCGCCGACCCCAACGGTTTGGCCGAGTTCTGGAACCAGGTGCTCGGCTACACGTTCCAGCCACCGCCCGACGGCTTCGACACCTGGGACGACGCGCTCGACCGCTGGGGCGTCCCCGAGGAGGACCGCAACATGGCCTCCGCCTCGATCGACCCCGACGAGCGCGGGCCGCGCCTCTTCTTCCAGCGGGTGCCGAGGGCTACCTTATCGAGAAGCAACAACACCTAGCGGACCGGGCCGACCGAAGAAGAACCCGGTCCACCTCGACGTCCGGGCCGCATCCGGCCTGGAAGGCGACGAGCGAATGGCCGCGCTGGAGGCGGAGTGCGAGCGGTTGATCAAGCTCGGCGCGACCCGGGTGCAGCGACACGAGCCCGACCCACCGATGAGCGGCGGTCACATCGTGATGGAAGACCCCGAGGGCAACGTCTTCTGCTTGGACTGATCCTCCACCGAACGTGGGGCGCTCGTTGTCCACAGGCGGTGTGGATTCGTACGCCTAACTGTCGGTGCTGACCGGTACGGTCCGCACATGAGCGAACCTCGAAAGCCCGGCGTGGCCCAGACGATGACCCTGCTGTTCGACAACAACCCCACGTGGTCGGACCTGTTCTGGTTCGCCGACCGGGCCAAGGAGGCGGGCGTGGACCCCACGGACACGCTGCTGTTCGAGTTCGACCAGAACGACCCAGGCACCGGGCCGCTGGGGCTGAGCTTCTTCCAGCACCCCGACACGGACGGGTCGTAGACCGCCACCGCCGGTGGGTCAATCCTCCTCAGGGCCGTGCGTCAGGCACCAGTGCCAGGTACGGCTGCCCTCCGGCGTGGTGACGACCTGCGGGATCACGCCGAGGCGGTCGCAGCCTGTGTGATCGCATGGTGGCGCGTCGTCGGGTGCGTCGTCGTCGTCCAGCGCGAACACGGACTCCAGGACCATCCGAGCACCGTCGTTGTGGTTCATCAGGAAGTGGTAGCAGACGTGCCAGGCGTGGGCGTAGAGCCCGACCTCGCGACCTCCCTCCGCGTGGTCGACCATGCGTGCGCCATGCAGGCTGGCCCGCAGGGTGGCGTCGGTCTCCAGGGCCTCTCGCTGGTCGTCGTCGCTCCACTCGCGGAACACCTCGTAGGACCGCACCATCTCCAGGTAGCCGAACAGGACGGGGGTGATGCGAGACATGAACAGCGGGTCCCAGCGTGCGTTCTCCATGACGGCCTCGTACTCGGGGCTGTCCTCGTCGTACAGGTCCTCCAGCGCGTCGGCCAGCTGGTCGGCCTCGACGTCGTAGTCCTCGGTGGGACGCGGGCCCAAGGTGACCATCGCGGCCAGGATGGTCGTCGTGTCGTAGTCGACGGCCTCCTCGCCGAGCATCGAGCTGAGGAGGCCCTTGGACCTGCCCTAGGCTGCGGCGGTAGATGCCGAGCAGCTCGTCACGGACGCGGGTGGACGTGTCATCGGGCATGCGGGATCGAACCTTTCGCCTGTTCGCACGCCCTGAGGCCCGGGCGCGGGGCTGGTTCGCTCCTCCGCGTCCCACGATGTCACCGGCAACGGGGCACGGCAACGGCCCCGGTCGAGGAACAGGCGATGCCCACTCGACGGGGCCGTGCGTTGTCCACGGTAACGGGCCCGAGCGCCGGTCGCCTGGGCCCGGGCTCAGCGACCCGCCGTACGGCAGCGAGATCCCACGTAACGGGGCCCTGGCGGTGCCCGGGGCTGTCCCTAACCCCCCGGCTCGCCCGGAGACACCCCACGCAAAGGGCGACAGGCGAGCCACGCGCCAGGACCCCGCCGGTGGCCCCCGACCTGCCGCGCCAACGGTGAGCCGGGGACCACGTCGGTGGGCCCTACGTGAGGCTGATCTTGCAGACGGCCAGAGGCTGGAAGACCGCAGCCTTTCCACGGGATTCGGCGCGACCCGTCCGCAGGTTGTGGGACCAGTCTTCGGCGTCGAAGCCGAGTTCGAAGGTGACCGCCGACCGCCGGTAGTAGGCCAGCCCGGTCGGGTCCAACAGCCATGCGGTGTTGGGTCCCGAGACGTTCACCGGGTAGGTCGGAATCCCATGCAGCGTGGTCGGTCCGTTGCTCAACGGGTCCACCTGGTAGGTCCCGGCGGAGTCGGCCTTCGACTTGCGGATCGTGGCGAGCGTGGCCGGAGTGACCAGCAGGGCTGACGGGTTCGTCCCGACAGCCTGCATTGAGGCGATGCCGTCGGCGACCAGGTCAACGGCGTCGGTGGCGGCCCCGTTCTTGGTCAGGATGCCGCTGGTCGTGTTGAGGGTGGAGACAACTTCCTCGTTCTCCTTGGACACGATGGCCCCGATGAGGCTCGCCTGCACCTGCGCCAGCAGGTACGGAGCGTCGTCAGACAGCTCGTCGGACACCTTGCAGGTGGCCGCGATCTTGGCGAGCACCACGTCCTTCGCCGCCGCGACGATGTTCGCGTCCGGCTTCGGGGCTCCTTCGGCCACGACCGCTGCCGTTCCGGCGCTGACGGTGTAGTACCGGATGATGGGGCTGTCGACCGCCACCGTAGGCAGCAGATCGGTGACCGCTGTCGGCCCGATGTTCGGGTACAGCGGCGCGACGACGCCCTGACCGCTTGGCGGGAGCAGGCCTCCGGAGCCGATCACGGCGGCGGCCTTCTCCGACAGGTTGCGTCGGTCCACCTGGGTCCGGATCGGTGACTTGGTCCGGATGGCGGTGAGGAACCGTTCGGTGGTGTCGGCGTCGAACGGCGTGCCGTCGCCTTCACCTTCAGGGTGGCCGCCGCCTAAGGACAGGACCTGCTTGGCCAGGGCGTTCCCGTCATCGTGGGCCTTCAACTCCACGTCGATCACTCGGACGCGATCGGTGCCGGACTTGACGGTGCCCTGTTCGGTGTCGGTCAGTTCCGCCATCGGAGATGGCGGAATCAACGACGGTGCGGCAGCGAGTGAGGGTGTCGGCGCGCTCCTTGCGGAGGTCGCGCAGACGAGCAGCGGTGAGCATGACGAACGGCTCCGAACCGGCGCGGCTCAGTGAATGTGTGGCGCAGGTGGAGGACTACGCGGACCCCCAGCGGGGGTGGGCGGACATCAACACCTAGCGGTCAACGTGCCTGCCGACAGCTCCTTGACCGTGGCCCCCATGCCGGAGGGCTCCTTGGTCGTGGCCGTCGCTACGGTCCTAGCCGACACGGGGATTCTCCGACCGGGGGTGGGGTTTCCGGAACCCTCGCCGGGCTCCGACCTGCCTCGCGTGCGCGATGGGGGTGGGGTCACGAGGGGGGGATCGAAGACTCACCGGGGAACCGCCGCAGCCGACGCGCATTGTGGCGTCGACTCCCCATCCCCACCGGTCGGTGCGAGTACCGCACGGAGGGTGGGGATTAGCGGTCTGCACCGCACTGTCGTGACGAGCTGTCGCCCGGACAGCGGCATGTGAGGACGTTAATGCCCCGCCGGAGGTCACTCTGATGCATACTCCACGCCGTGACCGCACTGGAGACCTCGATGCTTGTGCCCAGCCTTGGGTTCATGATCATCGCCCTGACCTACTTCGCCCTCGCGATCGTGTGGCCAGCCGTTGACGCGGCTCGCCAAGGGCGTTGGCTGTGGGTTGTCGCGATCGTTCTGCTCTCCCCGTTCGCCGGTTTGCTGTGGCTCGCCCTCCGGGTGACGCGACGCCGCAACGCCACAGCCTGACCGATCCAGCACCCGTCGCCCTCCCGGAGAACTCGACCGGACAGCGGCATGTGAGTGCGTTCAGCCGAAGGGAACTGTGGCCTCGTCGATGGAGGCCAAGATCCAGACCTTTCGCCCGAGCACCTGCTGCAGCACCTGCTCCAACGTCCGGACATCACGGAGCGCCACGACGTCGTCCTGCGGCAGCACGAAGATGCGCTCATCCTCCGAGGTGATCGGGAGGGTGCGGAGGTCCCCGTCGTATCCGGCGAGTGAAAACGCCCCACGTACCGCCGTGACCTGACCTTCCGAGAGCATGGCGGGAGGGTACTCGTCGCGACCGGACAGCGGCATGTGAGGACGATCCGTGGCAGGCTTTACGTGTGCCGACAACCGCTCAAGGCGACGCTGACGAGGTGTTCTCCGAGCCCGAACCCAACGTGATCGAGAGCAGTGCTGGCTACTTGGTTCGGGTGCTCGGGCGCACCGGGATGGAGTACTCCGAGCGTGGCCGATCGGTCTGGCTGGACTCCGAGGTTCTGGCGAAGCCACGTGCGATTGCGATCTACACCGAATCGGCTAAGGTGTGGATGGACCCCGAGCAGCCTGAGCCTCTGAGCGACGCTGATCGCGCCCGCGTCGCCGCCAACATCGAGCGTGCGTTCACGGCATGCGGATACGAACCCGAGATGCATGGACCGTTCGATTGGGACAGCGTGGCGATGCGTCCCCGCTGAGCGATACATCCGCTCATCGGCATGTGAGGGCCTATCTCGATCACGATGCTCCACCGCCGGTGGGGCGTTCGGGGGTGGGCAGGTTGTCGTCGTGGTCGGGGCAGCGGGACTCGTGGAACGACTCGACTCCCCAGCCGGTGCCGGTCATGGCGATGACCTCGGTGTGGACGTCGCAGTGGGGGCAGCGGTGCTCCAGATCGGCAGCGAGTTTGGCGGCTTCAAGCATGTTGAGTTGGCTGACCGGGTCAGCGAAGTCGTGGGCTGGGTGGGTCATCGGTGGCCTCCTGTCGGGTTTCGTCTGGCTCGGATGGGGTCGGGACACTGCCCGGGGGTTACTAGTAACCCCCCCGGGCGTGTAGGTCCCTGCTGCGTGAAGGCCGTGAAGGTCTCCGTGAAGGTCTGGCGAGCGTGGAGCGTGAAGGTCCTGACGGGGTCGTGAAGGCCGGCACCGCCAGCACCCGCGTGAAGGGTCCGTGAAGGGTCACGTCGCCCTCCATTCCGTAGGCAGACTGCTCGCCGCCACACCTGGCGCGACGACCTTCAACAGCCCCTTCTCGGTCAGGCTCGTCAGCCTTCGGCGCGCCTTCTCGCGCTCGTTGGGGGTGGGCTTCTCGGTCTCGAAAAGTGCCGCTGCTGCCTCCATTGCGGTGAGCGTGCGCTGCTTCGCGAGCGCCACCAGGTCGACCGCGTGGAACACCTGGGACCGTCCGGCCTGGTGGTCGTGGATGATTCGTAGCGGACCGACGTCGTCGGACGGCTGCTTGAGGTGCAGGAAACCGACGACCAGGTCCCCGGGCGACCCGGTCAACAGGATCACCGACCCCGCACCGCCGGTGATCCAGACCGAGCCATACAGGTCAGCGAGGGTGGGTGTAGAGCGGGGCTCTTGCTGGTGCTTGCGGTTGTGGTGCAGCTCGATCACCTGAACCCCACCGACGATGGCGATCTGGCGGGCCGGTTGTAGGCCGCACCGGTCTCGTCGTCGGACAGGGGGATGGCGGCATCCTTGAGCGAGTCGAGCACCACCGTGTCGGCGTCGGCCTCCTCGCACATCGCCCTCAGGTCGCCGGTGTGCTTGGCGAGGTCGGCCATCGGCGGCCCCGGCCACACCACGAGCCGCTCGTCTAGCTCGTCGCGCCACGCCTCCCCGACCATCCGCCGGAACGACCGGGCGGCCTGTCGGGGCCGGTCCATTGCCAGGTACAGCGTGCGGCGGTCGCCGGGCGGATCGGGTAGCCGAGGAGGCTGGCGTACTCAGGGATTCCGCATC
The DNA here is from genome assembly GCA_963753705.1 of uncultured Actinomycetota bacterium. Lineage (GTDB taxonomy): Bacteria > Actinomycetota > Actinomycetes > Propionibacteriales > Nocardioidaceae > Nocardioides. The sequence continues at coordinate 103,971 of CAVWDJ010000012.1, forward strand.
GCCCTAGGGCGAGCTGTTGGGCGAGGGTCGTCTTCCCGAGGCCTTGGTCTCCGGCGATGATCAGCGCTTCCCCTTCGGCCAACAGCACGTCGGAGCCGGACCCCCACAACGGCTGGGGGTCGGGTGGCGTGTCGAGGATGAAGGTGCCGCCGGTGGTGAATCGGTACGGCTTCACCTCTTCGGCATCGTCAGAGGGGGTCAGCCCAACCATCGTGGCGACCCGCTCGTTGATCTGCTCGTCGGTGAGCCGGGTCATGGCGTCACCCCGGAGGTGCCGAGCCCGGACCGGATGGTGCCGCGCACCTCGGAGTGGGTGAGCCCGACGCCGAGCGCCACCTCCGTCATCAGGTTCACGGCGGTCTCGACATCGCTGATCTGACCGTCGGCAATCATCTCCCCGGCCCGGCACGCCACCCAGTACAGAGTCGCGTTACGCCCGGGCTCGGTGGCGCTGTTGAGGGTCCGCAGCAGCCCTTGGAACTGGGCTCGGGAACGGTCAGGGGTGTTGACGATAGAAGGGGGGTCGGTCGGATCGGTGGGGAGCGAGCGGGCGCGGAATGTACCGGCCGGATGCGGTCTCGAGCGAAGGCCGCCATGTCCGCCACCGCCGCACCGATCCGGCGCTCGGCTTCTGCGGTCCGGGCCCGATACAGCCCGGGGTTGGCTTGAGCGTCAACGACGACCCGTGCCGCCAAGTACAGCCCGAGGATCGCGGCCTCCTGGGGGTCGGCGTGAGGCAGCGCAGCCTGGACGTCGCGAGTCAGATCAGCGACTGCCTGCCGGAGTGCTTCGCCGTATTCTGATGGCGAACCCGTTGCTTGGTGGTGATGGAGTTCTTGGCCCGTCCGGTTGCCGACCGGGCGGGCTTCATCCTGATCAGCCATCCCGATCACCACGCTCGGTGGGGTTCTCGTCGGCCTGCTCGTGCTGGGCCTGCTCGGCGGCGAGCCGGGCGATGCGGCGGCGGTGAGCCGTCCGGAACATCTGCGCTGTCCAGGCCAGGGCGGCGGGGTCCTGGTAGGCGTAGCGGGCCTCCTGTGGCGCGCTCATCGGGCCACCTCGGTCAGGAGTCCGGCCAGGGCGAGCCGCTGCTCAGCGGTGAGCGGAGGGCTGGCGTCGATGGTCTCGCGGATGCGTGTGGCGAGCCGGGCGGCACGCAGCTCGGTGTCGAGCCTGTCGGCCTCAGCGTGGCGGCCTTCGCGGACGGCGATGGCCTTCAGCGAGCGGAGTCGTCGGCGTTCAGCCGATACAGGGATGGTGGCGGTGGGCATGGGCGAACCTCGAAGGGTTCGCCTGAGCCCGTTCAGGCGAGGGTTGTCTTGCCGCGACTGCGGCGGGGCGACGTGCCTTGCACTACGAGACCGAGGCTACGCCGATCACAGCCGGTATGACAGGGTCCGGCCCAGCCTCTCCGCCTTCTCGACAGTCGGCTGGAGGTCGGCCCAGGCGACGTCGCGGGCGACGACGAGCTGTGGCGTCTCGCCACGCCTAGCAGCGGCCTTCGCCCACCGGAAGAACCCTCGGCCCGGACGGTCGCATCGAAGGCAGGCGGGCACGCGCAGGACGCCGTCCCAGGACGACGGTCGCTGGGTGACGGCGTACAGCTCGCGACCGCACCGGCGACAGCGGACCTCGACCAGCCGGGTCACCGCACCTTCGCCCACTCGATGTCGACGCGCTCGGTGTCGAGGCCGGGGCGACCGTGCCGGGTGGCACGGTGGATGGTGACCTGGGCGACGTGGCGGCGGATGAAGGCTCGCTGCTCGTCCAGCGTGAAGTCCTGCCAGTCCTCCCTCAGGGTCGCCGCGTCCACCGGAGCCGAGGTCGCCGGGATCAGCGCCAGCTCGGCGTTGAGCTGCTGCTCCTGGACGGTCAGCTCGTCCTTCGCGGTCCTGCCACTCGGCGGTGGTCAGCTCGCGGTCGTGCCCCACATCGCGGCCAGCTCGCGGCGCTGCCCGTCGATGCCGTCCAGCGCGGTCACCAGCCGGGCACGCTCGGCCTCGTGGTCGTCGTCGGCCTGGGCGTCGCAGGAACTCCGGGGAGTCAAGGTGGGCGAACAGCTCCTCGATCACGTAGCGCCTCCACCTCGGGCAGCATGATCCCCAGGCAGCCCTTCCCGCCGGTCGTCGGGTGGCACAGCAGGTACGGCTTCGAGCGGACACCCTGGGCGTTGCGCAACTGCTTGATCGTGCCGGTCAGCGGGGCCTCGCAGACACCGCACACGGCCAGCCCTCCGGTGAGCAGGTAGCGGCGTCCGGGTTGCCCCGGTGGGCCGTGCCGACCTGGTAGGCGCTGCCGTCGGCCCGCTGCACCGTCCGGGGTCCGGCGAGCCGGGCACCGACAGCCTTGAAGGTCGCCAGGTCGAGGATCGCGGGCCAGTTGCCGTCGCCGACGACCTGCGCCGGAGTGGACGCGCTGGCCCGCGATGCTGGGGCTGGTCAGCCAGCTCTTGACGGTGCCGGAGGCGACCTTGCCGCCGTGGGTGCCGCGTGACGCCCCGACCGTCAAGCTCGGCGGCGATGGAGGCGAGCGACCACCCGGCCAGCACCTTCTCGGCGGCGAACCTGATCGCCTCGGCCTGCTCGGGCACCACCTCGTACGTCCTGGTGCCGTCCTCGGTGATGGCGTGGACGTAGCCGAACGGGCGCACCCCGGGCGGCTCCCCCTTCGCGGCCTTCTCGGCGAGCGTGTCGTGGAGGCGGCGCAGCATCTTCTTGCGCTCGCTAGCGGCCAGGACGGCCTTGATCCCGGCCACCTCGTCGCCGACGCGCACGATGCCGTCGCGGTTGGTGTGCACGCTCGGTGATCCCGGCGGCGTCGAGGTCGGCGGCGAACTCGAACCACTCGATCTCGCGGCGGGTGAGGCGGGACTGCTCGACGGTCCACAGGTGGGTGACCTTGCCGTCGCGGACCCAGTCGCGGAGCCGTTCGAAGTCGTCGCGGCGCACGTCGTCGCGTCCGGCGCTCTTGCCCCGGTCGGCGAACACCTCGATGGGCTCGCCGGGCCACGCCTGCGCGGCGTAGGTGGTGCCCCAGGTGATCTGGTCGTCCACGCCTTCGTAGCCGTTACCGTTGGGCTTGGGGCTGAGACGGGTGTAGAGCGCGACGGTCATGCTGGTCCTCCGGAGTGTTGTTAGTAGCGTATGCCTTACCGAGGGCAAGACCGCGAAGAACCGCGTGCACCTCGACGTCCGGGCCGCGCCGGGGATCGAGGGCAGCGACGAGCGGATGGCCGCGCTCGAGGCCGAGTGCGAGCGCCTCGTGGCCCTCGGCGGCAGTCGAGTCCGACGCTCCGAGCCGGCTCCCCCGATGAGTCAGGGCTTCATCGTGATGGCCGATCCCGAGGGCAACGAGTTCTGCCTCGACTGAGGCCGTTCCGACCGGCGGAGCCGGGGCGGAACGACCGAACGAGCGCCGCCTCCCGCGTGCGGGCCAGGTGGGTCGGCCGAGGGTGGAAAACGCGGAACAGTTCGGCGACTCGCCCACCGAGCGACGGTCTCGGTTCCGCGTTTTCTCGCTCAGCCCGTCGCCTCCGGGTGGGTCTGCAGGTATCGCTCGATCCGGCGGTCGGGGATCAGCCAGATCAACGCGACCACGACGAACGGGATCAGCCCGAGCCACGGCTCGACGAACGCCAGCAGGATGCCCGCCACGTAGAGCACCGGCGAGATCTTGCCCTTGAGGTCGGTGCCGAACGCCTCCTGCATCCGCTCACGGCTGTCCGGGATCCGCATCATCGCGCGGGTGAGGAGCGTGAACGCGATGGCGGCCAGCAGCAGGTTCAGGCCGTACACGACGACCGACGCCTGCCCGAACTGCTCGTCCATCCAGTTGGTGGTGAAGGGGTAGAGCGACAGCCAGAACAGCAGGTGGAGGTTGGCCCACAGCACCGTGCCGTCGATGGTCTGCGCGATCTGGAACAGGTGATGGTGGTTGTTCCAGTAGATGCCGATGTAGACGAAGCTCAAGAGGTAGGTGAGCAGGCTGGTCGCGGAGCCGTGCAGGTCGGAGAAGTGGGGCCCCTCGGGCGGCTTCAGCTCGAGCACCATCACCGTGATGATGATGGCGAGCACGCCGTCACTGAACGCTTCCAGGCGGCCCGTGGACATCGGCAGAGCCTCAGGCGGAGTAGTCGCGGAAGCCGCGCTGCGTCTTGCGCCCGAGGTAGCCGGCCGTGACGAGGTGCTCCAGCAGCGGCGCTGGAGCGAACCCGGGCTCGCGGAACTCGAGGTAGAGCTCGCGCTGGATGGCCAGCGACACGTCGTTGCCGACCACGTCGAGGAGCTCGAAGGGACCCATCGGGAGCGCGCAGCCCTGCTTCATCGCGATGTCGATGTCGTCCGCAGTCGCGTAGTGCGCCTCGAGCATCTTGACCGCGTCGTTGAGGTAGGGGAACAGCAGGGCGTTGACGATGAAGCCCGCCCGGTCTCCGCACGAGACCGCCACCTTGTCGACGCTCTCGCACAGGGCGAGCACGGTGTCGCGGACGTCGTCGCCGGTGATGACGGTGGAGACCACCTCGACCAGCTTCATGACCGGCGCGGGGTTGAAGAAGTGCATGCCGATGACGTCCTGCGGACGCTTCGTCGCCGTCGCGCACGAGATGATCGGCAGGCTGCTCGTGGTCGTGGCCAGGATCGCGCCCGGCTTGCAGATCTCGTCGAGGTTCTCGAACAGCGTGGTCTTGACCGCGAGGTCCTCGGCGATCGCCTCGACCACGAGGTCGGCGTCGGCGAGGTCGTCGAGGCTGGTGGTGCCGGTCAGGCGACCCAGCACCTCCGGCTTCACCGACTCGTCGAGCTTGCCGCGCTGGATCGCCTTGTCGAGCGAGCGCTCGATCGTGGCGCGGACACCCTCGACCTTGGCCGGTGCCCGGCCGACGTAGGTCACGTCGTACCCGGCCCTGGCGAAGACCTCGACGATGCCCGTGGCCATGGTGCCCGTGCCGACCACGCCGATCCGCGAGATCGGGCGGACGAGCTCAGGCCGGTCGTCGGGGCTCGGGGTGTGGGCGTCGGCGACGACGATCGGGCTGTCCGCGTCCTCGTAGGTGTAGAAGCCGCGACCCGTCTTGCGACCGAGGAAGCCGGCAGTGACCAGCTGCTTGAGGATCGGGGTGGGCGCGTGGAGCCGGTCGCGCCCCTGCTTGTACATCGTGTCGAGGATCTCGTACGCCGTGTCGAGGCCGATCAGGTCGAGCAGCGCCAGCGGCCCCATCGGGTACCCGCAGCCGTAGCGCATGGCGGCGTCGATGTCCTCGCGCGAGGCGAAGCGGGCCTCGAACATCGAGGCGGCGTGGTTGAGGTAGCCGAAGAGCAGGGTGTTGGCGATGAAGCCGGCCCGGTCACCGCAGATGACGGGGTTCTTCCCGAGCCGGGCGACGAGCGACTTCACGTCGTCGAGGACGTCGGGCTCGGTGACCACCGTGCGGATGATCTCCACGAAGCTCTGCACCGGCGCGGGGTTGAAGAAGTGGACGCCGATGACCCGACCCGGGTGGGCGTTGGCCGTGGAGATCTCGGTGACGCTGAGGCTCGAGGTGTTGGTGGCCAGGATCGTCTCCGGCTTCACGATCGCCTCGAGGTCGCGGAAGATCGACTTCTTGACGTCGATCGACTCCACCACGGCCTCGACCACGAAGTCGGCGTCGGCCAGGTCGTTCATGCTCGTGGTGAAGGCGACCCGCCCGACCAGGGCCTGCTGGTCCTCCTCGCTGAGCTTCCCGCGCGACACCGCGCGCCCGGTGGAGTGGAGCAGGTGCTGGCGGCCGCGCTCGACGCTCTCGTCGTTCACCTCGACGCCCACCACGGCGAAGCCGTTGCGGGCGAAGACCTCGGCGATGCCGGCGCCCATCGTGCCGAGACCCACGACGCCGATGGTGGTGAAGGTGCGGGACGACGAGGGTGCTTCGGGGGTGGGGCTGGTCATGGGGCGCATCCTCCCACGCGTTCTCGGGCCGGAGGTCGCGAGGTTCCTCACACGATCGTGGCGGGGAAGCCTGCGTGAGGACGTCGTGCACGTGGCCCGCCCGCTGGCACGGACCTCTGCGTCAGCGGCCGACCCTCAGCCGGGTGACGCCAAGGTGACGACCTCGTCGGCGCAGCCCCACGCCAGGGTGACGCCGGCCCCGCCGTGGCCGTAGCAGTGGATGACGTCACCGACGCGCTCGAGCCGGATCGCCGGTCGGGCCGGACGCAACCCGACCCGGTGGCGCAGGACGCGCGCTCCGGCGAGAGCGGGCACGAGGGCGGTGGCGCGGCGCAGGATGTCCGTCGCGACGTCGGGGTCGGGACGGCGGTCCCACTCCCCCGTCTCCTCGGTGCCGCCGACGACGATGTCGTCACGGCGCGGGATCACGTACGTCGGGCCGCCCTCGGCCAGCCACCACTCGTCGAGACCGTACTGCTCCACCACCACCACCTGACCGCGCACCGGCGTCACCGAGGGGTCGCCGGCCAGCGCCCGGGAGCCCAGGCCCGAGCAGTTCACGACCAACGGCCCTTCGGGCAGGTGCGCCATCGCCAGCCGCGTCACCGTGCCGCCGGCGTCCTCGACGCGGGCGCGCAGCCAGCCCAGGTAGCGCGGCATCTCGATCACCGGTGCGACGAACGACCAGCCGTCGGCGTAGGGCTCCGGCGGTGGCACGCGGTCGAGTCCCGGGACCGCCCCGATCCACCACGGGTCGGGCGTCGGCGCGTCGAGCAGCTCGGTCCCGCGACGCATCGCCACGCCGGTGGCGTCGTCGGCCGCGAGGCGAGTCAGCTCGTCGTACGTCGCCTGGCCCCAGGCGGTGACCCGGTCCTGAGGCAGCGCCAGGTAGGGGTACCAGAGCGCCGCCGCCACGCTCGACGTCGTCTCCAGCGGAAGCTCGCGCGCGAGGACGTCGACGCGGTGGCCGGCCTCGAGCAGGCGAAGGGCGCAGCTGAGGCCGACGACGCCCGCCCCGACCACGACCACCCGGTCCGACATGCGGCCGAGTCTGCCGCACCGGGTAGATTCCTCGCCCGTGAGGATCGTGGTCGCGCGCTGCCAGGTGGACTACGCCGGACGGCTGACCGCCCACCTCCCGATGGCCACCCGGGTGCTGATGATCAAGGCCGACGGCTCGGTGCTCGTGCACTCCGACGGAGGCTCCTACAAGCCGCTGAACTGGATGTCCCCGCCCTGCACCCTGCGCGAGGGCACCACCGACGAGGGCGTCGCCCTCTGGACGGTCACCAGCAAGGCCGACGACACGCTCCAGATCCTGATCGAGGAGGTCCTCAGCGACACCTCGCACGAGCTGGGGGTCGACCCCGGGCTCCAGAAGGACGGCGTGGAGAAGCACCTCCAGGAGCTGCTGGCCGAGCATCCCGCCACGCTGGGCGACGGGCTGACGCTCGTACGACGGGAGTTCCCCACGGCGATCGGGCCCGTCGACCTGATGTGCCGCGACGCCGCCGGGGCCAGCGTGGCCGTGGAGATCAAGCGGCGAGGGGAGATCGACGGCGTCGAGCAGCTGACCCGCTACCTCGAGCTCCTCAACCGCGACCCGCTGCTCGCCCCGGTCCGCGGGATCTTCGCCGCCCAGGAGATCAAGCCCCAGGCGAGGGTGCTCGCCGAGGACCGCGGCATCAGCTGCGCCGTGGTCGACTACGACGCACTACGGGGGCTCGACGACCCCTCGCTGCGCCTGTTCTGAGTGGTCGAGTCCTCAGCGGGCCGCCCGCGACGACTCCCGGTCAGACCGCGTGCCCGTTGGAGCTCAGCAGCGGCTCGGAGCGGGGTGCCGGATCGCTCGCGGCCGCGGTGGGGATGCCGGCCTCGCCACGAGCAGCCGCCTCGAAGAACCGGAGCATCTCGACCGGGAACGGCAGCACCAGCGTCGAGTTCTTCTCGGCCGCCACCTCGACCATGGTCTGGAGCAGCCGGAGCTGGAGCGCCGCCGGCGTCTGGCTCATGGCGTGCGCGGCCTGCGAGAGCTTCGCCGAGGCCTGGAGCTCGCCGTCCGCGGTGATGATGCGCGACCGTCGTTCGCGCTCGGCCTCTGCCTGCCTCGACATCGACCGCTTCATGCTCTCGGGAAGGGCGACGTCCTTGATCTCCACCCGGTCGATCTCGACTCCCCACCCCGCGGCGGGGCTGTCCATCATGATCTCGAGCCCCTCGTTGAGCTTCTCGCGGTTCGAGAGCAGGTCGTCCATGTCGCTCTTGCCGATGATCGACCTCAGGGAGGTCTGGGCCACCTGGAGGATGGCGAACTTGTAGTCCTCGACGATCACGGCCGCGCGCCACGGGTCGATGACGCGGAAGTAGACGACCGCGTCGACCCGCACGGTGACGTTGTCGCGGGTGATCCCCTCCTGGGCCGGCACCGGCATGGTGACGACCTGGACGTTGACCTTGGTCATCCGGTCGACGATCGGGATCAGCATCGTGAGGCCGGGTTGGCGCACCTCACGCTGGGCCCGGCCGAGCCGGAACACCACGCCGCGCTCGATCTGGCGCACCACCCGCGCACTGACCCACCACGATGCCAGCATCCCGACCGCGACGACGGCGAGGATCAGAAGCAGAATCTCCATCACGACCTCCTGACACGCTGCGCTCACGCGCCTTCGAGCGTACGCCGGGATTCCGGCAGCCGTGAGGGCACCGCTCACGCGACAGCGGGAGTGGCGACCGGCTCGTCCTCGATCTCGACCTGAGCCGGGATCCGTCCCGGCAGCAGGAGGGCCGCGCCGACCGCACCGACCAGGCAGAGCAGCCCGACCATGACGCAGGCGCTCGACATCGCGGCCATGAAGGAGTCGTGGAACGCCGACACCAGGCGCGGGTCCTGGACGGTCGCGGCCTGGGCGACTCCTACGGAGTCCTGGGCCCGCCCGAGCAGGTCGCCCGGCAGGGCGGCGTACGACCCCGCGGCGAGGTGGGAGCCGAACACCGAGGAGAAGACCGACCCCACGACGGCGACGCCGAGGGTGCCGCCCAGCTCGCGGGTCGCGTCGTTGACGGCGCTCCCGACCCCGGCACGGGCCGGCGGCAGCACCAGCAGGATCGACTCGGTCGCCGGCGTCGAGATCAGGCCCATGCCGAGCCCCATCAGCACCATCTGGGGCACGATCGCGTGCACGTAGGACGTGGTGACAGACGAGGTCGAGATCCACAGGAACGCCCCGCCGAACAGGACCATCCCGGTGGTCACCACGATCTTGGTCCCGATCCGGGGAGCGAGAGCCGCACCGACCACCGAGGCGACCGCGATGCTGAGCGCCACCGGCAGGATCCGCGCGCCGGTCGAGAGCGTGCCGTAGCCGCGCACGAACTGGAAGTACTGGGTGACCAGGAAGATGAAGCCGAAGAGGGCGAAGAACGTGATCGTGACGGCGCCGCTCGCGGCGCTGAAGCGGCGGTCCTTGAAGAGCGTCACGTCGAGCATCGGGTGGGCGGTCCGGCGCTCCCAGAGCACGAACGTCGTGAGCAGCACGGCCGCGGCGGCGAAGCCGCCGACGGTGGCCGGGGACGACCAGCCGTGGCTCGGCGCCTCGATGATGGTGTAGGTCAGCGTGACCAGCATCGCCACCGACAGGACCAGCCCGGCGTAGTCGAGGCCCGGAACCGACGGGTCGCGCGACTCGGGGACGAAGACGAACGCCGCCACCGCGGTCACGAGGGCCAGCGGCACCAGGGCCCAGAACACGCTGCCCCAGTAGAAGTGCTCGAGCAGCACCCCACCCGTGATCGGGCCGGTCGCAACCCCGAGCCCCACCACGGCTCCCCAGATGCCGAGCGCGGCTGCCCGCTCGCGGCGCTCGCGGAAGGTGTTGCTGATGATCGACAGGGTGGTCGGGAAGATCAGGGCCGCGAAGGTCCCCATCGCGAAGCGCGCGGCGACCAGGGCGTCCGCCGAGTGGACGAGCGCACCCGCCGCACTGGCGAGGGCGAACCCGACCAGCCCCACGATCAGGGCCGGCCGCCGGCCGAACCGGTCCGACAGCGAGCCCGCGGCGAGCACCAGCCCCGCGAAGGCCAGGTTGTAGCCGTCGACGACCCACTGGAGCTGCCGGGTGCCCGCGGAGAGCTCCCTCGACATCGACGGCAGCGCCACGTTGACGATCGTGGTGTCGAGGTTGATGGCGAGCACGGCCGCGCAGACCGTGGCCAGGATCAAACCCTTGTGGTTCCTCATGGTGTTCCTCCGAGCTGCGGGGCGCCCCGATGTGGACGCTGACAACATCACGGTACGCCGATGATGTGACCAGTGTCAACATCCTCTACCATCGAGCCGTGAGCACCAGCGGGCAGCCCTACCACCACGGCAACCTGCGACCCGTCCTGGTCGACACGGCCGTCGAGCTGGCGCGCACCACCGGACCCGACGGCGTGGTGCTGCGCGAGGTCGCCCGTCGCGCCGGCGTCTCGCACAACGCGGCGTACCGGCACTTCTCCGACCGCGCTGCCCTGCTCTCGGAGGTCTCCGACTGCGCGATGGCCGACCTCGAGGTGGCCATGCGCACGCGCATCGACGCGGTGACGCTCACCGACCCCACCGCGCGCGCGGTCGAGCGACTGCGGGAGACCGGCCGGGCCTACGTCGCCTTCGCGCTACGCGAGCCCGGCCTGTTCGCCGTCGCCTTCACCGTCCACGACGGCGCGGTCCCCCACAGCGACCCGGCCCAGCTGACCGGCCCGTACGGCGTGCTCAACGCGGTGCTCGACGAGCTCGTCGACTGCGGGGCGGTGACCCCCGAACGCCGTGTCGGCGCCGACGTCGCCTGCTGGGCGACGGTGCACGGGTTCGCCGACCTCAGCGTCCACGGGCCGCTGCGCGACGTACCCGCCGAGATGCGCGACCCGCTCCTCGAGACCGTCCTCGACGTCGTGCACCGCGGCCTGCTCGGCTGAAGCGGCTCACAGCGCCGCCACCACGGCCGCCCAGCCCTGCGGGATCGCTCCGAGCCCCTCCCCGGTCTCCGGGTTCCAGTACTCCGCGAAGCCCGAGGCGAGCGCCCCGGCGTACGACCTCTCGCGTATCCCGGCGTACGTCGCGTCGTCCCCCCAGCGCTCAGCTGCGAGGGCCGACAGATAGCTCAGCTGCGGCCAGGCGGCCCCGCGCCAGTACTCGCCCGGGTCGTAGGTGGGGTGCCGGCGAGGCAGGTATGCCGGTCCGTACGGCGCGCCGAACCGGCCCGGGTCGCTCAGCTGGGCGAGCGCCCGCTCCGCCTTCCCGGCATCGTCGGTCACCAGGGCACCCAAGGTCCCGTCGAGCGTCGGGACGCGGCACCGTGGTCCGCCTCCGATCAGCGGCCGGTCGATCCACAGCCCCTCGCGCTCGTCCCAGAGCAGGTCGTCGGCCACTCCGGCCAGCTCCTCGCCGCGCTCGCGCCACCGGTCGTCGGCGGTGAGGACCGCGCACTCGAGGGCGGCGTGGGCGCAGAGCGCGTTGAACGACGCGGGCACGCTCGCGAACGAGCGCGACCAGGCAGCAGCACCGTGGCTGTCGAAGTAGGTCTCGGCGACCAGCTCCCGGTCCCGGGCGCTGTAGGCGGCGTGGTCGTAGCGTGGCAGGGACACCCAGTCGTCCCACCGCGGGGAGTCGTCGGTACCGGTCTCCCAGGGGTGCACGACGTAGATCAGTCCCTCGGGCGTACGACGGTGCTGCCACAGCCAGTCGAGCCCCGATGCGATCCTGCCCACGAGAGCGGCGCCCGGGTGGTTGCCACGCCGGGCCAGCACGCGCGCGGCGTGGGCGTAGATCGGCGGCTGCGTGAACGACGACCGGTCCGTCAGCGGGCCGCGGTTCGCGCTCGGTCCGAGATAGCGCATGTGTGGGACGAACCCGCTGTCCAGCTGTCCGTCGAGGCAGCTGGTCAGCTCGCGGACGCCGCGGCCGCCGTCGCCGAGCGCGGACCACGCGATCGCGTGGAAGCAGGAGTCCCACAACCACTGGTGGGGGTAGACCTCGGGGTTGGGCGGACAGAAGCCGTCCGTCTCCCGCCAGCTCGCCCGGAGGACCTCGACGGCGCCGGCACGGACGGCTGCCTCCGCGTCGTCGTCGATGATCACGCCGCGCCGATCCGCCAGCCGTCCGCGTCGCGCTCCAGCACGTACGTCGAGCCGTTCGGGACGTCGTAGGCGTCCTTGGGCGCCGCCGCCGAGCCCGCCGCCAGTCGTCCCATCAGCGCCAGGATCACGCCACCGTGGCTCACCACGAGCACGGTCTCGCCACGGAACAGGTCGGCGACCTCGTCGAGCACGGCCAGCACCCGGGCCACGATCTGCTCGCCGGTCTCTCCTCCGGGCACACCCCGGGTCAGGTCGCCGCTCAGCCACGACGCCACCATCGGGTCGAACACCAACGGGTCCCAGGGCCGGCCCAGGAAGTCGCCGACGGCGAACTCCTGTAGCCCCTCCCGCACTCTCACCGGGAGCCCGAGGAGCCCGGCCGCGATCTCCGCCGTCTGCACCGCACGAGCCAGCTCGCTGCACACGATCCCGGCGACCCGCTCCCCCCGCAGCCCCTCCCCCAACGCCCGCGCCTGCTGGCGGCCCAGCGCGGTGAGGCTGCCCCCGGCCTCGGTCATCGTGTCGGACTCGTACTCGGCGTCCCCGTGGCGCGCCACGATCACCCGGGCCGGACAGTGCAGGTCGCTCATGGCCCCACTGTGCCAGTGCGTGCGGCAGGATGCCGGTGTGCGGATCTTCCACATCGCGACGCTGGCCGACTGGAAACAGGCGGAGGCCGACGGCACCTACACGACCTCGACGTACGGCGTCACCCTCGCCGAGACGGGCTTCCTCCACGCCGCGCGGCACGAGCAGGTGAGGGGTGTCCTCGACACCCACTACGCCGACGTGACCGAGCCGCTGGTGGTGCTCGAGATCGAGACCGACCTGCTCGACGTGCCCTGGCGTGACGACGACGTGGACGGGGTGCTGTTCCCCCACATCTACGGACCGCTCGACCCCCGAGCCGTGGTCCGCTGGCGACCCGCCCGGCTGCCGCCGTTCGAGGCCGCCCCCAAGCCGCCGCGGCCGCCGTTCCCCGCGATCGTGATCGCCTTCTTCGGCCTGACCGTGATCCTCGGGGCGATGGCCGTGACCCTGGCGATCCTCGGCCTGGTGGCCCACGCCCAGGTGGACGACGTCCCCGACGGGCTGCCGTACTGGACCGAGTTCCTGGTCTGGACCCTCGCCGCCACCTGTGGTGTCGCCGCGGCCGCCTCCCTCGGCGTCGCCTGGCTGCTGAACAAGCAGCCGGCCGGTGGGCAGACCGACCCACCGGCTCCTGCGTGAGGCCGACACCGCACCGGCCCGGTCCCGGCCAGGAGTCGGTCTGGGACTACCCGCGGCCGCCCCGGGTCGAGCCGGACGGCTCCGTGGTCGAGATCCACCTCGGCGACCACGTGGTCGCCCGGACGACGGCGGCCCTGCGCGTCCTCGAGACCAGCCACCCGCCGACGTACTACCTGCCCCTGACCGCCTTCGCCGAGGGCGTCCTCCGTCCCGCGGCCGGATCGTCGTACTGCGAGTGGAAGGGCGACGCGTCCTACTTCGACGTGGTCACACCGGGCCGGGTGGCGGCACGTGCGGCCTGGACCTACCCCCGGCCCTCGCCTGGCTTCGAGGCGCTGTGCGACCACGTCGCGGTGATGCCCGGGCTGATGGACGCCTGCACCGTCGACGGCGAGCGCGTCGCCCCGCAGGAGGGCGGCTTCTACGGCGGCTGGATCACCAGCCGCGTCGTGGGGCCGTTCAAGGGCGGCCCCGGCTCCCGAGGCTGGTAGGGGTCAGCCGCCCGCGGCGCGCGGTGCTCCCGAGTCCGACTCGTCGCCGCCCTGCTCACGGGCGACGTACTCCTCGATGTTCTCGACGTCGCCGGTGTTACGGCGGACCACCGCGAGCAGGTCGCTCATGGTGGCGACCTCCTCGACCTGCTCCTTGATGAACCACTGCATGAACTGCTCCGAGGCGAAGTCGCTCTCCTCGCGGGCGATCCGCAGCAGCTCGTCGATCTGGTCGGCGACGCGCCGCTCCTGGTCGAGGGCGAGCTCGACGGGGGCGACCACGCCGTCGAAGGAGGGCACGGGCGCCTCGACCCCGGGGATCAGCACCGGGACGTCGGTGTCGAGGAGGTACTGCACCATCATCAGCGCGTGGGCGCGCTCCTCGAGCGCCTGGCCGTAGAAGAACGCCGCCATCTGGGGCATGGTCAGGGCGTCGTAGTGCACGGCACAGGAGAGGTACTGGTTGTGGGCGGCCAGCTCGTGCCCGATCTGCTCGTTCAGCCGTCGGGTGAATCGTTCTGCGGGCATCGGGGCTCCTCGGCGGGGTGTGTCAGGCGGCCTTGACCAGCTTGCGCTTCTTGACCGTATAGCCCTTCGGCAGCGTCCCGTTCTTCAGCATCCGGATCGGACAGCGCTTGCAGCGCGACTTGCTGACGCAGCACTTCGACTTGGGCTTCTTCGGCACGGGAGGAGCGTAGACGACTGAGGGTTGCCTTACCTAACCGTCGCTCAGAACCTCCGGGGGACGAATGTCTGCTCGTGCATCGGCGGTCGCACGTAGGGGATCTCGCGCATCGTCGGAAGCGTCACGACGTCGGGGGCCACGTCGACGTAGTCGAACCGGCTCAGCAGGTGGCTGATGCAGTTCAGCCGCGAGGCCCGCTTGTCGTCCGACGGCACGACGTACCAGGGCGCCTGCTTGATGTCGGTGTACTGGAACGTCGTGTCCTTGGCCATGGAGTAGCGGACGTAGAGCTCGTGCTCGGCGAGGTCCATGTCGGAGAGCTTCCAGCGCTTCAGCGGCTCGGCGTTGCGCGCCTCGAACCGGCGGCGCTGCTCCTCGAACGACACCGAGAACCAGTACTTGAGCACCGTGATCCCCGACCGCACGAGCATCCGCTCGAACTCGGGGCAGCTGCGCAGGAACTCCTGGTGCTCCTCCTCGCTGCAGTAGCCCATCACCCACTCGACGTTCGAGCGGTTGTACCAGCTCCGGTCGAACAGGACCATCTCGCCCTCGGCCGGCAGGTGCTCGACGTACCGCTGGAAGTACCACTGCGTGCGCTCGCGCTCGGTGGGCTTGGGCAGCGCGACGACGCGGACGGTGCGCGGACTGGTGCGCTCGGTGATCCGCTTGATGACACCGCCCTTGCCGGCCGAGCCACGGCCCTCGAAGATCACCGCGACCTTGAGCCCCTGCGACGCGATCCAGTACTGCAGCAGCACCAGCTGCTCCTGGAGTCGCTCCATCTCGGCGTCGTAGACCGCGGCCCTGAGCCGGTCGTCCCTGGTGTAGTCGGACGGGTCGCGGTCGGAGGGCAGGCGCTCGCCCCCGAGGTCGTCGGCGCCTTCGGGCGGTGTCTTCGTCATCGGGCCTCCCCAGCCACCACGGTGGCCTGCCGGACGACCGCTGACAAGGGCCTTCGGCCCACCCCGTCCCTCCGGCCGCACCCTCGACGTAGTCCCGGTCGACCGGCGATCCCGACAGGCTCAGGCGGCGCGACGCAGCGCGGCCGCCAGGGAGCGACCGTGCTCGGTGGCCAGGGCGGCGGCGTCGGCCCGAACCACCTCGGCGAGGTCGGCGAACTGGTCCAGCGCCGGGTTGACCCCGACCAGGGCGAACTCCTCCTCGACCGCACGCAGGTCGAGGCCCCAGACGTCCTCGAGGATCCGACGCATCCACGGAGTCGCGTGGTCCCAGCCCTCACGGGGGGTGCCGGCACCGTACGCTCCGCCACGCACGGTCGCCAGGACCGCCGGCTTGCCGGCGATGGCCGAGGCCTGGCCGGCGGCCATCCGCGGGTCGGTGACGACCAGGTCGACGTAGGTCTTGAAGTGCTGGGAGACCCCGAAGTTGTAGAGCGGAACGGCGAAGAGCAGTGCGTCCGCCGCCACCAGCTCGTCGACCAGCCCACTCGCCAGCGCAGCGGCGTCGACCTGGGCGGGGGTTCGCTGGTCGGCGGGGACGTAGGCGCCGGAGACGGCGTCGGCCCAGGCCGTGGCCGGGACCGGGTCTGCGCCGAGGTGGCGCCGTACGACGTCGTCCCCCGGGTTGGCCCGGGTCCACTCGTGCTCCACGAGATCACCCAGGGCGCGGCTGCGTGAGCCCTCCACCCGGATGCTGGCGTCCAGTCGGAACAGCGTCATGACAGTCTCCTCGATCGGTAGTATTTCAAGATTGAATTAATCTACCACAGTTATTTCAAACTTGAACAACCCAGGGATCGCTACGATCGCGCCACCGACGAGCAGGAGCTGACCAGATGACCGAGCCCACGACCGGGCCCACCACGGGGCCGGACGAGCCGCGCTGGCTGACGCCGGAGGAGCAGCAGGCGTGGATCGGGGTGACCGCGGTGATGTGGCTGCTCCCCGGACCGCTCGACGCCCAGCTGCAGCGGGACAGCTGCCTCAACCTGTTCGACTACTTCGTGCTCAGCTCGCTGTCGATGGCCGAGGGCAGGCAGCGCCGGATGAGCGACCTGGCCCTGCAGTCGAACGCGAGTCCCTCGCGGGTCTCCAACGTCGTCGCCCGACTCGAGGCCCAGGGCTGGGTGACCCGCCACCCGCACGAGCACGACCGGCGCAGCACCGTGGCGACCCTCACCGAGGCGGGCTGGGAGAAGGTGGTCGAGGCCGCGCCGGGCCACGTCACCGCCGTACGTCGTCTGCTCGTCGACCGGCTGACCCCGGCTCAGCTCGACGCGCTGCGGGAGGTCGGGTCCATCGTCGCCCGCGAGGTGCTCGGCGACCGCTGGGCCGACGACGTGCTGGGCGAGCGCTGACCCTCAGTCGAGGTCGTTGGCGTCGCGGATCACGTCGACGATCCCGCCCATGATCTCGGTCAGCCCGAAGTCCTTCGGCGTGTAGACCGCTGCGACGCCGGCGTCGATGAGCCGACGAGCGTCGGCATCGGGGATGATCCCGCCGACGATCACCGGCACGTCGCCCAGCCCGGCCTGCTCGAGGCCGACCAGCACGGCCGGCACCAGCTCCATGTGGGACCCGCTCAGGATCGACAGCCCGACGCAGTGCACGTCCTCCGCGACCGCCGCCGCCACGATCTGCTCGGGCGTGAGACGGATCCCCTGGTAGATCACCTCGAAGCCGGCGTCCCGAGCGCGGACGGCGACCTGCTCCGCGCCGTTGGAGTGGCCGTCGAGACCGGGCTTGCCCACCAGCAGCCGCAGGCGACCGCCGAGCTCCGCGCCGGTCTCGGCGACCCGGCGGCGTACGTCGGCGAGCTCGGCCCCGGCCGAGCCGACCCCCGACAGGGCGCTCACGGCGCCGCCGACCCCCGTCGGGGCCCGGAACTCGCCGAAGACGCCCCGCAGCGTGCTCGCCCACTCGCCCGTCGTGGCACCGGCCCGCGCCGCCGCCAGGGTGGCCGGCATCAGGTTGGTCTCGGACTTCGCGTCGGCGGCCAGCCGGGCCAGCGCCTCGGTCACCTCCGCCTGGTCACGACCCGCCTTCCAGGCCTCGACGCTGGCGAGCGCCGCGCGCTCGGCCTCGGGGTCGGCCGGCTGGATCGCGGCCTCGAGGTCGGCGGTGAGCGGCGAGGGCTCGGTGGTCTGGAAGCGGTTGACGCCGACGACGACCTCCTCCCCGGACTCGATCCGGCTGCGCCGGGCGGCGTGGGCCGCGACCAGCTGCTGCTTCATGTAGCCGCTCTCGACCGCGGCGATGGCCCCGCCCATCGCCTGCACCCGGTCGATCTCGGCCGTGGCGCTCTCGACCAGCTCCGCCACCTTGGTCTCGATCACGTGCGAGCCCTCGAAGATGTCGTCGTACTCGAGCAGGTCGGACTCGTAGGCCAGCACCTGCTGGAGCCGCAGCGACCACTGCTGGTCCCACGGGCGGGGCAGGCCCAGCGCCTCGTTCCAGGCGGGCAGCTGGACGGCGCGGGCGCGCGCGTCCTTCGACAGCGTCACGCCGAGCATCTCGAGCACGATCCGCTGGACGTTGTTCTCCGGCTGCGCCTCGGTCAGGCCGAGGCTGTTGACCTGGACGCCGTACCTGAAGCGTCGCATCGCGGGGTCCTCGACGGCGTACCGCTCGAGGGTGAGGCGGTCCCACAGCTGCACGAAGGCCCGCATCTTGCAGGTCTCCTCGATGAACCGGACGCCGGCGTTGACGAAGAACGACATCCGCCCGACGACCCGGCCGAAGTCCTCGGGCGAGACCTGCCCGGACGCCTGGACCGCGTCGAGCACGGCGATCGCCGTGCACAGCGCGTACGCGATCTCCTGCGTCGGCGTCGCCCCGGCCTCCTGCAGGTGGTAGCTGCAGATGTTGATCGGGTTCCAGCTCGGGATCTCGTGGACCGTGTAGGCGATCACGTCGGTGATCAGGCGCAGCGAGTGCTCGGGCGGGAACACGTAGGTGCCGCGGGACAGGTACTCCTTGACGATGTCGTTCTGGGTCGTGCCCGCGAGGCGGTGCGCGACCGCCTGTCGCTCGTCGGTCGAGCCGGTCGAGACCCCGCTCTGCTCCTCGGCGACCACCTGGTAGAGCGCGAGCAGCCACATCGCCGTGGCGTTGATCGTCATCGAGGTGTTCATCTCGGTGAGCGGGATGTCGGCGAACAGCCGGCGCATCTCGCCGAGGTGCGGGATGGGTACGCCGACCTTGCCCACCTCACCCCGGCTCAGCGCGTCGTCGGGGTCGTAGCCGGTCTGGGTCGGCAGGTCGAAGGCGACCGAGAGGCCGGTCTGGCCCTTGGCCAGGTTGGTCCGGTAGAGGGCGTTGGACGCGGCGGCGGTGGAGTGGCCGGCGTACGTCCGCATCACCCACGGACGGTCCTTCTCGCGCCTCGGGGTGCCCGCGGCGTCGTGGGCTGGCTCGGTCATGGACCGAGGGTAGGGCCGGCAACGCCGCAGGTCAGCGGCGTGTGAACAACGCCTCAGGCGCTGACGGCGGTCCGCTCGACCTCGACCACGCGGGCCAGGTGGGTCAGGTGGAGCATCCGTCGCACGGCCGGCCCGCACCCGCGGAGCCGGAGGTGGTGACCCGTGCGGCCGGCCTCGAGCGTGGCGTAGGCCAGCACGCGGGCGGCGGTGAGGTCGATCGTCTCGACGCCGGTCAGGTCGACCACGACGTCCTGCTCGTAGGCGTGCGACGCCTCGTAGATGGCGGTGCGGACCTCCATCGTGCTGCGCACGTCGAAGTCTCCACTGAGTCTCAGCGTCGGTCCATCGGTCACGATGTCCATCGTTGTGCGTACCCCGTTCCCCGTGCCCCGAGTCGGGCTTTTCGTGCGGTTCATCGCCCGGCTCCATCATCCGGGATCCCGATCACCCGGTCCAGCCATATATGCGACGAGCTGTTACCCACTATGACGCGCCGACACCCCCGAACGGTTGCGCCCACGCTGATATTTCTCGCGGACTGCGCACTACTGTCCAGTGTCATGGTCAACCTGACGAGGATCTACACCCGAACGGGCGACGGTGGCCGAACGAGCCTCGGCGACCTGTCGACGACGTCGAAGAACGACCTGCGGCTCCATGCCTACGCAGACGTCGACGAGGCGAACGCCCAGCTGGGGATAGCACTTGCTCATGACGTGGAGGAGTCGGTGCGAGCCGTCCTGATACACGTCCAGAACGATCTCTTCGACGTCGGCGCCGACTTCTGCACGCCGGTGGTGGAGGATCCGGAGCATCCACCGCTGCGGATCACCCAGGACTACATCGACCGCCTCGAGGCCTGGTGCGACGAGTTCAACGCCGACCTGCCGAACCTGCGGTCGTTCATCCTGTCGGGGGGAACGCCGGCCGCGGCCCAGCTCCACGTCGCCCGCACCGTCGTCCGACGGGCCGAGCGGTCGGCCTGGGCGGCGTACGAGGTGCACGGCGAGACCATGAACAAGCTGCCGATCCTCTACCTCAACCGGCTCTCCGACCTGGTCTTCATCCTGGCCCGCTACGCCAACCGCGAACAGGGCGACGTGCTCTGGGTGCCCGGCGGGGAACGGGGCTGAGGCGCGGATGAGCGAGCAGAAGCCCGACCCGAAGAGCGAGCCGAAGACCGAGCCGAAGACCGAGAAGCCCGACCCGGTCGACGACCTCGTCATCACCCACCACACGTTGCGGACCCGTGCCGGCGAGCTGGCCTACACCGCCCGCACCGGCCGCGTGGTGCTGCGCGAGGAAGAGGTCGAGGACGACGTCTTCAAGGGCTGGAAGGCCCGCGCGGAGATGTCGGTGACGGCGTACACGCTGAAGGACGCCGACGTCACGACCCGCCCGATCACGTTCGTCTTCAACGGCGGCCCGGGTTCCTCGTCGATCTGGCTCCACATGGGCCTGCTCGGTCCGCGGCGCGTCGACCTGGGCGACGTGACCGCTCCCCACCCGCCGCCGTACCGCCTGGTCGACAACCCCGAGACGCTGCTCGCCGCGTCCGACCTGGTGTTCATCGACCCGATGTCGACCGGGCACACGCGCACCGTCGAGGGCGGGAAGCCGAAGGATTTCCACGGCTTCGGCAAGGACGTCGAGCAGGTCACCGAGCTGATCCGGCTGTGGTGCACGCGCGAGGACCGCTGGATGTCGCCGAAGTACATCCTCGGCGAGTCCTACGGCACCGTGCGGGCGGTCGCCGTCGCGGAGCGGCTCTCGACGCGACACTCGATGGGCCTGAACGGCATCGTCCTCATCTCGAGCGTCCTCGACTTCGGCAGCCAGGACTTCGAGTTCCATCGCGTGGACGAGGCCTGCCTGAACTTCCTGCCGACCTACACCGCGATCGCGCACTACCACGGCAAGGTCAAGGGCCGGCTCGCCAAGCTGCGGCGGGAGGCCGAGGAGTTCGCGGCGGGGCCCTACCGGACGGCACTCGCGGCCGGACGGCGCCTGCCGGCGAAGGAACGGGCGAGCGTCGTGCGGACGCTGGCGCGCCTGACCGGCCTCTCCGAGGAGTACGTCGACCGCACCGACCTGCGGGTCGAGCACTGGCGCTTCTGCACCGAGCTGCTCCGTGACCGCGGGCTCACGGTGGGCCGGATCGACGGCCGGTTCAGCGGACCCCTGCACTCGCTGATCGCGGAGAACATGGACGCCGACCCGTCGATGGACGCCATGGAGGCACCCTTCACCGCGGCGCTGCACCACTACCTGCGCAACGAGCTGGGCAGCACCCAGGACCTCTCCTACGAGATCTTCGCGAGCGCCATCAAGGAGTGGTCGTTCAAGGAGTTCGAGGGCAAGCCGATCTTCGTGGCCGACAAGCTGGAGCGGGTGATGAGGGCCAACCCGTACCTGCGGGTCCGGATCGAGTACGGCTACTACGACCTCGCGACGCCCTACCACGCGGCCGAGGACATGGTCGCCCACCTGCGCCTGCCCGAGGCGGCGTTCGACCGGATCGAGCACGAGTACTTCGAGACCGGACACATGCCCTACCTCCACGAGGCGTCGCGCAAGCGCGAGGCGGCGTCGATCGCGGCGTTCGTCGCAGGGCGCTGATGGTGCGCCGGGCTCCCCGGGCGCCGATGGCGGTGCCCCCGGGAGCCAGGTCCGTCTTCACCGACGGCGCGTGCTCGGGCAACCCCGGGCCGGGAGGCTGGGCCTGGGCGCTGGACCGGACGACGTACGCGTCGGGCTCGGAGCACGTGAGCACCAACCAGCGCATGGAGGTCCGGGCCGCGCTCGAGGCCGTCGTCGCCCTGGAGGGACCGCTCCTGGTGGTGAGCGACTCGACCTACGTCGTCAACTGCTTCCGCGACCGCTGGTGGGAGGGCTGGCTCGCCCGCGGCTGGCTGACCTCCGCGAAGAAGCCGGTCGCCAACCGCGACCTCTGGGAGCCGCTGGTCCGGGCCGTGGACGACCGCGGTGACGTCGCGTTCCAGTGGGTGAAGGGACACTCGGGGCACGCGATGAACGACTTCGTCGACGGTCTCGCCGTCGCGGCCAGCCGGGAGGCGTAGCAGGGCCTCAGTCGTCGGGCATCGACCGTCGGTCGCCGACCGGACCGTCCGCCTGCGGGAACGCGAGGGAGCCGGCGGCGACCCACCACTCCATCACGTCGTAGGCCAGCCGTCCGGCGGCGACGGAGGGGTCCCCGTCCGACAGCCGCGCGGCCTCGGCAGGGGTACAGGCGAAGATCGACATCCCGCGGTCGGAGTCGTCGCTCTGCTCGGCGAAGGGCCCGTTCACCACGATCAGTCCGTCGCGCCGCAGCCCGGCCCGGTAGGCGAGGTGCCGCGCCTGCAGGGCGTCCAGCTCGTCGTCGGCCAGCTCCGGGGCGTCGTCCGGCCGCCGCAGGACGACGACCGTGTAGACGTCGAACGCGTCAGGGACGTGAGGATCTCGCGGCATGGAGCCGCACCCTAGTGTCCGGTGTCGGGTGCCGTCGACGGTCAGGAGTCGAAGCCCAGGCCCAGCCGGTCGAGGCTGCGCAGCCACAGGTTGCGACGGCCCTGGCGACGGTCGGCGGCGGCGAGCGAGCGCCGGGTCAGCTCGATGCCGGCCCAGGCGAGTGGTTCGGGCGGGAAGGGCAGCGGCCTGGAACGGACCAGCTCGAGGCGCGTCCGCTCGGTGTCGGCCCCGTCGAGCAGGTCGAGCATGACCTCGGCGCCGAACCGGGTGGCACCCACGCCGAGCCCGGTGTAGCCCAGCGCGTAGGCCGCGCGTCCGCCGTACGCCGTACCGAAGAAGGCACAGAAGCGGGTGCACGTGTCGATCGCACCGCCCCAACGGTGGCTGAAGCGCAGCCCCTCCAGCTGGGGGAAGGTCTCGAAGAACTGCCGCGCGAGCAGCTCGAAGGTCGCCGGGCGCTGGTCGTACGACGGTCGCACGTGGCGTCCGAAGTGGTAGATCGCGTCGTAGCCGCCCCACAGGATCCGGTGGTCGGAGGTGAGCCGGTAGTAGTGGAACTGGTTGGTCATGTCGTCGAGCCCCTGTCGACCCGACCAGCCGACCGACGCCAGCTGCTCGGGGCTCAACGGCTCGGTCATCAGGGCGTAGTCGTAGACGGGCACCGTGAAGAGGCGCAGGCGGCGGACCGGCGACGGGAACGCGTTGGTGCCGAGCGCGACGTGCCGCGCGCGGACGACGCGACCGGCGTGGGTCCGGACGTCGAGGCCCGCGCCACTGCGCGAGATGCTCGAGACGGCCGTCTGCTCGTGGATCCTGACGCCCAGCGACACGGCGGCGGCCGCGAGGCCCCACGCCAGCCGTGCCGGGTCGACCAGCGCGGTGTCGTCGGGCTCGTGGACGCCGGCGAGATAGGTGGGCGAGGCCACTTCCGCGCGCATGGCGTCCCGGTCGAGGAAGCGACTGCCGGGTGACTCGGCGGCGAGCTCGTGGAGCCACTCCACCTGGTGGGGCTCGGTGGCCACGGTGATGGCGCCGGGCCGCTCGAAGTCGCAGGAGATGCCGTAGCGGGTCAGCGTCGCCTCGAGGGCGTCGAGGTTCTCCCGGCCGAGCTCGTCGAGGCGGTCGACCTCGTCGGGGAACCGCTCGGCGCCGTTGGCACGGCCATGGGTCAAGGAGGCGGCACAGAAGCCGCCGTTGCGCCCGGACGCCGCCCAGCCGACCCGGCTTCCCTCGAGGAGCACCACGTCGCGCGAGGGGTCGCGCTCCTTGGCCAGGATCGCGGTCCACAGACCGGAGTAGCCGCCACCGACGATGCACAGGTCGGTGTCGGCGTGCGCGTCGAGCGCGGCCCGCGGATCCGGCCGGTCGGGCCGGTCGAGCCAGTAGGGCGCGGCGACGGCCTCGCGCAGCGACGGGTGCTCGGCCGTCCCGGGGGTCGCTGGCATGCACGCATCGTGCCAGGTGCGGCTGCGGGACGTCAGAGCGGTCCGGCCGCGCACTCCAAGTCAGCCCCAAGCGCGGTCCAAGCACCGCGCCGGAGGCTCCTCCCGACACCCGATCTCGACTCACTGCAAGGAAGATCCACCATGTCCGCACTCCTCTACCGCCTCGGCCGGGGCGCCGCCCTGCACCCGTGGCGCACCCTGGCCCTCTGGGCCCTCGCCGCGACGGCCGTGTTCGCCCTCGGCTCGGCCGCCGGGGGCACCCCGCACGACAACTGGGACGTGCCGAACGCACCGGCCCAGCACGGCATCGACCTGCTCCGTGCCCACGTCCCGGGCGCCGGCAACGCCGGCGCGCAGGTCGTCGTGCACGACCCCGACGGTGACCCGCTGAAGGCCTCCGCCCTCCGGCCCCTGACCACGAGCCTCCGCGGCATGCCCCACGTGGTCGAGGTGTCGCCGCCCGTCCGCTCCGCCGACGCCGACACCGCCCTGCTGACCGTGTCGTACGACGTGCCCGTCACCGACGACGACCTGATGGGCAACCTCGCCCCGCTGGACCAGGCCGTCGCGGCGACCCGCGCCGCCGGTCTCCAGGTCGAGCTCGGCGGCGACCTGCCCGACACGGCAGCCGCGCCGATGCAGGGCCGCGGCGAGATCATCGGGATCGCCGCCGCGCTGCTCGTCCTGGTGTTCGCCTTCGGCTCCGTGGTCGGCGCCGGGCTCCCGGTCGGAGTCGCCCTGGCCGGCCTCGGTGTGGGCGCCGGCGGGCTGACCCTGCTGGCGGGGCTCACCGACGTCAGCACCTCCGCGCCGACGGTCGCCTCCATGGTGGGCCTCGGCGTCGGGATCGACTATGCGCTGCTGCTCGTCACCCGTCATGTGGAGTACCTGCGTCAGGGGCTCCCGGTGGCCGAGGCTGCGGGCCGGGCGGTCGCCACCGCCGGCCGAGCCGTCGTCTTCGCGGCCAGCACCGTCCTGGTCTCGCTGCTCGGGCTGCGCCTGGCCGGGCTCTCGACGTACTCCAGCTTCGGGTTCGCCACGGCGATCGCGGTGGTCGCCGTCCTGGCAGCCGCGCTGACGCTGGTACCGGTCTTCTGCCGGTTCGCCGGTCGTCGACTGCTGCCCCGCCGCGTCCGTCGCGGGCGGGAGCGCCCCGGGACACCTCTGACCGCGCGTTGGGCCCAGCGCGTCGCCCGCCGTCCACTGCCGTGGGCCGTGGCTGCGACGCTGCTGATGCTCGTCATCGCGATCCCCGCTCTCGACCTGCGCAGCTGGCCGCAGGACGCGAGCAGCCAGTCGCAGGAGCTGACCACTCGGCGTGCCTACGACCTGGTGTCGAACGAGTACGGACCAGGCGCCAACGGGATGATCACCGTCGTCGTCGACCGCGACGCCGCCGGAGCCGGGGGCGTGGCACGCACGCTCGACACGCTCCGTCACGACCCCGACCTGGTCCGGGTGACCGCGCCGGTGGAGTCACCGGACCATGCCGTCGCGGTCCTCGAGGCGCAGCCCGCGTTCGGGCCCACCGACGAGCGCACCTCGGCGCTGGTCGACCGGCTGCGGGCCGAGCTGCCGCCCGGCACCTCGGTGACCGGGACGACGGCGTTGTTCGCCGACATCTCCCACCTGCTGGCCGAGCGGCTCTGGCTGGTGATCGCCTTCGTGGTGGGCGTCTCGGTGCTGCTGCTGGCGATGGTGTTCCGCTCGGTCGCCGTCCCGCTGAAGGCGGCCGCGATGAACCTGCTCTCGATCGCCGCGGCGTACGGCGTGCTGGTGGCGGTCTTCCAGTGGGGCTGGGGCGTGCACCTGCTCGGTCTCGACCACGCGATGCCGGTGTCGAGCTGGGTCCCGATCCTGATCTTCGCGATCCTGTTCGGCCTGTCGATGGACTACGAGGTGTTCCTGCTGTCCCGGGTGCGCGAGCACTGGCTGGACAGCGGGGACGCCCGCGGCAGCGTGGTCCGGGGCCTGTCCGACACCGGGCGCGTGATCTCGGCCGCGGCAGCGATCATGGTCGCGGTGTTCCTCGGGTTCGCCACGGAGACCGACGTGACCGTCAAGATGCTCGGGCTCGGCATGGCCACCGCGATCGCGCTCGACGCGACCGTGGTGCGGATGGTGCTGGTGCCGGCGACCATGGCCCTCCTCGGTCGCTGGAACTGGTGGCTGCCGGGCTGGCTCGACCGGATCCTCCCCGGGGTCTCGGTCGAAGGCGGTGCGGACGTCGAAGCGGGCGTCGACGTCGCCTCCCCCGACCGGGAGCCGACGCGGGTCTGACCTCGTCAGAACCCGTAGCGATCCCGCTGGCCGCGCAGCCACTGCGCGGCCAGCGGGATCTGCCACTGCGCGCACAGCCGCTCGGCGTCCTCCGCGTGCCGGGCCGCGAGGTCGCGGTCACCGCGCGCGGCGGCAGCCAGCGCCAGGAAGAGGTCGACCGGGCCCGCGTGGTTGCCCGACCCGGCGCAGCAGGAGTACCCGGCGAAGGGAAGCAGCCGGTCGTAGGCGTCCGCCGCCAGCGCCGGATCGTCCAGGTGCAGCGCGACGTCCGCGGCCATTCCCCAGTTGAGCAGGGAGAACCAGTCCTCGGTGGTGAGGTCGACGGGATGAGCCTCGTAGTGGGCACGTGCGGCGTCCTCCTGACCGCTGCGCCACAGGTAGGACACCACGGTGGCGGAGATCGGGAACGGACCCCCCTCCATCGAGCCCAGGATCGCGGCCGCCTCGGCGGCTTCACCGCGCCACGTGGCGACCACCACGAACGCGCCGGCGGTCGCCGCCTCCGACTGGTCGAGCGAGATCTGGGCGTCGATCGCCTTGATGCGTTCGAAGGTCGCCGCGCACTCCTCGACCCGTCCGGCCATCGCCAGCCAGGGCAGCAGCAGGTTGTCGATCACCAGGAGGCCGTAGTGGATGCGCAGGCGCTCGGCTTCGCGGCGCGCCATCTCGGCGGCCTCGAACATCTCCGCCGGCCGCCCCAGCTCGCCGTACACCACCGCCCGGAGGCAGGCCGACACCACGCAGGCCCGCTCGTTGCCCAGCCGCTGGGCCAGGGCCAGAGACTCCTCGGCCAGGCCGAGGCGCTCCGCGGCGGTGCCCGCCCGCCACAGCGAGGAGAAGGAGGTCTGGCACGCGTCGAGCAGCAGCGCGTCGTCCTCCAGGCGGCGCGCCATCGCCAGCGCCTCGTCGACCAGGGCACGCCGCTCCTCGAACGGCGCGCCGTAGTAGAGCTCGTTGGCCAGGCTCAGGAGCACCCGGCAGCGCAACGCCCCGTCGGTGGTCGGGAGCTGGTCGAGGCTGCGTCGCAGCGCCGCGACGACCTCCTCGTGCACCTCTCCCGGGGCTGCCGACTGCCACAGCGTGCCCTGGGTGGTCGCGATGGCGGCGCGGGCCGTCAGCTCGACGTCGCCGAGGCTCTCACCGACCGCGACGGCCTCGACGACCGTCGCGGTGAGCTCCGGCCACATGGCCGACCAGCGGTAGGCGTCGACCAGCTGCATCAGCACGTCGTAGCGCTCCCGAGGCCCCGCGTCCGCATCGTCGGCCATCGTGTCGAGGGCACCGCTGAGCAGCACGGCCGACTGCTCGTGGGCATAGCGACGCCGCGCCAGTGCGGCGGCGTCGACGGCCGAGCGCCAGGCCCGGCCGGCGTACGACGGCCCGGCAGCCTGCCAGTGCAGGGCGCGCTCGGTGGCGCGCTCCGGCAGGTCCTCGAGTGCCTCGGCGACGCGGACGTGGACCCGCGCCCGGCGGGTCGCGCTGAGCCCGGCCGTCAGCGTGTCGCGGACGAGGGCATGGGCGAACGCGAAGCGCTCGACACCGACGTCGCGCACCAGCCCCGCGGCCTCGGCGGGCTCGACGACGTCGAGCAGGTCGTCCGGGTCGATCCCGGTGGCCAGGGCCAGGGTCGGGGCGTCGAAGCGACGGCCGATCACCGCCGCCGTGCGCAGCGCGCCGACCGTCGACTCGGGCAGGCGCGCCAGCCGCCTGGTGAGCACCTCCTGCACACCGGCCGGAGGGTGCTCCTCGGCGATCAGATGGGCCAGGTCGGCGCGCTCACCGGCGAGGCGGGCGTACTCCACGACGTAGAACGGGTTCCCGTCGGTGCGCTCCCGCAGTGCGCTCGCCTGGTCGGGGGTCGGCCGGTTGTGGGCGACGGTGGCGAACACCTCGCCCACGTCGTCCGGTGCCAGCCCGGTCAGGCTGCGGCGGGTGGCGTGCCGGCGCGCGACAGACTCGGCGACGTCGGCGAGAGCGCCGGTCGGCTCGGGACTGTCGCGCCAGGTCAGCAGCACCAGCAGCCGTCCCTCCTCCGCGGTCTCGACGAGGAGACGTAGGACCCGCAGGCTGCACGCGTCGGCCCAGTGGAGGTCGTCGAGGACCACCAGGACCGGCTCCTCGCGGGCCGCGTCGCGGACGGTGCGGGCGATCTGCTCGAAGGCGCGGAACTCGTCGCTGTCGACCTCCGCCCGCGTCTCGGGGAGGTGGCTGTCGAGGGCCTCCAGCACCGTGGCCCACGGCCACAGCGGCGGCGCCCCGTCGTCCTGCGAGCAGCGGCCGATGCAGATCCGGGCACCCCCCAGCCGGGCCGCCGCGACCAGCTCCGCGGCCAGGCGCGACTTGCCGATCCCGGGCTCGCCGGTGAGCACGGCGTACGTCGGCGTGCCGGCGCGGGCACGTTCCCAGGCCTCGCCGAGCGCGGCGAGGTCGGCCTCGCGACCCACGAGAGGCCAGTCGGCGCCGGACGCGGGCACCGGCGGAGCGTCGGGCTCGGACCGGGTGGTCACGAACGGCGTGCCCGGCTGCTGCGGAGGCGGCACCCACTCCAGCGACGGATCCTGCCGGAGCACCGCCGTCTGGAGGTCGCGCAGCTCGGCGTTGGGCTCGATCCCGAGCTCCTCGTCGAGCAGGTCCCGCACCTCGCGCAGCACCTGCAGGGCGTCGGCCTGACGACCCGCCCGCGTCAGGGCGAGTGCGCGGAGCACCCAGAGCCGCTCCCGGAGCGGGTGCTCCGCGGTCATCGCCTCCAGGTCGCCGGCCACCGTCGCGTGCTGGCCGAGGGCGAGCGCGGCGACCGCGCGGTCCTCCAGCGCGACGAGGCGCAGCTCCTCGAGGCGGGTCCGCTCGGCGACCGCCTGGGGAGCGTCCTCGAGCTCGGCGTACGGCGTGCCCCGCCACAGGGCCAGCGCGTCGTCCAGGGCCGTCGTACAGGCGCCGAGGTCGTCGGCCGAGAGCGCCGGCGGCCCGTACTGGGAGAGCAGCTGCACCCTGCGGTGCTGCTCGTCGACGACGCGCTCGAACCGCTCGGCGTCGAGCGCGCCCGGGGCGAGCCGGAGGGCGTACCCCGGCGCAGCGGTCACCAGCACGCTCGCCGGGGCGCGGCGCGGACGGTCGGGCTCGAGCACGCGGCGCAGGCCGCTCACGTAGGCCTGGAGCGTGCCCGCCACGCCCGCGGGAGGGCTGTCGCCCCACAGGAGGTCGACGATCACGTCGACGGCGACCGGCCGGCCACCGGACAGGGCGAGCGCGGCCACGAGAGCCCGCTGCTTGGGCGTGCCGAGGTCGAGCGCACGCTCGTCCAGCCGAGCGACGACCGGACCGAGGACCCCCACCTCCACGACGCGCAGCATAGGGAAGTCCAGGCCCCTCCCGCTCCCCCAAGTCGCTCCCAAGTCGATCCCAAGCACCTCGCGGCACCGTCGTCCTCGACAACCGAGGACCACAGAACCGACCAAGGAGCACCACCCATGTCCATCGACTTCATCGACACCGACCTGACCGGCGCCACGAGCACCGGGGACGGCCTGCGTCTCGGCCTCCCGGCCGACCGCGTCTCCCTGCCGGGCGACGCGTCGTACGACGAGCAGCGGATGCCGTGGAACGTCGCCATCGACCAACGGCCCGCCGCCGTGGCCGTCCCGCGCAACGCGGCGGAGGTCTCCGCCGTCGTCCGCGCCGCGGCCGACGCCGGCCTGCGCATCGCACCGCAGAGCACCGGCCACAACCCCGGTCCGCTGGCCGCCCGTGGCCTCGACGACGTCGTCGTCGTCCGCACCTCGGCCATGAACCTCGCGATCTCCGACCCGGCCCGCGGCATCGTGCGCGTCGAGGGCGGCACCGTCTGGGAGCCCGCCGTCGACGCCGCCGCGGCGCACGGCCGGGCCGTCCTCCACGGCTCCTCGCCCGACGTCGGCATCGCCGGCTACTCCCTCGGGGGCGGGATCGGCTGGTACGCCCGCAAGCTCGGGATGGCCACCAACAGCCTCACCGCCGTCGAGCTCGTGATCGGCGACGGCACGCTCGTCCGGGCGACCGCCGACGAGAACGCCGCGCTCTTCTGGGCGCTGCGCGGTGGCGGCGGCAGTTTCGGCGTCGTGACGGCGCTGGAGTTCCGCAGCTATCCCATCGAGACGGCGTACGCCGGGATGCTGCTGTGGGACGTGGCCGACGCCGAGCCGGTGCTCCGCGAGTGGAGCGCCTGGGCCCCGACCGCGCCCGACGCGATCAGCACGTCGTTCCGGATCCTGCGCCTGCCGCCGATGCCCGACCTGCCGCCGTTCCTCCAGGGACGCTCGGTCGTCGTCATCGACGGCGCGGTGCTGGGCTCCGACGACGAGGGTGCCGCGATGATCCGCGGTCTGCGCGCCCTGCGGCCGGAGCTGGACACGTTCGGGCGGACGCCGGCCAAGGAGCTGGTGCGCCTGCACATGGACCCCGAGGGTCCGTCGCCGTTCGTCTCCGACTCGGCCATGCTCGGCTCCCTCCCCGAGCAGGGGGTGGACGCGTTCCTCGAGGCCGTCGGCCCCGACGCGACGACGTCGCTGCTGCTGGCCGAGCTGCGTCAGCTCGGCGGCGCGCTGGGACGCCCGCACGAGGGTGGCGGCGTGCTGTCGCACCTCGACGGCCAGTACGTCACCTTCGCCGGCGCGATCGCGGCGACGCCGGAGATGGCGGAGCACGGTCACGCCGACGCGGTGCGCCTCACGGAGGCGCTCGCTCCCTGGGCCAACGGCCGGCAGTACCTCAACTTCGCCGAGACCCCGGTCGACGTGAGGAGCGCTTACGCCGAGGGCGTGTGGCGCCAGCTGGCGGGCATCCGGTCCGCGGTGGACCCGAACGGGACGTTCGTGGCCAACCACCCGGTGCCGCGCCTGCACGAGGGCGGCAGCGCCCAGGCGTGACGACAGTCAGCCAGGAGGGGGTCGTCCGCTCGAGGAGCCACTAGGGGCTCCTGTCGAGCGGACGACCCTCTGCCTGTGCGACCGGGCTGTGCGGTCGGCGTACGGCGGTGACGAGCACCGCTGCCGGCAGCATCGCCACGGCGATCACCAGCAGGGAGTCGAGGGTGCCGACGTGGTCGCCCACGAACCCGAGGAGCGGGGGGCCGGCCAGGAAGGCGCCGTAGCCGATCGTGGACACCACCGCGACCCGGTGGGCGGCGCGCAGCGGGTCGTCGGCCGCTGCGCTCATCCCGACGGGGAAGCCGAGGGCCGCGCCGAGACCCCACAGCACGATCCCGATCACCACGAGGCCCGCGACGCCGGAGTAGACGACGATGAGCACCCCTGCCGACGCGGCGAACGCCGACACGAGCATGGTGCTCGCGCGCCCGAACCGGTCGAGGACGACCGGTCCGCCCAGGCGGCCCGTGGTCATCGCGGCCACGAAGAGGGCGAAGCCGAGGACGCCGACCCAGTGGCGGGCGTCGTACCCGTCGACGAGCGAGAGCGCCAGCCAGTCGTTCGCTGCGCCCTCGGCGAGCGTGAACGACAAGACCATCAGCCCGATCGCCAGCGTCCGGGGCTCGAGCCAGGCCGAGGCTCCGGAGGGCGACTCCTCCTCCGACGCCGCAAGGGGTGTGGACGGGAAGCCCCGAGAGGCCACGTGGGCCGCGACCACCGCCAGGGCCCCGAGCACGACGTAGTGGGCCGCCAGGGGGACACCGAGGACGGCGGCGACGGCTCCCAGGCCGGCCCCGGTGAAGGTGCCGAAGCTCCAGCCGGCATGGAAGCGCGGCATGATGCTGCGGCCGAGCATCTGCTCGACTGCTGCCCCCTCGACGTTCATGCCGACGTCCCAGGTGCCGGTCCCGAACCCGTAGCAGAGCAGCCCCACGGCCGCCCCGATCTCGGAGCCTGCCGTCGCGAAGACGCCGGCCAGGACGAGTCCGAGCAGGACCATGCGCGCACCGAGTCGTACGACGGCGCCGGCGCCCCACCGCTCGATCAGGAACCCGCTGGCCGGCATCCCGGCCATGGAGCCGACGGCGACCGACAGCAGGAGCAGGCCGAGCCCACCGTTGGTCAGGTCGAGCGACTCCCGCAGGTCGGGGACCCGCGAGACGAGGGTGGCGAAGCACAGCCCGTTGAGGGCGAAGGCAGCCGCGACCGCGTTGCGAGCGGTGGTGGCGGAGGGAGAGGTCACAGGTGGTGAGCACCCGGCGGGGCGGCCTCGAGCCAGGACTGGAAGCCCATCAGCGACGACGCTCCGAGCGCCAGCTCGACGTCGCCGGCGGGGGTCTCGCAGCGGATCACCACATGACCGGGGTAGAGCGAGAGCTGCTCGACCCCCTCGGGGTCACGGCGCTCGACGTAGCTGAGGGTGGCGCGCTGCCACACCATCTTGGGGCGGGGCGAGAGGGAGAAGATCCGGAACCACTCCAGCCGGTCGCCGGTGTAGCGGCCGAGCCCGAGCAGCCAACCGCGCCCGGGCTGTGAGGCCCGGGCGCGGTAGCTGAGCTCGAAGGTGCCGCCGTGGCGGGAGAGCCACCGGCGCCGGATGATGAGGGCGACGCCGAGGACGAGGACGAGCAGGAGCACGCCGGCGGCAGACTCCAGCAGCCACTCCCAGATCGGCATGCAGTCCCCTTGTCCGGCCCCGTGCTCCGAGAGGTACGACGCGGGCTAGGCGTCGCCCTCCAGTGCCGCTTTCCGCTCGTCGAGGAGGCGCTTCGCCTCGTCGAAGTCACTCTCGTGCGACAGCTCGGCGTACTCGCAGAGCAGCCGTACGTGGTTGTCGGCGACCGACATGAAGCCACCGTCGACCGCCGCCACCCAGTGGCCGTCGTCCACCGTGCGCACGTCGATCTGGCCGGCCGCGAGGACCGACATCACCGGCGCGTGGTCGGCCATGATGCCGATCTCGCCGGCGAGGGTGCGCGCGTTCACGACCGTGGCCTCGCCCGACCACACCTCGCGGTCGGCGGCCACCAGGGACACCTGCATCGTCTTGGCCATCTCAGAGGCTCTTCTGGATCTCGTCCCACTTGCGCTCGACGTCGTCCAGACCGCCGCACATGAAGAACGCCTGCTCGGCGACGTGGTCGTACTCTCCGTCGGCGATCTTGTTGAAGGCCTCGACGGTCTCGGCGACCGGGACCGTGGAGCCCTCGAGGCCGGTGAACTGCTTGGCCACGTAGGTGTTCTGCGACAGGAAGCGCTGGATCCGGCGCGCCCGGCTGACGATGATCTTGTCCTCCTCGGACAGCTCGTCGACGCCGAGGATCGCGATGATGTCCTGCAGCTCCTTGTTGCGCTGGAGGATCTGCTTGATCCGGATCGCGCAGTCGTAGTGGTCCTTGCCGATGTACTGAGCGTCGAGGATCCGCGAGGTCGACGTCAGCGGGTCCACCGCGGGGTAGATGCCGAGCGAGGCGATCTCGCGGGACAGCTCGGTGGTGGCGTCGAGGTGGGCGAACGTCGTCGCGGGCGCCGGGTCGGTGTAGTCGTCGGCCGGCACGTAGATCGCCTGCAGCGACGTGATCGAGTGACCACGCGTCGAGGTGATCCGCTCCTGGAGCGTGCCCATCTCGTCGGCGAGGTTGGGCTGGTAGCCCACCGCGGACGGCATCCGGCCGAGCAGGGTCGACACCTCGGAGCCCGCCTGGGTGAAGCGGAAGATGTTGTCGATGAAGAGCAGCACGTCCTGGTTCTGCTCGTCGCGGAAGTACTCCGCCATCGTCAGCGCCGACAGGGCGACCCGCAGGCGGGTGCCCGGCGGCTCGTCCATCTGGCCGAACACCAGGGCGGTCTGCCCGATGACGCCGGCCTCCTGCATCTCCACGATCAGGTCGTTGCCCTCACGCGTGCGCTCGCCGACGCCGGCGAACACCGACACACCACCGTGGTCACGGGCGACGCGCGCGATCATCTCCTGGATGAGCACGGTCTTGCCCACGCCCGCGCCTCCGAACAGGCCGATCTTGCCGCCCTGCACGTAGGGGGTGAGGAGGTCGATGACCTTGATGCCGGTCTCGAACATCGTGGGTCTTGGACTCCAGCTGGTCGAACGCCGGGGCCTTGCGGTGGATCCCCCACCGCTCCTTGACCTCGAGCGTCTCGCCCTCCTCGAGGTTGAGGCACTCGCCGAGCGTGTTGAACACGTGACCCAGCGTCGCGTCCCCGACCGGCACCGTGATCGGGCCGCCGGTGTCGGTGACCTGCGCGCCGCGGACCAGGCCGTCGGTGGGCTGCAGCGAGATCGCACGCACCATGCCGTCGCCGATGTGCTGGGCGACCTCGAGCGACAGCGTGCGCGTCTCGCCGGCGAGGGTCAGCTCGGTCTCGAGCAGGTTGTACATGTCGGGCATCGAGTCCACCGGGAACTCGATGTCGACGACCGGGCCGATGACCCGGGCGATCCGGCCACCGGTGCCCTCGGTCGCCGTCTTGTTCTCTTCAGCCGTGGCAGTCATGTCTCTCAACTCACTTACGGTTCGTCGCTGGCTATTCGGTCGCAGCGTTGGCGTCGGCCAGGGCGTTGACGCCGCCGACGATCTCGCTGATTTCCTGGGTGATGCCCGCCTGCCGGGCCTGGTTGGCGATACGGGTGTACTTCTTGATCAGCTCTTCGGCGTTGTCGGTCGCCGACTTCATGGCCCGCTGGCGCGCGGCCAGCTCCGAGGCCGACGCCTGGAGCAGCGCGAAGAAGATGCGGCTCTGGACGTACTTGGGGAGCAGCGAGTCCAGCACCTCCGGCGGCGACGGCTCGAACTCGTAGAGCGGCAGCACCTCGTCCTTCGACGGCCGCTCGTCGCCCTCGACGATCTCCATCGGCAGCATCCGCACGTCGTGCGGCTCCTGCACCAGCATCGAGCGGAACTGCGTGTAGACCAGGTGGACCTCGTCGACGTGGCCCTCGGCGTCCTTGTCGGAGATGAAGGCCTCGATCAGCGCCTCGCCGATCTCCTTGGCGTTCTCGTAGCGGGGCTGGTCGGAGAACCCGCTCCACGACTGCGCCACCGGACGCCCCCGGAAGCGGTAGTACGCCTCGCCCTTGCGGCCGGTGAGGTAGGTGACGACCTGCTTGCCCTCGCCACGCAGGCGCTCGGCGAGCCGCTCGCCCTCCTTGAGCACGCTCGAGGAGTAGGCGCCGGCCAGACCGCGGTCACTGGTCACGATCAGGATCGCGGCGGTGTCGGCGCTCTCCGGCTCGGTGGTCAGCGGGTGCGAGACGTTGGAGTAGGTGACCAACGCCTGCACGGCCCGGGTCAGCTCGCGAGCGTACGGCGCGGCCTGCTGAGCCCGCTGCTGCGCCTTGATGATCCGGGACGCAGCGATGAGCTCCATGGCGCGCGTGATCTTCTTGGTCGACTCGACCGACTTGATCCGGGCGCGGTACTCACGCAGCGATACGGCCATCCGTCAGCTCCGCTTCTGCTTGACGATCTGCTCCTGCTCGAGCTCCTCGTCGGTCACCGGCTCGGCCTTGGCCTCCGTGCCGGGCTTGATCGACTCGCCCTCGGAGGTCTCGAACTGGTCGAGGAACTCGTCGTAGGCGGCGGTGACCTTCTCCTCGGTGGAGTCGTCGAACTTGCGGCTCTCGCCGATCTCGTCGAGGACGTCCTTGTGCTGGCGGTTCAGGAAGTCGAGGAACTCCTGCTCGAAGCGCAGCACGTCGTCGGTCGGGACCTTGTCGAGCTTCCCCGTCGTCCCGAGCCACAGCGAGACCGTCATCTGCGGCAGCGGGTACGGGGAGTACTGCGGCTGCTTGAGCAGCGCCATCAGACGCTGGCCGCGGTCGAGCTGCTGACGTGAGGCGGCGTCGAGGTCGGAGGCGAACATCGCGAACGCCTCCATCGCGCGGAACTGGGCCAGCTCGACCTTGAGCGAGCCGGTGACGGACTTCATCGCCTTCGTCATGGCCGCACCACCCACGCGCGACACCGACACACCGACGTCGATCGCCGGGCGCTGGTTGGCTGCGAAGAGGTCGGACTGCAAGAAGATCTGGCCGTCGGTGATGGAGATGACGTTGGTCGGGATGTAGGCCGACACGTCGTTCGCCTTGGTCTCGATGATCGGGAGACCGGTCATGGACCCCGAGCCCATCTCCTCGGACAGCTTCGCGCAGCGCTCCAGCAGGCGGCTGTGCAGGTAGAAGACGTCGCCGGGGTAGGCTTCGCGGCCCGGCGGGCGACGCAGCAGCAGCGACACGGCGCGGTAGGCCTCGGCCTGCTTGGTCAGGTCGTCGAAGACGATCAGGACGTGCTTGCCGTCGTACATCCAGTGCTGGCCGATGGCCGAGCCGGTGTAGGGGGCGAGGTACTTGAAGCCCGCGCTGTCGGACGCCGGGGACGCCACGATGGTGGTGTACTCCAGCGCGCCGGCCTCCTCCAGGGCGCCGCGGACGGCGGCGATGGTGGAGCCCTTCTGGCCGATCGCGACGTAGATGCAGCGCACCTGCTGCTGTCGGGTCGCCGGTCTCCCAGTACTGCTTCTGGTTGATGATCGTGTCGATCGCGATCGTGGTCTTGCCCGTGGAGCGGTCGCCGATGATGAGCTGGCGCTGGCCACGACCGATCGGGGTCAGGGAGTCGATCGCCTTGATGCCGGTGGCGAGCGGCTCGCTCACCGACTGGCGGAGCATGACGCCGGGAGCCTGGATCTCGAGCGCCCGGCGCTCGGAGGACTCGATCTCGCCGAGACCGTCGATCGGGGTGCCGAGCGGGTCGATCACGCGGCCCATGAAGCCGTCACCGACGGGGACCGAGAGGATCTCGCCCGTACGGCGGACCGTCTGGCCCTCCTCGATCTTGTCGAAGTCACCGAGGACGACGACGCCGATCTCGCGGGTGTCGAGGTTCAGCGCGATCCCGAGG
Source organism: uncultured Actinomycetota bacterium (assembly GCA_963753705.1). Classification (GTDB taxonomy): domain Bacteria; phylum Actinomycetota; class Actinomycetes; order Propionibacteriales; family Nocardioidaceae; genus Nocardioides. The sequence goes on from CAVWDJ010000012.1 coordinate 140,821, forward strand.
GTGCCGTCCTCGAACTCGAGCAGCTCGTTGGCCATCGCGGACGGCAGGCCCGCGACACGGGCGATGCCGTCGGCGCACTGGGCGACGGTGCCGACCTCCTCCTTGCTGGCAGCCTCGGGCTTGAAGTCCTCGACGTACTTCGACAGTGCGTCGCGGATCTCCTCCGGACGGATCGTGAGCTCCGTCATTGCGTCCCTACTCTCTGTGTCAACTTCTGAAAACTGGTCGGTGGTCGAGCCGGTCGGGGCTCAGCCGGCCAGGCGACGTCGCGCGTCGTCCAGCCTGCTGGCGATGGTGCCGTCGATGACCTCGTCGCCGATCTCCACGCGGAGTCCGCCGAGGACCTCCGGGTCGACGACGACGTTGAGGTGCACCGTGGTGTCGTACTGGCTGCTGAGCAGCTCGGAGAGCCGTCGCTCGTCGGCGGCGGCCAGCGGCCGGGCGACCCGGACCGTGGCGACCGTCTCGCCCTGCGTCTCGGCGGCCACGCGGCGGTAGGACGCGAGCGCCGCAGTCATCGTGCGGTAGGTGCCGGCGAGCGACTGCTTGGCCAGCGTGACCGTGGCCGCGAGCGCCTTGTCGCCGAGCAGCGAGTCGAGCAGTGCTGCCTTGTCGTCCACCGAGCGGGCCGGGTCGCTCAGCGCGTCCCGGAGCTGCGGGTGGGAGTCGACGATGCCCGCCAGGGCGAAGAGCTCGTCGGTCACCTGCCCCGCCTTGGCGCCGGCCGAGCGGACGATCGCGATCTCGCTGAGCCGCTCGAGCACGTCCGGAAGGTCGCGCGAGAGGGTCCAGCGCCGGCCGGCCGCGTCGGTCAGCAGGTCGAGCGCCTGGGCCGACACCCGGTCGGAGAACACCTGCTGGACCATCCCCTGCTTGGTCTCGGCCGCCAGTGAGGCGTCCGTGGCGTAGCGACGCAGGGCTGCTTCGGTGCGGAACAGACTGGCTGACCGAGAACAGCTCGTCACCGAGCGCAGCCGCACTCTGGTTGGTGCCGATCTCGTCGTCGAGCCGGCCGGTCAGGCCGGCCAGTGCCTCGGCGGAAGCTCCCCGCAGGTCCATCAGCCGGTCTCCTCGAGGTCGGCGAGGAAGCGCTCGACCACACGGCCCTGACGCTCGTCGTCGTCCATGGACTCACCGACGATGCGGCCCGCCAGAGTGGTGGCCAGGCTGCCGACGTCACGACGCAGCGACGCGAAGGCCGCCTTGCGGTCGGCCTCGATCTGGGTGTGGGCGTGCTCGATGATCCGGTCTGCCTCGACCTGGGCCTTGTCACGCGCCTCCTGCACGATCTGTGCACCCTGCTCGCGCGCGTCCTCGCGGATCTTGGCGGCCTCGTGCTTGGCGTTGTTCAGCTGTTCCTTGTAGTCCGCCTCAGCCGTGCGCGCCGCGGTCTTGGCCTCGTCGAGCTCGGCGAACTCCGTCCGGATCGCCTCCTGGCGCGCCGTCATGGCCTTGTTGATCGGCGGGATCAGGTACTTCCCGAAGATCCAGACCAGGATGGCGAACGCGAGCAAGCTGACCAGGAAGGTCCCGTTGGGCACGAGGAAGTTCGATTCCATCGGGTGCACCGCGGTGACGCTCTGGATGGTCATCTGTCAGTCCTGTCTTCCGGCTGGGGTTGTCGAACGACCTCGGGTCACTTTCCGAGGACGAAGACGAACAGCGCCATGAAGGCCAGGTTGATGAAGTACATACCTTCGACCAGCGCGACCGTCAGGAAGAAGATCGTCTGCAGACGACCCTGTGCCTCGGGCTGCCGCGCCACGCCCTGGATGTAGGACGAGCCGGCGAGACCGTCACCGATACCGGCGCCGATCGCGCCACCAGCGAGGGCAAGGCCACCGCCGACGAACGCGCCCGCCGTCTTGACGGCCGATTCCATGGTGTCTGCTGCCACTGTTTCTCCTTGGATCCGCGCCGGGTGGCCGGCGCAATGGGTGTACCTCTGGTGCGGTCGAGCAGGTGCTCAGGCCGCGAGCTCGGGTTGTGGGGTGGGGGTCGGGGCGTCGGCGGTCACGTCGTCCGTGGCTGCCTCGTGCTCGTCGTGGTCGCTGTGTCCTTCGCCGGACGCCATGCCGAAGTAGAGGACGGTCAGCAGGGCGAAGATGAAGGCCTGGATGGCGCCGATCGCCATGTCGAAGAGCTTCCAGACGACGGCGAAGACGATCGAGAGGACCCCACCGACGGGGGCCGGACCCAGGGTCCAGGCGGTCAACGCACCGATCAGGGCCAGCAGGATGCCGCCGGCGAAGATGTTGCCGAAGAGTCGGAGGGCCAGCGAGATCGGCTTGGTGATCTCCTCGATGATGTTCAGCGGCAGCAGGAACTTGTAGGGCTGCACGAAGTGGTTGAAGTAGGCCTTGGCCCCTTGGGTGCGGATCCCGAAGGTCCACACCCCGATCATCACGAACAGCGCCATGGCGTAGGTGAGGTTGGTGTCGGCCGTCGGCGCCGGGAGCAGATGGGCCTTGTGGTTGAGCTCGGAGGGGATCATCTCCATCCAGTTGCAGATCAGGATGAAGAAGAACTCCGCGGTCGCGATCGCCACGATGGTCGCGTTGGCGTGGCCGAGCGTGTCCTCGACCTGCACGTTCACGTTGTCGAGCACGGTCTCCCAGATCAGCTGGAGCTTGGTGGGGACGTGGTCCTCGGTGTCCTTGGTGAGCTGGCTGCGCGCCCAGAAGCCGAGCAGTGTCACGGCAGTGCCGGCGATCAGCAGGGCCCAGATCGTGTCCAGGTTGAACGTCATGCCCAGGAACTGCCTCTGGACGTGCTCGCCGATCTTGATGTCGGCCTGGACCACCGGCGCAATCACTGGTTCTTCAGCTCCTTCAGCAGGGGCATGGTCGTCATGACGAGGGCGATGAGCCGGAAGATGGCCAGCCCGAAGAGCAAGCCGATCCCGTCGGGCCAGAACCACACGGCGATGCCGACGGCGACCACCGAGAGCACGAGCAGGCGCACCAGGGTCGACACGGCCAACCGATGACGGGTGGGCTCCTCACCCGAGGTGATGATGCGCAGGAGCCAGTACTCCGTGGCCAGGTGGTTGAGCAGGCCGAGCGCGACACCGGCGACGATGCAGCCGGCCAGCAGCCACTCGCCGAGCTGGCCGAGGATCCAGTAGGACACCACCGACATCGCCACCGCGACGTAGATGGTCTTGCGCTGGTCCTTGACGACGCGCCACAGCGACGCCGTGCCGCCGGCCTGGGCAGTGGTGGTCTCGTGGTCAGCCACGACGGGCGCCCCGGTCATGCCGCACGCTCACTTGAGGACGCTCCGGACGCGGGCGACGAAGCCCGCGATCCCGGCCGCGATGCCCAGCCCGATCCCGACGAGCGTCCAGGTCGGGGAGTCGCCGGTCGCGTTGTCGACCAGGAGTCCGACGACGAGGCCCAGGACCACGGCACCCGCGACCATCCCGCCGAGGCCCGCGAGGTCGCGACCCCGAAACGTCGGGTCCGGGTGTCCATCGGCCATCCACTCAGGTCGCTCTCACAGGTGTGTTCGTCGAGGTGCACAACAACGTCGGCGCACGCTCCACGGGGCACCGGCGAGGCTCGAAAACTATCACAGCGCGACCGTGCCACGATCGGGGCGGGGAGGGCACACACGTCGGCCTCGGATCGGGTCACGAGGCCTGCGGTCGTCATGTCGGTGGCGGCCGTTTCTGTGTAGGCGGCGGAGCTGTCTGAGGTGCTTGTGAAAACTAGCACAAGCGCCTCCCGGCCCGCCAAACGGGTGGCGATGACCGCACGTTCGTGCAGGTCAGGCCTCGTCGTGCGCGGCGAGATGGGGCCGGTGCACCACGGGCAGCACGAACGTGAGGGCGACCGTGAGGCCGGTCGCGAGGCCCACGACCGTCCACATCACCGGACCGGTGTAGAGACTGACGACCACGGTGGTCCCGGCCACCAGGGCGGCCCACATCCACATGATGAGAACGGCCCGGCGCTGGGAGTGGCCGATCTCGAGCAGCCGGTGGTGGAGGTGCTGCTTGTCGGGTGCGAACGGCGAGCGCCCGGCCCGGGTCCGGCGGATCACGGCCAACACCAGGTCGGCGATCGGCACGACCAGGAGCGTGACCGGCAGGGCCAGGGGCAGCAGAGTCGGGGCCAGGCTCGCGGGTGACCCCATCGCGCCGTGGCTCAGGTCGTCGCCGGTGTACTGCCCCGTCAGCGTGATCGCGCTCGCCGACAGCACCAGTCCGATCAGCATCGAGCCGCTGTCTCCCATGAAGACGCGGGCCGGGTTGATGTTGTGGGGCAGGAAGCCGACGCAGGCGCCCCCGAGCATGGCGCTGAGCAGGGCTCCGGTGGACGCGAGCGACGCGTTGTTGAGGTTGGTGAGCTGGTAGCAGAACGCGAAGAAGGCGAGCGACCCGATGCCGACCACTCCGGTGGCCAGCCCGTCGAGCCCGTCCACCATGTTCACCGCGTTCACGGTCCCGACCACGATGAACGCCGTGAGCAGGGCGCCCTGGGCGGGGTCGAGGGAGAACTGTCCACCGCCCGGCAGCGGGAAGAGGATGTACTGGATCCCGTTGAGGATCAGGAACCCCGCCGCCAGCACCTGGCCACCCAGCTTGGTCAGGGCGTCGAGCTCGAAGAGGTCGTCGAGGGTCCCGATCGCGCAGATCATGGCCCCGGCGATGAGCACGATCTTGGCGTCGTGGAAGACGAACGGCTGGCTGCGCGACAGGAACGGCAGCTCCTGGGCCACGACGTACGCCGCGACCAGGCCGCCCAGCATCGCCAGGCCGCCGAGGTAGGGAACGGGCTCGGCGTGCACGTCGCGGTCGCGCACCTGGGCCACAGCGCCGGTGCGCAGCGCGATCTCACGGGCGATGACGGTGAGGAGGTAGGTCGCCGCCGCTGCGACGAGGAAGACGAGGAGGTACTCCCGCACGGGGTGCCGGCCTCCTCAGTCGGTCTCGTCGAGGACGGTCAGGCCGAGGGGCTCCAGCACCTCGTCGAGGTCGGCGACCGACAACGCGCCCCGGCGCAGCACCCGCGGCCGTGCTGCGCGGACGTCGAGGATCGTCGAGGCCTCGCCCTGCGGCGACGGGCCGGCGTCGAGCACCACCGTGACGCTGTGGCCGAGCATCCCCTCGGCCTCGGCCGCCTCGGTCGCGGCGGGCAGCCCGCTGAGGTTGGCCGAGCTCACGGCCATCGGCCCGGTGCGCTCCAGGAGCGCCAACGCGACGTCGTGGTCGGGCATCCGTACGGCGACGGTCCCTCGGGTGTCACCGAGGTCCCACGTCAGGGAGGTCTGCTGCGTGCAGACGAGGGTGAGGGGACCGGGCCAGAACGCCTCGGTGAGGGCCCCGACGTAGGACGGCAGGCCGGTCGCGAGCGCATCGAGCGTCGTGGCCGAGCTGATCAGGACCGGTGGTGGCATCTCGCGGCCGCGGCCCTTGGCGTCGAGGAGGGCCTTCACCGCCTGGTGGTCGAAGGCGTCGGCGCCGATGCCGTAGACCGTGTCGGTGGGGAGGACGACGAGGAGCCCCTGCTGCACGGCCTGCGCGGCCGCGTCGATCGCGGTCTCACGCTCGTCGTCGCTCGCGGTGGGGTACGTCGTGCTCATCGGGCCTCTGCTCTGTGACGGGGTGGGCTCATCGTGCCAGCCGCGCGGTCAGGAAGCGCGCCCGCCCGGCCAGGTCGCGATGGTCTCGCACGTGCTCCCACCGTCCGGCGTCGGTGAACACGGCCGGAGCGGTCTCACCCTGCACGTCGGCGTGCTCGACACCGACCACTCCCCCGACGGCCAGCAGCAGAGCTGCACGGCGCTCGACCACCCGGATGATGTCGAGACCGTCGCCGGAGGCGTAGAGGGCGAGGTCGGGGTCGTGGTCGCGCACCTCCGCGGCCACCGACTCCCACGCCTCGTGGGGGATGTAGGGCGGGTTGCTGACCACCACGTCGACCGTCCCGGTCAGGTCGTCGAAGGCGTCGGCCAGGTCGCCCTGGCGCAGGTCGACGCCGGTGCCGGCGAGGTTGCGCGCAGCCCAGCCGTGGGCTCGCTCGTCGAGCTCGACGGCGTGGACCCGGGCGACCGGCACCTCGTCGGCCACGGCCTTGGCGATGGCCCCGGAACCGGTCCCGAGGTCGACCACGACGGGTCCGTGCGTCGATCCCGGACGGACCGCAGCCGTCGCCGCCTCGACCGCCCAGCCGGCGAGCAGCTCGGTCTCGGGGCGCGGCACGAAGACCCCCGGCCCGACCAGCAGCTCGACGTGACGGAACCAGGCGGTGCCGGTCAGGTGCTGCAGCGGCTCGCGCGCCGCGCGGCGCGCCACCAGCGCGTCGTACTCCTCGGCGTCGGGAGGCGCGACGTCGTCCACGAGCGGCAGCTGCGAGCGCTCGACCCGCAGCACATGGGCGAGCAGCACCTGCGCGTCGTGCTCCGGTGACTGCACGCCTGCGCGACGCAACCGGTCGGCGGCCTCGGCGACCAGCAGCCGTCGCGCAGGCACTCAGCGCTCCGTCGTGGGGTCGACGGCGTCGAGGCGGGCCGCGAGGTCCGCCTCCAGACAGGAGTCGATGACCGGCTGCAGGGCACCGTCGAGCACCTGGTCGAGGTGGTAGGCCTTGTAGCCGGTGCGGTGGTCGGAGATGCGGTTCTCGGGGTAGTTGTAGGTACGGATCCGCTCGGAGCGGTCGACCGTACGGACCTGGCTGCGGCGCGCCTCGCTCGCCTCGGCGTCGGCCTCGTCCTGCGCCGCGGCCAGGAGCCGGGCGCGCAGGATGCGCAGCGCCTGCTCCTTGTTCTGCAGCTGGCTCTTCTCGTTCTGACAGCTCACCACGATGCCGGTCGGGACATGGGTGATCCGGACGGCCGAGTCGGTGGTGTTCACGCTCTGGCCACCCGGTCCGCTGCTGCGGAAGACGTCGATGCGCAGGTCGTGCTCGTCGATCTGGACGTCGACGGCCTCGGCCTCGGGCATCACGAGGACGCCCGCGGCGCTGGTGTGGACGCGCCCCTGCGACTCGGTGACGGGCACCCGTTGCACGCGGTGGACACCACCCTCGAACTTCAGCAGCCCGTACGGCGCGTGCCCCGGCTCGACGACGCCCTTGCTCTTCACCGCCACGGTGACCGACTTGTAGCCGCCGAGGTCGGACTCGGTGGCATCGAGGATCTCCGTCGACCAGCCCCGGGTCTCGGCGTAGCGGGTGTACATGCGCAGCAGGTCGCCCGCGAACAGGGCGGACTCCTCGCCGCCCTCGCCCGACTTGATCTCGAGCAGGGCGTCCTTGTCGTCCGCGGGGTCGCGCGGGACCAGCAGACGGCGCAGCCGCTCCTCGGCCACCTCACGCTGTCCGGCGATCGCCTCGACCTCGCCCGCGAACGTCGGGTCCTCGGCGGCGAGCTCCCGCGCGGCAGCGAGGTCGTCGGCCGTGGCCTGCCACTCGCGCCAGGTGGTGATGATCGCGGTCAGCTCGGCGTACCGCTGGTTGAGCGTCTTCGCCGTCCGCGCGTCCGCATGGGTCTCGGGCAGCGCCAAGCGACGCTCGAGCTCGGCGTGCTCCCCGAGCAGGCCCTCGACGCCCTCGAACATGGTGCTCCGCTCCCTCGCTGGTAGGACCGTCGGGACCGGCCGGTCCCGACATGACAACGACGCCGACCCCATGGAGGAGGTCGGCGCCGTCGGCGAGGCTACTTGGACGCGGACTCGGCCTTGTCGTCGGCCTTCGCGTCGTCCTTCTTGGCCATCTTGGCGTAGCGCGCCTCGAAGCGGGCGACGCGGCCGCCGGTGTCGAGGATCTTCTGCTTGCCGGTGTAGAACGGGTGGCAGTTGGAGCACACGTCGGCGTGGATCGTGCCGCTCGACGCGGTGCTGCGCGTGGTGAAGGTGTTGCCGCAGGTGCAGGTCACCTCGGTCACGCGGTACTCCGGGTGGATGTCCTTCTTCATGGTTTCCTTTCACGGCCGCCGGGTCGCCACCGCTGAGTGCGGGTGACGTGAACCGGAGCCAAGGGGCGATTGTGCCACCTGCTGCAACACCGGAGGTAATCCAGATGTTCCGTCGGTCGAGCGGGTCGAGACCCTCGGCTGGTCGAGCCTGTCGAGACCCCCGCTGGTCGAGCCTGTCGAGACCCCCGCTGGTCGAGCCTGTCGAGACCCCCGCTGGTCGAGCCTGTCGAGACCCCCGCTGGTCGAGCCTGTCGAGACCCTCGCTGGTCGAGCCTGTCGAGACCCCCGCTGGTCGAGCCTGTCGAGACCCCCGCTGGTCGAGCCTGTCGAGACCCCCGGAGGTCCTCGGCACCGTCACCGGATCTCGACGCGCGAGTGCGATCTTGTTCCTCGGTCGCGTCGCTTGCTCGATCTCCCCGCGCCCACGCCGCGCCCTCGTTCCTCGGGCGCGGCTGCGCGGTGATCAGTCGGTGTCGCCCATGGCGCCCGGCGTCGTCTTCTGCACCTGCATCAGGAACTCGATGTTCGTCTGGCTCTTCTTCAGACGCTCCAGGAGCAGCTCGAGGGCCTGCTGGCCGTCGAGCCCCGACAGGACACGGCGGAGCTTCCAGACGATCTGGAGCTCCTCGCGGCTCATCAGGAGCTCCTCGCGCCGGGTGCCGCTCTGGACGGCGTCGATCGCCGGGAACAGGCGCTTGTCGGCGAAGTCGCGGCGCAGCCGGATCTCCATGTTGCCGGTGCCCTTGAACTCCTCGAAGATCACCTCGTCCATCTTCGAGCCGCTCTCGATCAGGGCGGTGGCGAGGATGGTCAGCGAACCGCCGTTCTCGATGTTGCGGGCGGCCCCGAAGAACTTCTTGGGCGGGTAGAGCGCTGCGGAGTCCACGCCGCCGGACAGGATCCGGCCGGACGCCGGGGCGGCCAGGTTGTAGGCGCGGCCCAGCCGGGTGATGCCGTCGAGCAGCACGACCACGTCGTGGCCCAGCTCGACGAGGCGCTTGGCCCGCTCGATCGCCAGCTCGGCGACGATGGTGTGGTCGCTGGCGGGCCTGTCGAAGGTCGAGGAGATGACCTCGCCCTTGGTCGACCGCTCGAAGTCGGTGACCTCCTCCGGCCGCTCGTCGACGAGGACGACCATCAGGTGGCACTCGGGGTTGTTGGTCATGATCGAGGACGCGATCGACTGCATGATCATCGTCTTGCCGGCCTTGGAGGGCGACACGATCAGGCCACGCTGGCCCTTGCCGATCGGGGCGGCGATGTCGATGACCCGGCCGATCAGGTTGCCCGGCTCGGTCTCGAGGCGGAGCCGCTCGCTGGGGTAGAGCGGCGTGAGCTTGGCGAAGTCGACCCGGTTCTTCGACGCCTCGGGGTCGGCGCCGTTCACCGAGTCGATGCGCACCATCGGGTTGAACTTCTCCTTGCGCTCGCCCTCCCGCGGCTGGCGCACCTGGCCGACGATCGCGTCACCGCGACGCAGCCCGTACTTGCGGACCATCGACAGCGAGACGTAGACGTCGTCGGTGCCCGGCAGGTAGCCGCTGGTACGGACGAACGCGTAGTTGTCGAGGACATCGAGGATGCCCGCCGCGGGGGTGAGCACGTCGTCCTCGAGGATCGTCGTGTCGGGCTCGTTGCGCTGGCCGCCGGCCTGGGGGCGCTGACCACCGCGGTCGCGATCGCGGTCGCGGCCGCGACGACGCCGGCTGCGGCGGCTGCCGCCGTCCTCGTAGGTGCCCTGGTCGTTGCCCTGGCCACCCTGGTTCTGGTTCTGCTGGCGGTCCTTGTCCTGGTTCCGGTCCTGCGTGCGGTCCTGGGTGCGGTCCTGGTTCCCGCCCTGCGTGCGGTCCTGGTTCCCGCCCTGCGTTGCGGTCCTGGTTCCCGCCCTGCGTGCGGTCCTGGTTGCGCTCCTGATTGCGGTCCTGGCGGCCGTTGTTCTGCTGGCGGTCCTGCCGGCCCTGGCGCTGGCCGCGGTCCTGGGCGCCGCCCTGGTCCTGGTCGCTGCGCTGCGGCGCGTCGGGGCCGGTCGAGGTCTCGGTCTCGACGGTCGGCGCCGCAGCGTCCCTCGGCTCAGCCGTGGACTCGCTCTTCGGCTCGCCCTTCGACCGGCTCTTCGACTCGCTCTTGGGCTGGCTCTGTCCCCCGGACTGGGCCGCCTTGATGGCCTCGACCAGCTGAGCCTTCTTCATCGAGCCGGTGCCGCGGATGCCGAGTCCACCGGCCATCGACTTCAGGTCCGCGAGCAGCATGGTGTTGAGCCCACCCGACTTCTTCTTCGGGGCCGCGGCGGTGCCGGCGTCCGAGGAGGTGGGTTCGATGGTTTCCGTCACGTGAGGTCCTTCCCACGTATCAGTGCCGCCCGGAGGACTCCGGGGGCCACTTGGTCGCTGCTTCCGCTCCCGCTCGTGAGCGCTCGGCACACGTCTTCGCGGTGGAGTGGAAGGGGTGCATCGGGACGAGGGCGGCTCGCGAGCCGCGTCGGGTTCCCTGACGCGCTGTCACGATACCACCAGCGTGAGGACGTGTTGCCAGGACCGGTCGTGACTGCCGTTGCTCGGCAGAATCGTGGAACAGGCCGGCGACACGTCGGCCCGAGCCGGCATCCGTTCCGCGTGTGTGGAGCTCGCGCCACACCGTCAAGGGACTTTGGTCCCTGGTGACCTCCGCGAGGTCGACGTAGCGTGACGGTCAGACCGCTTGTGACCCGAGACACCGGCGATCGGAGAGCCCCGCCAGCCACGTGCAGGTGGGGCTCGGTCGTCGTCCGGGCTCGGCTCGGGGTGCCTCAGCCGACGACGGACACGCCCTCGGTGGCGACGTCGAGGGTCAGGCGGCGCCAGCCGTCGGGGCACCACGCTGCGAGCGGGCCGAGGTCGCGCTCGACGGTCAGGACCAGGACCGTCGGACCGGCCCCTGACACGACGGCGGCGTGGCCGTCGGCGCGGAGCCGGTCGACCAGGGCGAGCGACTCCGGCATCGCGGGCCGCCGGTAGGACTGGTGGAGGAAGTCCTCGGTCGCGCGGAGCAGCTGCTCGGGTGCTCCACCCAGCGCGGCGACGAGCAGAGCAGCCCGCCCGGCGTTGGCCGCGGCGTCTGCATGCGGGACCGTGGCAGGCAGGAGGCCGCGGGCCACCCCCGTCGACAGCCCGGTCGGGGGCACGAAGGCCACCGCCCGGACCCGCGGATCGAGGTGCGCCTGGTCGGCCCAGACGTCCTCGTCGTCCTGGCCGCAGACGACGAGCCCACCGAACAGGGCGGGGGCGACGTTGTCGGGGTGCCCCTCGAGGTCGTTGGCGAGCGCGAGGGAGTCGCCGAGCCCGAGCCGGTCGCTCCCGTCCTCGACGAGGGCGCGCGCCAGGGCGATGCCGCCGACGATCGCCGCCGACGACGAGCCGAGCCCGCGCGCGTGGGGGATGCGGTTGGAGCACGACAGTCGGAGCGGTGGTGTGGGCACGCCCATCGCGCCGAACGCGGCGGCCATCGCTCGTGCGACCAGGTGGCTGGGATCGAGCGGTACGTCGTCCGCCCCCTCGCCGGTGACCTCCACCACGAGCGTGTCTCCGCCGACCTCGGCGGTGAGCTCGTCGCGCAGCTCGAGGGCGAGCCCCAGGCAGTCGTAGCCCGGCCCCAGGTTCGCACTGGTCGCCGGGACCGTCACCACGACCCGGCCCGGGAGGAAGCTCACCGCAGCCCTGCCGCCGCGGCCGCCTGCTCGACGTCGGGGTCGATGACGGCGTCGACGAGGTCGCCGGCCGACTCCAGCGCGGTCGCGGTGTCCTTCAGGCCGTGGCCGGTCACGGTGATCACGACCGTGAGCCCGGCGTAGGAGTCACCCGCCTCGACGTCGGCGAGGAGGCCGGCCACCCCGGCAGCCGACGCGGGCTCGACGAAGACGCCGTCGCGCCGGGCGAGCTGGGCCTGGGCAGCGAGGATCTGGGCGTCGCTGACGGCCCGGAAGCGACCGCCGGACTCATGGGCCGCCGCCTCGGCGAGCTTCCACGACGCGGGGTTGCCCACCCGGATCGCCGTGGCCTTGGTCTCGGGGTCGGGGTCGGGCTCCCCAGTCACCAGCGGGGAGGCTCCCTCGGCCTGGAACCCATGCATCCGCGGCTTGCGCGTGGTGCGGCCCAGCACGGCGTACTGCTCGTATCCCATCCAGTACGCCGCGATGTTGCCGGCGTTGCCGACGGGCAGCAGGTGGACGTCGGGCGCGTCGCCGAGGAAGTCGACAACCTCGAACGCCGCCGTCTTCTGCCCCTGCAGGCGGACCGGGTTCACCGAGTTCACCAGCGTGACCGGGTAGCGCCACGACAGCTCGCGCGCCAGCTGGAGGCAGTGGTCGAAGTTGCCCCGGACCATCACGATCAGGGCTCCGTGCACGATCGCCTGGGCCATCTTCCCGGCGGCGATCTTTCCCTCGGGGATCAACACGATCGGGGTGATGCCGGCCTTCGCGGCGTAGGCCGACATCGACGCCGAGGTGTTGCCCGTCGACGCGCAGACCACGGCCTGGGCACCCTCGTGACAGGCCACGGAGATCGCCGCGGTCATGCCGCGGTCCTTGAACGAGCCGGTCGGGTTGTCGCCCTCGACCTTCAGCCACACGTCGGCGTCGGTCACGTCGGTCAGCCAGTCGGAGTGGACCAGCGGGGTGCCCCCCTCGCGGAGGGTCACCGGCTCGAGGTCGTCGGGGATCAGGTCGAGCAGCGAGCGGTACTCCGCGATCACGCCCCGCCACTGCCGAGGACCGGCCTGCGGCAGGTCCTCGAGGTCGCCCTCGGTCTCCCGGTCGAGCGGGTTCATTCCGCCATCCCCTCCACGCGCATCACCGACGTCACCTCACGGACGCACGCCAGGCCACGCAGGCGCTCGACGGTCGCGGCGAGCTGGGCATCGGTGGCGTCGTGGGAGACCACGACGAGCTGGGCGTCGGCACCGCGGCCCTCCTGGCGCAGCGTCTGGATCGACACGTCCTCCTGGGCGAACGCCGTCGCGATCTCCGCGAGCACACCGGCGCGGTCGTCGACGTCGATCGCGATGTGGTAGCGGGTACGGGTCTCGCCCATCGGCAGCACGATGCGGTCGGCGTACGACGACTCACCGGGGCCGCGGGTGCCGTCGAGGCGGTTGCGGGCCACGGTCACCAGGTCGCCGAGGACCGCACTCGCGGTCGGTGACCCGCCGGCGCCGGGGCCGTAGAACATCAGCTGTCCCGCCGCCTCGGACTCGACGAACACCGCGTTGAACGCCTCGCGGACACTGGCCAGCGGGTGCGACCTGGGGATCATCGCCGGGTGCACGCGCACGGAGACCCCGGTGCCCTCGCCGGTGGAGCCGGTCGAGACCTCGGCGATCGCGAGCAGCTTCACGACGCTGCCCATCTCGCGCGCCGAGGCGATGTCGGCCGAGGTGACGTCGGTGATGCCCTCGCGGTGGACGTCGGCTGCCGTGACGCGGGTATGGAAGGCCAGGCTGGCCAGGATGGCCGCCTTCGCCGCCGCGTCGAACCCCTCGACGTCGGCGGTCGGGTCGGCCTCGGCGTAGCCGAGGTCCTGGGCCTCCTCCAGCGCCTCCTCGAAGCCGGCGCCGGTGGTGTCCATCTTGTCGAGGATGAAGTTGGTGGTGCCGTTGACGATGCCGAGCACCCGGGTGACGCGGTCGCCGGCGAGCGACTCACGCAGCGGCCGGAGGATCGGGATCGCGCCGGCGACGGCGGCCTCGTAGTAGAGGTCGCGACCGGCCTTGACGGCCGCCTCGAAGAGCGTCGGCCCGTCCTCGGCGAGCAGCGCCTTGTTGGCGGTCACCACGCTGGCACCCCCCTCGAGGGCCGCGAGGATCAGCGAGCGGGCCGGCTCGATGCCCCCGATCACCTCGACCACGACGTCGACGTCGTCGCGGGCGACCAGGCCGGCGGCGTCGGTGGTGAGCAGCCCCTCGGGCACCTCCACCTCGCGCGGCGCGTCGATGCGGCGGACGGCGACCCCGACGAGCTCGACCGGAGCGCCGACCCGCGCCGCGAGGTCGCCGGCCTGCTCCGTGAGCAGGCGGACCACCTGCGAGCCGACCGAGCCGCAGCCCAGCACGGCGACGTTCAGGGGTTTCACTCGTGCGCTCCCAGGTCGGTGGCCAGCAGGTCGTCCACAGTCTCCCGTCGGAGGACGGTCGTGGCGACTCCGTCCCGCACCGCGACCACCGGGGGACGCAGCGCGTGGTTGTAGTTCGAGGCCATCGAGCGACAGTAGGCGCCGGTGGAGGGGACGGCGACGAGATCGCCGGGGCGGACGTCCCCGGGCAGGAACTCGTCCTTGACCACCACGTCGCCGGCCTCGCAGTGCTTGCCGACGACCCGGGCGAGGACGGGCGGTGCGTCCGAGGCACGCGAGGCGAGGGTGCACGAGTAGTCGGCGTCGTAGAGGGCCGTGCGGATGTTGTCGCTCATGCCGCCGTCGACGCTGACGTAGGTGCGGACCGCTCCCCCGTCGAGCTCCACCCGCTTGACGGTGCCGACGGTGTAGACGGTGCACATCGCCGGGCCGACGATGGCGCGACCGGGCTCGATCGACAGGCGCGGCTCGGCTACGCCGAGGGCGCGGCACTCGTGCTCGACGATCTTGCTCATCTCGATCGCCAGCTGCGCGGGGTCCGACGGGTCGTCCTGGGTCGTGTAGGCGATCCCGAAGCCGCCGCCGAGGTCGAGCTCGGGCATCGTGACACCGACCTCGGAGGCGACCTGGGCGTGGAGGGCGAGCACCCGGCGGGCGGCGACCTCGAAGCCCGAGGTGTCGAAGATCTGGCTGCCGATGTGGGAGTGGAGGCCGAGCAGCTCCAGGCCCGGCGCGGCGACCACCCGTCGTACGGCCTCGAGGGCGTCGCCGGAGGTGATCGAGAAGCCGAACTTCTGGTCCTCGTGGGCGGTGGCGATGTACTCGTGGGTGTGGGCCTCGACGCCCGCCGTCACCCGGACCATCACCGGCTGCCTGCCGGGGGTCGAGCCCGTCGACGCCAGGCTCGCGGTCACGCGCTCGAGCCGATCGATCTCGTCGAACGAGTCGACGACCACCCGGCCGACGCCCTCGGCGACGGCTCGGCGCAGCTCGGGCTCGGTCTTGTTGTTGCCGTGGTAGCCGATCCGGGCCGGGTCGAAGCCGGCGCGGAGTGCGACGGTCAGCTCACCGTCGGAGCACACGTCGAGGCAGAGTCCCTCCTCCGCCACCCAGCGCGCGACCGCGGTGCAGAGGAACGCCTTGCCTGCGTAGAAGACGTCGTAGCCCGCGAAGCCCTCGCGGAAGGCCCGCGCCCGGGAGCGGAAGTCGGCCTCGTCGAGGACGTACGCCGGGGTGTTGACGTCGGCGACCAGTGCCGGCAGGGAGACCCCGCCGACGACCAGGTCGCCGTCGACCTTCCGGCTGGTGCTCGACCAGAGGCCCGGCACGAGGGCGTTCGCGTCACGCGGCTCGCGCAGCCAGCTAGGGCCGCGCAGCGCGCCGTCGGCATGCGCCCAGCCCGCCTCGTGGGTGGGCACCGCTACATCCGCTCGGGAGCCGAGACCCCGAGCATGCCGAGCCCGTTGGCCAGGACGATCCGCGTGGCCTCGACGAGCCGCAGCCGGGCACGGTGGAGGTCGGAGGGGTCCTCGTCGCCCATCGGCAGCACGCGGCAGCTGTCGTAGAAGCGGTGGTAGGACGCGGCGGTGTCCTCGAGGTAGCGGGCCACGCGGTGCGGCTCGCGCAGCGTCGTCGCGGCATGCACGACCCGCGGGAAGTCGGCCAGAGCACGCAGCAGGTCGCCCTCCTTCTCGTGCGTCAGCAGCTCGGGGTGAGAGCCGGGCTCGAGGCCGAGCTCGGCGGCGTTGCGCAGGATCGAGGAGACCCGGGCATGGGCGTACTGCACGTAGAACACCGGGTTGTCGCTGGTGGCCTTCGTCCAGAGGTCGAGGTCGATGTCGAGGTTGGTCTCGAGCGAGTTGCGGACCAGCGCATAGCGCGCTGCGTCGATGCCGACCGCCTCGACGAGGTCGAGCAGCGTGATGATGTTGCCGGAGCGCTTGCCCATGCGCACGACCGAGCCGTGGCTGAGCAGGTTGACCATCTGGCCGATGATGATCTCGAGGTTGACCCCCGGCTCGTCGCCGAACGCGGCGCACAGCGCCATCATCCGGCCGACGTAGCCGTGGTGGTCGGCGCCGAGCAGGATGATGCAGCGGTCGAACCCCCGCTCCCGCTTGTCGAGGTAGTACGCCGCGTCGCCGGAGATGTAGGCGCCCTGACCGTCGGACCGGACGATCACGCGGTCCTTGTCGTCGCCGTACTTCTCCGTGCGGAGCCAGACCGCGCCGTCCGCCTCGTAGATGTTGCCGAGCTCGCGCAGCCGCGCCAGGGCTCGGTCGGTGGCGCCGGACTCGTAGAGGTCGTTCTCGTGGAAGTACACGTCGAACGGCACCCGGAAGTCCTGCAGGGTCTGCTTGATCTCGTCGAACATCAGCCCGACGCCCTTCGCCCGGAACAGCTCGAGCGCCTCGTCGTCGGGCAGGGCGGGAGCCTCGGGGTGGGCCGCGACCACCTGCTCGGCGATCTCGGTGATGTACTGCCCGGGGTAGCCGTCCTCCGGTGTCGGCTCGTGCCGCGCGGCCGCGAGCAGCGACCGGCTGAACCGGTCGATCTGGGCGCCGTGGTCGTTGAAGTAGTACTCACGGGCGACGACGTAGCCGCTCGCCTCCAGCAGCCGGGCCAGGGTGTCGCCGACCGCCGCCCACCGGGCGCTGGCGAGCGTGACCGGGCCGGTCGGGTTGGCCGAGACGAACTCGAGGTTGACCTTCTGCTTCTGGCCCGACTCGGAGCCGCCGTACGCCGGTCCGGCCGCGGCGATGTCGTCGGCCACCGCGCCCTGGGCACCGGCGGCGACGCTGATGTTGAGGAAGCCGGGGCCGGCGACCTCCACCGCGGCGATGCCGTCGGCGGCCTCGAGCCGAGCCGCCACGAGCCCCGCGAAGTCGCGCGGCGACTGACCCGCCTGCTTGGCGAGCTGGAGCGCGACGTTCGTGGCGTAGTCGCCGTGGCCCTTCTGGCGCGGGCGCTCCACCGTGACCGTCTCGGGCACGCCGCCGGGCAGCGTGATCGCGCCCTGGGCAGAGAGGTCCGCCAGGGAGGCGACGATCAGGTCGGACAGCTGCTCGGGGGTCACCGGGCAAGGGTATCGGCGCCCGCGCGAGGCCCTCGACCGACTTCCGTCTGCCGGATCGCGGCATCGTGCGGCTGCCGGCGTCCAGGAGGAGACCCGGCCCACAGTCCCCTGGTCGGCGCGGAGGTACGGCGCAGGAAAACGCGGAACGGATGCGGGCGGCGCCGGTTTCCGCCGCCGCCGTGGCCGCCGGTATGGTCGTCCCACCTGAGCCCCCGTAGCTCAGGGGATAGAGCACCGCCCTCCGGAGGCGGGAGCGAAGGTTCGAATCCTTCCGGGGGCGCCACGCACGGCACGCGCGACGGCCCTCCCGGTGTAACGCGGGGTTATCACCGCACCAGATCCCGCACACCACGCACTCAGTAGCAACAGCACCGCCTCAGTGGCCGATCTGGCCGATCGCCGGACAGCCGAGCTCACCGCAGCGCGGCGAGCGAGGTCGTCACCTCGTCGAAGACGGCCTCGTCGACGAGCGCCCCGGAGTGGCGGAGGGCGAGGACGGCGGCGCCGACGGTGCCGTCGGCCACGACGTGGACTTCCTCCGCCCCACACGCGACGGCGACCCTCTCCGCGACCTGAGGGCCGCGCCCCAGGATGCCGCCGCCGAGCACGACCGGGCCCGGGACAGCGGGAGACCCGACGGCGCCGAGGGACGTCACGAGGGCAGCGGCCGCCCCGTCCAGGATGCGCTCGGAGGTCTCGTCACCGTGAGCCTCGGACACCAGGGCGGCGAAGTCGGCCAGCCGGACCGGAGGGCCGGCGTACAACGCCCTCACCACCGCCAGGATCGGCTCCCGGTCCCCCGGACCCGACGGCGCGGCCACCCCGAGCCGCGCCAGCACCAGCGGCGTGAGAGCCGTGGATCTACCGCGGCCGTCGAGGTCGGCCAGGGCGGCGCGGACGACCCGATGCCCGATCCAGAAGCCGGAGCCCTCGTCGCCCAGCAGCCAGCCGAGGCCGTCCGCGACGGCGACCTGGCGACCGTTCTCCACCCGGATCGCGCCCGCGCCGGTCCCGGCAACCACCGCGTAGCCGTCCGCTCGGTGGGTGCCCGAGCAGTACGTCGCCAGCAGGTCGGACTCGCTGACCAGTGGCGCGTCGACCCCGATGGCCATGAGCCGTTCGCGGACCTGGGTCGTGACGGACGCGCTCCCCCCGCCCGCCATCGCGACCACGACCAGCCGGATCCCGCTGCTCGCCACCTGCGCGCGTGCCAATGCCCCCGCGACACTCTCCGCCACCGCGGCGGCAGCCGGCTCCGGCCCGACGGCGACCGGGTTCCCGCTGCCGGCGACGGCGTACCCGACGCAGCGCCCCGACGCCTCGACGACCACCGCGCGGGTCCGTGTGCCCCCCGCGTCGACGGCGACCAGTCCGTCCGCCAGCTCGGTCATCGTTACCTTTTCGTGATGTCGGGGGATTGTGACGGCCACCACAACGTGGAAAATTGTTTTCCCAACCAGTGGCTTCTCTGACAAGGATTTTCAATGGTATCTCGGGACGGGCAGGCGGCCCGGGCGCTGGACGGCTACGGCGCCAGCAGCCGGATCCGCACCGCGCTTCCCCAGCTGCCCCAGGGTATGAGCAAGATCGGCACGCTCCTGCTCGAGGAGCCGTTCCTGCCGCTCCGGCTGTCGATCACCGAGCTGGCAGAGCGCGCCGGCACGTCCCCGGCGACGGTCACCCGCTTCTGCCGCGCGATCGGCTACACGGGCTACCCCGCTCTGCGCGTGGGCGCCGCGGCCGAGCAGGGTCGGTCGAGCGCCCACGAGACCTGGGCCTCCGACATCGGACGCGCCTTCCACCCGGACGACACGGCGACCGAGGTGATCCACACCCTCGTGAACGCCCACACCGTGGCGCTCACCTCCACCGCGGAGCGCCTCGACCCGGCGCTCGTCGGGGAGGTCGCGGACCGCGTCGCCCGGAGCAACCATGTCGACATCTACGGCATCGGCGGGAGCGCGGCCATGGCCGTCGAGCTCCAGGCCCGGCTCTACCGGATCGGGATCAACGCCCACGCGTGGGGCGAGGTGCACGTCGGCCTCACCAGCGCCGCGCTGCTGAACGAGTCGAGCGTCGCGATCGGCATCAGCAACACCGGCCGCACGGAGGAGACCGTGGAGATGCTGGCCCTGGCGAAGTCGTCGGGCGCCTACGCGGTCGCGGTGACCAGTGACCCGTCGTCCCCGATGGCCGAGGTCGCCGACGCGCATCTGACCAGCCACGCGCCCGGCGAGTACCTCCAGCCCGACGACCTCTCGGCCAAGCACGCCCAGCTCTTCGTGATCGACCTGCTCTACCTCCTCGCCGCCCAGCGGGACTTCTCGCGTACGACGAGCCTGCTGGCGGCGTCCGCCGCAGCCGTGGCGCCCCACCGCCGTCCGTTCCGCCCGGCCGTCCGGCCACGGACCGCGACCTCGAAGAAAGGAACCGCCCAGGCGTGAACGCTCTTCTCGGGAACTTCTCCACGGAGGTCCGGCAGCGGCTCGATGCCCTCGACCGGGAGGTCGAGGCCGGTGGTCTCGACCCGGCCATCGACCTGATCGTGTCCGCGGTGCAGCGCGGTGGTGTCATCCAGGCGTTCGGCACCGGCCACTCCCAGGCGTTCGCCATGGAGGTCGCGGGGCGTGCCGGCGGGCTGATCCCCACGCACGCGATCGTGCTGCGCGACGTGGTGCTGCGCGGCACCCGCGACGTCTCGGAGCTCCAGGGCGGCACCCTCGAACGCGACGAGTCGGTCGCCGACGAGCTCTACGAGCTGTACTCGTTCGACCCGGCCGACCTCTTCGTGATCGCCTCCAACTCGGGTGTCAACGGGTCGATCGTCGGCCTCGCCCTGCGCGCCCGGGCCGACGGCCACCCGGTCATCGCGGTGACGAGCCTCGAGCACACCAACGCCGTGGCACCCAAGCACAGCAGCGGCCGGCGACTCGCGGAGATCGCCGACCTCGTGATCGACAACCGGGCGCCGTACGGCGACGCCACGATCGACCTCGGCGACGGCCTGGCCGCGGGGGCGGTCTCCTCGATCACGGCGGCCTACATCGCCCAGCTCCTCACCCTCGGCACGGCCCAGCGACTGAGGGACGCCGGCGAGGTCCCGCCGCTCTACCGGTCGGCCAACATCCCGGGAGGTGACACGCACAACGACGCACTCAAGGCGCGCTACGGCGACCGCATCGCCGGGCTCGCCTGATCGCAGCGACCGGTTGCCGCGGCCCTGCACTCCCTCGCCCCGGACCCGATCACCCCACCCCCTACCCCAGCCCATCACCCAGCCCAAACACCCAGCCCACACATCCAGCACAGGGATCATCACGAAAGGCATCTCACGATGAGCCGAGACAACGCACCCTTCGACCGCCGGACCCTGCTCAAAGGCGCCCTCGCGACAGCGGCGCTCGTACCGCTGGGTGGAACGCTCGCCTCGTGCGGCGGGTCGTCCCCGAGCGCCGGCGGTGGCAGCGGGAGCAGCAACGCGCCCACCAGCGACACCAACCCGTTCGGGCTGGCGACGGACTCGAGCGTGGACGCCGTGATCTTCAACGGCGGCTACGGCTACGACTACGTGAAGTTCGCCGCCGGTCAGGTCAACAAGCAGCCCGACTTCAGCGGCGTCAAGCTCAAGGTGGCCCCGTCCACCCAGATCGCCCAGCAGCTGCAGCCTCGCTTCGTCGGTGGCAACCCGCCCGACCTGATCGACAACTCCGGTGAGAACGCGATCGGGTTCAGTGCCATCGAGCAGCAGCTCGAGACCCTCGACGACGTCTTCGAGGCCAACAACTACGAGGGCACGAAGATCGCCGACACCCTCTACCCGAACGTGAAGCTCCCGGGCACCTTCGACGGCAAGTTCCTGGCGATGAACTACGTGATGACGGTCTACGGCATCTGGTACTCCGCGTCCCTGTTCAAGGAGAACGACTGGACCCCGCCGAAGACCTGGGACGATGCCATGGCCCTCGGCGCCAAGGCCAAGGCCAAGGGCAAGTACCTCTGGGTCTGGGGCAAGGAGGCCGCGACGTACTACCAGACGATGGCCGTCAACTCCGCCATCAAGGAGGGCGGCGACGAGGTCCGGCTGGCGCTGGAGAACCTCCAGCCGAAGTGCTGGTCGCTCCCGCAGATCCAGGGCATCTTCACCGCTCTGGGTCAGATGGTGAAGAACGGCTACTTCGTCCCCGGCGGCGCCGGCACCCAGTTCACCGCCGCCCAGGCGAAGTGGAGCAACGACGAGCAGGCGATCCTCTACCCGTCGGGCGGCTGGATCGAGAACGAGATGAAGGACGCCACGAAGAGCGGCTTCCAGATGACCGGCGCTCCGGAGCCGACCCTCACCTCCAGCCCGGCGCTCCCACAGGCGGGGCTGCGCGCCGCTGCGGGCGAGCCGTTCGTCGTGCCGTCCCAGGGGAAGAACGTCGCCGGCGGCAAGGAGCTCCTGCGCGCGATGCTGTCGAAGGAGGCTGCCACCAACTTCTCCAAGACCCGTCTCGCGCCGACGATCGTCAAGGGCCTGGTGCCGCCCAGCGGGTTCGGTTCGACGGCGCTGGTCTCGCAGACCACGATGCTGGACGCAGCCGGCAGCAACACCTTCAACTACCAGTTCGTCGACTACTACGGCATGAACACCGACCAGCTGGTCCCCTGGAACTCGTTCCTCGCCGGCCAGCTCGACGTGGCGGGCCTCACCAGCGCGCTCCAGGGCATCACGGACAAGGTCGCCAACGACTCGTCGGTGAAGAAGCTCAAGATCACGTGACCACCAGCACCAGCGTGACGACGCCCGTCGGCGGCCGCCCTCGGCCGGCCGCCCGACGGCGCCGGCTGCCGAGCCTGGACCGGCTGAGCTTCATGGTGGTGTTCCTCGGGGTGCCGCTGACCATCTACGTCGTCTTCGTGATCTACCCGTTCGGCCAGGCGCTGTACTACTCGATGACCGACTGGAGCGGCTTCTCGCCGACGTACAACTTCATCGGCTTCGACAACTTCACCAAGCTCGTCCACGACGACACCTTCCGGCGGGCCGTCCGCAACAACCTCGAG
Source organism: uncultured Actinomycetota bacterium (assembly GCA_963753705.1). Taxonomy (GTDB): domain Bacteria; phylum Actinomycetota; class Actinomycetes; order Propionibacteriales; family Nocardioidaceae; genus Nocardioides. Next base: position 162,964 of record CAVWDJ010000012.1, read on the forward strand.
CTGGCGCTCGTGGTGCCGTTCGTGACCATCGCGCTGGCGCTCGCCATCGCGACCATCGTGACCGTGGGCGGGCCGAGCAAGGGCAGCATCCGGGGGATCCGCGGCTCCGGGTTCTACCGGGTCGTGTCGTTCTTCCCGTACGTCGTCCCGGCCATCGTGATCGGCCTGATCTGGGCCCAGGTGTTCGACCCGTCGGCCGGCATCCTGAACGCCTCCCTGACCAAGCTGGGCTTCAGCGGCTTCGAGAACTTCGCGTGGCTCGGCGACCCGCGCACGGCGATGCCGGCCTCGATGTTCGTGATCATCTGGAGCTTCGTCGGCTTCTACACGGTGCTGTTCGTCGCCGCCATCAAGGGCGTTCCGGCCGAGATCTACGAGGCGGCGCGGATGGACGGCGCCGGCCGGTTCCGTACGGCCGTCACGATCACCCTCCCGCTGATTCGCGACACCGTGCAGACCGCCTACATCTACCTGGGGATCACCGTGCTCGACGCCTTCGTGTACATGCAGGCGCTGAACCCTGGTGGGGGCCCCAACAACACCACGCTCACGATGAGCCAGGACCTCTTCAACACGGCGTTCCGCAAGGGCCAGTTCGGCTACGCGACGGCGATGGGCGTGGTGCTGGCGGTCGTGACCCTGTTGTTCGCGGTGATCGTGTTCTCGGTCAACCACGTCACCGGAGGCGGCGAGAGGAGGGTGCGCCGATGAGCGCGGGCGTCACCACCGAGAGGGGGCTCACCGAGAGGCGCAGCGTCCGAACGGGCGGCGACACGGCCGTCGAGACCTCGTCCCACGTCCTCCTGACCGTGTGGACGGTCATCGTCATCGTGCCGTTCCTGTGGGTCGTGCTGTCGTCGTTCAAGTCGACCAAGGAGATCCTGGCCTCGCCGTTCTCCCTGCCGGCGCACTGGCGCTTCGAGAACTATGCCCATGCGTGGACCGACGCGGGGATCCGGAAGTTCTTCGTGAACACGGTGATCGTGGTCTGCGTCGCGCTCGTGCTCGTGATGTTGCTGGGAGCCATGTGCGCCTACGTGCTCGCACGCTTCCCGTTCCCGGGGGCACGGTTCATCTACTACTCGATGTTGGCCGGGCTGACGTTCCCGATCTTCCTGGCGATCGTGCCGCTGTTCTTCATCCTGAAGAACGCCGCGCTGCTCAACACGCTGCCCGGACTCATCATGGTGTACGTCGCGTTCGCCCTCCCGTTCACGGTGTTCTTCCTCTACGCCTTCTTCAAGAGCCTCCCGCAGGACGTCTACGAGGCGGCGCTGATCGACGGCGCCGGGGAGTGGCGGGCCTTCTTCCAGATCATGCTCCCGATGGCGAGGCCGGGCATCGCCGCCGTCGCGATCTTCAACTTCCTCGGGCTGTGGAACCAGTTCCTGCTGCCGGTGGCGCTGAACACCGACCCGAGCAAGTACGTGCTCACCCAGGGGATGGCGTCGTTCGCCTCGCAGGCGGGCTACGCGGTCGACTTCGGTGCGCTCTTCGCGGCGGTCGTGATCACGGTCGTGCCGGTGCTGGTCGTCTACCTGATCTTCCAGCGGCGGCTGGAGGGGACGGTGTCCCAGGGAACGTTCCGCTGACTGTCATGTGCCCCCGCCCCCGTTCGCCCCGTGCGAGTCTTGCGCCGTGAGCGACGACGACGATCTCGCCCTCGCCGTCGACGTGGGCGGCACGACCATCAAGGCCGAGCTGGTCGACCGTGAGGGACACGTGGTGGCCTCCGAGCTCCGGCCCACGCCTCAGGGGGACCGCGCACGCGACACGGTCGCCGACGTGGGCCGCTCGCTCCTCGCGCAGGTGCCCGACGCCCGCGTGGTCGGGGCCGGTGTCGTCGTACCGGGCCTCGTCGACCGCGTGGCCGGCGTCGCGACGTACAGCGCCAACATCGGGTGGCGCGACCTCGAGCTGGTCCGATCGCTGGGTGCCGAGTGGCGGGTGCCGGTGCGGATCGCCAACGACGTCGCCTCCGGCGGTGTGGCCGAGCACCGGCTCGGCGCGGGGGTCGGGACGCCCGACCTGGTGTTCGTGTGCATCGGCACCGGGATCGCCGCCTCGATCGTCTCCGGGGGGCACCTCGTGACCGGCCACCGCGGCGAGACGTCGGAGATCGGACACCTCGCTGTCCGGAGCGGCATCCCGTGCGCCTGCGGACGGGACGGATGCCTCGAGGCGATCGCGTCCGCGGCGGCGATCGCCCGCCGCTACCGCGAGCTGAGCGGGCACGACGTGAGCGGCGCCCACGAGGTGGCCGCCCGACGGGGCACCGACGGCGCCGCGCGACAGGTCTGGCAGGAGGCCGTGGAGGCACTCGCGGACGCGCTCGGCATGGTCTCGCTGCTGGTGGGGCCGGCGCTGGTGGTGATCGGCGGTGGCCTCAGCCGGGCAGGCGCGGACCTGGTCGATCCACTACGGCTCGCGCTGCGGGAGCGGACCCCCGTCGTCCACCCGGCCGAGGTGACCGCCTCGTCCCTCGGCGACCGAGGGGGCCTGGTCGGCGCCGCCCTCCTGGCGCGCGACGGTTGGGCCCCGGAGTCATGACCGCACGGGCGTTGGCCGGGCGGCTCGTGACGGCCTCCGGGATCGTGGACCCGGGCGTGGTCGAGGTGTGGCCCGACGGGACGATCGGGTACGTCGGCCCGGCGGACGGGTGGTCACACACGACTCCCGAGCCGGTGGACACGATCGTGCCCGGGTACGTCGACCTCCACTGCCACGGCGGTGGAAGCCACACGTTCACGTCCCAGGACCCGGCCGAGGTCACCGCCGTCGCCGCCCACCACCTGTCCCACGGCACCACCACGATGCTGGCCAGCCTGGTGAGCGCGCCGACGGCCGAGCTCGTCGCCTCGATCTCGGCGATCGCCTCGATCGCGGCGACCGGGTCACCGGTCGTCGGCTGTCACGTCGAGGGACCCTTCCTGGACCCGGCGCATCGAGGCGCCCACGACCCCGCTCATCTGCGCCAGCCTGCGACCGACGAGATCACCGCCTGGCTGGCCGCTGGGGTCGATGACCACGGTCGCCCCTCGGTCCGGATGGTGACGCTGGCCCCGGAGCTACCGGGGGCCGCCGCGGCCGTCGAGCTCCTCGAGCGCTCCGGAGTCCTCGTCGGCCTCGGTCACACGGGCGCAGACGCTCGCACCTTCGGCGACGCGCTGCGGTCCCTGCGTCGGCCGCTGGTCACCCATCTGTTCAACGGGATGCAGCCGCTGCACCACCGCCGGCCAGGCCCGGTCGCCGCCTCCCTGGACGCCCTGGCCCACGGCGCGACGTACGTGGAGCTCATCACCGACGGCGTCCACCTCGCCGACGAGACGATCCATCTCGTGTTCGCGGTCGACCCCGGACGGCACATCGTCCTCGTCAGTGACGCGATGGTGGCGGCCGGGATGCCCGACGGCGACTTCGAGCTCGGGTCGGTGCGCGTGCGGGTCGAGGACGGCCGAGCCTGGACGCAGACCGAACCCCCGTCGCTGGCGGGAGGCACGTGGCACGCCGCGGAGCTGGTCCGGCACTGCGTGGTCGAGGTGGGCATCGATCCCGTCGCCGCCGTGGCCGCCGCCACCTCCACGCCCGCGGCGCTGCTCGGCCTGGACGACCGCGGCAGGCTGGCCACCGGGTTGCGCGCTGACCTCGTGGTGCTCGACGGCGACTGGCGGGTCCGTCGGGTGATGCGCGGCGGCGACTGGGTCGGCTGAGCGACCGCCCTTCGCGGACCTCACCCGGCCCGTAGCAGCACCGCGACGTGCTCGGCCACCATCATCGTGGGCAGGTTCGTGGTGGCCGTGGGGATGGTCGGCATGATCGAGGCGTCGGCCACGGTGAGACCGTCGACGCCGTGCACCGCGCCGCGGTCGTCGGTCACGGCCCCCCGGTCCGGGTCCGGGCCCATCGCACACGTGCCCACGGGATGGTGGAACGTCGACACCGACGACCGGGCCCAGCGCCCGAGCGCCACCCGGTCGTCGCTCGGGATGTCGGGGCCGGGGGCCAGCTCGGGGCCGGTGACCAGCGCGGCGAGGGGCTCGGCACGGGCGATCCGACGCGCCTCGGCCACCGCGTCGAGCATCCGGTCCAGGTCACCGGGGTCGGCGAGGTGGGCGAGGTCGATCCGGGGCGGGTCGGTCGGCGAGGCGGAGCCCAGCCGCACCCTTCCCCGAGAGGTCGGAGCCAGGAGTCCGGCCACGATGCCGAAGACCCCGCCGCGCGGGCTCACGTCGGGGTCTGCCGCGAACGGACCCGCGCAGAACAGCATCAGGTCGGCAGGCCCGCTGCGGTCGGCGTACGACGAGTGGAGGCTCAGGTGCACCTGGAAGCGGCTCACCCCCGGCGCCGCTGTGCAGGCGAGGTCGACCGCGACCAACGGGTGGTCGACCAGGTTCGAGCCGACGCCGGGCAGGTCGACCACCGGCTCGATGCCGAGCGCGCGCAGGTCGGCCGCGGGCCCGATCCCGGACCGAGCCAGGAGGAGGGGGCTGGCGTAGGTCCCGGCTGCCAGCACGACCCGGTCCGCCTCCACGACCGTCCCGTCGAGGAGCCGCACGCCGGTGGCACGGCCGCCGGATGTCTCGACAGCCGCCACGAACGTGTCTGCGCGGATCGTCAGGTCGGACCGTCCACGAGCGGCCGCCAGGTAGGTGAGGGCGGTGCTCATCCGGACGCCGTCGCGCACGTTGCGCGGGGTCGGTCCGGCCCCGACCGCACCCGGCCGGTTGTGGTCCTCGACGGCGGCATGGCCCGAGGCCACGGCCGCGTCGCAGAAGGCGCCCTGGACCAGGTTCAGCTCCTCGGGCCGGGCGCGCCGGATCGGGACCGGCCCGTCGGCGCCGTGCCACTCGTCAGCGACGTCGTCGTCGTGCTCGAGCCGCCGGAAGTCGCCGAGGACGTCGGCGAAGGCCCACCCGGGGTTGCCGGCGGTGGCCCACCCGTCGTACACCTCGGGTGCCCCGCGCAGGGCGAAGCACGCGTTCGTCGCCGAGCAGCCGCCGAGGATCTTGGCGCGTGGAACGGGGATCGACCGCTCGCCGATCGTCGCGGAGTACCCCCAGTCGTGGCCCAGCGTCGGCTCCGCGGCGTCGAGGACGTCAGCCGGCGTCGCCGCCTGATCCCCGTGGTCGGGGCCCGCTTCGAGCAGCAGGACCCGGCGACCGGGGTCCTCGCTCAGTCGCGCGGCGAGCACACCCCCGGCCGACCCGCCACCGACGACGATGACGTCATACCCCACCCATCGGACAGTAGTGCAGCCGAGACCGCTCAGGCCTTCGGCGGGAGCGACCGGGCGTAGGAGACACCGCGGTCGACCCAGCGCGCCAGGACCGCGTCGTCGTCGAGCACCTCGGGCCCGACGCGGATCCAGCCGTCCATCGGCGGACGGCTGCCCATCTGCATGAGCGCGGCCCCCGGCTCCTCGAGCAGCGCGTCGGAGTCGGCCGGGGCGACCCGCACGAGCATCCCGCCCTGGCCGCTCGCCGACACGCTCAGGTGACCACCCAGCAGGAAGGCCAGGCCCCCGAACATCTTCTTCTCGACGACGGGCTCCCCGACCAGGTGGTCGCGGATCCGGGCCGCCAGCTGCTCGTCGTACGCCATGGCCGCACGCTAGCCGCCACCACCCCCAGCGGCGTCGGGCGGCCGAGTCCCGCCCGCTCCGGGCCCTGGGCCTTCGCTGCTGAGGACGTCCGGCCCTTCGCGGAGGGTGCTCGGCAGGGGTGCCATGGAGGTGACAGAGCGACACACACCTCGAGGAGGCAGTGATGAAGATCGCCCAGGCAGCCCAGGAGTTCCTCGCCACCCGGCGGATCGCCGTCACCGGGGTCTCCCGGACCCCGGAGAACCACGGGTCGAACATCGTCTATCGGCGGCTCCGCGACCGCGGCTACGACGTGTACGCCGTCAACCCCCACGCCGACACGGTCGAGGGTGACCCCTGCTACCCGACCCTGTCCGACATCCCGGACGGCGTGGAGGCCGTCGTCATCGGGACCCGCCCGTCTCATGCCGAGGACACCGTCCGCGAGTGCATCGACCTCGGCGTGACGCACGTCTGGATGCACCGTGCGTTCGGGGGTGGCAGCGTCGACCAGGGCGCGGCCGAGCTCGGGCGCAGTCACGGGATCACCGTGATCGACGGTGGCTGCCCGTGCATGTTCGCCCCGACCGCCGACGGCGGCCACCGGCTCATCAAGACCGTGTGCACGCTCACCGGCGCCGTCCCGCGCCGGATCGCCGACACGGAGCGGCTCACGACCGGATGACGTCGTCCAGCGCGCGTCGCGGCGTGTGCCTCACGGTCGGGTTGCCCGGCACCGCGGCCGGCCAGCCGACCCGGAGCACGACCTGCGGACGCAGCAGCCCCTTGAGGACGTCGTGCTGCAGGAGGCGTCGCGTGGACTCCACCTCGACGACCTGTGACGCCGGGGTCATCGCCAACCCGGCCAGGGTCGCGCCGAGCCAGAGCGCACTCATCGTCTGGCCGGCGCGCAGCCAGGCCGGGACGTCGTCGTCGACGGTGCACACCGCGACCAGGACGTCGTCGTGCGGCCCGCGCGGGTCAGGGGCCGTGGCGCGGGGGGCGTAGCGGCTCGGAGGTCGGTGCTCCGCGAGATGGTCCGACGGGTCGGCGATCCGGCCGGGGATCCCGTCGACCGGGCTTCGGTCGACCCACGCATCCTGCTCGGCCGCCGCCCTGGGATCGGCGAGCTGGCTCTGACGGGCTGTCTCGATCAGCTCCTCGGCACGCGCCGCGGCGACGGAGTCGGTGATGACCGCCACGTCGGCTCCCCAGGCCGACGCGTCGTCGGCGAGCTGCTGGACGCGTGCCGGCGGCACCGGCCAGGAGTCGGCCCCGCGACGGTCCGTCTTCCGGTTCTCGAGCGCTGCCAGCAGGTCGACGTCCGCGTCGGTGATCTCGCCCTCGCTCAGCCGGACCACCGCCAGCAGGTCGGGGTCGTCGGCGCGCGGCAGGCTCTCCACCGTCGCCCGGAGCCCGAACGCGCCCGCCGCGACCACGAGGTGGTGCAGGGCCGCTCCGCAGCTGAGGACCAGGTCACGGCCCGAGGAGTCGACGCCGGTCAGCTGCCGTGCTCGGTCGGCGTACAGCTCGACGCGGTCGTCGGCGGGCAGGCGGAAGTACCACGGCTGGGAGTTGTTCACGCTGGGGGCCAGGCAGGCCGTGCGCACCAGCTCGCGGGTCAGGCGGGAGGTCGGGATGCTCATGGGTCCAGCGTCCCCGCGGCCGGGGTACGGCGCAGGGGGCCGCCGTACCCGACCAGGGGTGACCTTCGGCCCCCGCCGCTCTCAGCCGCAGTGCGAGAGCGTCGCGTCCTGCCGGATCTGGTTGCCCATGTCGCGCGCCTGGTCGACGTAGGGAAGCACGATGCTCGCGCCGCCCGACGACGTACCGATGCCGCCCTGGACGACGCACGACTTCACCTTCGACGGATCGACCTGGGCCATCACCTGGGCCAGGCGGAACAGCTCCGACGGCGGCAGGTTGGTGTAGAGGTGGCTCATCGCGCCGAGGACGCCGCGCTCGATGTAGCCGGGCCGCGAGGCGTTCGCCCGGACCTTGGCCTGGATCGCCTTGAGCACGATCTCCTGGTGCTCCGACCTCTGGAAGTCACCACGTGGGAGCGTGTGGCGGATCCGGGAGTACGCCATGGCGTCGTAGCCGCCGAGGTGGATCTTCCCGGCCGGGAAGCCGGACGGCTTGAGCGGGTCGTCACTGAAGGCGTAGGGGTTGTGGACGTCGATGCCGCCGATCGACTTCACCATCGCGATGAAGTAGGGGAAGCGCGTCACGAAGACGTACTTCGGCTGGACGCCGATCAGGTTGCCGACCGTCTGGCCGAGCAGCTTCGGCCCGCCGAAGTAGAGCGAGGAGTTGATCTTGTCGTTGCCGTGACCGGGGATGTCGACCCACGAGTCGCGGGGCACGCCGATGATGCTCGCGGCGTGGGTCTTGGTGTTGATGGTCACCAGCTGGAGAGCATCACCGCGCGAGTGGGTCATGTCCTCGCCCGGCCGCGCGTCGGAGCCGACGGCCAGGATGGAGATGACGTCGGGGCCGATGGCCGTCGCCTGGGCGTTGTCGATCTTCACCAGGGTCATCTCGGTGGGCTTCACCGCTGAGTCCGGGACGGTCAGCGCGACGACGGCGAGCACCAGGCCCAGCGTCACCAGCTTCGTGATCCGTCCGATCCGGCGCCTCATCACTTGCTCCCCTTCGCCACGTCGTACCCGAAGATCTGCCACGCCCCGCCGGCGCTCCGGGTGAGGAACAGCCGTCCGCTCACCGTCACCTGCTTCGTCACGTCGCCGGTCGTCCGGAAGCGCAGGACGAACCGGGCGGTCACGCCCGCCGCCTTGCCCCGCGGAGCCAGCACGTCGAGGGCGACCGAGCGCTTGAGGGTGGTGACACCGTCGATGTGGGCGCCGAGCTTCCCGGTCGTCATCAGGTTCTTCTGCGCAAGCGCGTCGCCCTTCGCCTGCGCCGTGAACGTCGTGAACGCGTCGGGGAAGCTGGTGGTGGGGTAGTCGACACCGACGAAGCCGCCGTCGAACCACGCGTCCACCGCCTTGCCCACGTCGGCGCGCAGGTGTGAGGCCGCGTGCTGGAAGCGTTGGCGGTTGGGCTTGTGGACCGTCCCGGCCACCCTGCCGATCGTGACCACGGTCGCCATCGGCGGGTTCGCTGCGCTCGCCGACGCGGTGGACGCGGCCTCGGGCGTCGACGAGTCGCCGCCGCCGCAGCCGCCCAGGGCGAGCGCGGCCGCCGCGGCCAGCGCGACCGCCCCGGTACGACGTGCCCGCAGGCCGCGCGCACGCTCCGCGCGGTCGGTCGCGCCGCCTGGAATGTCACTGAAATGCTGGTGGAGGGGAGGCAAGCCTCGCTCCTTTCCGGTCCGATTCGGGGGGTACATCGGGCCGCCCGTCGAAGGGCTCGACCACGACCGGTCACATCGATCGGGTACACCTTGCACCAGCGAGCAACCGTACTTCGGTATTTGCGTGCGTGGGGGACTAGCCTGGAATCCGACCCCGACATCCACGCGCACGTTCCGGAAGAGGCGAAAGCACCCGTGCCGCAGCAGCAGACCAGCCCGTCCGACCCGACCTCGTCACAGCCAGACCCCTCCTCCGACTTCGGAGCCAACGAGTGGCTCGTCGAGGAGATGTACGACCAGTTCAGGCGCGATCCGGGCAGTGTCGACCCGACCTGGGCGGCGTACTTCACCAAGTCAGGCTCCGGCAACGGCAGCACCTCGCCGAACGGCACGGCCCCGGCCGAGCCGGCCACCGCCACGGCCGCCCCCGCGGAGCAGCCCCCCGCCACGAAACCGTCGGTCCAGAAGACGACCGTCGACGCGTCGCCGGCCACCCGGGCCACCGCCGACCCGGCACCCTCCACGACCGCGACGAAGCCGGCCCCGCAGGCCACCCCGCGGCCCGAGACCAAGGCGGCCGAGCCGGCCAAGGGCACCGACCGCCCCGTGCCGAAGGAGAAGGAGTCCCCGGCCCCGGCTGGTGCCGGTGACCAGCCGACCTACACGGTGCTCCGCGGCGCACCGGCGCGCACGGTCGCCAACATGGACGACTCCCTGACGGTCCCGACCGCCACCTCGGTCAGGTCCGTCCCGGTCAAGCTGCTCTGGGACAACCGGATCGTCATCAACAACCACCTGTCGCGTGCCCGTGGCGGCAAGGTCTCGTTCACCCACCTGATCGGCTTCGCGCTGGTCAAGGCGCTCAAGGCGATGCCCGAGATGAACGTCGGCTTCGACGTGATCGACGGCAAGCCCACCCAGATCACGCCGGCCCACATCAACCTCGGCCTGGCCATCGACATGCAGAAGAAGGACGGGACCCGCCAGCTCCTGGTGCCCAACATCAAGGGCGCCGAGAGCATGGACTTCGCCGCCTTCTGGACGGGCTACGAGGACATCGTGCGCAAGGCGCGCGACGCGAAGCTCACCGTCGACGACTTCGCCGGTACGACGATCTCGCTCACCAACCCCGGCACCATCGGCACCAACCACTCGGTGCCACGCCTGATGAGGGGTCAGGGCGCGATCATCGGGGTCGGCGCCATGGAGTACCCCCCGGAGTACCAAGGCGCCTCCGACGACACGATCGCGCGCAACGCGATCAGCCGGGTGATGACCCTCACGTCGACGTACGACCACCGGGTCATCCAGGGCGCCCAGTCGGGCGAGTTCCTCAAGCGGATCCACGCCCTGCTGCTCGGCGAGAACGGGTTCTACGACGAGATCTTCCGCGCGCTCCGGATCCCCTACGAGCCCATCCGCTGGAAGAGCGACATCGCCTGGTCGCACGACGACGAGATCAGCAAGCAGGCCCGCATCCTCGAGCTGATCCATGCCTACCGGGTGCGGGGCCACCTGATGGCCGACACCGACCCGCTGGAGTACCGCCAGCGCAGCCACCCCGACCTCGAGATCGAGACCCACGGGCTCACCATGTGGGACCTCGACCGCGAGTTCGCGGCCGGCTCGTTCGGCGGCGAGGGCCGGCCGTTCATGAAGCTGCGCAACATCCTCGGCATCCTGCGCGACTCCTACTGCCGCACCACCGGCATCGAGTACATGCACATCATGGATCCCGACCAGCGTCGCTGGATCCAGGAGCGCGTGGAGCGTCCACACACCAAGCCGCCCCGCCAGGAGCAGCTGCGGATCCTGCTCAAGCTCAACCAGGCGGAGGCGTTCGAGACTTTCCTGCAGACCAAGTTCGTCGGCCAGAAGCGCTTCAGCCTCGAGGGCGGCGAGACGACGATCCCGCTGATCGACGAGATCTGCGAGGCCGCGGCCGAGACGGGGCTCGACGAGGTCACCATCGGCATGGCCCACCGCGGCCGGCTCAACGTGCTCGCCAACATCGTCGGCAAGAAGTACTCCCAGATCTTCCGGGAGTTCGAGGGCAACATCGACCCGCGCACCGTCCAGGGCTCCGGCGACGTGAAGTACCACCTCGGCGCCGAGGGCGAGTTCGTCTCCGGGCTCGGCGACAAGATCAAGGTCTCCGTGGCGGCCAACCCGTCCCACCTCGAGGCCGTCGACCCGGTGCTGGAGGGCATCGCCCGCGCCAAGCAGGACGTGCTCAACCGCGGCGCCGAGTACCCCGTGCTGCCGCTGCTCGTGCACGGCGACGCGGCCTTCGCCGGCCAGGGAGTGGTCGCCGAGACCCTCAACCTGTCGCAGCTGCGCGGCTACCGCACCGGCGGCACCATCCACGTGGTCGTCAACAACCAGGTCGGCTTCACGACCTCACCCGGCTCGTCGCGCTCCTCGCTCTACTGCACCGACGTCGCGCGGATGGTGCAGGCGCCGATCTTCCACGTGAACGGCGACGACCCCGAGGCCTGCATCCGGGTCGCCCGGCTGGCCTTCGAGTACCGCCAGGCGTTCAACAAGGACGTCGTGATCGACCTGGTCTGCTACCGCCGCCGCGGGCACAACGAGGGCGACGACCCGTCGTACACGCAGCCGCTGATGTACGACCTGATCGAGCAGAAGCGCTCCGTGCGCAAGCTCTACACCGAGTCGTTGATCGGCCGTGGCGACATCACCATCGGTGAGGCGGAGCAGGTCCTCAAGGACTACCAGCAGCAGCTGGAGCGGGTCTTCACCGAGGTGCGCGAGGCCGACTCGCAGCCGTCGGAGTGGACGACCGTGCCCGACTACCCCGAGAAGTCGCCGGGTGCCGCACAGACCGCGGTGACGCCCGAGGTCATGAAGCGGATCGCCGACGCCTACGTCACGCCGCCCGACGGGTTCACCGTCCACCCCAAGGTGATGCCCCAGCTGCAGCGCCGGTCCAACGCGATCTCCGACGGCCCGATCGACTGGGGTACCGGCGAGATCCTCGCCCTCGGCTCGCTGCTGATGGACGGTCGCCCGGTGCGCCTGGCCGGGCAGGACTCCCGGCGCGGCACGTTCGTGTCGCGGTTCGCCACGATCATCGACCGGGTCAACGCCCACGAGTGGACGCCCCTGAGCGCGCTCAGCGACGACCAGGCGAAGTTCCACGTCTACGACTCGCTGCTGTCGGAGTACGCCGCCCTCGGCTTCGAGTACGGCTACTCGGTGGCGCGGCCCGACGCGCTGGTCATCTGGGAGGCGCAGTTCGGCGACTTCGCGAACGGCGCGCAGACCGTCATCGACGAGTTCATCACCTCCGGTGAGACCAAGTGGCGCCAGCAGTCCGGCGTCGTACTCCTCCTGCCGCACGGCTACGAGGGTCAGGGTCCCGACCACTCGTCCGCCCGGATCGAGCGCTGGCTGACGATGTGCGCCGACGAGGCGTTCGTGGTCGCCCAGCCGTCCACGCCCGCGTCGTACTTCCACCTGCTGCGGCAGCACTCCCTCGGTGAGGAGCACCGCCCGATGGTGGTGTTCACGCCGAAGTCGATGCTCAAGCGCAAGGAGGCGGCGTCGCAGCCGGCCGACTTCACCGAGGGCACCTTCCGGCCGTTCATCGCCGACGCCGGCGCGGACCCCGAGAAGGTCGACACGCTGCTGCTCTGCTCGGGCCGGATCACCTGGGACCTGATGGTGGAGCGCACCAAGCGCGAGGACGGCGAGCGGTTCGCGATCGCCCGCATCGAGCAGCTCTACCCGCGTCCGGTCGACGACATCCGCGCCGAGCTGGCACGCTACCCCCACCTGCGCCACGTGCGGTGGGTGCAGGACGAGCCACACAACATGGGCCCGTGGCCGCACTACCAGCTCAACGTGTGGCCCGACCTGTCCCCCGACCTGGTCGTGGAGCCGATCACGCGGCCGGCCCTCTCGTCGCCGTCGGTCGGGACCGCCAAGCGGCACGCCGAGGAGTCCAAGGCCCTGCTCGCGGCTGCGTTCGCCGGCGGCGAGGACCGCCAGGCCGCCGAGCACTACTGACCGGTCATGTACTTCACCGACCGCGGGATCGAGGAGCTCCAGCAGCGGCGGGGTGACGAGGAGGTCACCCTGGCGTGGCTGGGCGACCGGCTCCAGGAGTTCACCGACACCTACCCCGAGCACGAGAGCGCGGTGGAGCGGTTCGCGACCTGGCTGGCCCGGCTGGACGATCCGGAGGACTGACAGCCCCGGCTGTTAGGTTCCCGGCCATGGGCCTCGCCGACGACCTGGGCTACCACGTCCGCCGACCGAACGCGTTCCAGCGCCTGGTCCAGGCCTTCGCCTCCACGCGGCCCGGCGCCTGGGTGTTCTCCAGGGTGCTGCGTCACCTCGACGACCTGGTCGGTCGGGTCTCGCGCGGACGCACCAGCGCCCCCGAGGTGCTGGCCGGACTACCGGTCCTCGACGTCTCCACCACCGGCCGCAAGAGCGGGTTGCGACGGCGCTCGCACCTGATCGCGGTCCCGATCGACGACACCCTGGCGCTGCTCGGCACGAACTTCGGCCAGCCGTCGACCCCAGCCTGGGTCCTCAACCTCGAGGCAGACCCTCGCGCCACCGTCTCCTACCGCCAGCGGACCGTCGAGGCGTCCGCCCGGGCCGCGACCGACGACGAGCAGGCCCGGGTGCTGGCGGGCTCCGCCCAGGTCTACGGCGGCTACCTGAAGTACCAGCAGCGCATCACCGGGCGCCGGCTGCGCATCTTCGTGCTCGAGTGACGCCGAGTCGGCGCAAAGAGGCACAGACTTCTCGCCGAGTCGGCGCAAACAGACGCTGATTTCTCGCCGAGTCGGCGCATAGAGACACTGTTTTCTCGCCGAGTCGTCATCTGCCGACTCGGTGAGGGTCAGGCCGGGCGGATGGTCAGGTCGCTGATCGTCGCGTCGGCGCCGAGGTCGAGGACGTGGAGGATCGCGCTGGTCACGGTCGCCGGGTCGATCCAGTCGGCCGCGTCGTAGGAGCGGCCCTCCTGCTCGTGCACCTTCTGCTGCATCGGCGTCGCTGTGCGTCCGGGATAGACGGTGGTGACCCGCACGCCGTACTCCTGCTCCTCGGCGCGCAGCGCGTCGGCGAGGGCCTTGAGCGCGTGCTTCGACGCGGCGTACGCCGACCACTGCGGGCTGGCCGCGAGGCCGGCCCCGGAGTTCACGAACACGACCGTGCCCCGAGCGGCCCGGAGGGCAGGCAGCGCGACGCGGGTGAGCACAGCCGGTGCGACGACGTTGACCGCCAGCTGCTCCTGCCAGGCCTCGGTCGCCAGCTCCGCGACGGGGCCGAGGTCGACCACGCCCGCTGCGTGGACCACCGAGTCGAGCCGGTCGGGCAGCTCGGAGGCCAGCGCCGCGACCTCGCCTGCATCGGCCAGGTCGGCCACGAGCACCGTCGCCCCCGGTACGTCGGACCGGAGGTCGTGGGCCCGCTCCGCGGTGCGGGCGACGAGGACGAGGTCGTCGCCGCGCTCGAGGAGCCGGTCCGCCAGGTCGGCCCCGATCCCGGAGCCGGCCCCCGTCACCAGGTGCGTGGCCATCAGCGGGTGAACACGATCTTGCCGAACACGTCGCCGCTCTCCATCGCGGCGAAGCCCTCACGCGCCTCGGTCATCGGCAGGACCCGGTCGATCAGCGGCTTCGTGCCGGTCGCGTCGAGGAAGCTCACCAGCTGGGCGAGCTCCGCACGGGTACCCATGGTCGAGCCGACGACACGCAGCTGGAGGAAGAAGATCCGGTTGAGCTCGGTGAGGTCGGGGTTGGGTCCGCTGGTCGCACCGCTGATCACGACGGTGCCGCCCGGCCGCAACGACCGGAGGGAGTGGGTCCAGGTGGCCGCGCCCACGGTCTCCATCACCGCGTCGACCCGGGTCGGCAGGCGGGCCCCGGTCTCGAAGACCTGGTGCGCCCCGATCTCCAGCGCCCTCGCCCGCTTGCCCTCGTCGCGACTCGTGGCCAGCACCTGGAGGCCACCGGCTCGCGCCAGGGTGATCAGCGCGGTGGCGACACCTCCGCCCGCGCCCTGGACGAGCACGGTCTCACCGGGCCGCAGACCGCCCTGCACGAAGAGCATCCGGTACGCCGTGAGCCACGCCGTCGGCAGGCAGGCCGCCTCCTCGAAGCTCAGCGATTCCGGCTTCGGTACGACGTTGGCCCGCGGGACCGCGACGCGGTCGGCCAGGGTGCCCTGGTAGCGCTCCGAGAGCAACGAGCGACGCGGGTCCTCCGTCTCGTCGCCACGCCACGCCGGGTCGCCGATGACGGCGTGGACGAGCACCTCGTTGCCGTCGGCGTCGATGCCCGCGGCGTCGCAGCCCAGGATCATCGGCAGCGCCTCCTCGCGCAGCCCGACCCCGCGCAGTGACCAGAGGTCGTGGTGGTTGAGCGCCGACGCCTTCACGTCGACGGTGGTCCAGTCGTCGGGGATCTCCGGTTCGGGCCGCTCCCCCACCACCAGGCCGGACAGCGGGTCGTCGGTGGAGAAGGACTCGGCGTACACGGCGAACATGCCCCGACCCTAGCGAGGCTCCGACAGCCACCTCCGACCGGCAACCAGCCCAACTCCGCCGAGTCGGCACGAGACGACTCGGCGTACTTTCGCTGCCTCTTCGCGCCGACTCGACGTGCTTTCGCTGTCTCTTCGCGCCGACTCGGCGTGCTTTCGCTGCCTCTTCGCGCCGACTCGGCGTCCTTTCGCTGCCTCTTTGCGCCGACTCGGCGGGTGGTCCGTGCCTGTGTACGCCGAGTCAGCGGCGGGCGACGCCGTCGGCGCGGGCCGCAGCCGCGACGGCCTCGATGACGGCCGGGCCGACCCGCGGGTCGAACGGCGACGGGATGATCAGGTCCTCGGCGAGGTCGTCGCCCACCAGACCCGCCAGCGCGCCGGCGGCGGCCAGCTTCATGCCCTCGGTGATGGCGGTCGCGTGCACCTCGAACGCGCCGCGGAAGATGCCCGGGAAGGCCAGCACGTTGTTGATCTGGTTCGGGTAGTCGGAGCGACCGGTGGCCACGATCCGGGCGTGCCGGTGCGCCACCTCGGGCAGCACCTCCGGCGTCGGGTTGGCGAGCCCGAAGATGATCGCGTCGGACGCCATCGTGGCGACGACCTCCTCCGGGACGGTCCCGCCCGAGACCCCGATGTAGACGTCGGCTCCCACCATCACGTCGGCGAGCGAGCCGTGTCGGTCGTGCCGGTCGCCGGTGTCGACGGCCAGCGCCCTCTTGACCGGGGTGAGGTCCGTACGCCGTGAGTTCAGCACGCCCTGGCGGTCGACCACCGCGATGTCGCCCACCCCCGCCTCGAGCAGGATCCGCGCGACCGCGACACCGGCGGCGCCGGCCCCGGAGATCACCACCCGGGCGGTGCCCGGCGTACGGCCGGTGAGTCGCAGTGCGTTGGTGAGGGCGGCGAGCGCGACGACCGCGGTGCCGTGCTGGTCGTCGTGGAAGACCGGGATGTCGAGCATCGCCTTCAGCCGGTCCTCGATCTCGAAGCAGCGGGGCGCCGAGATGTCCTCGAGGTTGATCCCGCCGAAGCTGGGCGCGAGCCGGGCGACGGTCGCGATGATCTCCTCCACGTCGGTGGTGGCCAGGCAGATCGGGACGGCGTCGACGCCACCGAACTGCTTGAAGAGCACGGCCTTGCCCTCCATCACCGGCATGGCCGCCGCGGGCCCGATGTCACCGAGCCCCAGCACGGCGGTGCCGTCGGTGACCACCGCGACGGTGTGAGGGACCCACGTGTAGTGCTGGGTCATCTCCGGGTCGGCGGCGATGGCCTCGCAGACCCGAGCCACGCCGGGTGTGTAGGCCAGCGACAGATCCGCCCGATCGGTCAGCTCGACCGTCGAGCGGACCTCCATCTTGCCGCCGACGTGGAGGTCGAAGACGGGATCGCCGGCGAACGGGTGCGCCCCGACGCCGGTTTCGGAGGCAGCCACGACGTCACTGTGGCACAGCCGGTACGCCGGTCCGGCCGGTCCCGCCGTCCGTGGACAGCGGCCTCCGTCACAGTCGCGCCCTGGGTCGGGGCCAGACGCGCGCGACGACGACCGCGACGACCTCGGTCTCGGCCACCACGCCCCGGTGGCGCGAATCCACCCCCTCCCCCGGGTTGTCGCTGAGGAGCCACCACCCGGCGCCACCGGTGCGCGTCTCCCGCGCCTCGACGGCCCGCTTCACCGTCAGTGTCCCGTCGGCGAACCGCGCCAGGACGAGCCGCCCCGCAACGACCGGTCCGGCGTAGTGGACGAGGAGGCGGTCACCCGGCCGGAGCGTCGGCAGCATCGAGGAACCGTGCACGCGTGCGAGTCCGAATGAGCGTCGCGGGGAGGGGTACGAACCCGGTCCGGAGGGCCTCGCCACGCGGAGTAGTGTCCCAGGCGAGTGCCCTTCCCTGAACCACTGACGAGAGGACCCCGATGAACGCGTTGCTGTTCGCACCCACCGTCGACGTCTCGGCGCACTGCGACCTGCCGTGCGGCGTCTACGACCCGGCCCAGGCTCGGATCGAGGCCGAGTCGATCAAGGCGATCATCGCCAAGGTGGCCGACAACGACGATCCCGACTTCCGCACCCGCGCAGTCCTGATCAAGGAGCAGCGCTCCGAGCTGGTCAAGCACCACCTGTGGGTGCTCTGGACCGACTACTTCAAGCCGCCGCACTTCGAGAAGTACCCCCAGCTCCACACGCTGGTCAACGAGGCCACCAAGCTGGCCGGCGCGACCGGTACCAAGGGTGAGATGGACGCCGGCAAGGCCGACGAGCTGCTGGCCAAGATCGACGAGATCGCCGAGATCTTCTGGGAGACGAAGAAGGCCTGATCGGCGGCGGAAGCGCGAGGCACGGCGAAGCTCGCGACCGTCCTACCGCCACCAGCTCGTGACCGTCTTCTGTCATCACCCGAGGACGTCGACCAGGAGGACGATCCCGGAGGGCCCGCAGTCAGCTGTGGGCCCTCCGCGCATGTCCCCCCTTTAGGGTGGGCACGACGCGACCCACCATGACCGGAAGGCACTCCATGGACTCGCTCGACCGTCCCGCTCCCGCGAAGGCCGACGTCTCCTTGCGAGTACCGGCCGACGGCGCCTACGTCTCGGTCCTGCGCACCATGACGGCCGGCCTCGCCGCGCGGCTCGACTTCACCGTCGACGACATCGAGGACCTGCGGATCGCGGTCGGTGAGGCCTGCGCGCTCGTGCTGCCCGAGGCCGTGCCCGGCACCGACCTGGTGGCCGACTTCCGCCTCACCCCCGGGACCCTCACGATCTCGGTGAGCGTCCCGACCTCGGGCCCGCGGTCCGCGGACCACGACAGCTTCGCCTGGCAGGTGCTCACCACGCTCACCAGCTCCGCCGGCGCCGACGGCGACGACTCCCACTTCGAGGTCACGTTCTCCACCGAGTCGAGTGTGCCGGTCGCGGGCGGCCAGGCGGGCGCCGGCGGCTGAGATGACCCACGACACGTCCGAGGGGTCGGGGACGCGCGGGTCGGAGGAGCGGGCCGAGCAGGTCCGGCTCCTCCATCGGGAGCTCTACGGCGCCTACCGCGACCTCGGCACCTCCGAGTCGGCGCGGCTCGACGCGCGCGACGGGCTGGTCCGGCTGCACCTGCCGCTCGTCGAGCACTGCGCGCGGCGCTTCCGCAACCGGGGCGAGCCGCTGGAGGACCTCGTCCAGGTCGGCACGATCGGGCTCATCAAGTCGATCGACCGCTTCGACCTGGAACGCGGCGTGGAGTTCTCGACGTACGCGACACCCACGATCATCGGCGAGATCAAGCGGCACTTCCGCGACAAGGGGTGGGCGATCCGGGTCCCGCGACGCCTCCAGGAGCTGCGGATGCAGATCGGCACCACCACCGCCGAGCTGACCCAGGAGCTGGGCCGCTCCCCGACGCCACGCGAGCTCGCCGAGGCCATCGGCTGCTCGGTCGAGGAGATCATCGAGGGGATCGAGTCCGGCAACGCCTACTCCACCCTGAGCCTCGACGCCGCCGAGGACTCCGGCGAGGAGGGCGGTGTGTCGATGCTCGACATGCTCGGACTCGACGACGTCGAGCTCGAGCACATCGAGATCCGGGAGTCGATCAAGCCGCTGCTCGAGGCGCTCCCGGCGCGGGAGAAGCGGATCCTGCTCCTGCGCTTCTTCCGCAACAAGACGCAGTCGGAGATCGCGGCGGAGATCGGGGTCAGCCAGATGCACGTGTCACGGCTGCTCACCCGCACCCTCGACGAGCTGCGTGCGTCACTGCAGGAGTCGGTCTGACCTAGCTGCCGTCTTCGGAGTCGGTGAGGGCGTCGACGCTCGCCGGGTGCAACAGCCCGACGAGCACGACGACGGCGACGATCGCGAGTCCGATCGCGACCCAGGTGGTCTGGCCGCCCCGGAAGCTCCAGGCGAGCCCGAGGAACATCACCTGGGCCACCACGATCGGGCTCCGGGGCCAGGCGCGCCCGCGCACCACGAGCCAGCCGCAGGCGATCAGGAACCCGGCCAGCAGCACGAAGAAGGCCGCCGTCGTGGCCCCCATCGCTGCCCGGGCGGTCTCGATGTGGGCCGCCTCGAGGATGCCGTAACCGAGCAGCAGCAGGCCCTCCACGACCACCAGCCCGGCCGCCACCACGAGCGGGGCGGGCGCTGCGGAGCCCTGGTCGTCTCGCATCCTGACAGCCTACGGCGGGGGTCGTGGCCGCTGTGGGCGGTGGGACGTGTGCGCGGCGCGAGGCGCCATACGTGACGGCCCTGACAAAAAAGGACCCGGCCAAGGGGTTGTCTCGACACGGATTCCTTGCCACTGTGGAGAGCGCGCTCGTGAAACCATTCACATCCGCGCGCCCTGATGCCGTTTCCCCCCGAAAGTGAGTTCTGCGAAAGCCATGGATTGGCGTGACCGTTCAGCCTGCCTCGACGAGGACCCTGAGCTGTTCTTCCCCATCGGCAACACCGGCCCGGCCATCCTCCAGATCGAGGAGGCCAAGCAGGTGTGCCGTCGCTGCGACGTGCGCGAGCAGTGTCTCGCGTGGGCGCTGGAGGCGGGCCAGGACCACGGCGTCTGGGGTGGGCTGAGCGAGGACGAGCGCCGCGCACTGAAGCGCCGCAGCTCCCGCACCCGCGTCCGCTCCGCCTGACCCAGGGCACGCCTCACTCGAGAGGTACGTCGACCACGGCTCGCGCTCCGGTGCCCGCCCGTGGCCGCAGCTCCAGCAACCCTCCGAGCTCCGACTCCACGAGGGTCCGCACGATCGACAGGCCCAGGTTCACCGACGTGTCGAGGTCGAAGCCGGCCGGGAGACCGACCCCGTCGTCGTCGACGGTGACCCGGAGCCGACCGGCGAGTCGCTCGGGCTCCACCACGATCGAACCCTCGGTCCCGGGGTCCTCCGGGTAGCCGTGCTCCACGGCGTTCTGCAGCAGCTCGGTGAGGACCATCGCCAGCGCGGTGGCGGTCTCGTTGGGCAGCAGTCCGAACGACCCCTCACGCCGTACGACGAGCCGGTCGGCACGCGCGCCGACCTCGGTGACCATCACCCCGAGCCGGTCCGCGATCTCGTCGAAGCCGACCTCGTCGAGCACCTCCTGGCTCAGCGTCTCGTGCACGATCGCGATCGTGCCCACCCTGCGGACGGCCTCCTCCAGCGCCAGCTTCGCCTCGGGTGCGTCGATCCGCCGGGCCTGGAGGCGCAGCAGGGCGGCCACCGTCTGCAGGTTGTTCTTCACCCGGTGGTGGATCTCGCGGATCGTGGCGTCTTTGGTGACCAGCTCGCGGTCGCGCCGCCGGAGGTCGGTGACGTCGCGGACCAGCACGAGCGCGCCGATGTGTGCGCCCTTGGCCCGCAGCGGGATCGACCGCACGATCAGTGAGACGCGGTCGCCGCCGACCTCGGTGTCGCGGTGCACGCGGCCGCCGAGCACAGCGCTGAGCGTCTCCTCGTCGGGACGACGGCGTGGCGGTACCAGGGAGCGGGTCAGGTCGGCCAGCACCTGCCCGTCGAGGTCGCCGGAGAGGCCGAGGCGGCGATAGACCGACAGCGCGTTCGGGCTGGCGTAGGTCACCCGTCCGTCGGCGTCGACGCGGACGAAGCCGTCGCCGACCCGCGGCGAGTCGGCGTGGTCACCGCGCTGCCCAGGGGCAGGGAAGTCGCCCGAGGCGATCATCGCGGTGAGCTCGGCGGCGCTCTGCAGGTAGGACAGCTCCAGCCGGCTGGGGGTGCGGACCCCGAGGAGGTTGGTGTTGCGCGCGATCACCGCGATCACGCGTCCCGCGCGCGGGACCGGGATCGTCTCGACCCGGACCGGCACGTCGTCGCGCCACTCCGGGTCGCCCTCACGCACCAGCCGCGCGCCCGCATGGGCCTGGTCGAGCATCGGCCGCCGGCCGGTCGGCATGAAGCTGCCGACCACGTCGTCGACGTAGGCCGTCGGGCCGGTCGTGGGGCGCATCTGGGCGGCAGCCCAGAACCCGTCGCCGCCGCGGTCGGGCAGCCAGAGGACCAGGTCGGCGAACGACAGGTCGGCGATGATCTGCCAGTCCGCGGTGAGCAGCTGGAGCACGGCGACGTCGGCCTCGTCGAGGTCGGTATGGCTCCGGACCAGCTCCAGGAGGGACGGCACCGGATCAGCCTAGGGCGAGGTCTGCGTCGACCTCGGGTGCCTGGGTGAGCCCGCGGACCGGCTGGCAGGATGGGCGCCATGTCGACGGCGTACTGGAACCGGGTCCGGTCCGACGAGATGACGGTGCCGACGGACCGCTCGCTGCCGGACCTCACGGCCGAGCTGACCACCATGCTCGGCTCGATCGACCCGGTCGAGCGCGACGAGATCGCGTACCCCATCCTGGCCACCTGGGTCTCCGAGGGGGTCTACGACGACCTGCTCGCGGGGCTCGGCGACGGCATGACCGCCGGCCTCGTCCGCGGCCTCGGGCGAGTCGGGGACCGACTCGGTGTTCCGGCGCAGCTTCTCCGCCCTCGTGCTGGCCGAGTGCCTCGCGCGCGACAACGCCGAGTCGCTGCTGCCACCGGGGAAGATCCTGGAGTGGGGCGACCGGGCCAGCGGATGGCTGGTGCGCGAGCGCGACGTCCGTGGCTACGTGCCGGGCCGGGGCTGGGCGCACGCGGTCGCCCACGGAGCCGACGTGCTCGCGGTGCTGGCCGAGTCGCCGCACCTCGGCCTGAACGAGCTCACCGTCGTGCTCGACGTCATCGCCGACCGGGTGATCGAGGAGCCCACGACACCGTTCACGAGCGGCGAGCCCGACCGCCTGGCCAGGGCGACCATGAGCGTGCTGCGCCGCCGCCTGGTGCCGTTACGGATCATCGAGCCGTGGCTCGCCCGGGTGGCTGCCGCGGCGACGGCCCGCACCCCCGCAGGCCGCGACCCCTACCTGACCACCGCCAACCCCGAGTCCTTCCTGCGGGCGCTCCATCTCCAGGTGGCCCTCGCACCCGAGCCGATCGACGTACGCTCCGACCTGCTGCTGACCATCATGGACGCCCTGCGCACCACCAACGTGGCCTACCTCGGCGCCCGCCCCTGACCTCCGGTGACCGGTCGGTAACCTGCCCTTCATGAGCGCGACCGACTCCGCCCCCGAGACCACCCCCCAAGAGGGCGAGGTCACCGGCCACGCCGGGGAGCTCGCCGTGGCCGTCGCCCGCGCCCACGGCGTGGAGACGATGTTCACGCTGTCGGGCGCACACGTCTTCCCGATGTACGACGGTGCGGTCAAGGCCGATCCGCCGATGCGGATCCTCGACGTGCGGCACGAGCAGACCGCGGCCTTCGCCGCCGAGGCGACCGGCAAGCTCACCAGGGTCCCGGGGCTCGCCGTCCTGACCGCCGGACCCGGTGTCACCAACGGGATCAGCGCGATCGCACAGGCGCAGTTCGCGGGGTCACCGATGGTCGTCGTCGGCGGCCGAGCACCGCAGAACCGCTGGGGAAGCGGCAGCCTGCAGGAGCTCGACCAGCCACCGATCGTCGCCTCCATCACCAAGGACGCGCGTACGATCCCGACCGCCGCCGAGGTCGCCGGCGGATTCGACGACGCGTTCCGGGCGGCCCGCTCGTCGCACCGCGGCCCGGTCTTCGTCGACGTCCCCATGGACGAGTTCTTCAACACCGCGACCACCGCGGTGCCCACGGCGTCGGCACCGCGGGGTGTCGACCCCGACACCGACGCACTGGACCGGATCGCCCGGCTGCTCGCGGACGCCGAGCGCCCCGTGCTCATCCTGGGCACCGACGTGTGGGCCGACGGCGCCGAGCGCGAGGCGCTCGAGCTCGTCGAGTCCGCCGGCCTCCCCGCGATCACCAACGGGATGGGCCGCGGCGTGGTCCCGGGGGGCCATCCCCTCCTCGTGACCAAGGCACGCGGCAAGGCGCTCAACACCGCCGACCTGGTCGTCGTCGTGGGCACCCCTCTCGACTTCCGGCTCGGGTACGGCGTGTTCGGCGGCAAGGAGGGTGCCGAGCCGGCGCGCGTCGTGCACATGGCCGACTCCCCCGGCCAGGTGTCGCGCCACGCGGCGCTGGCCGACTCCGTCTCCGGTCACCTGGCGTCGGCCCTGACCGGGCTGGGGGCGGCGCTCGACCGCCTCGACCGCCGCTCGTGGAAGGCGTGGGTCGAGGACCTGCAGGCGACGGTGCGCGAGGCCGCCGCCCGCGACGCCGAGCTGCTCACGGCCGAGGCCGACCCGATCCATCCGGCCCGGATCTACGGCGAGCTGCTCCCGCGCCTTGCGGACGACGCCGTCGTGATCGGCGACGGCGGCGACTTCGTGAGCTTCGCCGGGAAGTTCGTCGAGCCGCAGCGCCCCGGCGGCTGGCTCGACCCCGGCCCCTACGGCTGCCTCGGCGCCGGGCTCGGCTCCGCCATCGCCGCCCGGCTCGCGCGTCCGTCGGCCCAGGTGGCGCTGCTCCTGGGCGACGGTGCCGCCGGCTTCTCGCTGATGGACGTCGACACCCTCGTCCGCCACGACCTCCCGGTGGTGATGGTGATGGGCAACAACTCCGCCTGGGGGCTGGAGAAGGGGCCGATGCAGATGATCTACGGCTACGACGTCGCAGCCGATCTCGCACAGCAGACGCGCTACGACGAGGTCGTCAGGGCCCTCGGCGGAGCCGGGGAACGGGTGACGGACCCGAGGGAGATCGGCCCGGCCCTCGACCGCGCGTTCGCCGCGGGCACGCCGTACCTCGTCAACGTGATCACCGACGTGAACGCCGCCTACCCGCGCGCCACGTTCGGGATCTGAGGCGGGAGCCGATGCGGACGCGACGCGCCCGACCCCAGGATCACGCGGCGATCGGCGAGGTGACGGTCGCGGCGTACGCCGAGTTCGCGGGTGAGGACACCGACGAGTACGTCCACCACCTCCGTGATGCAGCGACGCGCGACCGCGAGGCGGAGCTGTGGGTCGCCACGCCCGACGGCTCCGAGGACATCCTCGGCACCGTGACGATCTGCCCGCCCGGCTCACCCTGGCGCGAGGTGGCCGCCGAGGGCGAGGGCGAGTTCCGCATGCTCGCGGTGGCCCCCGCCGCCCGGGGCGCGGGGATCGGCGCCGGGCTGCTCGACCTGGTCGTGGAGCACTTCCGGTGCGAAGGCGCGTCCCGCGTCGTGATGTCGACGCTGCCCCGGATGCACTCCGCCCACCGCATCTACGAACGTGCCGGCTTCGTCCGGCTGCCCGAGCGCGACTGGTCGCCGGCCGAGGGCATCGACCTGATCACCTACGTCCTCGAGCTGAGGCAGGCGTGAGCGAGCCGGTGACGACCACCCTGACGTTCACCGTCGGCGACGCCGAGACCGCCTCGGCCGTCGGGTCCGGCAGTCTGCCGGTGCTCGGTACGCCGTACCTCCTCGCGTGGTGCGAGGCGGCGACCTGCGCCGCGGTCGAGCCCGCCCTCGAGGAGGGCGAGACCTCGGTCGGCACCCGCGTGGAGCTCGAGCACGTCCGCGCCAGCCTCGTGGGGACGGCGCTGGAGGTGACCGCGACCCCGCTCCACCGCGACGGCAGGCTCCATCGGTTCGGCGTGGTCGCGCGCGAGGCCGGCGGCGGGCGCGTGGTCGGCACCGGCGAGGTGACCCGCGTGGTCGTCGACGCGCAGCGCTTCCTCGCCCGCCTCTGACCGCCGCGGGGGCACTGAACACGCGGAAAACGCGGAACCGAGGGCGCCCCGGCCTCGGCGTGTCCGAGGATCGTTCCGCGTTTTCTCCCGCCGTACGCCGCCCACCCCGATTTCGTGGCGCGCCCGCTCTGCTGAGAGGATGGTCCCCGCCCTTCGGGGCGCCGACCACAGGAGGACACCATGGGCAAGACCGGACGCAAGCGCCGCGGCCGCAAGAAGAAGGCCGCCAACCACGGCAAGCGCCCGAACGCGTAAGGCCCAGGCTGCCCGCGCTCGACCAGCATGACGAAGCCCCCGCACCGAGGACTCGGTCGGGGGCTCGTTGCTGGGTGGGGCCCGGTCAGGTCAGCTGTCGCTGTAGCGGACCTGGATCTCCTGGATCTGGATCCGCACCCGCTGCCGGAGCGAGTCGGGCGCGTGCTCGATGCACGACCTCGCCACCAGGGCCTTGACGGTGCGCTGCAGGTCATAGCTGTGGAGACACGGCGCGCACTCGTCGAGATGGGCCCGGACGGAGTCGACGTCGGACGCGTCGAGCTCGTTGTCGAGCAGGCAGACGATGCGCTCGAGGAAGTCGGCGCAGGACTCGTCGTGGCTCATGACTCGGTTCCTCCTCCGGCGGTGTCCTGCCCGACTGGGAGCAGGTCGTCACTGCGGACGTAGTCCGAGAGCATGTCGCGAAGCTGGCGCCGTCCGCGGTGGAGCCGGGACATGACCGTCCCGATCGGCGTCCCCATGATCTCCGCGATCTCCTTGTAGGCGAAACCCTCCACGTCGGCCAGGTAGACGGCCAGGCGGAACTCCTCGGGGAGACGCTGGAGGGCATCCTTCACCTGGGAGTCGGGGAGGTGCTCGAGCGCCTCGTTCTCCGCGGACTTCAGGCCGGTGGAGGTGTGCGACTCGGCGCGCGCCAGCTGCCAGTCCTCGACGTCCTCCGACATCGACTGCTGCGGCTGCCGCTGCTTCTTGCGGTAGTTGTTGATGAAGGTGTTGGTGAGGATCCGGTAGAGCCAGGCCTTGAGGTTGGTGCCGGGGCGGAACTGGTGGAACGAGGCGTAGGCCTTGGCGAAGGTCTCCTGGACGAGGTCCTCCGCGTCGCTCGGGTTGCGGGTCATCCGCATCGCGGCGCCGTAGAGCTGGTCGAGGAAGGGCAGCGCGTCGCGCTCGAAACGGGCAGCTCGCTCGACGTCGGTCTCGGTGGCGAGGTCGACCTCGGCATCGGGTGACGTCTCGTCGGTGGAGAGGTCGGTGAGGTCGGGGTGGTCTGTCATCGACTCCCACGATACCGGTGGGCGGGTACGGTCGGTCAGCGCAAGCACGACGGTCTCAACGCGACCGACGCGTCAGGGATTCCCGCTCACCTCACGCACGAGCCACTCCAGCGTGGACTCGACCACCAGGTCGAGGGCTCCGGCCTGGTCGAGCGGCCCGGACCTGGGCACCTTGAGCCCGTGGTCGGCGGCCGGGACCACCGTCAGGTCGACCCCCTCGGGGAACTCCTCGGGCCTGCCCATCGAGTCTCGCTCGCCCTGGATCACGAGCGTCGGGACGCCGGCCCCGGTGAGCTCGTCCAGGCGCGACTTGTCCGGGCGACCCGGGGGGTGGAGCGGGAAGGCGAGCGCGAGGCAGCCGCCCGCGCCCAGCCCGCGCGCACAGCGAGCCGCGGAGCGGGCGCCGGCCGAGCGTCCGCCGACCACGAACGGCGGGCTGGGGGCGAGCCGCTCGACGGCCGCGCGGAGGCCGACGTCGAGCGTGGGCGGTGGCGTCGCGATCCGACGGCCGGCCACGCGCCACGGCTGCTCGAACAGCGCCACGGTGAACCCCTGCCCCGGGAGCGCCTCGGCCAGGGCCGCCAGGTCGCGCGCCTCGATGCCGTTGCCGGCGCCGTGGCTCAGCACCAGCGTCGCCGCCGGCGCCCGGGCCGCGTGCACGACCAACCGGCCCTCACCGTGGGGAGTCTCGACCGACAGGGTCGGCGTCATCACGGGCTCAGGCGAGCGCCTCGTCGGCCGGGATCGGCTCGACGAGCGCAGGCCCGTTGTTGCGGACGTTGTTGACGTCGGTGGAGACCGGGAACGCCTCGAGCCGCCCGGGCGCCGCCGGCACGAGCAGCGAGAGCAGGTCGTCGCGCTCCGCGACACCGGGGTCGAGCCAGGCTCCCCACCGGTCGCGCTCGACCATCAAGGGCATCCGGTCGTGGATGTGGCCGACGGAGTCCTCCGCCTGGGTGGTGAGCACGGTGCACGTCCAGCGGAAGCGGTCGGGGTCGTCGTCGGAGCGTGCGGGATCGCGCCAGATCTCGTAGAGACCCGCCATCGCCAGCACCCCGCCGTCGGTGGGGCGGATGAAGAAGGGCTGCTTGAGCGGCTTGCCCGACTTCCCGGTCTGCTGGGTCGGGTACCACTCGAAGTAGCCGTCGGCCGGGAGCAGGCACCGTCGCGAGGCGAACGCGCGCTTGTAGGCAGGCTTCTCAGCCACCGTCTCCATCCGGGCGTTGATCATCCGGTTGCCGATCGACGGGTCCTTGGCCCACGAGGGCACCAGCCCCCAGCTCAGCACTCGCAGCTGGCGCTCCGGTGGGTCCGGCTCCTCGGCGTCGCGCGGTGACGGCGACCGCTCCAGGACGGCGTACACAGGCTTGGTCGGTGCGACGTTGAAGTCGGGCGCGAGCGCCTCGTCGACCTTGCTGGTGCGGATCTCGAACTCCTCGACGAGATCCTCGGGCTTGCGGCTGGATGCGTAGCGCCCACACATGCCAGCAGCCTAGGCGAGCCCTCCGACCCTCGCTGGTCGAGCCTGTCGAGACCCCCGGTCGAGCCGACCGGCGCTGGTCGAGCCTGTCGAGACCCCCGGTCGAGCCGACCGTGCGCTGGTCGAGCCTGTCGAGACCCCTGGTCAAGCCGACGTTCGCTGGTCGAGCCTGTCGAGACCCCTGGTCAAGCCGACGTTCGCTGGTCGAGCCTGTCGAGACCCCTGGTCGAGCCGACGTTCGTGGGTCGAGCCTGTCGAGACCCCCGGTCGACCCTCCAGACACGTCACCGGGTTTCGGCGCGCTCGCGCGCCTTCGTTCCTCAGTCGCGTCGCTTGCTCAACCTGCGCTCACGACGCCGAGTCCTCGTCCCTCGGGCTCGGCTGCTCGCTTCAGCTGTTCGCTTGGTCGCGGGAGAGCTCGTCGAGCAGGCTGGCCACGGTGTCGCCGGTCGACGGCAGGCTCTCGGTCCAGATCCGGACTCCGCCGTTGCCGTCGCCCAGGCCGGTCAGGCTGCGGAGCAGGCTCGTCCGCCGTCCGAGCGTCTCGTCACGGGAGGCCAGCACCACGATGCGGCGCGGGCCGATCCGGCAGATCGTCTCGCCCCCCGCGAACACCGAGCGCGCAGCCTCGCCGATGCGCGACATCCGCAGGTCGACGCCGAAGACCTCGTCGGCGAGCCCGGTCAGGCGCGGAGCGGGAGCCTCGAGGACGACCAGGGCGTAGCGGTCACGCGGCGAGCCGGCCTTCGACCCCGCGGGCACGCCGCGGTAGACCTCGGTGAGCCGACCGCGCAGGTGGGCCATGCTGGCCAGTCCCGTCAGCGGGTCGGCACACGACAGCTGGTGGAGGTAGGCCAGGGTCGCCTCGCTCCAGCCCAGGGCCACCGCGCAGGCGTCGGTGAACGCCGGCTCGGTCCCCAGCACGAGCGAGTACGTCGTCCGCAGGTCGGCCAGCGTCTCCTCGAGCGAGACCCCCTGGCTCCCGAGCAGGCGCCCGACCACCTCACAGGCGTCGGTGGCGCTACGCGCGGCGGCGAGTGCCTCGCCGACCGCTTCGTACGACACGGGCAGTCCCTCACGGACCGCCTCGGACAGAGCGGTGCCGGACGTGGAGGGAGGCCCGGGCGCAACTTTGTCCCGAAATGCCCAGAACCCCATGACGCCTCCCTCCTACATCCGTGCAGCGCTCTCCGACGATGAGACGGGCTCGGGGGCCGGTCATGATGCGGGTTTGGCAGCAAATTATGGTGCGGGACACCATACTGGCGTCACAGGAGCCTGTCCGGAGCGTTGGAGTTTGTGTGAGTGTCTCGCTGTCGCGCCTTGACGGCCCCGGCGACGCCGAGCTGATCGCGGCCGTCCGGGGCGGAGACGTCGACGCCTACGGAGAGCTGTTCGCTCGCCACGTGGACGCCGCTCGGCGCCTCGCCCGCCAGATCGCGGGACCCTCCGACGCCGACGACCTGGTCTCCGACGCCTTCACCAAGGTGCTCCTGGTGCTCCAGCGCGGGGGTGGCCCCGACCTGGCCTTCCGCGCCTACCTGCTGACCGCCGTACGCCGGCTCCACGTCGACCGGATCCGGTCGGGGTCGCGGTTGCGACCCGTCGACGACCTGACGCCCTTCGATCCCGGCCTGCCGTTCCAGGACACCGCCGTCGAGGGGTTCGACAACGCAGCCGCCGCCCGCGCGTTCGCCTCGCTGCCGGAGCGGTGGCAGATGGTGCTGTGGCACACCGAGGTCGAGCAGCAGAAGCCCGCCGACATCGCCCCGTTGCTCGGTATGAGCGCCAACTCCGTCTCCGCCCTGGCGTACCGGGCCCGCGAGGGCCTCCGCCAGGCCTTCCTCAGCCAGCACGCCGCCGACCCCGACGACGTCGACTGCGGCTGGACGCGCGACCACCTCGGTGCCTACGTCAGGGGCGGCCTGTCGCGTCGTGACGCGACCCGTGTCGAGGACCACCTGGAGAGCTGCCTCAGCTGTGCGGCGGTCTACCTCGAGCTCACCGAGGTCAACTCCGGTCTGGCCGCGATCCTGGCCCCGCTCCTGCTCGGCAGCGCCGGCGCGGCGTACCTGTCGTCCGGTGGGGCGGCCGGGGCGGGCGCGAGCGTCACGGCCGCGTGGTCGGCGACCAAGTCGTTCCTCGGCGGTCACACCGCCGTCACCGCGGTCGGCGGCGTCATGCTCACGGCGGTCGCCTCCGTGGCGGTCTACGTCGGCGCCCACGCCATGCTCGCGAACCCGGCGTCCGACACCGCGGGCGGCCTCGACCACCCTCTCCACAGCGTCAGCGGCCCGGCCGACCCGGGCACGTCCGCGAACGGCCCCGGGGGCACCCACCAGGGCCGGAACGGGACCGCCCCGCCCGGGAGCACTCTCTCCTCGTCGGTCGGCCCGACGGCCAGCGCCACCTCGCCGGTGGCCGGCTCGTCGACGGCGCCGACCGGGCCCACTGCCTCCGACACCGCCACCGACCCCGGCAGCGGACCGACGACGGGGACGACCTCGGAGCCGACCGGCCCGCCGACCTCCGAGCCCACCTCAGGTCCGACCTCCGGGCCCACCTCCGACCCGACGGACGAGCCGATCACGTTCTCGTCGACCCCGCCGCCCCACCCGTCGTTCGGTGACACCTACGAGCTGAAGGCCTCGGGAGGCTCCGGGACGACGATCACCTTCTCGCTCGACTCGTCGACCACCCATCATGCGTGCACGCTCGACGGCTCGACGGTGACCTTCCGGCACGCCGGCTCGTGCGTGATCAACGCGACCGAGTCGAACAACCGCGCCGCGGTCGCGCGCTCCAAGACGGCGCAGCAGGTGATCGACGTACCGAAGCAGGCACAGGTCGTCGGCTTCTCGGTCCCGAAGAGCCCGTCGGTCGGCGACCCGACGTTCGACCTCCAGCTCAGCGGTGGCGCGTCGGAGAACCCGGTGGTCGTCACGCTGCAGACCTCGCCGACGAACCCGGCCTGCTCACTGCGTCAGGACGGGTCGCGACTCTCGATCGACCACGCCGGCACCTGCACCATCACCGCCACCCAGGCCGGTGACGGCGACTATCTCGACGCTCCGCCGGTGTCCCGCACCATCACGGTCGCTCGGGGCACGCAGTCGGTCGCGTTCACCTCGACCGCCCCCGACTCCCCCGCGTTCGGCGACACCTACACCGTGACCGCCACCGGCGGCGACTCCGGCAACCCGGTCACCTTCTCCCTCGACCCCGCCACCACCCACAACGCCTGCACCCTCGACGGCGCCACCGTCACCGTCCGCCACGCCGGCACCTGCGCCATCGCCGCCGACCAGGCCGGCAACGACGACTACACCGACGCCCCGACCCGCACCCAGTCCTTCGACGTCGCCCGCGCCAGCCAGTCGATCACCTTCACCTCCAAGCCCCCCGCCTCGCCCGCGTTCGGCGACACCTACACCGTGACCGCCACCGGCGGCGACTCCGGCAACCCGGTCACCTTCTCCCTCGACCCCGCCACCACCCACAACGCCTGCACCCTCGACGGCGCCACCGTCACCGTCCGCCACGCCGGCACCTGCGCCATCGCCGCCGACCAGGCCGGCAACGACGACTACACCGACGCCCCGACCCGCACCCAGTCCTTCGACGTCGCCCGCGCCAGCCAGTCGATCACCTTCACCTCCAAGCCCCCCGCCTCGCCCGCGTTCGGCGACACCTACACCGTGACCGCCACCGGCGGCGACTCCGGCAACCCGGTCACCTTCTCCCTCGACCCCGCCACCACCCACAACGCCTGCACCCTCGACGGCGCCACCGTCACCGTCCGCCACGCCGGCACCTGCGCCATCGCCGCCGACCAGGCCGGCAACGACGACTACACCGACGCCCCGACCCGCACCCAGTCCTTCGACGTCGCCCGCGCCAGCCAGTCGATCACCTTCACCTCCAAGCCCCCCGCCTCGCCCGCGTTCGGCGACACCTACACCGTGACCGCCACCGGCGGCGACTCCGGCAACCCGGTCACCTTCTCCCTCGACCCCGCCACCACCCACAACGCCTGCACCCTCGACGGCGCCACCGTCACCGTCCGCCACGCCGGCACCTGCGCCATCGCCGCCGACCAGGCCGGCAACGACGACTACACCGACGCCCCGACCCGCACCCAGTCCTTCGACGTCGCCCGCGCCAGCCAGTCGATCACCTTCACCTCCAAGCCCCCGGCCTCGCCCGCGTTCGGCGACACCTACACCGTGACCGCCACCGGCGGCGACTCCGGCAACCCGGTCACCTTCTCCCTCGACCCCGCCACCACCCACAACGCCTGCACCCTCGACGGCGCCACCGTCACCGTCCGCCACGCCGGCACCTGCGCCATCGCCGCCGACCAGGCCGGCAACGACGACTACACCGCGGCCCCGCGAGTGACCCAGTCCGTGACGGTCCGCAAGGCGTCGCAGACCATCACGTTCACCTCCAAGCCCCCGGGCTCGCCAGCGTTCGGCGACACCTACACCGTGGCGGCGACGAGCAGCTCGGGCCTCCCCGTCACGTTCTCGGTGGCTCCCTCGACGACCAACAGCGCGTGCTCCGTCGTCGGCTCCACGGTGACCTTCCTGCACGCCGGCACCTGCGTCATCGCCGCCGACCAGGCCGGCAACGACGACTACACCGCGGCCCCGCGAGTGACCCAGTCCGTGACGGTCCGCAAGGCGTCGCAGGCCATCACGTTCACCTCCGTCCCGCCGTCCCCGGGCTTCGTCGGCACGACGTACGACGTGGCGGCCAAGGGTGGCGGCTCCACGAGCCCGGTCGTGTTCAGCTCCACCACCACGACCGTGTGCACGGTCTCGGGCTCGACCGTCACCTTCAAGGCTGCGGGCACCTGCCGGATCGCGGCGAACCAGGCCGGCGACGCGGACTACGAGCAGGCTCCGACCGTGACCCAGTCCGTGGACGTGAAGGTTCCGGCCGGCGACCTGTCCGTCACTGCGACCGTGTCACCGCGACCGCCGACCAACAGCCCCAACTGGCACCAGGTGGACGTGACCGTCCACGACCTGATGGCCGGCGCCACCGCCACGGTGACCGGGACCAGCACGAACCACAACACGCTGATCGTGCCCGAGTTCAACTGCTGGTTCCAGCGCGACGGCGTCTGCCACGTCACCTCGCCCCCGGTCAACCCGACGGTGACCTTCTTCGTCCTGCTGCCGGCCAACACCTCGTCGGCCCAGGTCACGTTCACGGTCGCCTCCGACACCAGCCCCGACCCCGACCCGAGCAACGACAGCGTGACGGTCGAGGTGCACCGCTGGGACGACCACGAGTCATGATCTGAGCGGGATCGGGTAAGAAGTACCCATGACCGCCATCAGACTCATCGCCCGGCCGATGCTCGCGTCGGTGTTCTTCGTCGGCGCCGCGAGCGCCCTGAAGAACGCACCGAAGCTGGCGCCCAAGGCATCGCGGGTGACCGAGAAGGTCGTCCCCCTCGCCCAGCGCGCGGCTCCCGGCGTACCGATCCCCACGGATCCCGTGACGATCGTGCGCGCGAACGCCGTCCTGCAGATCGGCGCTGCCGCCGCCCTGGCCACCGGCCGGATGCCACGCCTGTCCTCGACCGTGCTCGCGGTCTCCCTCCTGCCCACGACGATGGCCGGGCATGCCTTCTGGCGTGAGCAGGACCCGGCCCTCCGGAACACCCAGCGCCTCAACTTCTTCAAGGGGGTCTCGATCGTCGGCGGACTGCTGATCGCCGGTGTCGACACCGAGGGGAAGCCCGGGGTGGCGTGGCGTGCACGTCGCGCCGGTCGCGACGTACGCCGGGAGGCGAGGTCGCTGGCCCGCCAGGCGCGCAGCGAGGCCCGGGTCGCCCGGGCACACCTGACCTGAGCCGTCGGCCGCGCCCGCTCGCTACGCTGCGCCGGTGACCAGCCGACCGTGGCGTGCCCCCTTCGCCCGCGGACCTGTGCGCGCCGAGGTGTCGTTGCCCGGGAGCAAGTCGCTGACCAACCGCGCCCTGGTGCTGGCCGCCCTCGCCGACGGCCCCAGCGTCGTACGACGTGCGCTCCGGTCGCGGGACACCGCGCTGATGGCCGGGGCGCTCGCCGCGCTCGGGACCCGGATCGACACCTCCGGCGACGACTGGACCGTCGAGCCCGCCACGCTGACCGGTGGTGTGGCCGTGGACTGCGGGCTGGCCGGGACGGTCACCCGCTTCGTGCCCCCGGTGGCCGCGCTGGCCGAGGGCGACGTCGCCTTCGACGGCGACCCTCACATGCGCAACCGACCTGTCGGCGAGGTCCTGACCGCGCTGCGCGCCCTCGGCGTGCGCGTCGACGGCGACCGCCTGCCGTTCACCGTCGTCGGCGCGGGTCGAGTGCCCGGCGGGAAGGTCGTGCTCGACGCGTCCGGCTCGAGCCAGTTCGTCTCCGCCCTCCTGCTCGCCGGCGCCCGCTTCGACCACGGCGTCGACGTCGTCCACGACGGGAAGCCGGTCCCGTCCCAGCCCCACCTCGACATGACCGTCGCCCTGCTGCGTCAGCACGGTGTGGAGGTCGACGACGCCGAGCCGAGCCGGTGGCGGGTCGCCCCCGGCCCGGTGAAGCCGGTCGACCACCTGATCGAGCCCGACCTGTCCAACGCCGCACCGTTCCTGGCCGTGGCCGCCACCACCGGCGGCAGCGTCACCGTGCGTGACTGGCCACGCGCGACGACGCAGGCCGGCGACGTCCTGCGCGACCTCCTGGCGCAGCTCGGGTGCAGCGTCGACCTCGGGGACGCCGGCCTCACCGTCACCGGCCACGGTCGCCTTATGGGCCTCGACGCCGACCTGCACGACGTCGGCGAGCTGACGCCGGTGCTCGCCGCGCTGTGCGCCCTGGCCGACGGCCCGTCCCACCTGCGTGGCATCGCCCACATCCGCGGGCACGAGACCGACCGGCTCGCCGCCCTCGCGACCGAGTTGCGCGGGCTCGGCGCCGACGTCACCGAGCACGCCGACGGCCTGGAGCTCCGACCGGCCGATCTGCACGGCGGGTCGTTCCGGACCTACGCCGACCACCGGATGGCCCACGCCGCCGCGGTGCTCGGCTCGGTCGTCGACGGCGTGGTGCTCGACGACGTCGACGCCACGAGCAAGACGTTCCCCGACTTCCCGGGCGTCTGGGCCGCCCTGCTGGACGCGCGATGACGGGACGGTACGACGAGCACGACCACGAGCACTACGAGCGCCCGCGTCGACGTACCCGCCCCCGCACGAAGGAACGACCGACCTACGACGACGCCGTCGAGGCGGTCGTGACCACCGTGGACCGGGGCAGGTTCACGCTGTTGGTGGACGGCGTCAGCGTGTGGGCGGTCAAGGCACGGCCGCTCGGGCGCAAGGGAGTGGTGGTCGGCGACCGCGTCCGGGTCGTCGGCGACGTCTCGGGTGTCGACGGCGCACTGGCGCGCATCGTCGAGGTGCTCGAGCGGACCACCGTCCTGCGTCGTACGGCCGACGACGACGACCCGGTCGAGCGCGTGGTCGTCGCCAACGCCGACCAGCTCGTCGTGGTCACCGCACTGGCCGACCCCGAGCCGCGCCCGCGGCTGATCGACCGGGCCCTGGTGGCGGCGTTCGTGTCCGGCATGAAACCCCTCCTGTGCCTGACCAAGGCCGATCTCGCCGACCCCGAGACGCTGCTCGTCACCTACCGTCCTCTCGGCGTCCCCTGGGTCGTGACGCAGCGCGGCGGTGACCTCACCGAGCTGCGCGAGCGGCTCCGCGGCCGTTCCAGCGTCCTGATCGGGCACAGCGGCGTCGGCAAGTCCACCCTCGTCAACGCGCTGATCCCGACGGCGAACCGCGACGTCGGTGTCGTCAACGCCGTCACGGGCCGCGGCCGCCACACATCGACCTCGGCGCTGATGCTCGCCCTCCCCGACGGCGCCGGCGGCACCGACGGCTGGATCATCGACACGCCGGGGATCCGCTCGTTCGGCCTCGCGCACGTGCGTCCGGAGGACCTGATCGAGGCGTTCCCCGATCTCGACGAGATGACCGAGGACTGTCCGCGGGGCTGTACCCACGCTGCCGACGAGCCGGAGTGCGGCCTCGACGAGGCGGTCGCGCGCGGGGAGGCCGACCCCGAGCGGGTCGAGTCGTTCCGGCGGCTGCTGGAGGCACGCTCGGGTCCGGAGTACTGACCGCCCAGCCCGCCCGAGGGACGAGGGCGCGGGTCCTCAGCCCCAGAGGCTGCGGGCCCCCGAGTCGCCGGTCAGGAACACGCACACCAGGACGGCGATCGCGCCGGCGACGAGCAGCACCTGGAGCGTGATCGCGACGGCCCCGGTCCGGCCCTCGCGGCCCCCCGCGCCCGAGGTCAGCGCCGACGGACCGCCGAGCTGCCAGGCGCCGAGAGCGGCCACGGCGAGGAACCCCAGGAGCACCCACCGCAGGATCCGGCCCCGGTGGGCATGGACCGCGAGCTCGGGCAGCGACTGCAGCTGGCGCTGGGTCTCGAGCTGGAGTCCGGACCGCACCGCGATGATCCCCGCCCCGGCGGCGATGACCGCGGTCGCCACCAGCGGCCAGCGCAGCCACCAGCGCCATCGCGGCACGACGGCGTAGAGGATGCCGGCGATGGCCGTGAGCGGCGCGAACACGACGACGACGTGGACGATGAGCGGGTGGAGCGGCAGGCCGTTGAACTCCATGAGATAGGTATACGCGGCGGAGCCGCGTCCGGTTCGGAATAGCCTGTGCGCATGTCGCCCGCCACGTCGGACTTCACCGACGACCTCCGCCTCGCCCACGTGCTCGCCGACGACGCGGACTCCATCACCACGACGCGCTTCCGGGCGCTCGACCTGCACGTGATGAGCAAGCCCGACCTCACGCCGGTCACCGACGCCGACGAGGGCGTCGAGGAGTCGATGCGCCGCACGCTGTCGCGGGTGCGCTCGCGCGACGCCGTGCTCGGAGAGGAGCAGGGCAGCACCGGTCACAGCCAGCGTCGCTGGGTGATCGACCCGATCGACGGCACCAAGAACTTCGTCCGCGGCGTCCCCGTGTGGGCCACCCTGATCGCGCTCGTGGTCGACGAGGAGGTCGTCCTCTCGGTGGTGTCGGCGCCACAGCTCCAGAAGCGCTGGTGGGCCTCCCACGGCAACGGCGCCTGGACCGGCCGGTCGTTGCTCAAGGCGACCCGCTGCCAGGTCTCAGACGTACGCCGGCTCGAGGACGCGTCTCTCGCCTACTCCTCGCTGCACGGCTGGGAGGAGCGCGACCGGCTCGACGACTTCCTGTCGCTGATGCGCCGCTGCTGGCGCACCCGGGCGTACGGCGACTTCTGGTCCTACATGCTCCTGGCCGAGGGCGCGGTCGACCTGGCGGCCGAGCCCGAGCTGCAGCTCTACGACATGGCGGCCCTCGACGTGATCGTCCGCGAGGCCGGCGGACGCTTCACCGCCCTCGACGGCACCGACGGACCGTTCGGCGGCAACGCCCTCGCCTCCAACGGCCACCTGCACGACGCGGCACTGTCGTTCCTCGGCGCTCTGCCCGACGGGGACGATGACCCCGACTCGCCCCGGCGTCTCACCGGTTCGGTCCATGACCTGCTCTCGCGGCGGGGCCGCGAAGAGGACTAGCCTGCCACTCAAGCGTTCCCCGACCCGTGAGGAGATCCATGCGTATCAGCGACGTACTCACGAGCAAGCCGAGTCAGCAGGTCGTCACGATCAGTCCCGACTCCACCGTCCGCGAGCTGTTGGGCCTGCTCGCCGAGCACAACGTCGGGGCAGTGGTCGTCAGCGGTGACGGCGCGGCCGTCGACGGCATCGTCAGCGAGCGCGACATCGTCCGCCGGCTCCACGAGGACGAGGCCGTCCTCGACGGCGCCGTGAGCGCCATCATGACCAGCGACGTCCAGACCTGCGAGCCGAGCACCCCCGTCGACGACCTGCGGGTCGTGATGACCGAGCGACGTATCCGCCACGTGCCGGTCGTCACCGACGGACACCTGACCGGCATCATCAGCATCGGCGACGTGGTGAAGTCGTCCCTCGACCAGCTGAAGTTCGAACGCGACCAGCTCGACAGCTACGTCCACCAGACCTGACACACTGGCCGCCATGAGCCTCGAGAAGCCCGAGATCGACTTCCCCGACTTCGCCCCACCCGACGACCTGGAGATCACCGACCTGGTCGAGGGTGACGGGGAGGAGGCCACCGAGGGCTCCACGGTGAAGGTGCACTACGTCGGCGTGGCGCACTCGACCGGCGAGGAGTTCGACGCGTCCTACAACCGGGGCGAGCCGCTGCAGTTCCGCCTCGGCGTCGGCCAGGTGATCTCCGGGTGGGACACCGGCGTGCAGGGCATGCGCGTCGGTGGCCGGCGGCAGCTGGTCATCCCGCCCCACCTGGGCTACGGCGACCGCGGCGCCGGCGGCGTGATCAAGCCCGGTGAGACCCTGATCTTCGTCTGCGACCTGGTCGAGGTCCGCTGACCGACGGTCGGGCTCAGCCGACCGTCACCCGACGGCCGGCGCACTCCACGACGTCTCCGGCCGCGAGCTGACGCCCACGCCGCGACTCCACCTCTCCGTTCACCCGGACCAGACCGGAGGCGAGCAGCCCCTTGGCGTCGGCTCCGGTGTCGACGAGGTCGGCGAGCTTGAGGAACTGGCCCAGCCGGATCGACTCGTCCCGCAGGGGTACGACGGACTCACTCATGTCAGGCCTCTCTCTCCGCCGGCGACTCAGCCGACCAGGACGGCGACGGTGTGGATCAGGACGCCGACGAGACCGCCGACGATGGTGCCGTTGATGCGGATGAACTGCAGGTCACGACCCACGTGGAGCTCGATCCGGCGAGCGGCCTCCTTGCCGTCCCAGCGCTCGATCGTGTGCGTGATCACGGCGGTCACCTCGGCGCCGTAGCGCGACACCCCGAAGACCGCGACGTCGGCCGCGGTGCCGTCGAGTCGCCGGCGCAGCTCCTCGTCGTCGCGCAGCTGGCCGCCGAAGCCGGCCAGCTCGGTGCAGAGCCGCTCCCGGACCGCGCCGTCGGGGTCGACCAACGACGCCTGCAGCGCGCGACGCAGCGCGTTCCACAGCGCGACGCTGGACTCGACGACCTGCGGGTGCTCGAGGAGCCGGACCTTGAGTCGCTCCGTGCGCTCCTGGGTCTCCGGGTCGTGCTGCAGGTCGTGCGCCAGCTGGGTCAGCAGGGAGTCGAACGCCTGCCGCGCCTGGTGGTGGGGGTCCTGGCGGATCTCCTCGAGCCAGACCAGCGCCTCTGTGTGGAGACGACGGGTCACGGCGTCGTTGAGGCGGGGCGGTGCCCACCAGGGTGCCCGCTGCTCGAGCACCTCCGCGAAGGTGTCGGGGTGCTCCACCAGCCAGCGCCGCAGCTCGTCGACGGTGAGGTCGACCAGGCTGCGGTGGGCGCCGTCCCGCACGACCTCGGCCAGCAGGCTTCCGGCCAGCGGTGCGAGGGGCTCCTCGCGGAAGCGCGGGATCAGTGCGTCGGTGACGAAGTCGGCGATGTGGTCGTCGCGGACCTTGCCGAGGCCGATCGACACGACCTCCGCGACCTCGTCGACCACCCGGCGTACGTGGGCGGGCTCGGCGAGCCACTGGCCCACGCGGAGCGAGATGTTCGCCGACGCGATCCGCTCGCGGATGACCGACTCCTGGAGGAAGTTCTCGCCGACGAACTCCTCGAGGCTCCGGCCGAGCTCGTCCTTGCGTCGCGGGATGAGGGCCGTGTGCGGCACGGGCAGGCCGAGCGGGTGCTTGAAGAGCGCGGTCACCGCGAACCAGTCGGCGATCGCGCCGACCATCGAGGCCTCGGCGCCGGCGTTGACGAAGCCCCAGAACCCGTCCTGCCCGAGCGTGACGAGGTAGACCACGGCCGCGAAGGCCAGCAGGGAGACCGCGAGGGTACGCATCCGGCGCAGCCCGCGTCGCCGTTGCGCGTCGGCCCCGGGATCGGGGGTGATCATCGCGACCGTCCCGACGGAGGTGGTGGTCATCGCTCGATTCTCGCCCATGCCCGTGCACCGGGCCGTATCGGCCGGGTGCCACAATGCCGCCCATGCGCACGGTGATCACCTTCGGCACGTTTGACGTCTTCCACGTCGGCCACCTCCGGGTGATCGAGCGCGCCGCTGCCCTCGGCGACCGGCTCGTGGTCGGGGTGTCCGCCGACGCGCTCAACCTGCGCAAGAAGGGCCGCGAGCCGGTCTTCAGCCAGGGCGAGCGGATGGCGATCGTCGGGGCCCTGAAGAAGGTCGACGAGGTGTTCGTCGAGGAGAGCCTCGAGCTCAAGCGGCACTACATCGAGGAGTTCCACGCCGACGTCCTGGTGATGGGGGACGACTGGGCGGGCCGCTTCGACGAGTTCGGCGACATCTGCGAGGTCGTGTATCTCCCGCGCACCCCGGCGATCTCGACGACCGCTCTCATCGAGAAGATCTCGTCCGCGACCTGACCTGCCCGGCCAGGGCCGACACCGGCCGTCGTACGACGTCAGCACGGGCATGAGCGAGGGCCGCCCGCGCGGCGTTCATGCCGGCGGCGCCGTGGACCCCGCCACCGGGGTGGGCCGATGACGAGGCGAGGTAGAGACCGCCGATCCCGGTCTCGGCCCGTCCGGAGCCTGGGACCGGCCGGAAGACCAGCTGCTGCTGGAGCTGTGAGCTCCCGCCTCCGATCGAGCCGCCGATGAGGTTAGCGTTGCGGGCCTCCAGCTCGCGGGGGCCGAGGACCCGCCGGGCCAGGACACGCGAGCCGAAGCCCGGGGCCACCCGCTCGACCTGCGCCTGGACGCGGTCGGCGAACCGCTCGCAGTCGTCGTGGTCCCAGACGCCGCGGATCCCTCCGTCGCGGGCGGTGCCCGCGTCTCCGAGCACGTGGTGCGGCACGTGGGTGTAGGCCCACAGCGACTCGGTGCCGGCCGGGGAGCGGCTCGGGTCGGTGGTCGTCATCTGGCCGGCCAGCAAAAAGGGGTCGCGGGGCACGATCCCCGTCGCCACCTGGCCGAGGGCCTCCCCGATCGCCTCGAACGACGTGGCCACGTGCACCGTGCCGGGCGCGTAGGCCGGGGCGACCGCCCACGGCACCGGTCCGTCGACGGCCCAGTCGACCTTCACCGTCGCCGGGTCGAGCTGGAAGCCGCGCATGCCGCGCCTGACCCGCGCCGGCAGGTCGTCGGCGGCCACCAGCCCGCCGTAGAGCAGCGGAGCGGTGACATCGGCCAGGACCGCCCGACCGACCCGGAGCTCGTCGTCACCCACGCGCACGGCGACCGCGCGACCACCCTCGACCACGATCCGGGACACCTCGCTGTCGCAGCGCACCTCGCCACCGCGCGTCCGCAGGCGTCGGACCAGCGCCTCGCTCAGGCTCCCCGCTCCCCCTCGCGGCGCCGGGAAGCCGACGGTCTGGCCGAGCATGCTCATCAGGAGGGCTATCGCTCCCGAGCCGGGGGCCTGCAGCGGGATGTCGGAGTGCCCCGCGTTCCCGGCGAGGAGCGCCCGGGCTGCGCGGCCGGCGAACCGGGACTGCGCCAGGTCGTACGCCGGCGTGAGGAGGTCGCGCACCGTGCCCAGGCCGCCGGCCCGCGCCAGGCGCGCACCGAGCCGTAGGCCGTGGCGGACCGGCGGGAAGGGCGTGAGCAACGAGCCGATCAGGTCGTCCCCGATCCGGTCCCACACGGCGCACAGGGCCAGCCACGCCTCCTCGTCTCGTGGGTCGCCCAGCAGCCCGGCGGTCACGGTGCGGTCGCGGTGCATCAGGGCCCACTCGCCGTCCCCGAACACGTGGCCGAGCACCGCGGGCGCGTGCTCCCACACCAGGCCGTGCTGCTCGAGGTCGAGGGACGCCAGCGCCGGCGATGCGACCCCCAGGGGGTAGAAGGCACTGAAGGTGTCGTGGACGAAGCCGTCGTAGACCTCGGTGTCGCTGCGCACCGCGCCGCCGTACGTCGGCTGCGCCTCGAGGACGACGACCGACCAGCCCTCGTCGGCGAGACGGTTGGCCGCCACCAGGCCGTTGGGACCCGAGCCGACGACGACGGCGTCCCAGGGCCGACTCACGCGCGGTCTCGGGCCCGCACC
Source organism: uncultured Actinomycetota bacterium (assembly GCA_963753705.1). Lineage (GTDB taxonomy): Bacteria > Actinomycetota > Actinomycetes > Propionibacteriales > Nocardioidaceae > Nocardioides. Next base: position 204,850 of record CAVWDJ010000012.1, read on the forward strand.
GGCGAGGCTCGCCGCTCGGCCACGTAGGCGAGGCGCCGGAGCGTCTCGCTGTTGCGCCAGTCGAGCGCGGGACCGCGTACGACGCCCGGCAGCCAGGAGCCCGGCCCGGAGGTCACGTCCTCCTCGATGGCGACCTGGGTGCCGGCACCGACCGGGTCCACCGAGATCCGCACGGTCGCCTCGCCCCACGGCCGCACCCGCGCCCGGAGCACGAGCAGTGACCCGGGGACGGACTCGACCACCTCGGTCTCGTCGTCCACCAGCAGGGGCCACGCACCGACCGAGTGGTGGAGCCGAGCGCCGGTCGCCGGCCACTCGTCGTCCACCTCGCGCATCCGGGAGGCGCCCACGACCCAGACGGGGTAGAGCCAGCCGTCGGCCAGCACCGCCCACACGGCGTCGGGCTCGGCCTGCAGCAGGCGATGTCGGCGTGAGGTCATGGCGGCACCGTACCCGCGCACGGGAGGGGCTATCGACGCGTGCGCGAAAGTGCCCCGCGGGGCGACGGAGACTGGTCCGAGACAATTCCGTGACCAGTTCGTTATCCGTGACCTTTTCGTGACCCATGACGATGAATTTCCGCCTCGATATCGATTTGTTATCGGGTCGATATCGATCGGCGATTGTCGGGTGGATGTCGGGCTGGTTGTGTGGACGGCAGGGTCGTGGCCGCGCCGACCGCGTTGGCTGGTCCCCGGTGCACCTCGGCGAGCGCTCGTCGGGACGACAGTTCATCGAAAGGCGCGTACATGAGACTCAAGACTCCGCTGGTCGCCCTGTCCTCGGCCGGCTTGCTGGCCCTGGCTGCGTGCGGCGGCTCGGGCAACGGATCCGGCGCCGCCGGAGACACCCCCACCAACTTCAACCCCGGGGCGACGGGCAACAACCAGGACCCGAACGCCAAGGGTCCGGTCACGATCTCGGGCGCGCAGAAGGGCGGCACCGTGACGGTGCTGACCCTCACCGGCCTCACCACCACGCTCGACCCGAGCGAGATCTACTACACCGACACCTCGTCGATCATGAGCGGCCTGGTGACGCGGTCGCTCACGCAGTACCGCTACGACCCCAAGTCGAAGAACATGGTGCTGGTCCCCGACCTGGCCACGAACCTCGGCACGCACAACGACAACTACACCCAGTGGAAGTTCACGATCAGGCCCGGGGTGAAGTGGGAGACCGGCCAGCCGGTGACGGCCAAGGAGGTCGCCTGGGGCATGACCCGCTGCATGGACGCAGCGACCTTCCCCACCGGCGCGTGCCAGTACTACGCCAACGGCTACTACAAGGGCGGCGCGACCTACAAGGGTCCCTACACGGCGCCGAACCAGAAGTTCAACGGCATCAAGGTGCACGGCAACACCATCACCATCGACATGGCCAAGCCCTTCCCGGACATGCCCTACTGGGGCAGCTTCCCCGCCAACGGCCCGATCCCGCTCGGGAAGGCGTCCAACCCCACGACCTACAAGAAGCGCCCGCTGTCGACCGGTCCCTACATGATCAAGTCCTGGGCCCCGTCCAAGGAGCTCGTGCTCGTCCGGAACCCGCACTGGGACCCGGCGACCGATCCCGCCCGGACGCAGTACCCCGACGGGTACGACTTCAAGACCCAGCAGCCCTCGGAGAAGATCGACCAGATCATGCTCGCCGACTCCGGTCCGGGGCAGACCACGCTGACCTACGACGACCTGCTCGCGCCTGACTTCTCCCAGATGCGCTCGCAGTCGGCCGACCGTCTCGTGCTCGGCGGCCAGCCCTGCACCTACTACTTCGCGCCGGACAACCGGAAGATCACGTCGAAGAAGGTGCGCCAGGCCCTGCAGTTCGCCTACCCCTACAAGAACGCGATCCTCGCCGCCGGCCTGATCCCGGGCGTCAACGCGATCCCGTCGAGCAACCTGATGCCCCCGGGCGTCCCGGGTCGCACGCCCTACAACACGACCGGGCACAAGGCGTTCCAGACCGACCCGGCCAAGGCCAAGGAGCTGCTCAAGCAGGCCAACGCCCTGGGCTACGAGATCAAGTTCCTGTTCCGGACCGACGACGCCCAGAACATCAAGGTGAAGGACGCGATCGTCAAGGCGCTGACCGAGGCGGGCTTCAAGGCCACGCCGGTGCCGACCACCACCGCCAACTACGTGGCGGCGCGCGACAACACCAAGGAAGACATCAACGCGCGCTCCGCGGGCTGGTGCTCCGACTGGCCGTCGGGCTCGACCTGGCTGCCGCCGGTGCTCGGTTCGACCGACCCCAGCAAGACGAACTCGTTCGGCGCCAACTACAGCGCGTTCAGCAACAAGTCCATGGACTCCAAGATGGACGCCATCCAGCGGCTGCCGATGGGACAGCAGGCGGCGGCATGGAACAGCCTGGACAAGGAGATCGCCCAGAAGTACTTCCCGTTGTTCACGACCTACTACGGCGGCATCGCCCAGGCCCACGGATCGCGGATCCAGGGCGACAACGACGACAACACGTTGGGCATGCCGACCTGGAAGGACATGTGGGTCTCACAGTAGACACCTCGGACCGACCCGGTCCGCGATAAACCCACCCTGGGTGGTGGGGCGCGGAATTCCCCTGCGCCCCACCGCCCGCTTTCCCGTGCCCAGGTCCCGTATTATCGAGACGCATTGCACCCGCTATTTCACGGCGATTTTCCGGCTCATTTCGTGACCGAGTCGTGACCTCGGTCACGGACCGCCACCGCGTCTCCTCTCCTAGCCTGAGGCCTGCTGGGCCACGGTGACGCCACGGTGACCGGGCCACGCTCTCGGAGGGGGTCCCGTGACCGGGTTCGTCGTACGACGCCTGCTCAGCGCGGTGCTCGTGGTCGTCTTCACCTCGATGTTCGTCTTCGCGCTCTTCTACGTCGGCATGGGCGACCGCCCCGCGATCAACTACTGCGCCCAGCAGAACGGCCACTGCTCGGCGCAGAAGCTCGCCTCCATCGAGCACCAGATGGGCCTCGACAAGTCGCTGGTCCACAACTACCGCGAATGGGTCAAGGGACTCTTCGTCGGTCGGGACAACGTCTACATGCAGGGCAAGCTCTACGACTGCCCCGCCCCCTGTCTGGGGATCTCCGTCACGACCGACCAGCCGGTCTGGGACGACCTGAAGGAGCGATATCCCGCCACCGTGACCCTGGCCGTCGGCGGGGCGGCCATCTACCTCACGGGCGGAGTCCTCCTGGGCGCCCTGGCCGCACGCTGGCGGGGCTCGTCGGCCGACAAGCTGATGGTCGGGAGCACCTTGGTGATCTCGGCGATCCCGGACTACATCATCATCCTGATGGCCTGGATCTACCTGTCCCTCAAGCTGCCGATCTTTCCGAACACCGGCTACTACCCCATCACCGAGGACCCCCTCAAGACGGTCAGCTACATGATGCTGCCCTGGCTCGTCCTGGCCATGACCTCGTTGACGGACTACGTGCGCTTCACCCGTGGCTCGATGGTGGAGACCCTCCACGAGGACTACATGCGCACCGCCCAGGCCAAGGGTCTCCCGATGCGCCACCGGCTCTTCAAGCACGCCCTGCGTGCGGCGATCGTCCCGGTGATCACGATCTTCGGCCTCGACTTCGCCACGCTGCTCGGCGGCACCATCTTCATCGAGCAGATCTTCACGATCAACGGCATCGGCTACTGGGGACTCCGGGCGCTGACCGCACCGGTCGACATCAACGTCGTCCAGGCCACCGTCCTGGTGGCCGCGGTGCTGATCGTGGTCGCGAACCTCGTGGTCGACGTCTTCTACGGGTTCCTCGACCCGCGGGTGACCGTCGGCTGAGCGGTGGGGCCGGCTCCGGGCTTGGGTCCCGACCCGTCGTAGGGGATGCTGTTCCTCGCACCGGCGGTGGGCGGGTGCGCACGAGCGGTGAGGGGGGCAGGTGACCGGGTTCATCGTCCGACGCCTGGTGAGCGCGGCGTTGGTCATCATCTTGACCTCGATGTTCGTCTTCGTGCTCTTCTTCGAGGGCATGGGCAACAGCACCGCCCTGAACGCCTGCACGCGCGGCGGCTCGGTCCGCTGCAGCCCCGAGAAGCTCGCGTCGATCGAGCACCAGATGGGGTTCGACCGGTCCGTCGTCTACAACTACGGCCAGTGGGCCAAGGGAGTCTTCGTCGGCCGCGACGCGGTCTACAGCGACGGCAAGCTCTACGCCTGTCCGGCTCCGTGCCTCGGGATCTCGGTCACCACCAGCGAGCCGGTGTGGAACGACCTGAAGCAGAAGTACCCCGCCACGCTGACGCTCGCCGTCGGCGGCGCCACCATCTACCTCACGCTCGGGAGTCTTCCTCGGCGCCCTGGCCGCCCGATGGCGCGGCTCGTCGGCCGACCGGTTGATGGTGGGCGCCACGCTCATCATCTCGTCGATCCCGTTCTACGTGATCGCGCTGCTGGCGTGGATCTATCTCTCGCTGCAGCTCAAGATCTTCCCGCAGACCGGCTACTACCCGATCACCGAGAACCCCGTGAAGACCGTCAGCTACATGATGCTGCCGTGGCTGGTGATCGGCCTGACCAGCTGCACCGACTACGCGCGGTTCACGCGGGGCCAGATGGTGGAGACCCTCAGCGAGGAGTACATGCGCACGGCGCAGGCCAAGGGCCTGCCGATGCGTCACCGGCTCTTCAAGCACGCGCTGCGTGCCGCCATCGTGCCGGTGATCACGATCTTCGGCCTCGACTTCGCCACCTTGCTGGGCGGCACCATCTTCACCGAGCAGATCTTCAGCATCGACGGCATCGGCCACTGGGGCCTACAGGCCCTCCACGACCCGATCGACATCAACGTCATCAGTGCCACGGTGCTGGTGGCCGCGGTGCTGATCGTCGTGGCCAACCTGATCGTCGACGTCATCTACGGGTTCCTCGACCCGCGCGTCACCGTGGGCTGACGGGGTACGCAACCCGGAGTTCGGCGTAACGAAACCTCGCCGTGACCCGACTGTCGGTGGTCGTGTCTAGGCTGGCACGACTCGGTTTCCCGCAGCCGGACGTCCGTCACAACGAGGTGATCTTCCGATGACGACCACAGCCCCGAGCCACACCCGCGACCCCCACGCGCTCCTCGAGCGCTACTCCCGGGTCCGAGCCGCGACCGAGAGCCTGGCGGCCCCGCTGTCCCCCGAGGACCAGACGGTCCAGTCGATGCCCGACGTGTCCCCGACCAAGTGGCACCGCGCCCACGTGACGTGGTTCTTCGAGACGTTCGTGCTCGCCGACAGCGAGCCCGACTTCGAGCCCTTCCAGGACACCTACTGGTTCCTCTTCAACAGCTACTACGAGGCGGTCGGTCCGCGCTACGCCCGCGCCGAGCGTGGGGTGATCAGTAGGCCCGGCGCCCACGACGTCGGCCTCTACCGCGGCAACGTCGACGACCGGATGCGCGACCTCCTCGACCGGCTGGACGAGGGGTCACTGTCCAAGGTGGCCGACACCGTCGAGCTCGGCTTCCACCACGAGCAGCAGCACCAGGAGCTGCTCCTGATGGACATCAAGCACGTCCTCTCGCTCAACCCCCTGCGACCGGCGTACGCCGGGTCCCCGAGCGACACCGCGACCCCCGACCGCCTCGGCTGGGTCGACTACGACGGCGGTCTGGTCGAGATCGGTCACGAGGGTGAGGGGTTCTCGTTCGACAACGAGCTACCCCGCCACCAGCAGTACCTCGCCCCCTACCGTCTGGCCGACCGCCTGGTGACCAACGGCGAGTGGCTGGAGTTCATGGCCGACGGCGGCTACCACCGCCACGAGCTGTGGCTCTCCGACGGCTGGGCCAGGGTCAACGCCGAGGGGTGGGACGCGCCGTTCTACTGGACCGAGCTCGACGGCGCCTGGTTCGAGCACAGCCTCAACGGCACCTGGCCGGTCAACCCGGGGCTGCCGGTGAGCCATGTCAGCTTCTACGAGGCCGAGGCCTACGCCACCTGGGCCGGCAAGAGGCTGCCGAGCGAAGCGGAGTGGGAGCACGCGGCCACGCAGAGCCTCACCGGCGCCCCCGACGACCTCGGCAACCTCGCCGACGCGACCACCTTCCACCCGCGTGCCGCGGGGCCGGCGACCGGTGGGCTCCGCCAGCTCTACGGCGACTGCTGGGAGTGGACCTCGTCCGCCTACCACCCCTACCCCGGCTTCCACCCGCCGACCGGCGCCATCGGTGAGTACAACGGCAAGTTCATGTCCAACCAGATGGTGCTGCGCGGCGGCTGCGCGTTCACCCCGGCGGGCCACGCGCGTGCCACCTACCGCAACTTCTTCCCCCACGGGTCGCGGTGGGCGCTGTCGGGCGTCCGCCTGGCCGAGGGGCAGGTGGCCCGATGAACCGGACGCGGGTCTCGGTCCTCTTGGAGCCGGGGTCGGCCAATGCCGCCCTCGTCCAGGACGTCCGCCGCGGGCTGGGCTCACCACCGCTGACGCTCCCGCCCAAGTGGCTCTACGACGACGAGGGCTCGCGGCTCTTCGACGAGATCACCCGCCTGCCGGAGTACTACCCCACGGAGGCCGAGCGGGCGATCCTGCGCGACCACGCCCACGAGATCGCCGACCTGTCCGACGCCACCACGCTGGTGGAGCTCGGGAGCGGGACCAGCGACAAGACCCGGCTGCTGCTCGAGGCGTTCTCCGACGCTCGACGCCTCGAGCGCTTCGTCCCGGTCGACGTCTCGGAGGGCACCCTGCGCGACGCCGCCGAGCAGATCGCCGCCACCTATGACGGGGTGACCGTGGAGGCGATCGTCGGCGACTTCACCCTCCACCTGGCCCATCTGCCGCGCGACGACCGCAAGCTGGTCGCCTTCCTGGGCGGCACGATCGGCAACCTCTACGTCGAGGAGCGCCGAGCCTTCCTCGGGGCGCTGGCGGACTCCTGCGAGCCCGGCGACTGGCTGCTGCTCGGCACCGACCTGGTCAAGGAGGCCGACCGGCTGATCGCGGCCTACGACGACCCCGGCGGCATCACCGAGCAGTTCGTCCGCAACGGGCTGCGGGTGCTCAACCGCGACCTCGGTGCCGACTTCGACCTCGGCGGGTTCACCTACGTCCCGTTCTGGGACCCCCACCTGCGTCGCATGGACCTCCGCCTGCGGGCGGAGACGCCGATGGACGTGCAGGTCCCCGGTGCCGGGATCGACCTCCACCTCGCCAGCGGGGAGGAGATCCGGATGGAGATCTCCACGAAGTTCACCGTCGACAGCATCCGCGAGGAGCTGGGCGCGGTCGCCTTCGACGTGGTCGCCACCTGGACCGACGCCCGCGACGACTTCGCCGTCACGCTCGCACGCAAGCTCGACGGCTGAGCCCCACTACGCTGCGGCCGTGCCCGCGTCCCCTCCCCCCGCCCTGCCGTCACTGCTCGACCTCACCGGCCGGACGGCTCTGGTCACCGGCGCAGGGTCGCCCGACGGCATCGGCTTCGCGTGTGCCCGGCTGCTGGGGTCCCTGGGCGCCTCGGTCGCCGTGGCCGCCACGACCGAGCGAGCCCACGAGCGCGCGGCTGAGCTGGGCCGGCTCGGCATCGACGCCCTGGGCGTGGTGGCCGACCTGACCGACGAGGCAGCGACGCGGAGCGCGGTCGCCCGCGTGCGCGACGCGCTCGGACCCGTCGGCGTCCTGGTCAACAACGCGGGGATGACGAGCATGGCCCGTCCCGTGCTCGGCCGGCCCACGGGCGCCGGCGAGTCCGGCACCCTGGTGGCCCTGTCAGCGGACGCCTGGCGGCGCTCGCTCGCCCGCAACCTCGACACGGCCTTCCTGGTGACGCGGGCGGTCCTGCCCGACCAGGTGGCCGCCCGCTGGGGCCGCATCGTGATGGTGGCCTCGGTGACCGGCACGGTGATGGCGATGCGGGGTGAGGCGGCCTACGCCGCGGCCAAGGCCGGGATGACCGGGCTGGCACGGGCCGTCGCGGTCGACCACGCCGCCGACGGCATCACCTGCAACGTCGTCGCCCCAGGCTGGATCGCCACCGCCAGCCAGACGGACGACGAGGCCCGTCAGTCCGAGGTCACCCCGGTCGGGCGGTCCGGCACCCCCGACGAGGTCGCCGCCGCCGTGGCCTTGCTGTGCGCGCCCGGCGCGGCGTACACGACCGGGCAGGTGCTGGTCGTCGACGGCGGCAACGCGGTCGCCGAGGAACGCGCGACCTGACCGCCGAGGTCAGCGTCGCGACACGGGACGCACAGGGGCGGCCTCACGCCGCACAGAGGTCTCGGCGAGCGCGGCGACCGACAGGAAGAACCAATGACCGCTCACGCAGCGGATCTTGGCGTGCTCGATCGGGCCGTCCGTGCTCTCGAGCACGTGCCTCTGCTCGATGTGGGCGGGCGCCCCGCAGTCGGGGCAGGTGGTCAGCTCCATGTGTCATCACCTCCCTCGACCGACACACGGGTGTTGGGGGTAGAGGAGACCCGCCGGCGGTCGCCAGATACCGGCGCCGGGAGGCGCAACGCTCAGCGAGGCCGACCGTCGAGCGTGGGCACGTGCTGCAGGTAGCCGAAGGCGCGCAACACCAGGGCGTCGACACCCGGACTCGAGGTCCGGGGTGGGCCGACGTCGGCGACGGCGGGCTCGCGGAGGATCGCCGCCTCGGGGAGCCCCGCCGACCGGGCGGCCGCCAGACAGGTCTCGACCGCGACCCGCACGGCGTCGGGCTCGAAGCTGAAGACCGTCTCGAACTGCCGGTCGCCGCTCGCTGCGGAGCCCGGGACCTCCCAAGCGGCCAGCACGGTCGAGAAGTCGGTCGAGCGCACCACGACGGCCCACTCCCGCACCAGCGGCGAGTCGCGGTCCAGCGGGACCCGCATCGGCCGCGACTCGGCGTCGAGGCCGCCGGCGAAGTCGGCGAAGACCACGCAGCCCTCCGCGGTCCGCGCCAGCTCCTGCCAGTGCGCGGCGGACTGGAGGTAGAAGTCCGCCCGCTGGAAGGCGCCGAAGACGAGCGGCCGCACCGCTCGGGCGAGCGCCTCGTCCTCGATCGCCCGGGAGATCGCGACCAGGACGTCGCGGCGCATCAGCCGACTCTCGAGGTGGGGGAGCTGGCGGCGCAGTGCTCCGAAGATCGAGAGGTCACGACCGTCCGCGTCTCCCTGCTGGACCACCCGGGCGATGGCCTGTGCGAGCCGCGAGCCCGACTCCTTGAGCGTCAGCACGCGGGCGATGCGGTCGACGTCGCCGGGGTCGTAGGCCCGGCGCCCGGACGACGTACGCCGGGGCTGCGGGAAGTCGAACCTGGTCTCCCAGGCCCGGATCACCTGTGGCGTCAGCCCGGTGCGTCGTGCCAGCTCGCCGATGCCCAGCTCGCTCATGCCCGGACCCTAGTCGGTCAGTCGTCGGCGTGCGCCCCGCGGCGCAACGGAACGGCGTCGGCGTCGCGCAGCTGGTGGTCGTCGAACTCGTGCCCGGCAGCGGGATGGTCGAGTCCTTCCTCGCGGGCCCGGACGTGCCGGGCATGCCGCCGGGCCTCGGCGAGCTCGCCCGCCGTCGGCGGTTGCACCTGGTCGGCGTACACCGCGCGGGCGATCCGTCCGCGGGTCCGCTCGGCGCGCGATCGCGGCGCCGCGACACCGTGGTCGTCGGTGGCGGGGACGGGGACCGGGACGGGGTCACGGGGCCGCGAGCTCAGGGTGAGGGCCTCCTGGTCGCTCACCGGCAGGTGTCGCTCGGTGTAGGCGCCGTCGGGCGAGCGCATGATGATGCCCGACTCGTAGCCGTGGAGCAGCCGGTCGTTGTCGGCCCGCTGGAGACCGATGCACCACCGCCGCACGACCACGAAGACGATCGGGGGCACCACGAAGACCGCCGCCCTCATGAAGTACGTGATGGAGTTGAGGCTCATGCTCAGGTGGGTGGCGATGATGTCGTTGCCGCCGGCAGCCCAGAACAGGCCGTAGACGGCCATCAGCGAGGCCAGGAACGCCGTCCGCGTGGGAGCGTCGCGCGGCCGCTGGAGCAGGTGGTGCTCCTCCTTGTCGCCGCTGACCCACGCCTCGAGGAACGGCAGCAGCAGGACGACGCTGAACAGCAGCACCGGGAGGATCTGGATCGGGACCAGCACGTTCCAGGAGATCGTGTGTCCCCACACGTGGCTCTCCCAGTTGGGCATGATCCGGAGGGCGCCGTCGGGCCAGCCCATGTACCAGTCGGGCTGGGAGCCGGCGGTCACCTTGGTCGGGTCGTACGGCCCGAACTTCCAGACCGGGTTGATCGACAGCAGGCCACCCATCAGGGCGGTGATGCCGAAGACCATGAAGAAGAACCCGCCCGCCTTGGCCGCGTAGACCGGGAGCATCGGGTAGCCCACGACGTTCTGCTCGGTCCGGCCGGGGCCTGGCCACTGGGTGTGCTTGTGGAAGACCAGCAGCAGCATGTGCGCGCCGATCAGCGCCAGCAGCAGCCCGGGGATCAGCAGCACGTGCACCGTGTAGAGCCGCGGGATGATCGCGTCGCCCGGGAACTCCCCTCCGAACAGGAAGAACGACAGGTAGGTGCCGACCACCGGAGTGGCCTTGATGAAGCCGTCGGCCGCGCGGAGGCCGGTGCCGGAGAGCAGGTCGTCGGGCAGGGAGTACCCGGTGAAGCCCTCGATGGTCCCGAGCAGCAGGAGGATGCTGCCGATCACCCAGTTCAGCTCGCGCGGCCGACGGAAGGCCCCCGTGAACGCCACCCGCATCAGGTGGATCATCATCGACCCGACGAAGATCATGGCGGCCCAGTGGTGCATCTGACGCACGAGCAGCCCGCCGCGCACGTCGAAGGAGATGTGCAGCGTGGAGGCGTACGCATCCGACATCGGTACGCCGCGCAGCTGGGAGTAGGTGCCCTGGTAGACCGTCTCCGACATGCTCGGCACGAACCAGAAGGTCAGGAACACCCCGGTCAGGAGCAGGACCACGAAGCTCCACAGGGCGATCTCGCCGAGCATGAACGACCAGTGGTCGGGGAACACCTTGCGGAGGTTCTTCCGCATCAGGGTCGCCAGCCCGAGGCGGTCGTCGGCCCAGGTCGCGATCGCACCCGCCCGACCGGGCCGGGCGGGCGCGGCCGGCGCGTCACGGTTGGACGTCGCCACCCTGCTGATGTCCGTGCTCACCCGCTCACCCCACTGAGACCGACCGCGATGCGCACAGAGAGTGCGCTCATATCTCGACAGTATGTCTAAGTTGGTCCGACCACAAGCAGCGCAGCCCGGCTGGGTAACCTGGCCGCGAGGGGGTCACCCATGGCAGTCCGACCGGCACGCGCGGTGGCTCTGTCCCGCGCCCAGCCCAACGCCTTCGCCCGCGAGCTCTTCACCGGGCTGCCCCGCCGCTACGACGTCCTCGAGGCGGTGCTGTCCTTCGGGCAGAACCAGCGATGGCGGACGGCGATGGTCGATGCCGTGGTGGCGTCACCGCGCGCGCCACGGCGGGTGCTCGACGTGGCCACCGGGACCGCCGGCGTCGCGCTGATGCTCACCGAGCGCACCGGCGCCGAGGTCGTCGGCATCGACCTGACCGAGCAGATGCTGCGCGGCGGTCGCGAGCGGGTGGACCGCGCCGGCCGAGCCGACCGGATCGACCTGGTGTGCGGCCGCGCCGAGCAGCTCCCGTTCCCCGATGCGACCTTCGACGCGCTGACGTTCACCTACCTGCTGCGCTACGTCTCCGACCCTGCCGCGACCGTGCGGGAGCTGGCCCGCGTGGTGCGCCCCGGCGGGATCGTCTCCTCCCTGGAGTTCTTCGTCCCCTCCCCGCCCGTCTGGCTGCCCGCCTGGCGGCTCTACACCCGGCTCGTCCTCCCGCTAGGGGGCTTCCTCGGCGGCGGACGGGCCTGGGCGACGGTCGGGCGGTTCCTCGGACCGTCCATCGAGGAGCACTACCGCCACTACCCCGTCGAGGCCCACGTCGACCTGTGGCGCGACGCGGGGCTGGTCGAGGTACAGGCACGGCCGATGAGCCTGGGCGGCGGCCTGGTGATGTGGGGACGCAAGCAGGATGTCTGAGCCCGCGACGGTCACTCCGGCCTTCTACGCGCGGCGCGGCGGCCGGGCCGCCGACTGGTGGACGCTGCTGCACCCGCCCTACACGCTGTGGCACCTGAGCTACGTCGTGATCGGCGCCGCGCTCGCCGCGTCGCTCGACTGGACCGCGCTGGGCGCGACCGTGCTGGCCTTCTTCCTCGCCGTCGGGCTCGCCGCCCACGCCCTCGACGAGCTGAAGGGCCGCCCGCTCGGCACCCGCATCCCCGACCGCGTGCTCGTGCTCGTCGCGACCGTGGCCACCGCCGGAGCCTGTGCGCTGGGCGTCGCCGGCAGCCTCGTCCACGGCAGCGCGAACTGGTGGCTGCTGGCCGCGGTCCCGGTCGGGGCCGTGCTGCTGGTCGGGTACAACCTCGAGCTCTTCTCCGGCCGCCTCCACACCGACGGCGTCTTCGCCTGGGCCTGGGGTGGGTTCCCGCTGGTGGTCGGCTTCCTCGCGCAGTCCCCGCCGGCCGACTGGTCGCGCTGGGTCGCAACCGCCGGCGCCGCACTCGCCGCGGTCGGCACGTCGTACGCCCAGCGCCGCCTGAGCACGCCGGCGCGCACCCTGCGACGTCGTACCTCCGCGGTCAGCGGCACCCTGTGGCGGACCGACGGCCGGGTCGAGGAGCTCGACCGTGACACGCTGCTCGCGCCGCTGGAGGGTGCCCTGCGGGCCCTCTCGTGGGCGATCCCGACCGTGGCCCTCGCGGCCCTGCTCGTCCACCTCTGACGGCGAGCCGGGAGCTCGACCCGTCCCGCCGGACGTGCCGGCGCCCTAGGCTGCGGCCATCCCATCGCACAGGAGGCCGGTATGAGCGACACCGCTACCCGGATCGTCATCCTCGGCGCGGGCTTCGGGGGCCTGGAGCTGAGCACCAGACTCTCGCTCGAGCTCGGTGACCGGGCCGAGATCACCCTGATCGACCGCTCCGACACGTTCGTCTTCGGGTTCCACAAGCTCGACGTGATGGTCGGCACGCGCACCCTCGACGACGTCCGGCTGCCCTACGCCGGCCTCGCCAAGCCCCACGTCGAGTTCCGCCAGGAGACCGTCGTCGGCATCGACCCGGAGCGTCGGCACGTCGTGACCGACGGCGGGACCTACGACGCCGACGTGCTCGTGGTCGCCCTCGGCGCCGACCTCGCCCCCGAGCTCACCCCCGGCCTGGTGGAGTGCGGCCACGAGTTCTACTCCCCCACAGGTGCCGCCGCCGTCCGCGACCTGCTGCCCGACTTCCAGGGTGGTGCGGTGGTGATCGGGGTGCTCGGAGGTTTCTTCAAGTGCCCCCCGGCCCCTTACGAGGCCGCGTTCATGCTGCACGACCACCTGGTGCGGCGCGGGCTCCGCGACGTCTCCACGATCCACCTCGTCACGCCGATGCCGAAGCCGATCCCGATCTCCGAGGACGTCTCCTCCGCGGTCCTGGCGTTGATGGACGAGCGCGGGATCACCCACTCCCATCGCACCTGGGTCGAGCGGCTCGACCCCGAGGCCCACGTCGTACGCCTGCGTGACGGGCGCGAGGTCCCGTTCGACCTGTTCCTGGGGGTTCCGGTGCACGTCGCTCCCCCGGTCGTCGTCGAGTCGGGCCTGACCGAGGAGGACGGCTGGATCGCGGTCGATCCCGCCACGCTCGAGACCAAGTTCCCCGGCGTGTACGCCGTCGGCGACGTCGCCAGCGTCCCGGTGCCACGGGCCGGGGTCATCGCCGAGGGCGAGGCCGCCACCCTCGCCGACGTGCTGCTGCACCGGCTCGGCGCTGGACCCGAGCCCGCGCCGTTCGCGGGACGGATCACCTGCTACATGGAGATGGGCGACGACACGATCGGTCTGGTCGACGTCGACTTCCTGTCCGGACCGGCTCCCGTCGCCACGTTCACCCCGCCGTCGCACGAGGGCGCTGAGGCCAAGCGGCAGTTCGCCTCGGCCCGCCGCCAGCGGTGGTTCGGGCTCGACGGATGACCGGTGCCGCCGTGGTGATCGAGGAGTACGCCGGGCCTCACGGCGACCTGATCGACTCGTTCCGCGAGGCCGAGGACTCCGAGACCAGGCTCGCGGCCTACCTCGACCTCGGCCGCGTCTGGGTGGCCCGCGGAGACGACGGTGAGATCCTGGGCCACCTGCAGGCGGTGGCCGAAGACGGCGGGACGACCTGGGAGGTCACCAACACCGCCGTCGCCCCCGACGCGCGTCGGCGGGGCATCGGGAGGCTGTTGCTGGCGCGAGCGGTCGACGAGGCCCGTGCCGTCGGCGTACGACGAGTGGTGCTGGCGACCGCGGCGGCCGACGTCGGCGCCCTGCGCTTCTACCAGCGCTGCGGGTTCCGGATGACCCACGTGGTGCACGACGCGTTCGGCCCTGACACCGGCTACCTCGAGCCGATCGTGGTCGACGGAATCCCGATGCGTGACCAGGTGTGGTTCGAGCACGTCCTGTGACCGTGGAGGTGCTCGTGCGCGGTTAGGGTGCCAGCGATGAGCACCGACGCCGTACCGACCCCCACCCGGCAGCGTCGGCGCCTGTCCTGGACCGCGGGCCTGGGTCTCGCCCTGGTGCTCACCGGCCTGGCCATCCTGGGCTGGCTGGCCTGGGAGTTCTGGGGCACGAACTGGGTCTCCCACCGCACCCAGGCGCGCGTGATCACGCAGATCGAGCGGGGCTGGCAGCGCGGGGAGTCCCACACCCTGGTGCCCGAGGGCCCCGGCGGGGACCCGGTCGCGGCCGGGGCGATCGTGCGGATCCCCCGTTTCGGAGCCGGCTACGCGGTGCCGGTGCTCGAGGGCACCTCCGACTCCGTGCTCGCCGCGGGCTTCGGCCACTACGACGGCAGCGTGCACGCCGGCGGGGTGGGCAACTACGCGCTGGCCGGGCACCGCGTGACCCACGGTGAGCCCCTGCGTGACATGCCGGACCTGCGGGCGGGCGACGAGATCGTCGTGGAGACCCGGCGAACCGTGTTCACCTACCGGCTCGACACCGGGGGCGACGACCTCGTGGTGCCGTTCAGCGCCTCGTGGGTCCTCGACCCCCTGCCGACCAACCCCGACGGTGGCGTGCAGCCCCCCGACCGGTCGCCCGGTCAGCGGCTGATCACCCTCACGACCTGCTCGGAGCTGTTCCACACCGACAACCGCCTGGTCGCCTTCGGGCACCTGGTCTCCCGTCGGCCGCGGATCTGACCCCGCGCCTCGGGTCAGCTGCGACGTCGCGACCTGGTCAGCAGGACGCCACCGGCAGCCAGGCACGTCAGCGCCGCGACCAGCCACGCCAGGGCCGGCCCACCGGTGTTGGGCAGCGAGGGGCCGGTCGGGTTGGTGGGCTGCTCGACCGGCGGCAGGGTCCCGGCGGCCGTGTCGCGCGGGTCGTGGTGGCCGGAGTGACCGGCCGTCACGACGGCGAGGTTGACCACCTCACCCGTCGCCCCGGCGACGACCGCGGCCGTCAGCACGAACGAGGTCGAGTGCCCGGCACGCACCGTGTCGGGATGGGTGCACGTCACCGTCCGGCCGGCCGGCTGACACGTCCAGCCCGGTCCGCTCGCCTTGACGTAGGTCAGCTCGGACGGCAGCTGGTCCACCACCACGACGTCGGTGGAGGTGTCGTTGGGACCCTGGTTGCCGACCGTGATCCGGTAGGTCGCCGTGCTCCGCGTCAGGCTCAGCAGGGCCTTGTCCACCGTCAGCACGACCAGCGGCCGGACCGTGGCCGGGTCCGTCGCGGTGTTGTTGTCGGGATCGGTGTCCTCGGCGTCGGACGTCACCGCCGCGACGTTGACCACGCTCGGGTACGCCGACGCCTCCACCGTCACCACCAGGCGGATCGTGCTGCGCTCGCCGACGGCGAGTCCGTCGGCGTCCACGCAGGTGACCGTGCCCTTCGCCTCGGTGCAGTCCCAGCCGTCTCCGGTGGCGGAGACGAAGGTCAGGCCGTCGGGCAGCGGGTCGGTGACCCTCACCGGGCCGGGGTCGGCGGTGGGTCCGTGGTTGACGACCGTCAGCCGGTACGTCGCCTGGTGGCCGACGCTGATCGGGTCGCGGTGGGACTTGCCGAGGGCGAGGTCCACCAGCGGCGGGACGGTCACGTGGTCGGTGGAGGAGTTGTCGGAGTCGTCGGTCTCCGGCGTGCTGCTGCCGACCACGGCGGTGTTGTCGACGCCCGGGTAGGCGCCCGGATCGACCGTGACGACCAGCGAGATCGGGCTCGCGTCGTCACCCGCGGCCAGTGGCCCGCTGAGATCGCAGGTCACGACCCGCGCCGCCTCGGCACAGCTCCAGCCGTCGCCGTCCGCCGAGACGAAGGTCAGGCCGGCGGGCAGGTCGTCGGTGACCTCGACCTGACGTGCCTCCGACGGACCGTGGTTGGTCACGGCGAGGGTGAACGTCAGGGGGTCGCCGACCCGGGCCGCCTGGGTGTGGGACTTGACGATCGACAGGTTCGCACTCGTGTCGATGTCGACGTCGTCGGTGTCGGTGTTGTTGCCCGGCACCGGGTCGGTGGTCGGGCTGTCGACGGTCGCGGTGTTGGTCAGCACGCCGGGGTCCAGCGCCGCGTCGGTCTGGACGGTCAGGTGCAGCGCCGGCGCGTCGGTGTCGGCGAGGAGGCCGTCGTTCCCGTCCAGGACGCAGGTCACCTGCTGCCCGGAGGTGTCGGGGGCGGCGGCGTCGCACGACCAGCTGCCGGCGCTCGAGGTGTAGGTCATCCCGACCGGGAGCTGGTCGACGACGGTGACCGGGGCCAGCGCATCGGACGGACCGGCGTTGCTGACGGCGAGGTCGAAGGTGACCTCGTCACCCGCATGGACGACACCACGGGGATGGGTCTTCTGGAGCGTCAGGTCGGCCGCCGCCACCACGTCGACAGTGGCGTCGTCGGTGTTGTCGCCGGGGTCGTCACCGGGGGTGCTGGTCGACGAGTCTGCGGTGTTGGTGATCGTCGTACCGTCCGGCACGCCGCTCGCCACGCGGACCGTGACCACGATCGGCGGCGAGTCGGCGCCCGCCGCCACGGTGTCGCGCAGGCACTGGATCGTCACGTTGCGGGTGCAGGTCCAGCCGTCGCCCGACACCGACACCAGACTGAGACCCGGCGGAAGCTGGTCGGTCACGGTGACCGAGTCGGCGTCGGAGGGTCCGTCGTTGTGCACGACGATCGTGAACGCGGTGGTGTCACCGGCGCTCACCGGGTTGTCGCCGGTCGTGGTCTTGCTCAGCGAGATGTTGGCCCGGTCGTCGACCACCGTCGGGTCGTGGGCTGCGTTGTTGGTGAGGTCGATGTCGGTGTCGGGGCCGTTCACGCTCGCGATGTTGACGAGCGTGGCCGGGCCGGCATCGGGAGCCACGTCGGCGACCAGCGTGATGTCGGGGGCGGCCGTGCCCGCGACGAGACCGGCCGCGCGCGTGCAGGTGACGGTGCGACCCGAGCCGGTGCACGCCCACCCGGACCCGTTCGCGGAGGCGAACGTCATCCCGGCCGGGAGGGCGTCGTGGACCTCGATCGGTCCGGCGGCAGAGGACGGTCCGTTGTTGCGGACGGCGAGGGTGTAGGTGATCTGCTGGCCGGCCACGGCGTTCCCGGTGTGGGACTTCGCGATCGCCAGGTCGACGTTGACCAGGGAGGCGGTGTGGTCGTCGTCGGTGTTGTTGGCGGGGTTCGGGTCCGGTGTGGGTGACGACACGTGGGCGGTGTTGACGATGTCTCCGACCTGGTTCGGGTCGATGTCGACCGCGATCTCGACGGTCGCACTGGCCCCGTCGGCGAACCGTCCGGCGAGGCTGCAGGTGACGTCCTGGCCGGCGGCAGAGCAGGTCCAGCCAGGCGTCACGGAGGTGAAGCCGGCGTAGGTCAGGCTGGCCGGCAGCGTGTCGGTGACCCGTACGGTCGGCTCGGCGAACGACGGCCCGAAGTTGTGGATCTGGAAGCGATACGTGCCCTGCTGCCCCGGGATGAAGGCTCCGGGCGAGGACTTCTCGATCGCGAGGTCGGCCTCCTCACCCGGGCTCCGGGTCACCGAGTCGGTGTTGTTGGCCGGCACCGGGTCGGGAGACGGACCGTCGACGTGCGCGGTGTTCGTGACGTCGGTGATGCGGTCGGGGTCGACGTGGACCACGAGCGCGATCTGGGGAGCGGTGCTCCCGGCGGCGAGCCCGGCGGCCCGCGTGCAGGTGACCTGACCGGTCGCGAGGGCGCAGTCCCAGCCGGTGCCGCCGGCGCTGACGAACGTCGTCCCGGCCGGCACCGCGTCGGTGACCACGATCGGCCCGACGGTGTCACTGGGGCCGTTGTTGCGCACCGTGAGGAGGTACGTCGCGTCCTGACCGGCCACGAACGGGCCACTCCCGGTCTTGTCGAGCGCCAGGTCCACCGAGCGGCGCGCGACAGCGCTGTCGGTGTCGGTGTTGTTGGTGAGGTCGGGGTCGTAGGTGTGGGCGCTGACGCTCGCGTGGTTGGTGAACGTGGCGCCCTCGTCGGTGCCCGACGGGATCCCGGTGGTGACGGTGATGGCCGGGAAGCTCGCGTTCGCGGCCAGGGTGTCCGCAGCATTGGTGCGGGTGCAGACGATCTGGGTGAGCGACCCGCTGCAGCTCCACCCGGTGCCGGAGGCGGTGGCCGAGGAGATCCCGGCCGGCAGGTCGTCGACGACCCGGAAGGGCCCCGTGGCGGTGTCGGCGCCGTGGTTGGTGACCACGACCCGCCAGGCGAGGTTCTGACCGGGGACGGCGTTGCCGGTATGGCTCTTGTCGACCGACACGTCGGCCGACGCGATGATCACGGTGGCGGTGACGGGCGGGTCGGTGTAGGGACCGGTGGCGTTCCCGGGCGCACCGGTCAGGTCGGTCGCGTGCACCTCCAGGGTGTTGGTGTGCGGCACCGACGAGCCGACGCCCGGGTCGTCGACGACGGCGGGCTGGGGGGTGGCGGAGTAGGTGATCACGACGCTCTGTCCGACCGGGAGGTCGAACAGGTCGGGCAGGCTGAGCGTCTGCACGTTGCCGTTGGTGACCACGTCCGGCTCGACCTGCACGGCCGGGCCCCCGCCGACGCTGACCATCGCGCTGCCGGGGTCGTAGGTCCAGTTGGGAGGCAGGGTGTCGGTGCCGCCGATGTTGTGGGCGGTGGTGGCGCCGTCGCTGGTGATGGTGAGGGTGAAGGACTTCGACTCACCGATGTACGCCGGCCCGGCGCTGGCCCTCTTCGCCAGGGAGACGTGCGGGAACGCCGGCGTCACCGTGGCGGTGTCGGTCGGGCCGACGTAGGAGCGACCGCCGCTCTCCAGGCTCTCGTAGTGGGTGATCTGCGCACTGTTGGTGAGTGGCGCCGCCGTCAGGGTCGAGCTCTCGGCGAGCGTCGCGGTGTAGGTGACCGAGGTGGTGGAGCCGGGGCGCCGTGGTCCCGGCACCGTCCAGGTGATGGTGCCGCCACCCTGGGGTCCGGTGTCCGTGAGCTCGCCACCGCCGCTGATGGAGGCGGGGTCGACCACGACTCCGACCGGGATGGTGTCGACGAGCGTGACGTTGAAGGCGTCACTGGTGTTGGGACCGGCGAGGTTCGACACGTCGATGCTGTAGCCGAACGTCTCCCCCGGGGCAGGCCGGGGCTGGTCGACGGTCTTGTCGACGGACAGCACCGGCTCGACGATCGTGACCGTGGCGCTGGCGTCGACGGAGCGCTGGTCGAACGCGTAGCCGACCGAGGTCGGGGGCGGACCCGGGACCAGGTCCCACGACGCGTGCGCCGTGTTCGTGACCAGGTCGCTGCGGTGCAGCGACGGCAGGTCCGCGATCACGGCCGAGTAGGTGAGCGTGACCTCGCGGGCGCTGGGGTCGGACAACGCATCACCGAAGAGCCACCCGATGGTGGTGGCGGTCCCCGGCCCCGCGACCGGGTCGAGCGCGGTCGGGTCGACGGTGCAGGTGCCGGGCCCGAGCACGTCGCAGGTGGCCGACTCGAGCCGCACCGAGCCCGGCACGATCGACGCGGGGATCTGGTCGATCAGCGAGGCGTTGTAGAAGTTCACATTCGGGTTCAGGTGGATCTGTACCGACCAGGTGCCGCGTTCGCCGATCGTGAGGTGGTCGGGGTCGGCGATCTTGGTGATCGTGCCGGACCCGACCGTGATCGTGTCCGACGCGGACGACGTGACGACGCGCTCGAGCGGGTTGTCCGGCGCGACGGGATCGGTCTTGCCGTCGTTGAGCGAGCTGCCGCGGGCGGTCGCGGTGTTGGTGTAGCGCTGGCCACCGGCAGCGGCCGGGGAGACGGTCGCGGTGTAGCGGAGGAGCTGGGCGGTGGTCGAGCTGTCAGGCAGGTTCCAGGCGATCCGGGTGGTCCCCGCCGTGCAACCGTTGCTCCCGGTGCCGGCCACCGTGGACGCCGTACCGGGGTGGGGATCGAGGAACGCGCCGAAGGTGAGGCCGCTCGGTACGCAGTCGACCACCCAGAGGTCGTGCGCCGGCGGGCGTCCGGCGGTCCCGACCAGTCGCAGGGTGTAGGTGACGGTCTGGCCCGCCTCGACGATCTGGTCGGCGTCGTCGTCGCCCTTGGTCAGGCTGATCTGCGGGGCGACGACGGTGACGGTCGACTGGTCGGTCACCGTGGGCAGGTCGGTGCCGAGCACCGGGGCCGACTGGCTGTTGAACCGTCCGGTGTTGACCCGCTGCACCCCCTGGGCGTTGCTGGCCAGGGTGCTGACGCGCGCCCGGATCTGCACCTGGAACAGGTGTGGCGTGTCGTCGTTGTTGACGTAGCTGACCGGGAAGCGAAGGGTCCCGTTGGCCGGGTCGAGCGTGAAGCCGGCGGGCAGCGGGTCGGTGGCCGGAGAGGTGTTGGTGGCCGAGTACGTCGCGCTCGAGGAAAGGTAGGTGATGCCGGTCGGCATCGGGTCGGTCAGGACGCCGTCGAACACCGCGGTGTGCGCCGGCACGCGCAGCAGGAGCGTGTAGGTCAGCGTCTCCCCGACGACCGCCTGGTTGGGACCGTTGTTCGGCTCGGTGATGTCGGTGAGGTTGGACTTGTCGAGGCTGACGCTCGGGGTGTGGACCTCCGAGTCGTCGGACGCGCGCGGGACGTCCCAGTCGCGTGGGTCGGTGGAGGTGTCGATGTTCGCCCGGGGCAGGTGCTCCGAGGTGACGCCCGGCCGGTTGGTCGCGGTGTCGTAGGAACGCACGGCCGCGGTGTTCGGGAACGACGTGTTGACGCTCGCGTCCGTGGGGATCGTCATCGCGTAGGTCAGGGTCCGCGCGGCGCCGGGCGCCAGCACGGGGCTCGCCCCGAGCTGCCACCGGAGGGCGCTGTGCGTGCCGTTGCCGGAGAACGACGGTTGGGCGGGGTCCCCAGGGTCGGTGCACGCGCCACCGTCACTGATCGCGGAGATGTCGCCACAGGTGATCCCGAGCGGGAGGACGTCCCACACGTCCGGCGACTGCACGTCGAGCGCGTTGTCGTCGGCGGCGCTGCCGTCGTTGTGGAGGTCGACGCGGAAGGTGACCACGTCGCCGCCGCGGATCTGCACGTTGTCGGTGTCGGGCGGGTTGGCGGGGCCACCGTTGACGTTCGCGACTCCCTTGACCACCGACATCGGTGGAGGCGCCGCGATGTGCACGTCCACCGAGTCGCGCTGCGACACCGTTCCGCCGGAGGTGGCGAAGGCGAACTTAGCCAGGTTGGCGGTCAGGTCGGGGGCCGGCCCGACCGCCGGCGAGGTGACGAGGGCGGAGAGCACGACCTCGAAGACCGTCCCGGGGGGCACGTAGCGGAAGACGGGCTTGGTCCGGGGGTTCCCGAGGACGAACAGCGGGTTCCCGGTGGACTCGTCCACGGTGAACTGGGCGGTGTTGGCGGTGGTCGCCGTGGCCGAGCCGGGCTCGTAAGTCATGCCGGCCGGCAGGAAGTCGCGCACGACCGGGTTGCGGGTCGACACCGCGGTGGGGAAGGTCACCCGGATCTTGAAGCAGACCCGGTCGCCCTCGGCGAACGTCGACTGCGCCGGTGTCGGGTCGTGGACGTAGCCGTCGCCCGACGTCCCGCACGTCATCGGCGTGGTCTGCGGGAGGAGGGACTTGTCCAGCTGGGGGCCGGCGGCGGTCAGCGTGACCGAGGACTCGTCCCCGACCGTCTCGGGTCCGGCCGGCGCAGGCGGGACGACCCCGGGCGCGGGAGTGGTGGTGCCGGTCAGGGACGCGGTGTTGGTGAACGTGTCGTCGGCCGACGTCGGGTCTCCGGCGACGTCCCCGCCGGTGTACACCGACCTCATGCGGGCGGAGTACTGGATCTGGGTGGTGCCGTTGGCGTCGAGGGCGACCGGGGAGAACGTGACGTCGAAGGTCCCGTCGGCGTTCTGGACGACGTTGGTGATCGTGGCGTTGGTCGGGGCGAAGGCCGCCTGGGGGTCGCAGTCGACGGGCGCCCCGGTCACGTAGTTGGTCACGTTGTCGAGCGGACACATCCCGTTGGGCAGGTGGTCGGTCACGACGATGTCGCTGGCGTCGGTGTACTCGCTGGTGTCGATGGTCAGCGTGTAGCGCTCGACCCCGCCCTGGACGAACGTGCTCGTCTGGCTGCTCTTGCGCATCCGGACGTCTTCGGCGGTGACCGTCTCGGTGTCACTCGCGCTGACCTGTGTGGAGGCCCCCGGCGCGACCGGGCCGGTGTAGTCGCCGGTGACGGTCGCGTGGTTGGTCAGGGACTGCTCGGTCGCCGTCTCGCGCGTCGACGGTCCGGTGTTGTTGTCGAGGTTGGCCGTCTGACCGAGGCTGGCTGGTGTGGGGGTGCCGCCGGGCCAGGTCGTGGTGTTGGACCGTTGCGGGATCCCGGCGGCGTACCTGATGGTGACGACCTGGTCGGGGGCGAGGTCTCCGAGCGGCCACACGACCCGGGTGTAGACACCGGCCGGCACGCCGGCAGGGTTGAGGACGGTGCTCACCGAGTCCGGGGTCGGACAGCTCGTCACCGGCGGCGTCGCGGCGAGTGACGGAGCACCCGGGTACTCCGGGCCGGTCGTGGTGTTGTCGACGCCGCCGCAGCCGAGGAACTCGAGGCCTGCCGGGATCAGGTCGACGACGCCGGCCCCGGTGGTGTCGGCGCCGTGGTTGTTGGTGACCGTCAGGGTGTAAACGGTCGTGTGGTCGTGCACGCCGCGGAGGAGCTCGCCCTCGGGGCTCGGCTCGCTCTTCTGAAGACGTACGGCGCTGACGTGGGTCGAGGCGAGATCGGAGTCGGTCGCGGTGAACGACGTCGGGATCGGCTCGCCCGTCCCGGTGAACTTCGGCACCGTGCGCGGATCGGCGTTGGCGTAGGCGTCGCCGTTGTTGATGGCATCGGAGCCGACCGGGTAGTCAGCGGCCGACAGGGTGGCCCGGAAGGACAGGGTCGAGGTGGACCCGGCCGCCAGGTCGGCGACGTTGCTCCAGATCAGGGTCTGCTGGCCGGTGTCGGGATCGGTGATCACGCGCGGCTCGCCGTAGCCGGTGGGCGTCGTGCTCCCTGCCTCGTAGGTGACGCCGACGGGCAGGACGTCGCGGAACGTGAGGTTGTACTCCGGGACCGCGTCTGGGTTGGCCGCGGGGTTGCTCGCGGTCAGGGTGTAGCCGACCGACCCCCCGACGAGGACGTCTGCCGGAGCGCTCTTGTTCAGCGTGATGCCGGCAGCGGCGAACGACGGTGCCTGGACGACGAGCACCAGGGAGAGCGAGGTGAAGACGAGGGCACACGCGATGCGGAGGGCGCGTGCCCACGGGCTCCTACGCGGCGCACCCGTTGCGCTGCTGTCCGCCATCTGACCGGCCTCCCCATCGGCGCGCCCGAACTCCGACTACCCGAGACGGAGTGTCAGAAACCTCACCGTAAACGAGATGGCGGTGGGCCGGAAGGGTCGGATGAGGTATCCGCACCCAGACCCGTCCCGGAGACGGACGCTCGACCGAGGTCAGGACACCTCGTGGACCGCCTCGATGCGACCGGTGCGCACGGCCTCGACGAACGCCTCGTAGTCGCGCTCGTTCTGGGTCGCATAGTCCTTGGCGAAGTCGGCGATCGCCCGGTCGAACGTGTCGTCCTTGCCGAGGTACTTCGCGAGGGCAACGGGGTCGCCCGAGCGGGCGTGCGCACGAGCCAGGGTCCAGCCGCAGGTGGTCGCGTAGAAGGTCATCCCCTCCGGCTTCATCACCTCGACGTCGACCGAGCCCTTCATGTCGCGCAGCTGTCGCCAGTAGAAGCTGCGGCTGACGTCCATGCCGGTGGTCCAGCCCAGGAAGATGTCGCTGGTCGCCTGCATCAGTCGCTGGCCTTGCACGACCCGCTGGCCGGCCTGGCGGTACCGGCTCTTCGGCAGATGGGCCTCGAGCACCGACCGGTTGGCCTCCTTCAGCTGGAGGAACAGCGGGTCCTGCTCGTCCCGGCCCTGGAGGAGCGCGATGAAGGCCCGGGTCCCGACGCTCCCCACGCCGACCACCTTGCGCGCGATGTCGACGAGCTCGAACCTCTCGATGAGCCGGCGACGGTCGGGGGTGAGCGTCTGCGAGTACGCCGCGAGCTGACGCTCGATCACGTCTGCCGGCGTCGTCGGGGAGCGCCCCGTAGATCGTCTCCCAGTCGCGCAGCGGGACGATGAACGGTGGCTGGCTGACGATCCGGTAGCGCCCGTCCACCAGTTCCCCCAGCTTCGCCAGAGCCTGGGCGCTGTCGCGCGACTTCGCCTTCACGGCCGCCGCCTTGGCGCGCTTCTCCTGCTTCTTCAGCAGCTTGCGGTCCTTGCCCGCGACCCGGTATCCGCTGACGGCCGCCTGCACGGACTGCATCAGGTCGGCCTCGGAGAGGTGGGCGTACCACACGTCGAGGGTCTTCATCGCGGCGAACTCCGCCATCGCCTCGCGGTAGGCGGCGGCGGCGGTCCGCGTCACGGCCCGTACGTCGTCCTTGGCGAAGCCGCGATGCCGCGCGGCGATCGTGAAGCTCGCCGCGAGCCGCTTCACGTCGTACTCGAACGGCCCGGTCAGGGTCTCGTCGAAGTCGTTGATGTCGAAGACCAGCGACCGCTCGGGCGAGGCGAAGACCCCGAAGTTGGACAGGTGCGCGTCACCGCACAGCTGTACGTCGAGCCCGGCCGTCGGCGTCCGCCAGAGGTCCTCGGCCATGATCTTGGCCGCCCCGCGGTAGAACGTGAACGGCGAGACCATCATCCGCCCGTGCCGGACGGGCACGAGGTCCGCGTCGCGCGTCCGGTTCTGCTCCTCCAGCAGGGCCACCGGGTCGGCCCGGTCCGGGGCCGGGGCCCAGCCACGATGGCTCTTCAGCGGGGTGTCGGTACGAGCCTGAGCCCCCCGGGCGCGGCGGTCAGCGAGGCTCGGGCGCTGGACGTGAGTCGTCGTCATGGGTCCACTCCGTGGTGAGGTCGTGACGGTCCCGAGGTGCGTGTCGCACGCTACGCCACCGGTGAGTGGCCGGGGGTGGAAGGCTCAGAAGATCGCGTAGACCTTGCGGACGGTCTCGTGGATCGTCCACGAGCCCGACCAGCCGCGCGGGAACACCGCGACGTCGCCGGCGCCCATCTCGACCGGCTCGCCGCCGTCGGGCGTGACCGTCATCCGACCCGCCACCAGGTGGATGACCTCGTGGGTCTCGAGCGTCCAGTGCGACGGACCGGGCGCGCACTCCCAGATGCCGGCCGAGGCGTCGCCGTCCTCCCAGAGGGTGACGCCTGCCGTGGCCATCTCGTGCCCCGTCGCCTCCTCCAGCGGACCCCAGTCCTCGAGGTGGGCGGAGCCTGCTCCCGCGAGGTGGGGCGTCAGGACGGGGACGGTGCTCATGGTGGGTCCTCTCGGGGCGGTGGGCCTCGAGCGTATCCGAACTGAACGGTCAGTCAATCGGACAGGGTCGACCCAACTACGGCGTCCGCGGTGCGAACGAGCCGAGCTCCTCCCCCGCGCCGTGCACCACGACGTACGTCGACTCCGGGACCTCGCGCCAGGCGCCCTGGAGGTCGCCGAGCGGCTCGGACACCACGAGCCGTGCGTCGTCCGACAGGTCGTGCAGCTCGGGGTTGTCGGGGTACTGCTGGCGCAACGTGGAGATGTCGGTGCTGTGGAACAGCGACCGCGACTGTCGCGCACTGGAGTAGCGGAACGCCCAGGTGGTGTCACCGTCGGTGGTGGCGACGGTCATCTGGACCGGGTCGTCGATCCCGTGCCGGCGTGCGGTCTCCTCCACCAGGCCCACGGCCCGGGCGACCGCGCCGGGCGCGTCGTGCTCCAGCCCGCACGTGAGCGCCAGGAAGAACAGCATCTCCGAGTCGGTCGACCCCTGGATCTGGGGGAACAGCGCGGGGTCGACCGCCATCGCCAGGTCTCGCTTCATGGCCGGGAACCCGGCCAGCAGCCCGTTGTGCATCCACAGCCAGGTCCCGTGCCGGAACGGGTGGCAGTTGGTCTGCTGGACCGGGGAGCCGGTGGACGCACGGACGTGGGCGAAGACCCGCCGCGAGGAGGTCACCGTCGAGAGCTCACGCAGGTTGCGGTCGTTCCAGGCCGGCTCGGTGCTCGTGAAGATCCCGGGCCGGTCGCCCGCGCCGTACCACCCGACGCCGAAGCCGTCACCGTTGGTGGTGGTCGCACCGAGCGTGGAGTGCTTGCTCTGGACCACCAAGGAGTTGCTCGGCTTGAACAGCAGCTCCTCGAGGTTGACCGGCGCACCCGAGTACGCCAGCCACCTGCACACGACGCCCTCCCGTGCCGGGGACCGTCAGCTGTTGCCGAGCGCCTTGGCCTTGCCGGCCTGGAACTCGGCCTCGTCGATGACGCCCTTGTCCTTGAGGTCGGACAGACGGGCGATCTCGTCCGCGGGGCTGGCACCGGCACCACTGCCGGCGACGTTCTGGATGTACTGCCGCTGAGCGGCGTCCATCCGCTGGGCGTCCTCGATGCGGTGCTGCGTCATCTCCTTGCCGCGCGCGATCAGGTAGACGAGCACTCCGAGGTAGGGCAGGACGATCACGAAGACGATCCACAGGGCCTTGGCCCATCCGGACATCTCGTGGCTGCGGAAGATGTCGGAGAACACCATGATCAGCAGCCAGATCCAGATGAAGAAGCAGAAGAACCACAGCATCGACCAGAACACGCTGCCGGTCCCGAACTCGAGCGGGAGGATGGTCAGGAGTGACATGGAGTGTCCTTTCGTGGGGGGCGCGCCGAGCCGCCACCGGGAGTGCCGTGCTCAGGGTGGGCGACGGCCAACGGGGTCAATCTGCCGAGTTTTACGGCCCGGCGCCAGTACCGACAGGCGCGCGCGCGTCGCCGGTTCGCTTGCCCGGCACCTGATCGGGCAGGTGCTTGGTGAACGCCAGGGAGAGCAGGGCCAGGAAGGCCGCGGCCAGGAGACCGGTCTTGAGCGCCTGGAGCTGCGCGGACTCGTAGTCGTCGACCAACGCCTGCGTGGTCGACGCGTCCAGCCCGGCGTCCTGCGCGGCGGCGCCGATCTGGTCTGCGTCGACGAAGTCGATCCCCGAGCCGACGGCCACGCCGACCTGCTCGGAGACCGAGCTGTGGATCCGCTCGTCGTCGGAGACGTTGGACACGAACGAGGACGTGAGTCCCGACAGGACGATCGCCCCGAGCAGCGCGACACCCAGGGACGAGCCCAGCTGCTGACCGGTGAACTGCAGCCCGCCCGCCTCACCCCGCCCCGAAGCGTCGACCGAGGACTGCACGACGTTGCCCAGCTGTGAGGCGAGCAGGCCCATGCCCACACCGAGGACCGCCATCGACCAGGCGAAGCTGGACGTGTCCAGCTCGGGCTTGATCGTGCTCAGGAGCAGGAGGGCCGCCAGCATCGACAGGAGCAGGCCTGTCCGCACGATCGACCGGATGGAGAACCGGGCCGACAGTCGTGACCCGGCCGCCGAGGCGAGGAACATCGCGATCGACACCGGCAGCATCCTGACCCCCGTCTCGAGGGCGTCGAGCCCGAGGACGAGCTGCAGGTAGAGCGGGATGGTGAAGAAGACACCCATCAGGATCAGGTTCTGGCTGAAGAGCCCGATCAGCCCGGCGCGCAGCGAGTCGATCCTCAGCAGGGCCAGGTGGACCAGCGGGTCGCGCCCGCGGTCCTCCCGGCGGCCCTGCCAGGCCGTGAAGGCCCACAACAGGACTGCTCCGAGGCCGATCACGAAGACGGTCAGCGAGAAGCCGAACGGCTTCACCGGGGAGTCCTCCTTCGGGCGGACCCATCCCCACGTGCTCGACTGGAGCACTCCCAGGACGACGAGGCCGAGGCCGGCGGCCGACAGCGCCGCGCCGACGAGGTCGAGCCTGGGTGCTGGCCCGCTCCGGACGGAGTCGGCCACCTTCGGGGTCATGGCCAGGATCAGCGCCACCAGCAGCACCTCGCCGGCGAAGATGATCCGCCAGGAGTACTCCGTGGTCGCCCAGCCACCGAGGATCGGGCCCACCGCGATGCCTGCGCCGGCCACCCCACCGATCACGGCGTACGCGACCTTGCGTGAGGCACCCTCGAAGTTGCCCGCGATCAACGCGACCATCGCCGGCAGGACGAGCGCCGCACCGAGCCCCTCGAGGATCGACCAGCCGAGCGTCAGGATCGCCACCGAGGGCGCCAGCGCCGTGACCGCCGAGCCGGCGGCATAGATGACCAGACCGATGACGAACGTCCTGCGCCGGCCGATGATGTCGCCGATCTTTCCGCCCGTGAGCATGAACATCGCCATCACCAGGCAGTAGAGCGTGATCACCGCCTGGATCGTCGTCACCGTCGTGTCGAAGTCGTCGACGAGCGCGCTGATGGAGACGTTCATGGCGGACTGGTCGAGCACCATCACGAACTGCGCGATGGCCAACGCCACCAGCGGCAGCCAGCTCACCTTGGGCGCTGGGTCAGCGTGTGCCTCGCTGGCTCGACCGGCGGTCACGGTTGCTCTTCTCGTCGTCGCGACGCAAGGCCCGATCCTCGCCGCTGGTGGTGATGACCGGGCGACCGTAGCACCGAGCATCACCGGCCTGGCGGAGCCGCCTCCGGCTCACCCCACGGTCGTCGTCAGCCTCACCTGATGCTCCTCCGCGATCAGCTCTGCCGCCCGCTCCCCGATCATGATCGTGGCGGCATTGGTGTTGCCGCTCACCACGGTCGGCATGATGCTCGCGTCGGCGACGCGCAGCCCGGCGACGCCGAGCACGCGCAGCTCGGCGTCGACGACGCTGCCCATGCGGCACGTGGACGTCTCGTGGTAGACCGTCAGCGCGTAGTGACGGGCCAGGTCCTCCAGCAGGGCGTCACTCGGTACGTCGCCCGCGCTGTGGCCGTGGGCCTCGGCCAGGGCCGGTGGCACCATCAACGACCCGAGTCCGTCGCCCGGCCAGTGGTCGACGATCTCCAACGCACGACGCATCACCGCCACCATCACGGTGACGTCGTGAGGGTCGGCCAGGTAGTTCAGGTCGATCCGCGGGGCGTCCGCGACGTCGGAGCTGACCAGGCTCACCACACCCTCGGAGTGCGGCTGCACCGGGTTGGGCAGCACCACGACGGTCTCGGCGCTCGGCGACAGCGCGGCCTCGGGGTCGGCGAAGTAGTCGGCCGGCTCGACGCGGAAGAGATGCCGCCAGATGTCAGGGGTGTAGCCGCAGGCCAGCAGGCCGATCTGGGCGTCGTGGGTGTGCAGGTCGCCCAGGCCGGTGGAGAAGAAGGCGACCGCGTCGTAGAACGACGACGAGGCGAGCCCCTTCCCGGTGGTCGCCCACTCCATCACCTGACGCTCCGCCTCGGCCTTGAGCCCCGCCAGCTCGGGCGGGAGGTCCGCGTCGTCCGCAGGGTCGGCGGGCAGGGGCCCCGCCGGGGCCCGGAGGGCATCGGGGCCGAGCGCGATCGCGATCTCGGTCATGGTCAGGGCGACTCCCGGGGCCGGGAAGACCAGCGGCACGTGGAGATGGTCCTTGAGGTGCTTGCCGACGTGGGGGTTGTCCACGACGCACTCCACCCCGACCGTGGCGAGCTCGTCGCGAGGGCCGATGCCCGACAGGAGCAGCACCTGGGGCGACCCGATGGCGCCGGCACTGACCACGACCTCGCGGTCGGCGTGGAGGTCCGTCGTACGGCCGTCCGCGTCGCGGTAGCGGACTCCCCTCGCCCGAGGACCGGACCCGGTCTCCTCGAGCAGGACCTTCTCCACCTGGGCGTGGGTGACCACGACCAGGTTGTCGCGCCCGAGCACGGGCTCGAGGAACGCGTGGTAGGTCGAGGACCGCTTCCCCTCGCGGGTCGTGGTCTGGAACAGCGAGGCACACCCGACAGGACCTCCGCGATCTCGACCGTTGTAGTCACCGGTCGGGATCCCCGCCGCCTCGGCGGCGGCCACGAACTGCTCGGCCGCCACGGTGTGCGGTGAGCGCACCGAGATCCCGAGGGGGCCACCCGTGCCGTGGACGTCGTCCTCGATCACGACCCCGTCGGGCGGGTCCGGCGGTGCGAGATCCTCGCTCTTGGTGAAGTAGGGGAGCACGTCGGCATAGGCCCAGCCCTTGCCGCCCTCGGCCGCCCACGCGTCGAAGTCGCCGGGATGACCCCGGACGTAGGCCATGTAGTTGAGACCGGACGAACCGCCCAGCATCTTGCCTCGTGGCACCATCATCCGACCGTCGGTGAGCCCTTTGCCCGCCCCACCAGGGTCGCCCGTGTACATCCAGTCGACGTCGGGGTCGAGCTGCAGCGACGCGACAGCCGCGGGCATCACCTCGTGCGGCGGCGGGGCGCCTCCCGCCTCCACGAGCGCGACACGGACCGACGGGTCCTCGGTGAGCCGGGCGGCGATGACGGCGCCGGCCGACCCGCCCCCGATCACGATCACGTCGTAGCGGTCGGTCTCGGGAGTCTCGGACGTGCTGGCTGACTCACTCATCGGCGACACCTCACTGGTGGCTGGACGGCGGCGGACGCCCACCGAGCAGGCCCTCACCTCTGGTCTGCCGCCTCGGGGAATGCTGTGATGTCTACCACTCGACCCGGGTGGGGCGACAGGCTCAGGCGGACGCGGGTGTGGGCTCCTTCGGCCCCGGCGTCGGGAGCACGCTCGTCACCAGGAACCCGACCACCACCGCCACGATCACCTCGGGGGTGACCGAGGCGCCGTCCGCCCCGAGCAGCAGCACCGCCAGGAGTGTCGACGTCAGCGGCAACCTCAGCATGGCGACGCACATCGCCCCGATCCCCATCGCGATCGCCGGTGCCGTGCTCATGCCGGGCAACCCGGCCATCACCATGCCGAGCACGGCACCCACCAGCATGGCCGGGAAGATCGGGCCCCCGCGGAAGGCGCTCAGCGAGAGCCCGTACATCGCCATCTTGCAGCAGCCCAGGAGGACGAGGGTGGCCACCGAGTAGTCCGCGACGTGCGCCACCAGCTCGGGCAGGGCGTCCTGGCCGGAGAACAGCACCTGGGTGGCGCTGTGGTCGGAGATCAGCTGGTAGGCCATGGCCACGAGCCCGATGACCAGGCCCAGTGCCGTCGTGACGAGGACCCGGTTCAGGTGCACGACGGGCCGCAGCGACAATCCGACCCATCGGATCGCCCATCCGAGCAGAGAGGCCGCGACGCCGACGACCAGAGCCCAGGCCATCAGGGCGGTGGTCGGTTCCACGCTCGGCGGCACAGAGGTCAGGGCGAGCGAGAAGGTGCCGAGCCCCGTCCAGTTGTCCAGGCCGATGAACACGAGCGCGCCGACACCGGACGCCAGCAGGCCGGGAAGGGCGACCAGGCTGAGGGTCACCCCTCCGATGCCGGCGACCTCCATGATCAGGAAGGCACCGAGGATCGGCGAGCCCAGCAGGGTGCTGATGGCCGCGAAGCTCCCGGCCGACGCCATGATCGTCAGCGCCATCGGGGGCGCGTCCTTGTTCAGCAGGTGCACCGCGAGCGCGGCGAGGCCGCCGCCGATCGCGATCAGCGGCGCCTCGGGCCCGAGGACCGCGCCGAGGCTCAGCGTGGCCAGTGCCGCCAGGATGATCGTGGGGAGCTCCCGGTCGACCGGCGTACCTCCGGTCTGGAACCCCTTGGCGGGTGAGTGGCCACCGTTTCCTGGTAGGTAGCGGACCGTGGCGCCGGTCAGCAGGCCACAGAGCGCCAGCCAAGGCACCGGCCACCACGCCGGCGCCCCACCCGTGAACAGGTCGTTCGGCAGGTCCTGGAAGACAACGCCCTGGATCTTCGTCACCAGCGCCAGGAACCCGTAGGCCGCGGCCGAGATGGGGATTCCGAGGATCGCGGCGAGGACGAGCGCGGAGAGGTACGCCCGAGAGCGCAGCACGGTGGCCGGGTCCATCGCGGGAGTCCCTGGAGCGGGAGACGCCGCCGGTGACACCGGCTGGTCCAGGTCGGGTTGCGGTTCGGTCATGCTCCGGCCACCTCCGAGGCGAAGAGATTGAGCCCGAGGCGTTCGGCGAGGTACTTGGTGACCAGCTGGCCGCGGACACTGTTCCCGGCCGCGTCCAGCGGGGGTGAGAAGGTAGCCAGGCCGCCCTTGCCGGGCGCGACGGTGACGATGCCACCGCTGACGCCACTCTTGCCCGGGACGCCGATCTCGTAGAGCCAGTCTCCCGACAGCTCGTACAGCCCGGCCGTCGCCATCACCGCGAGCACCCGTCGGCAGACACCGGGCACGATCACGACCTCGCCCGTCTGCGGGTTCACGCCACCGTTGGCCAGCGTGGCAGCCATCACGGCGAGGTCATGGACGGTCACCTCCAGCGAGCACTGGCGGGTGTAGACGTCGGTCGCCCGGTCGGGGTCGAAGTAGAGCCGGCCGTAGCTCTCCAACAGGTGGGCGATGCCCTGGTTGCGCAGGTTGGTCGAGGACTCGGAGGCGTAGACCTCCTCGTTCACCGTGAGCTCGCGACCGGCGAACCGTGACAGCCCGGTGCGGACGTTCTCCCACTTCTCGTCCGCCGTGGCGCCTGGCACCAGACTCGTCGTGGCCATCGCACCGGCGTTCACCAGCGGGTTCATCGTCCGGTCGCCGTTCAGCTCGACGGCCATCAAGGAGTCGAAGGGGAAGCCCGTGCTGTTGACCCCGAGGGCGCGCCGCGCCTCGGCGTACCCGATCGCCTCGACCACCAGGGCGAACACGAAGGGCTTGGACACGCTCTGGATCGAGAACCTCGTGTCGACGTCCCCGATCTCGAACGAGCGCCCCCCGACGCCGTACACGGAGATCCCGAACAGGTCCGGTGAGGCCCCGGCGAGAACCGGGATGTAGTCGGCCACCGCACCGTCGTCGTTCGTGCGGTAGCGCTCGTAGGCCTCCATGACGACGTCCCGCACCTCCTCGGCCGACGGCAGCTCGCCGGTCGAGACCCGCGGCGGCGTCGTCGCCTCGTCGAACGGGAGGCGCTCGTGCATGGAGAGCTCGGTCATCGGTCGCCTTCACTGCGGGGTGCAGGAAGCCTATGACACATGCGCGGTGTAGGCCCGTGAGCCTGGCGCGGCTGCCCGATGTGGAGGATCCTCGGGCTCGGAGAGACCCCCGTCGCCCAGGAGCACTCGATGGCCAAACGACTCGTGGTGTGCTGCGACGGCACCTGGAACACGCCCGACCAGAAGCTCGGCACGGTCGCGCGGCCGACGAACGTCACCAAGCTCGCTCTCTCGATCGCGTCGAGCGACGTCGAGGGGACCCGGCAGTGCACCTACTATCACCCCGGGGTGGGCACCAGCCGGTGGGACCACATCCGAGGTGGGGCCTTCGGGACCGGGCTGTCCGCCAACGTCCTCGACGCCTACCAGTTCCTGATCGACAACTACGAGGACGGCGACGAGCTCTGGTTCTTCGGCTTCAGCCGTGGCGCCTACACGGCCCGGAGCGTGGCCGGGCTGGTCCGCAACTGTGGGGTGCTGCGACAGCAGAACCTCGACCGGGTGCACGAGGCCTACGCCCTCTACCGAAGTCGGGCCGAGAGCCCACGGGGCACGGCCTCGACGCTCTTCCGGCATGCCTACTCCTACGAGCCGCGGGTCCGGTTCATCGGCGTGTGGGACACGGTCGGCGCGCTCGGCATCCCGGTGCCGACGACCCGCGCCCTCCGCTCGGTCGCGGACGCGTTCAACCACCGCCTCGCCTTCCACGACACCGATCTCTCGACGCACGTCGACGGCGCGTTCCACGCCCTGGCGATCGACGAGACGCGCAAGGCCTTCCTGCCCACGCTGTGGCAGCAGCAGCCCCATGCCGGCAACCAGGTCCTGGAACAGGTGTGGTTCTCCGGGGTCCACTCCGACGTGGGCGGCGGGTACGCCGAGAGCGGGCTCTCGGACATCGCCCTGCTGTGGATGATGGCCAAGGCCCGCAGCTTCGGCCTCCACGTCGACCAGCCGCCGACTGCCACCGGGGGCACGGTGGACGTGAGCCCGACCGAGAGCGCCAGGGTCGAGGTGGCCGCCGACCCGCTGGGGACCGTCCACGAGTCACGCAAGAGCTTCTACCGGCTGTTCAGGCCGGTGCACCGCCCGATCGGGATGAGCCGGACCGGTCACGAGCTGCTGAGCTCGAGCGCCGCGACCCGTCACGCGACGGACCCCGATGACTACAGCCCCACGAACCTGACGACCTACCTCGACACGAACCCGGGGGCCGTCGCGGTGCGGGTCTGACGGCCCGCACGCTCGCTCAGACCACGGCGGTCAGCAACGCGCTCGTCGTCATCCCGACGGTGTGCCCGAGGGCGTCGAGGTAGCGGTCCCGGAGGGGGCCGAGCTCGCGGAGGGTCCAGATGGTCTCGGCCGTCACCCACGCGACGTCGCGGGCCTGGTCGATGCTCCAGCAGCTGACCAGGTGGGCGAGACGCCCCATCCCGTCGTCGGCCGCCCGGCCGACCTCGTCGAGGAACGAGCGGCGGATATCCGACTCGACCCGGGCGAGCACGCCGTTGACGGCCTCGAAGTCGGCATGGAGGTCGTCGGGCACCAGCCCGCGGGCCTCGCACGTGTCCACGACGGCGATCGGCAGGTCGTGCTCGATGTGGGTGTTCATCCCGGCCAGGGCGTACTGCACCGGGACGCGGCCGGCTGTCCGAGCGGCGAACAGGGGCCGCCACGCCGTGGGCACCGGGCCGCCGCTCACCGAGGCGTCGTACGCCGTCAGCCACAGGCCCGCGAACCGGACGTCGAGGTCGGACATGGTGTCGGGGCTGCGGAACGTCCCCTGCGCCATCGTCGCCGCGATGCGCTCGGTGACGGTGAGGTACATCGCGTTGAAGACCGCCACCCCGTCGGTGGCGGGGAGCCCGGCCTGGATCTCGCGCAACCGGGCGAGCACGCCGTCGACGCTGGTGGGAAGGCTCACGTCGATCACCGGGCCCGCAGCGAGGTGGTGACCGCCCGTGGCAGACCGAGGGCGGCGGTGTAGAGCAGGGTCGACTTGATGTCGTGCGGCACGCGCCAGTATCCCCCGTGCACGGCGTTCGCCGCGACGGCCAGCTCGGGGTGGCCCGCGTCCACCTCCTGGTGGAGGTCGTGCACGAGCAGGGCGCTCATGACCGCCTGCATCGTCTCGGGCGGGAACACCTCGAGGCCGGCGAAGTGGGCACCGTAGTAGCCGGCAGCGAGGAGCCGGTTCTTGGTCACCGACGTCGTCCAGGTGGGTGGGGCGACGTTGAACGAGCCGGTCCGTCCGTCGGCCCAGCGGTCGATGGTGCTCCAGCGCTGAAGGCGCTTGGCGAGGGCGTAGTTCGGGCCCTGCTGTCCGACCAGCGCGTCGGCCACCCCCATCGTGGTCCCGTCATCGCTCTCCACCAGCCGGTCGCGGTAGGCGGGCCGGTAGAGGCGGCCGGCACTCGCACCCCTGACTGCCAGCTCGAAGGCGCGCCGCGGCCGGAGCCGTCGTCGCGCGTTGCTGTCCTCGACGACGTCGATCGGCACCAGGTAGCAGTCGCTGGGCGTACCGGCGAACGCCGTCGTCACCTGCGCGCCGCTGTCGGCCAGCCTCGTCGCGAGCAGCTCGGCCGCGACGGTGGCCTGCACGTGGAGCGGGCCGTCGGCGTAGATGTAGAAGCCCAGCACGAGCGGGCGGTCGCCGAACCCGCCCAGCCATCCGCTCAGGCCCGGGACGTCCGCGATCAGGTCGGCACCCGGACGCTCCCCGGCGACGGGTACGTGGACCGTGCCGGCACCGGCGACGGCTGCCCGGGCGATGCGCTCCTGTACGTCGGTCACGGGAAGGTCGACGGCGACGACCTCGGCCCCCCACGACGCCAGGACCTCCAGCGGGCTGGTCTGGGCGCCCGCACCCAGCACCACGACGCGGCGTCCTTCCAGGCGTAGCCACCCGGGGTGGTCGATCACCCGACCCAGGGCCGCGGCCGCCGACGGCTCGACCACGCCGTGGGCGACCCAGACGGCGAGGCGCCGACGGAGCGCGTCGCCGTGGAGCCGGTCACCGAGGTAGGGCACCTCCAGCCGCGGCACGAGCTCGCCCTCGCCCGTGAGGGTGCGGGTGTCGAGGGCGCCGGGCTCGGCGGTGAGAACGGCGTCCAGCGGACGGTCGTCGCCGCTCTCGGCCAGCGTCAGCCGCGACCGTGCCGCCGCCAGACCCGCCGCCGCCACCTGCCGGACCGTGTCCGCCGACCGACCGCCGAGCTCGGTGAGCTCGCGGACCGAGGAGACGTAGTCGGAGCGCCACGACGTGCTCGCGCGGATGCGTGCGGCCAAGGCCGGCTCGACCGGCTCCGCGGCATCGGCCCAGATCTCCTGGTTCACGCGCAAGGACGGGCGGCCGCCGTCGGCGGTACGCGGGAACTGCACTCCGTGGTCGCCCATGGGGTCCCTTCGACGTGCCGAAGATAACGCCCCACGTCGCAGCGGTCACCGTGCCGGGACGCGCACCTCGAACCGGCCGCCCGGCCCCGGTCGGGCGACGAGGTCGCCACCCGCGGTGCGCGCCATGCGACGGGCCAGGGCGAGGCCGAGCCCCGACCCGTCCGACCGTGAGGTGTGACCGGGCTGGAACACGGTCTCGAGATCGGTCGGCGCGACCCCCTGCCCCGCGTCGAGGACCGAGATCACCACCGTCCTCCCCTCGCGGGTCACCTCGACGCGGATCGGCTCCGCGCCGTGGCGCTCGGCGTTCTCGAGCAGGGGGCGGACCGCGGCCGCCAGCGGTGACGCCGGCGCGGCCAGCACCACGTCGTCGTACGCCGAGCAGGGGAGGTCGAGGACCGCCATCAGCTCACCGACGGTCGACCCCCCGGTGCCGCGGGTGTGGGTGCGCGCGACCGCCAGCATGGTGTCGATCGAGTCGCGCATCCGGGTCGCCGCCGCATGGATGGCGTCGAGTCCCTCCTGCTGGGCCGGAGTCGCGGTGCGCCGCGCGAGGTCGGCCTCGGCCAGCACCACCGCCAGGGGCGTGCGCAGCTCGTGCGCGATCTCGTCGGTCAGCCGTCGCTCCGCCGAGAGCGCCTCCACGATCCGGTCGAGCATCAGGTCGAGGGTCCGCCCCAGGTGGGCGATCTCGTCACCCCCCGGTCCGGGGTCGAAGCGGGCACCGGTGTCGTGCTCGCGCCAGTCGTCGGCCAGGTCGGCCATCGCCTGCACCTGCCGTAGCGACCGCGTCGCGGCGACCCAGGCAGCCACCGTCGCCACGACGACGGTGGTCAGTCCGAGCAGCACCGAGAGCCACAGCGAGTGTCGCTCCGCGCCTTCGTAGGGCTCGAGGGACTCCGCGGCCACGACGGTCGCCACGTGAGTGCCGCCGCGGCTCACCGGGAGCACGTAGAACGACGTGTCGCCCACGGTCACCTGGCGCTGATCGGTCGACCCCGCCAGGGCACGCACGGAGCTCGCCAACGCGGGCTGGGACAGGCTCCCCTCGATGAGCGTCCCGCTCTGGTCGAAGATCCAGACGTTCTGGTCGAGCACCGGCGACCGCTGCTCCAGCACCCGGATCCCGTGCGGGGTCCGGACCACGGTGGCAGCCGCCGCCTGGGCGCGCGACGTCAACCGCGAGTGGGCAGTCGCGTCGTTGCTGGCCGCAAGCAGCACCTGGACGCCGATCACGAGCAGGGCGGCGGTGACGGTCGAGACCAGCAGCGCCGTCGCCGCCATCCGGGCCCGCAGGGAGCCGGTCCTCACCGCCACCGGTAGCCGACCCCCCGCACGGTGGTGATCGGCTCGAGGTCCACGGCCTCGAGCTTGTTGCGGATCCGGCGTACGTAGGAGTCCAGGGTGTTGTCGCTGACCATCGCACCGTGGGGCCAGGCCGCGGCGATCAGCGTGTGTCGTCGTACGACGGTGGCGGGCTCGGACATCAACCGGCCCAGCAGCCGGAACTCCGTGGGGGTGAGCCCCACCTCGACCTCACCCAGCACCAGCGCGTGGCGGGCCGGGTCGAGCACGGGAGCGTCGGGGTCCTCGGGCGTGGGCGCCGGCGTACGCCGGAGCAGCGCGTCCAGGCGGACCCGGACCTCGTCGATCTCGAACGGCTTGGTGAGGTAGTCGTCGCCGCCTGCCTCGAAGCCGGAGATCTTGTCGTGCAGCCCGTCGCGCGCGGTCAGGAACAGCACCGGCGCGTCGACGCCGGCGGCGCGCAGGGCCAGGCAGAGGTCGCGCCCGTCGGCGTCCGGGAGACCGATGTCGAGCACCAGCACGTCGGGGCGCCGGGACACGAACGCACGCAGCGCCTCGGCTGCGGTCGCGACGACCACCGGCTCGTGTCCCATGACCCGGAGGGCGCGCGTGAGGACCGAACGCAGTGCGGGTTCGTCCTCACAGACACCGATGACAGGCACATCAGGAGCGTACGGGTGATCGGGCGCCGGGCACGGCCCTCGGCTCCCGTCAGTCAGGTGGGTGTCAGATCCTCGCACCCATCCTGGTGGGCATGACGACGTCTCTTGCGGTCGATACTCGCCGGATCATGCTGAACAAGGTGCCCGAGGTCACCGTGTACTTCTGGATCATCAAGATCCTGTGCACGACGGTGGGCGAGAGCTTCGCCGACTACATCAACGAGACCCTCGGCTTCGGGCTCACGAAGACCACGCTCCTGTTCTCCGCCGGTCTCCTGATCGCCCTCGTCGCCCAGTTCCGCCTCAGGCGCTACGTCCCGGGCGTCTACTGGCTGTCCGTCGTCCTCATCAGCGTGGTCGGCACCCTGCTGACCGACAACCTCACCGACGGCCACGGGGTGCCGCTGTGGATCAGCTCCACGGTGTTCGCGGTCCTCCTCGCGGTGGTGTTCTCGGTCTGGTACGCCCGCGAGCACACCCTGTCGATCCACACCATCGTCACCACGCCCCGCGAGGCCTTCTACTGGCTGACGGTCCTCGTCACCTTCGCCCTCGGTACGGCGGTCGGCGACTGGACCCTCGAGCTCACCGGCTGGTCCCCCGGCAAGTCCGTGCTCCTGCCGCTGGCCCTCATCCTGGCCGTGCTGGTCGCCTGGAAGCTGGGCATGGGACCGGTGCTCTCCTTCTGGCTCGCCTACATCCTGACCCGTCCGCTCGGTGCCAACATCGGCGACTACCTCGCCTCGCCCCGCGCCGACGGCGGACTCGGACTGGGGACGCTGGGCACCAGCGTCGTGTTCCTGGGCACGATCCTGGCCGTCGTGGTCTACCTGACCGTGACCGACAGGGACCGCACCGAGGCCATCGAGCAGCGCCAGCAACGCACCCCCGTCGCGGACGAGGTCTGAGGAGCCGGTGATGTCTGAGATCCGAACCCAGCGCGTCCTCGTCGTGACGGACACCGCCGAGCCGACCAAGTCGCTACGCGACGCCATCCGGCACCGCGCGGAGATCGGCGACGTGCAGTTCCGGTTGATCGTGCTGAATCCCGCCCGAGCCGAGCTCCATCCGCTCCACCCCGAGCGGCACGACAAGGCGACGCAGGCCGAGACCGCCCTCCGCTCCGCGCTGCCGCAGCTGGAGCGCGCCGTCCATGCACCCGTCATCGGGTCGGTGTCGGTACGCCACGACCCGATGGACGCGATCGAGGAGACGATCTTCAGCGAGCCGGTCGACGAGATCATCCTCGACGTGCCGCCCCACCACGTGTCCTCCTGGCTGCACCAGGACCTGGCCCACCGCCTGGCCCACTTCGGGATCCCCGTCGTGACCATCCGTCACGACGCCGCGGATCACGTGGCTCGCTCCTGATCGGTTCCCGCGGCACGCGTAGCCTGCCGCGGTGACCACTCACTCCGGCCCGCTCGCGCGTCGACGGGCAGGCGTGCTGCTCCACGTGTCCTCGCTGCCCGGCGGCACCATCGGCCCGGCCGCCTACAACTTCGTCGACTTCCTGGCAGCGGCGGGGTGCACGGTCTGGCAGGTGCTGCCCCTGGTGCCGCCCGACGAGGAGGGATCGCCGTACCGCGCGCTCTCCGCGATGGCCGGACACCCCGGGCTGCTCGATCCCGCTCGCGGGGCCTCGCAGCCCGACGACCCGGCCTACCTCACGTGGTGCGAGGAGCAGGCGGACTGGCTCGAGCCGTACGTCGAGTACCTCACGGTCCGCACCACGCTCGGCGGTCGGCCGTGGCCCGAGTGGGAACCCGCCCTGCGCGATCGCGACCCGCAACGCGTGGCCGCGGTGCTGGCCGGCGCGCCCGACCTGGCTCATCGGACCCGGACGGACCAGTGGCGCTTCGCGGAGCAGTGGGGAGCCCTGCGCGCCTACGCCGCCGACCGCGGCGTCCTGCTCTACGGCGACCTGCCGATCTTCGTCGCCCACGACAGCGCGGACGTCTGGTCCCACCGTGACCTCTTCCGGCTGGACGCGGCCGGACGGCCGACGACGGTGACCGGTGTCCCACCCGACTACTTCGCCGCCGACGGCCAGCGCTGGAACAACCCCCACTACGACTGGGACGCGATGGCGACCGACGGCTACGCCTGGTGGCGGCGCCGGATCTCCCGTCAGCGCGACCTGTTCGACCTGGTCCGGATCGACCACTTCCGCGGGTTCGAGGCTGCGTGGCAGGTGCCGGTCGACGCGCCGACCGCACAGGACGGCTCGTGGGAGACCGGCCCGGGCCTAGCCCTGCTCGGCCCCCTCGTCGACGCCGCCGGTCCCGGCTCACTGGTCGCGGAGGACCTCGGCGTGATCACCCCGGAGGTCGAACGGCTGCGGCGCGACGTCGGACTGCCCGGGATGAAGGTGCTCCAGTTCGCCTTCGACGGCGACCCGGCCAACCCACACCTCCCGCCGCACCACGAGGAGTGGTCGGTCGTCTACACCGGGACGCACGACAACGACACGACCCTGGGCTGGTGGCGGTCGCTCGCCGACGACACCCGAGACCTGGTCAGGGCCGTGCTGGCCGACCCGCAGGAGCCGATGCCGTGGGCCCTGGTGCGCCTGGCCCACGCGTCCCGAG
The DNA here is from genome assembly GCA_963753705.1 of uncultured Actinomycetota bacterium. Classification (GTDB taxonomy): domain Bacteria; phylum Actinomycetota; class Actinomycetes; order Propionibacteriales; family Nocardioidaceae; genus Nocardioides. Next base: position 246,224 of record CAVWDJ010000012.1, read on the forward strand.
CCCGGTTGGCCGTCGTACCGGCCCAGGACCTGCTCGGGCTCGGCGGCGAGGCACGGATGAACATGCCGGGCGTCACCGACGGGAACTGGACCTGGCGAGCGCCCGACGGCGCCTTCGACGACGCCCTCGCTGCACGCCTCCGCGGGCTCGTCGAGGCCTCCGGTCGCGCAGCGTGAGGCTGGACGGCGGGGCGTCTGTGACCCGCCCCGAGGGTGGGCTGGCGACGTAGCCCCGCCGAGCGAGCACTCAGGTTGTCGGCAGGAAGCGCGGGCGACAGTGGGGACGTGACGTCGCGAAGCCCCGAGACCACCGGGTCGACGTCTCTCTGCCCTACCGCGCGATCCCCGCTAGCCGCCGACGTACGGATCGCCTGACTCCGTGCTGGAGAACCTCGAGCGCCCGGCCCCCGAGCCGCGTGCTCGCCCGGGTCGACGCGCACCCGGGCGGGCCGCGGTCGGCTGGGCCGTCGGCCTCTGCGCGGTCGTGGGTGCGTCCAGGGTGCCGTTCCTCGCGGCGCCGCCGAGCCCCGACGAGGGCGGATTCCTGGTGGTCGCCTCGCAGTGGCATCCCGGCCCCTCGCTGTACGGCCACTACTGGGTCGATCGACCACCCCTCCTCATCGCCGTGTTCGCCGTGGCCGACGCCCTCGGCGGCCGCGTCGCCCTGCGGGTCATCGGTGTCGTCGCCGTCCTCCTGGCCATCGGGGTCGGTGCCGTCGTCGGGTGGTACGCCTCCGGCCGCCGGAGTGCCGGCGCCGCGGCTGCTGCCTGGGTCGTGGCCGTCTTCCTCGCCACGCCGCTCTTCGGCACCCGGATGGTGGACGGCGAGCTGCTGTCCGCACCGCTGGTGCTCGGCGGTCTCGCCACCCTGTTCGCGTCCTACGACCCGAGCGCTCCGGCGCGGAGGATCGCTCTGCGAGCATCGGCCGGAGCGCTCGGCGCTGGTGCGTTCCTGGTCAAGCAGAACATGGTCGACGTCCTGCTCGTCGCGGCCGTGCTCGGCATCCACACCTGGTGGCGGAAGGGTCTGAGGCGTGCGGTTGACGACCTGCTCCCGGTCGCGATCGGGGCCATGGCCGCCACCGGCGCCGTCGCGGCGTTCGCCGCCTCGCGTGGCACGTCCCTGACCGGGCTCTGGGCAGCGGTGGTGACCTTCCGCTTCGCGGCTGCCCAGCTGCTGGGCGTGTCCGGCGACCGGCTCTCCGGCCTGGTGCACGCCTACGTCGTCTCCGGCGCGCTCGTCGTCACGGTGTCGGCCGGTCTGGTCTGCCTCGGCTCACGGAGCCCACCCACCGTGGACGAGGCCCCAAGGCTGCCCTGGGGTGCCGCCGCTGCCACTCTCACCGCCTGGGAGCTCACCGCAGCGCTGGCGGGCGGCAGCTACTGGACGCACTATCTGATCGGCCTCATCCCGGGGATGGCTCTGCTCGTCGCCGTGGCGCTCCGGGTCTCAGGATCCGGGGCACGACTGCTCCTCGTCGCCGTGCTGGCCTACGCCGGCGTGGCCACGTCCGTGGCGTGGTCGAGGCAACCGGTGCCACCCACGACCCCGACCGACGACCAGACGGTCGCCGGCTACATCAGGGACCACGCACGGTCCGGCGACTCGGTCGTGGTCGCCTTCGGGCACGCCGACATCGTCGACGACACCGGGCTCGGTTCGCCGTACCCCTATCTCTGGACGCTTCCGGCATTCGTCAGGGATCCGCGTCTCACGGAGCTGGACCGACTGCTGCTGTCCCCCGTAGCCCCCGCGTGGTTCGTGGCCGGTGGGGACCTGTCGCAGTGGGGTCCACCCGGCGCAGCTCTGCAGCGGACCGTCGAGGGGCGCTACACCGCCGTGCTCCACACGCAGCGGTGGACGGTGATGCACCGGACCACGACGCCCGCCTCCTCGCGAGGCGACCCCGCTACCCGACCGTGAGGCCCGGCCCGACGCGCGTCAGGAGTCTCCTGGGGCAGGTGGGCATGAGCCGACGGCCTTCTGCACCGGCCGAGCATGGTCGCGCCCCGCGAGCTGCGTGAGCGGCGGGGCGCTGCCCTCGGGTCGTCGCCATCCAAGTGAGCCGGGGTCTCGAGGAGCTGGGCGGATAATAACTCCGGACCCCGGACAAACTGCAAGCCCTCGGCCGGGATCGGTCACGATGCGAGACGCGTGGCCCGCTCAGCGCGACAGGAGCGCCACCACGCCGCGCTCCCCGAACGTGCGCGTCTCGGCGACGCGCAGTCCCGCGACCGCGAGGTCGTCGCGCAGTCCTTCGACCTGGCGCGTCGAGCCGAGCTGGAGCAGGGCACACCCGTCGGGGGCGAGGTGACGCCCGATGACGCCGACACAGGCTCTGGCCACGTCGAGGCCCCCACCAGGCCCACCGTCGATGGCCGTCACCGGGTCCTCGGGGAAGCGCGTGAGCTCTTGGCGGGGCACCCACGGGGGGTCGGCCAGGATCAGGACGAACTGCTCGTCGGACCTCACGGCGTCGGACAGCGGCATCAGACGCATCTCGACCCGGTCCGCGAGGCCGGCGGTCGCCGCGTTGAGCAGCGTGTAGTGCGCCGCGACGGGGTCGGCGTCCACGCAGACCAGCGGGCGCGTCGTACGAGCGGCGACCACCAGGCCGATCTGGCCGGCGCCCGAGCACAGCTCGAGGACCGGGCCCTCCGCCAGGCCCGGGAGGAGCTCGAGTGCCCAGTGGGACTGGTGCAGGGTCCAGGTGCGCGGACGCAGGACCCGGTCGTCATGGGCGATCGAGAGACCGCCGAACGACATCGTCCGCACCTCGAGCGTGGTCATCCCGACGCCACTGGCGAGGAGCCGGGCACCGACTTGTGGGTGCTGTCGCACCACGGCTTGCGCGACGACTTGCCGCAGCCGCAGAGCGCCACGACGGGCCGCGCGGGTACGTGGGCGACACCCTGCTCGTCCACGACGGTGGCCGCGCCCCGGACCAGGATCGGCCCCTCCGGGCAGATCCGTACTCGTACATCGGACATCAGGCGGCGCTCCATCCGTCGGTCGCCCACCTGCTCATCAGGTCCTTCGCCGAGAGGGAGTCGAGCAGAAGGGCCGCGGCGGCTCCGAAGAGCACGTCGTCGCGGCGCTCCGGATGCTCGGCCACCCAGGCTCCACACATGTCCCGGGCCGCGACCTGCTCGTGGACCGCGTCGGCCTCGACGTGCTCCTCGAAGTAGGCGGCGACCGTGGGTCCGAGACCGACGCGCTCGACGGCGGCCGCCACCCGGCGGGACGGCACCGAGCTGGACGCCTCGAAGGCGGCGAAGTGACCCAGGGCGGCCCCGCGGAGCCGACGGTTCAGGCAGAGCAGCGAGCTCAGGTTGGCGGCCGCCAGGGAGACGGCCGAGATGTGGTCGATGTAGGCGCCGTACGACGGGTCGAGCCCCGCCGCCGACAGCGCGGCGGCGTAGAGGTGCTGGTGCAACCTGGCCGGGTCGCCCGCGCCGTACTCGTCGTACTGGATCTCGGCGAGCGCCACCTTGGCGGCACCCGTCAGCCGCGGCAGCAGGAACGACTGGGGATCGGACTCCTTGAGCTGCTGGACGCTGCGCTCGCGCAGGTAGTCCAGCACCTGGTCCCTGGTCGCCTCGCGGCGCAGGAAGGTCGACAGGCTGACGCCGTCGGCGCGATCCACCATGGCCAGGACCTGGTCGGCCGGGTCACGGACGTCGGCCACCGAGGCCACGAGATCGACTGCCTCCCGGCGTAGGACGCTCTCGAACGACGCCTCCAGCTGTGCCCGCAGGCGCAACAGGTCCGGGTCCCACTCGAGCTCCTCGGGGACTCCGTCGAACCCCCGGTAGGTCAGCTCGTAGAGCGTCCACAGGGCGAGCTGGGCGTCGGCGTCCCCGACCGCGCAGGTGAGCTGCGCGCTCTCGGTCGTCGTCGGCCGGCCGTCCGCGAGCATCGAGACCACCCGCCCGCTGAGAGGTCCTCGGGGACTGGGTAGTCGCATGGCTCAGTCGTACCCCTGCCGCCCGGGTGGCAATCCCACCCCTTGGGGCGTGCGGAGTGCTCGCGCCACCCTCCCGTGGGAGCCCGCGTAACGCGCACCGTGCCCGTGCGTTGCACCTCTCGTGGGCCGTGTGGCTGGACCGGTCAGCCCTGTTGCCATGACGGCCGGCCGCACGGCGCACCCGGAGACGGGCGCGGCGCGGCGCGGGCATCCCCACCGCGCCGCCCGGTCTCGGGCTCAGGCGGTCAGCCTGGTCCCGTCCGTCGGTCCCGGGACGACGTTGTGGTTGCCGGCGAACAGGTTGCCGGGGTCGTAGCGATCCTTGACCGCCACGAGCCGCTGGTAGGTCTCCCGCGGATAGATCGCGGCGACCTCCTCCTCCGTGGCGGAGGTGAGGAAGTTGGCGTAGGCGCCGCTGAGGTGCGGCGCGAGCCGTTCCCAGATCGCGTGCAGACCAGGGCCGGCGGCGTCGACCACCGGGTCGGGACCCGCCACCATGGTCACGAACACCAGCTCGGCCCGGCGATGTGCGTACGCGGTCGCGTCGTCGGGGACCCGCGCCACCGCGCCACCGAGGCTGCGTACGCCGATGACGGGGCTGCTCTCCGAGGTGGCCACGTCGGCCAGGATCCGTAGCGTCTCGGTCACCGACCCTCGGTCGACGAACGCGCTCCGGGTGACGAAGCGGATGCCGGGCGGAGGGGTCACGCCGTCGACGAGCGTGTCGGCGTACGGCGTCAGGGCGACCTGGTCGTCGAGCACCCGGCCGAGCCGGCGGATCGGGTCGAGCAGCTCCGCTGCGTACGTGGGGTCGTCGCTGTCGACGACCACGACGACCTCGACCGGGGCCTCGGGACCGCCGGCGAAGGGGTTCGCGAGGTTCACCACCGAGGTGAGCTCGTCGGGTGCGGAGCGGAGGTACTCCGCCCATCCCAGGAGCACCCCGGCTGCCTCGGAGGCCGGGAACGTGATCCGCCCGTGGAAGACCTCGGTCGTCGGGTGGGCCGCGAACTCGAAGGCGGTCACGATGCCGACGTTTCCGCCCCCACCGCGCAGTGCCCAGAAGAGCTCGGGGTGGTCGACCGCGCTGGCGTGCAGGACCTCCCCGGAGGCCGTGACCACCTGCGCGCCGACCACGTTGTCCAGGGCGAGTCCGTGCTTCCTGACCTTCCAGCCGATGCCGCCGCTCAACGTCAAGCCGCCCACGCCGACGCTCCTGGTGTCGCCGGCGGAGATGGCCAGGCCATGAGACGCGAGGGCGGCCGAGACCTGGCCCCAGGTGGCGCCGCCTCCGATCCGCACGAGGTGGCGCTGCTCGTCGACGAGCACGACGTCGGCCAACCGGGCCAGGTCGACCACCACGCCGTCGTCGTTGGTGCCGAACCCCTGGAAGCCGTGGCCGCCGCCGCGCACCGACAACGCCAGCCCTGTCCCGGCCGCGAGCCGGACCGCCGCCTGCACGTCCTCGACGGTCGCGGGACGTACGACGACGGCCGGACGTCCGCTTGCGAAGACCGCACGGCTGGCGGATGCGTACTCCTGGTGGTCGGGTTCGATGATGTCGCCGCGGAACTCGCGACGGAAGCTCTCCGGAACTGAGCCCATGGTGGTGCTCCTCTCAGGTGGGATGCCGGTGTCCGAGACGGCCGGGCTGGAGCCGCGGCCCTCGTCACCTTCCTGACGAACGGAGCCGGCCGGACCTGACACGGCGCTCCTTGACGGCCGACCGGTCCACGGAGGACGGTGGCCTTCAGCGACCAGCAGGGCGAGGTCAGGGCGGGAAGAGCCCACCGTCGCCGTGGCAGTGGCCGGGTCCCGGACCACCGGCATCCCCTCGTCGGATGCGCCGCCGCGACGACGGCCGAGCTGCACACCGTCCCGGCGACCGCGTGGTCCTGGCGTGGTCGACAGCAATCCAAGGAGGTACTGATGAGCAGCGTCGACACCAGCACGGAGACCGCGACCGCCAGTCCGCCGGTGAAGCCCGGGGAGATGCGCCTGGAGGTCGTCGTCCTGGCCGTCTCCGACGTGGATCGGGCCAAGGGCTTCTACGAGGGGCTGGGCTGGCGGCTCGACGCGGACCTCGCCGTCGACGACGGGTATCGCGTGGTCCAGCTGACGCCACCTGGCTCCGGCTGCTCCATCATCTTCGGCACCGGAGTGACGTCCGCCGCGCCCGGTTCCACCGAGGGTCTGCAGCTCTCGGTGTACGACATCGACGAAGCCCGCGCCGACCTCCTGGCCCGTGGGGTCGAGGTCAGCGAGCCGTTCCATGACGTGACCGGGATCTTCCACCACGCGGGGACCGACGGGCGCCTGGAGGGGCCCGCTCCCGAGCACGCCGACTACGGCTCCTTCGCAGCCTTCGCCGACCCGGACGGCAACGGCTGGCTCCTCCAGGAGATCAAGACCCGGCTGCCGGGTCGTTGAGGGGAGACGGCGGATGGCCACGACGTACGAGTCCGTGGGTGATCTCACGGAAGCCCTGAAGCGCGCCGCTGCCGCACATGGTCGGCACGAGGAGCGAACCGGTCAAGCGGACCCCGACTGGCCCGACTGGTACGCGCTCTACATGGTCCGGGAGGCTGCCGGCGAGGAGCTGCCGACATGACCAGCGACTACGACGTGATCGTCCTGGGCGGCGGTTCGCCGGGCGAGCACTGTGCCGGCGCCCTCGTCGAGGGTGGCCTTCGGGTGGCGGTCGTCGAGCGCGAGCTCGTCGGCGGCGAGTGCTCCTACTGGGCGTGCATCCCCTCCAAGTCGCTGCTGCGTCCTGGTGAGGCGGTCCAGGGGGCGCGCGACGCGGGCGCCAGCGCGGACGTGGATGTCGAGGCCGCGCTGGCCTGGCGTGACTTCATGGTGTCGGACTACTCCGACGCCGGACAGGAGCGTTGGCTGGCCGGGAACCACATCGCCCTGCTGCGCGGCAGCGGCCGGCTCGCCGGCCGCGGCGTCGTCGAGGTCGACGGCGTACGCCACACCGCCGACCACGTGGTGCTGGCCAACGGCGCCGATCCGGTCATCCCGCCCGTACCCGGGCTGAGGGAGCTCGACGGTGTCTGGACCAGCCGCGAGGCGACCTCGATGAAGGCCGTCCCACGGCGGCTGCTGATCATGGGCGGCGGCCCCGTCGGGGTCGAGATGGCGCAGGTCGTGAGCCGTCTCGGCGGCGAGGTCGTGATCATCGACCGCGCCGAGCACGTGCTGGCCCGCGAGCCGGCCCCGCTCGGCGAGGCACTCGGCCAGGTCCTCGCCCGGGACGGCATCGAGCTGGCGCTGTCCGCCGGCGTGAGCGCGGCCCGGCGCGACGGCGAGGACTTCGTCGTCGGGCTCGACGACGGGCGGGAGCTGCGCGGCGACCGGCTGCTGGTCGCCACCGGCCGGCGACCCCGGGTCGAGGGGCTCGGCCTCGAGACCGTCGGCGTCGACGTCGACCCCCACGGCGTCCCGGTCGATGCCCACCTGCGCGTCGCCGAGGGCCTCTGGGCGATCGGCGACGTCACGGGCCTCTGGCCGCTGACCCACGTCGGCAAGTACCAAGGAGAGGTCGTCGCGGCCAACATCCTCGGCGAGTCGCGGGAGGCCAACTACGAAGCCGTCCCGCGCGTGACCTACACCGACCCGCAGGCCGCCGCGGTCGGCGAGGCCGACGACAGGTTCAGCGGCACGGCGATGCTCTCCGAGGTGGCCAAGACCGCGACGTACACCCACGCCTACGCGGAGAGCAACGGCTACCTGACCCTGGTCAGCGACGGCCGGCGGCTGACGGGTGCCCACGGCCTCGGCCCAGAGGCCGGCGAGTGGATGCAGCAGGCGACACTGGCCATCCGGGCGCACATCCCTCTCGACGTCCTCGGTGACACCATCCAGCCGTTCCCGACGTTCTCGGAGATCTACGTCGGTGCGCTGAAGTCGCTCCGCGACCGGGTCGCCGCCGCGCACACCCCGGTCGGCGCTGGGCAGCCGACGGCGACACCGTGAGCGCCGCCGGGGCGCCGGGCGAACCTGCGCTACGGGGTCAGACCGTCGTCGTGATCGGTGGCAGCGCCGGGATCGGCTTGGAGACGGCGAGGCGCGCGCGGGCCGAGGGGGCCGAGGTGCTCCTGACCGGCCGCGACCGCGACCGGTTGGAGAGTGCCGCCGCGGAGGTCGGTGCGCGCGACACGGCGTCGTTCGACGCCAACGACCTCGCAGCCCTCGAGGAGTTCTTCGGGGGTCTCGACGGACCGATCGACCACGTGATGGTCACCGCCGGCAGGCCGTACTACTCGTCCCTGGCCGAGATGGACTTCGACGAGGCGCGTCGCGGCCTCTACGAGCACCCGATGGTGATGCTCGGCGTGGCCCGGTACGCCGGCCCCCTGGTCCGCCCCGGAGGAACCCTGCTGTTCATGGGCGGCACCGGCGGTCGCCGTACGGGTGTGGGCCTCGGGATCATCTCGGCGGGGACGGCGGCCCTCCCGGCCCTCACCGCGAACCTGGCGCTCGAGATCGCTCCGGTCCGGGTGAACCTGATCGCCGCGGGCTTCGTCGACACCCCGCTCTCGGCGTCGCTGCTCGGTGACCAGCTCGACGCGCGTCGCCAGGAGCTGCGCACCACGCTACCGATCGGGCGCGTCGTCGGCCCCGCCGACGTGGCGGCGCTCGCGATCCACCTGATGACCAACACCGCGCTGACCGGGGCGACGTACGACATCGACGGCGGTCAGCAGTTCGTGCCCGGCGGCTGACCCGCCCGGCTCCGCAGCATCGACCACAGAGGGGTTGCGCCATGCGCTCCGACATCATCCCGGGCGCCACGTTCCCGGACTACGAGCTCCCCGACCACACCGACGTCCCCCGCAGGCTCAGTGACCTCCAGGGCGACGACCCCCTCGTGCTCACCCTCGCGCGGGGACACTACTGCCCGAAGGAGCACCAGCAGCACCTCGAGCTCGCGTCGTTCTACCCCAGGATCGCAGTGGCCTACACCCAGGTGGTCACCATCGCGACCGACGACCACCACACCCTCCAGGAGTTCCGGGCCTCCGTCGGCGCACCGTGGACGTTCCTGTCCGATCCCGGACGGGTGGTCCAGCAGGACCTCGACATCCAGGAGTACACCGACCCCGAGCACGACCCCATGATCCCGCACACGCTGGTCCTGAAGCCGGGGCTCGTCGTCCACAGCATCTACAACGGCTACTGGTTCTGGGGCCGCCCGTCGGTCGTCGACCTGTGGCACGACCTGCGCGAGGTCACCCGGGAGGTCCGCCCCGACTGGGACCTCAGCACGCCGGGACTGCGGGAGGCATGGGACGCCGGCGACTACACGGCGTTCCACGGGTGGGACCGGCGGGCGGCGTCGTCGTAGAGCCGGACCGTCGCGACCTTGCCGCGCTGACCTCTCACGAAGACGCACGCCCCCGCCTGAGGCGCGGGTCGAGTCGTGCCCTGCCCCACGAGGTTGTACTCCAGCGCGCAGGCGCGGCCGTCGTCCACGAGGGCACAGGCCTCGATCACCGCGCCGTTCCCGGCTGAGAGCATCTCGTCGTAGTAGGACCTCAGGTCGGCCGGACCACGGTGGACGAGGCGTCCGTCGGCCTCGCGCACCGACCCGTCTGGCTCGAACGACGCGACCACCGCGTCGACGTCGCCCGCGTTGAACCCGGAGACGTACGCCGCCACCGCATCGGGCTCCTGCAGCTCGGGATCGAGCTGCAGGAGTGGCGCGCGAACACTCCCGGTGCCGGCGCCCGACCCGCCCGCGTAGTAGAGCCGCAGCTCGTCGATGCGACCGTCGGGCCGCCGGTCGGCCACGATCGCGACCGGCAGCCCGTCGGCGCCGCCCTCTCCGTCGACGTGGAGGAGCACGTCCTCGAACCCGCGCTCGTCACCGATCACGTGGTCGATGTCCTCGACGCCGGCACGGTGCTCGCGGAGCCAGGCGCTCGTCTCCCCGACGTAGGCCCGGAAGGCGCGCACGCCCTTGATCCGCCCGCGCACGGGATCGTGCACCTCGGGCTCACCGGCGAACGACTCGACCAACGGGTCGGGATCACCGGCCAGGAGACCGTCGAAGTAGGGCACGGCCAGCAGCTCGTCCCGGCGTCGCTCGTCGAGGATCTGCTGCAGTGCCGGCGCTGAGAAGAGCTCGGGCAACCACGGCATGCCGACCAGACTTCCACACCCGCCGGGTCGGGGTCAGAGGTCGATGACGAGGTCCGTGGTCGGTCGCGCCGAGCAGATGAGCAGCTCGTCGGGCCCGGGCGTCTCGAGCGGCGGAGTCGTGTACGACGCCTCGCCCGCCAGCACCTCGGTGGCGCAGGTGTGGCAGACGCCGCTGCGGCACGACCACTGCGTCGGCACGTCGCACGCCTCGGCGAGCTCGAGGACGGACGCGTAGGCGTCCGACCACGAGGTCGTGAGCCCCGACCGCGCGAAGGTGACACCGGGCCCGGTGCCTGCCGCGCCGGGTGGTGGGTGTGGCCGCGGTGCGTCGGCGCGCACCACGCCCGGGTTGACGGCGGGCCGGGAGCCGAACCGTTCGGTGTGGATCCGGCCCGGATCGAGTCCGGTCGCGGCGAGGGCGGCGGTGACGTCGTCCATGAACGACTCCGGGCCGCAGACGAACGCGGTGGCATCCTCCGGAAGGCCGAGGCTGGCGACCACGTCGGGGGTGAGCCGCCCGGCTCGGACGCCCGAGCCGGGCTCCGGTGGCCGACTCGGCGTCGTGTAGTAGACGACCGAGTGCGCCGAGGGCAGTCGGCCGAGCAGTCCGTCGGCCTCGGCGGCGAACGCATGGCTGTCCGCGTCGTGCGTGGTGTGGACCCACCACACTGCCCGGTCGCGGTGCTCGGTAGCGAGCGTGTGCAACATCGCGAGCAGCGGGGTCTGGCCGATGCCGGCGGAGACGAGCAGCACAGGGCGGGACCCCTCGTCGAGCACGAAGTCACCCCTGGGCGCCGCGACCTCGACCCGGTCTCCGCGGCGCAGGTGCTCGTGCAGGTAGCCGCTGACCAGTCCGTGCTGCTCCCGCTTCACGCTGATCCGGTAGCCGCCTCCCTCGGGGTCGCCCGAGAGGGAGTACGTCCGCACGGCCACCGCTCCCCCGGCGCCCGGCACGCGCAGCGTCAGGAACTGACCCGGCCGGTACGCCGGCAGCGGGTCGCCCGCCTCCAGGCGGAACGACGTCACCTGCGCGGTCTCGGGGACGACGTCGGTGACGGTGACGGCGCGGAACCCCGCCCAGGCCGGCGGTGGCGCCACGACGACGCCCGCTGGACGCGCCTGTGCGTCGTCCTCCGCCATGCTGCGGAACGACTCCTGCCAGCCCGGGCTCAGCGCCGGGACGTCCAGTGCGGTCCGCAGCAGCGCCACGTCGTGACCAGGCAGGTAGAGCAGTGCGTCGACGGCGGCCACGGTGAGCCCGTGCGGTCCACGTCGGGTGCGGACGATCTCGTCTCCCGCGGACACGCGGCCCTCGGTGAGCACACGCAGGTAGAACCCCGGCCGGTGATGCGCCACCAGGAGCGAGGGGAGCCGTGGCTCCCCCATCCGCATCCCGACCCGGAAGCACGTCACCCGCGGCTGTGTGACCTCGAACTCGGCCTCGCCGATGCGGTAGCGGTCACCGATGCAGACCTCGTCGTCGGCCAGGCCGTCGACGGTGAAGTTCTCCCCGAAGGCGCCGGCCTCGAGGTCGTCGCGGCCGAGGAACTCGGCCCAGTGACGGTAGGAGTCGACCTGGTAGACGAGGACGGCGCGCTGCTCGCCACCGTGACCGGCCAGGTCGCCCTGTCCGTCACCGTCGAGGTTGAGCCGACGCACCGTCCGCGGCCCGTCGACCGGGCTCTTCCACACCCCCGTGTGCACGGTTCGGCCCCGCCAGGGCACATCCTTCGGGAGCCCGACGTTGACCGACCGCAGCGTCGCCATCGCCGTTCAGCGTCTCCGATCCGGGGGACCGCGTCAACGCATCAGGCGGACCGACTGACGGCCCACCGACCGCTCAGCGTTCAGGCAGCCACCGGGTGGTCGGCCGAACCCTCGACCAGCCAGCGTGCCTCCATGCGGACCCGTCCGTCCGCACCCGTCACCGGGACCCAGGTGAGGGTCAGACCGTGGGTGGGTCGCTCCGCGTCGCGCATGTGTCACCTTCCGTTCATCTGTTGTTCATCTTCGTCCAGTGTGCCACACAACCCCCTCGATCGGGGCATTTCGCCCCACTCGGGGCCGAAATAGCGCCATTCCGGCACGACGTCGCTCCACTAGGACTTCAGTCACGCGCTTGCGCGAGGTCGCTCGACCACCCCGGCGCTCCACCGGAGCCGGCGACGAGACCGCTCCGCCGGCCTCGGAACCGTGACCTGCACGCCCTCTCCCGGGGAAGTGTCTGGGCCGCACTACGATGGCGACGACCGTCATTCCCCGGAGCTGCTTGATGACCACTGCATCGACGACCGACAGGGCCGCGCTGGTGCGCGCCGTCGCGACCCAGCACCTCAGCGACCGTGGTCCCCTGATGCCGGTCCTCCACGAGGTGATGGAGGAGCTCGGCTACATCTCCCGGCCCGATGTCGAGACGATCGCCGACGTCTTGAACCTCTCGGTGGCGGAGGTCCACGGGGTCGTCAGCTTCTACCAGGACTTCCGGACCGAGCCCCCGGCCGCCCACACGGTCGCCCTCTGCCGCGGTGAGGCCTGCCAGTCGGTCGGTGCCGAGGCCCTCTACGACGGCACGCGGGCACGGGCGAGCAGCCTCGGTGCCGACGTCGAGGTCGCCGAGGTCTTCTGCCTCGGCAACTGCGCGCTGGGGCCGTCGGGCACCGTCGACGGCCGCCTCCACGGCCGGTTGTCCGCCGCACGGCTCGACTCGCTGACGGAGGGATGGCGTTGACGGACCCGACCGGCCGGGTGCTCGTCCCCGGCGACGCCGCAGCCGTCTCGGTCGGCGCCGACGAGGTGGCGGCCGCGTTCGACGCAGCCGGCGTGCCGGTGGTCCGCACCGGGTCGCGCGGCATGCTCTGGCTCGAGCCACTGGTCGAGGTCGACACCCCCGCGGGCCGGGTGGGCTTCGCCGACGTGACCGCCGACGACGTCGCGGCGCTGCTCACGGTGGTGTCGACGGGGTCGCAGGGCGACCTCCTCGGCCACCCGGGCTGCATCGGGGTGGTCGACGAGCATCCCTGGCTGGCCACGCAGCAGCGGGTGAGCTTCGCCCGCGTCGGAGTGGTCGACCCCGCCTCGATCGCCGACTACGAGGCCCACGGCGGCTGGGCGGGTCTCCGCCGAGCCCTGTCGCTGCCGCCGTCCGACGTGGTGCAGGAGGTCACCGACTCGGGGCTCCGCGGCCGCGGCGGCGCCGGCTTCCCGGCGGGCGTCAAGTGGAAGACCGTCCTCGAGGCGGCGTCGGACCTGAAGTTCGTCGCCTGCAACTTCGACGAGGGTGACTCGGGGACGTTCGCCGACCGGATGCTCGTCGAGGGAGACCCGTTCACCCTGATCGAGGGCATGACCATCGCCGCCCACGCGGTCGGCGCGACCGAGGGCTACGTCTACGTCCGCTCCGAGTACCCCCACGCGGTCGCCGCCCTGCGGCGCGCGATCGATGCGGCGTACACCCACGGCTACCTCGGTCAGAACGTCCTCGGCTCCGGGCTCGACTTCGACCTCCACGTCCGGGTCGGCGCGGGTGCCTACATCTGCGGTGAGGAGTCCTCGATGCTCGAGAGCCTCGAGGGCCGCCGCGGCGAGGTGCGCGCCAAGCCGCCCATCCCGGCGATCAAGGGGCTGTGGGGCCGGCCGACCGCGGTCAACAACGTGCTCACCCTCGGCGCGGTGCCGATGATCCTCGCCGACGGTGGCGCGGCCTACGCCGAGCTCGGCACCGGCCGCTCGCGGGGCACCCAGGTCTTCCAGCTCGCCGGCAACGTCAAGCAGGGCGGCATCGTCGAGCTCCCCTTCGGCGTCAGCCTGCGCGAGCTGGTGGAGCACTACGGCGGCGGCACGCGGACGGGTCGTCCGGTGCGCGCCGTACAGGTCGGCGGGCCGCTCGGTGCCTACGTCCCGGAGTCCGGTTTCGACGTCCCCATGGACTACGAGGCCCTGGCCGAGTCCGGCGCGATGCTCGGGCACGGGGGCATCGTGGTGTTCGACGAGACCGTCGACATGGCGAGGATGGCTCGCTTCGCGATGGAGTTCTGCTCGCTCGAGTCGTGCGGCAAGTGCACCCCGTGTCGGGTGGGTTCCACCCGGGGTGTCGAGACCCTCGACCGGATCATGGCGGGGCAGGACGTCGCGGCGAACCTGGTGCTCCTCGACGACCTGTGCGAGACCATGGTGAAGGGATCGCTGTGTGCGATGGGAGGGCTGACGCCGATGCCCGTTCAGAGCGCGATCAAGCACTTCCCGGAGGACTTCGAGCCTCAGGAGAACGAGCGGAGCGGAGCACGCGTATGAGCGTCGACCAGCAGAGCATCTGGGATCCCGAGCTCGACTTCGGCACACCCGCGGTCGACGATGTCGTGTCCGTGTCGGTCACCATCGACGGTCGGCAGGTCGACGTACCGGCCGGCACGTCGGTCCTGCGCGCCGCGACCGAAGCAGGCGTGACCGTGCCCAAGCTGTGTGCGACCGACTCGCTGAAGGCGTTCGGCTCGTGCCGGATGTGCGTCGTCGAGGTCGAGGGGGCCAGGGGCGTGCCCGCCTCCTGCACGACCCCGTGCGCCGACGGCATGGTCGTGCACACCCAGACCGAGACCGTGCGCGACCTCCGCCGCAACGTGATGGAGCTCTACCTGTCCGACCACCCGGAGGACTGCGACGGCTGCGCCCGCGGCAACTGTGAGATCCAGTCGCTGGCGACGACCGTCGGCTCCGCCGAGGTGCGCTACGGACGGCCGGCGACCCGCGAGGAGTCCCACCACGCACAGCCGGTCGACCAGTCCAACCCCTACTTCGCCTTCGACGACTCCTCCTGCATCGTGTGCTCGCGCTGCGTCCGCGCCTGCTCCGAGACGCAAGGCACGTTCGCGCTCACCGTCGAGGGCCGCGGCTTCGACTCGAGGATCAGCGCCGGCGGCACCGACTTCCTCAGCTCCGAGTGTGTCTCGTGCGGCGCCTGCGTGCAGGCCTGCCCGACGTCCGCGTTGCAGGAGCACTCGATCGTCCAGCTCGGCATGCCGACCCGCTCGGTCGAGACCACCTGTGCCTACTGCGGTGTCGGCTGCTCGTTCCGGGCCGAGGTGCGGGGCGAGGGGACCGACGCCGAGGTGGTGCGGATGATCCCCTCGAAGAACGGCGGGGCCAACGAGGGCCACAGCTGCGTCAAGGGCCGCTTCGCCTACGGCTACGCGTCCCACCGCGACCGCCAGCTCTCGCCGATGGTGCGCGACACGATCGACGACGAGTGGCGCACGGTCTCCTGGGACGAGGCGATCACACGCGTCGCCGAGGGCTTCTTGGCTCTCCAGGCCGAGCACGGCGTCGGCGCGATCGGCGGCATCTCGTCGAGCCGGTGCACCAACGAGGAGGTCTACGTCGTCCAGAAGATGGTCCGGGCGGCCTTCGGCAACAACAACATCGACACCTGCGCGCGGGTGTGCCACTCCCCGACCGGCTACGGCCTGAAGCAGACGCTCGGCACGTCGGCCGGAACCCAGGACTTCCGCTCGGTCGAGAAGGCCGACGTGATCCTGCTCATCGGCGCCAACCCCACCGACGCCCACCCGGTCTTCGCCTCGCGGATGAAGCGGCGGCTACGCGAGGGCGCCCAGCTGATCGTGGCGGACCCGCGCCGGATCGCCCTGGTCCGGAGCCCCCATGTCGAGGCGGCCTACCACCTGCCCGTGCTTCCGGGATCCAACGTCGCCTTCGTGAACGCGATGGCCCACGTGATCGTGACCGAGGGCCTCCACGACGAGGGCTTCGTGCGCGAGCGCTGCGAGGACGCCGACGACTACCTCGCCTTCATCGCCGACCCGGCCAACTCCCCGGAGGCGATGGCGGAGGCGACCGGGGTGGACCCCGACCAGCTGCGTGCGGCAGCGAGACTCTTCGCCACCGGGGGCAACGCCGCGATCTACTACGGCCTCGGCGTCACCGAGCACTCCCAGGGCTCGACGATGGTGATGGGCATGGCCAACCTCGCCATGGTCACCGGCAACATCGGCCGCGAGGGCGTCGGCGTGAACCCGCTGCGCGGGCAGAACAACGTCCAGGGCTCCTGCGACATGGGGTCCTTCCCCCACGAGTTCCCCGGCTACCGACACGTCTCCGAGGACGACGTGCGCGGCATCTACGAGCGGCTGTGGGGCAAGCTCCTCGATCCCGAGCCGGGCCTGCGCATCCCGAACATGTTCGATGCCGCGCTGGCCGGCTCCTTCCGCGGGCTCTACGTCCAGGGCGAGGACATCGCCCAGTCCGACCCCAACACCCAGCACGTGGAGTCGGCCCTGCGGGCCATGGACCTCGTGGTCGTGCAGGACCTCTTCCTCAACGAGACGGCACGGTTCGCCCACGTCTTCCTGCCCGGCACGTCGTTCCTCGAGAAGGACGGCACCTTCACCAACGCCGAGCGCCGGATCAACCGCGTGCGTCCGGTCTTCGCCTCCAAGGTCGGCATGGACGAGTGGGAGATCACCTGCGCCATCGGCCGGGCCATGGGCTACGACATGTCCTACTCCGCAGCGTCGGAGATCATGGACGAGATCGCGGCCACCACGCCGACGTTCGCGGGCGTCTCGTTCGCCCGCCTCGACGAGGTCGGCTCGATGCAGTGGCCGGTCTTCGACACCTCCTCGACCGGGACCCCGATCATGCACGTCGGGCAGTTCGTGCGCGGCAAGGGCCGGCTCATCGAGACCGTCTTCGTGCCGACGACCGAGCGGTCGACCCGCAAGTTCCCGCTCATCCTCACCACCGGCCGGATCCTCAGCCAGTACAACGTGGGCGCCCAGACCCGGCGTACGGCGAACAACACCTGGCATCCCGAGGACGTCCTGGAGATCCACCCGGCCGACGCCGAGCTGCGGGGCATCTCCACCGGCGACCTGGTCGACCTGTCCAGCCGGGTCGGCTCCACGACGCTACGGGCCGTGGTCTCCGAGCGGATGCCGGCCGGCGTCGTCTACACGACGTTCCACCACCCCGTGACGGGCGCCAACGTCGTCACGACCGAGAACTCCGACTGGGCCACCAACTGTCCGGAGTACAAGGTCACGGCCGTGCAGGTCGGCGTCGCGAACGCCCGCGGGGACCAGTCGGTCACCGAGACGCGCGAGCCTGCGGAGACCCACGCATGACGCAGACCCGATGAGCGCACCGTGAGCGCACTCACCAGGGCCGAGGCGAGGATGGGCAACGACATCGCCCGCCAGTTCGCCCACCTGCCACCGGCTCAGGCTGCCGAGGCGATCGCCCACCACATCGAGACGTTCTGGGACCCCCGCATGCGCCGCGGGCTCGAGACGCTGGTGGCCGAGGGCGACGACAGCCTCGACCCGCTCCTGGTCGACGCCGCCGGTCGCCTGGCCATGGACGACGACGCCTGACCTCCTCCTCAGGGGTGATACCGAGCGGGTCGGTCTGGATCAGGATGGGGATGCCTACGCGGGTGTGGGCCGGGGGTGCACCCGCGAACGCCCGCATCGGCAGCAGCCGGGGCGGCTGACGGGACTCACCACCTCGGAGGTTCACCCGCATGAAACGCATCGCCAGCGCGGCGCTCGCCGCCGCCACCGTCCTGGCCGTCTCCTCGGTGGCCAGCAGCTCACCAGGCTCCCGACCGGCTCCGGACGAGGCCGCCCTGGCCCCGACCCGGTCGGCCCCGGACCGTGGGATCGAGGGCAAGGTCAACGCCCTGCTCGCGAAGATGACGACCCAGGAGAAGCTGCAGCAGGTCCAGCTGCTCTCCGACGGCCAGGTCACAGACGCCGACGCCAAGGCCGGGGTCGGCGGCGTGTTCAGCCTGGTCGACCCGGCCAAGATCAACCATCTCCAGCACGTCGCCGTCGACCAGTCGCGGCTGCACATCCCGATCCTGTTCGCCTACGACACCATCCACGGCTACCGGACCATCTTCCCCGTCCCGCTGGGCGCCGCCAGCTCGTTCGACCCGTCGGTCGCGCGTGCCGACGCCACCATCGGCGCCCGTGAGTCCGCGGTCGTCGGGCTCAAGCAGATCTACAGCCCGATGGTCGACGTCTCCCACGAGCCCCGCTGGGGCCGGATCGTCGAGGGCAACGGCGAGGACCCCTACGTCGGCTCGGTGATGGCCGCGGCCCGGGTCAAGGGAGCCCAGGGCTCCGACTACGCCAAGAAGAACAAGGTCGTCACGAGCGTCAAGCACTTCGTCGGCTACGGCCAGCCCGAGGGCGGTCGCGACTACAACACCACCGACATGTCGGAGTCGACGCTGCGCAACCTCTACCTCCCGCCGTTCAAGGCCGCCATCGACGCTGGCTCCGACACGGTGATGTGCTCGTTCAACGCGATCAACGGTGTCCCGGGCTGCGCGAACCCCTACACGGAGACCGACATCCTCAAGAAGGAGTGGGGCTTCGACGGCTTCATCGAGAGCGACTACACCGCGGTCGCCGAGACCCGCGCCTGTCCGCCGGTGATGCCGAACGAGGGTCCCTGCGGCCACGGCACCGCGGCCGACGGTCCGGAGGCGGGCGCGAACGCGCTGATGGCCGGCACCGACTCGGAGATGGTCAGCACCAACATCCGTGACTACGGCGCGCAGCTGCTGTCGCAGCACCGGATCACGATGAGCCGCCTCGACGATGCGGTCCGCCGGATCCTGCGAGTCAAGTTCCGCGCCGGCCTCTTCGACCACCCGTACGTCGACCAGGCGAAGGCCACCGACCCCGCCAGCTTCCTCACCCCCGACGACCGCGCGGCGGCCCGTACGGCGGCCGACAAGTCGATGGTGCTGCTGAAGAACGACGGCGCCACCCTGCCCTTCGACCCGAGCAAGAAGACCGTCGTCATCGGCCCGCTGGGCAACGACCAGCACGACATGCTCGGACCCTGGTGGGGCCAGGGCAAGGACGGCGACGCCGTGAGCGTGTTCGACGGCATCAAGGCCCAGTCACCCGGCACGACGTTCGTCCAGGGCTGCACCCTGAGCAACGACGAGCCGCCGGCGTACGACCCCGCGAACGACTGCACGACCGACGGCTTCGCCGCGGCGGTCGCCGCCGCCAAGTCCGCCGACCAGGTGGTCTTGGCGCTGGGCGAGACCAGGGAGATGAGCGGCGAGGCCACCAGCCGGTCCACGCTCGACCTGCCCGGGCAGCAGCAGGCGCTCATCGACGCCATCAAGGCCACGGGCACGCCGTTCGCGGTCGTGCTCTTCAACGGCCGGCCACTGACCCTCGGCGACGTGGCGGCGAGCTCGCCGGCGATCCTCGAGGCGTGGTTCCCCGGGGTCGAGGCCGGCAACGCGGTCGCCGACCTCGTGTTCGGCAAGGTCGACCCCGGCGGCAAGCTGCCGGTGTCCTTCCCGCAACGGCTCGGCCAGGTGCCGATCTACTACAACCACCTGCCGACCGGACGGCCCTGCGACGTCACCCAGAAGTACGACTCGCGCTACCGCGACCTGCGCACGTGCGACCCGCTGTACCCGTTCGGCTACGGGCTCAGCTACACGACGTTCTCGGTCAAGAACCTCTCGCTCGACCGGACGACCGTGTCGCCGTCCGGACAGGTGCGGGCGAGGGTGACGGTGACGAACACCGGTGACGTCAAGGGCGACGAGGTCGTGCAGCTCTACCTGCACGACCCGGTGGCGAGCATCTCCCAGCCGGTACGCCGCCTGCGTGGCTTCGACCGTGTCTCCCTCGAACCGGGACAGTCGCGGACCGTGACGTTCACCCTCGACAAGAGCGACTTCGGGTTCTACGACAACCGCGGCCGCTTCGTGGTCGAGCCCGGACAGATCGAGGTGTACGCCGGCGACTCCTCGCAGGCCACGCTGAAGCAGACCTTCACCGTGACCGGTCGTCACTGACCACCCGGCAACGGATCCGGGCCGGCGGGGCAGCACCCCGCCGGCCCGGCTTCACAGCACCGTCGGGTCCAGGCCGAGGGTGAGCCCGTCGGCGGCCTCGATCAGGTCGAGCAGGGGTCGCACCCTCGGGAGCTCGCGCGTGAAGAAGTAGCGGGTGGCGGCGCGCTTGCCGTCGTAGAAGGAGCCCTCCTTGCCGTCTGCGGCGAGCCACTGCTCGAGCCAGAGCCACCCCACCACGAGGTGTCCGGTCGCCTCCAGGTAGGCACTCGCGTCGGCCAGGACCAGCGCCGGGTCGTCGAGCGCCCCGAGCGTGGCGGTCACCTCGACGAGCCGCGAGGTCGTCTCGGCCAGCTGCTCGGCGTACGTCGCGCCGGCACCACCGGCCGCGACGGCGCGCTGGGCGGTCTCGAGGATGCGCGAGACCAGCACGCCGAGGGCGGCACCACCGTCGAGCAGCACCTTCCGGCCGAGCAGGTCGAGGGCCTGGATGCCGTGCGTCCCCTCGTGGATGGGGTTGAGGCGGTTGTCGCGATAGTGCTGCTCCACGTCGTGGTCGCGCGTGTAGCCGGCGCCACCCAGTACCTGGATGGCCAGGTCGTTGGCCGCCAGGCACCACTGCGACGGCCAGCTCTTCACGACCGGGGTGAGCAGACCGAGGAGCTGGTCGGCCTCGGCGCGGCCGGCCGGGTCGTCCAGCGACGCCGCGTCGTCCACGAGCCGCGAGGCGAACAGGTTGAGGGCCAGGGCCCCCTCGACGTAGGACTTCGCAGCGAGGAGCATGCGACGCACGTCGGGGTGCTCGACGAGTGCCACCTGGGGTTGCGTGGGAGCTACCCCGGTCGGGCGGCCCTGCAGCCGATTCCGCGCGTAGTCCACGGACTTCAGGTACGCCGTGTAGCCGAGCGCCGTGGCGCACAGCCCGACGCCGATACGCGCGTCGTTCATCATCGAGAACATCAGGCGCATGCCCTCGTGCTCCCCACCGACCAGGTAGCCCACGGCGCCGGGCTCGCCCCCGGGCGTGTACGCGCCGTCGCCGAAGACCGGGGCCGTGTTGACCGTGCCGCGGAAACCCATCTTGTGGTTGATCCCGACCAGGGCCACGTCGTTGCGCTCACCGAGCGTGCCGTCGTCCGCGACGAGGAACTTGGGCACGATGAACAACGAGATGCCGCGAGTCCCCGGAGGGGCGCCCGGGGTGCGGGCGAGGACGAGGTGCACGATGTTGTCGCTCAGCTCGTGGTCGCCCCCGGAGATCCACATCTTGCGCCCGAAGACCCGGTAGGTCCCGTCGGGGCGAGGCTCGGCGCGCGTCGTGATGTCGGCGAGGTTGGACCCGGCGTGCGGCTCGGACAGCGCCATGGTGCCGAAGAACCTGCCGTCGGCCATCGGCACGACGTAGCGCGCGACCTGGTCCTCCGTGCCGTGCGCGGCGATCAGGTGGGCCGCCCCGACGGTCAGCAACGCATACGCGGTGGTCGCCGAGTTGGCGGCGTAGAACCACGACGAGCAGGCGCTGTAGACCGAGAGCGGCAGCCCGAGGCCCCCGACCGCCTCGTCCATCCGCGCCGACAGGAACCCGGCCTCGGCGTAGGTCCGCATCGCCCGCGCCACCTCGGGGATCACGTGAACGGTGGTGCCGTCGAACGTCGGCTCGGTGAGGTCGGACGCGCGGTTGTGAGGAGCGAAGTGGTCCGTGGCCACGGTCTCGGCCAGCCCGAGGACCGCCTCGACGGTGTCGCGCGAGTGCTCGGCGAAACGCTCGCGGCCTAACAGCGCCTCGGTGTCCAACCATTCGAAGAGCAGGAACTCCAGGTCACGCCGGGACATGATCACGCTCATCGAGTCTGCGCCTCCTCCAGGTGGCGTGCGGCCGGACGTCAGGACCCTAGTCGCCCCGGCGGCTCACCCCGGGCTCCTTGCCCGGTGCGGTGCGGGCTGCGAGGTTGGAGGGTCATCGGTCGTCGAGAGGACCAGCTATGCGAGTCACCGTTTCCACAGCAGTCGCCACCGTGAGTGCGGCTGCGCTCTTGGTGGTGGGCTTCGACTACACGACGTACGCCATCACGGGCGACAGCCTGTTGCTCGGCCGTACCAACCATGCCGGACGCCCCACCACGATCGTGCGGCACGGGCCGGGCGTGGCGTTGTCCCTCCAGTCGTCCGGGCAGAGCCACCCGTCGCTGCGGGTCAGCTCCAGGGCGCGCGTTCCCCGGCTGAACGCGGACCTCCTCGACGGGAGCAGCGCGTCCGACCTCGCCACCCGGCCCGTGAGCTATCGCGCGGGCGCCCGCGGCGACGTCGTCGACGGTGCCGGCTTCTGGCGCGTGAAGGTGGCCCCCGGCGCCTACCAGGTGAGCTTCAAGGCCTTCGTGGTCCCCGATGCCCAGGCACCGGGCACGACCGTCGACGTGATCTGCGGAGTGGCCGATCTCAACACCATCGGACCGAACACGACGGTCTACACCGCCGACTCCGCCACCTACAGCAACGGGTTCCCGACCCTGATGTCGGGTGCCGACACGGTGCGCATCACCAAGAAGGCCGACCCGGGCATCGTGTGCACGACGTCCACGAACGTGAGCTTCACCCTGTTCAAGCCGATCACGGCGTCCTTCACCGCGGTCAACAGCCGGAGCGTCAGGACCGCCAGGCCGGTGCCGACCCAACAGGCACGGCCGAGTCGCCTCTTCGCGCAGCTCCACCGCTGAGAAGGGGCGCGAACGCGTACGACGTCTGGCCGCTGGAGCCGCACCGGGGGTCAGAGGTCCGCGACCAGCGCGTGGTGGTCGGACACCGGGAGCGCCACGACGCGCCCGCTGGCCGGCCGCCGCATGCCCGAGGCCAGGATGTGGTCGAGCTGCAGCCGCGGGCTGGAGGCGGGGAACGTGGGCCCGGTGGCGAGCGGCGTCATCCCGGTGAGCCGGTGCGCGGCCCGGGGTCCCAGGTTCAGGTCACCCATCAGCAGCCGCGGGTGCGGGCCCGCCGGGGGCATCGCGGCCAGCAGCCGACGCAGCTGGCGACCGTTCCACGGACGGAGGAAGGACAGGTGTGTCGTGACCACCTCGAGCCGACCCTCCGGCACGTCCACCTCGACCACGACGGCGACGCGCGGCTCGTCACGCACCCACGTCGGGAGCAGGCGGCCCGGGAAGCGGTGCGGCACGCGGACGGGCGCCCCGGGTAGGCGGACCACGCGCCAGCCGAGCACGTCGTACCGGCTGAGGAAGGCGATGCCGTACGCCGCGGAGCCGGGCGGCTCGTCGCCGGTGGCGGCCGACCACGGTGTCTCCGGGGTACCGGACAGGGCCGGCACGAAGAGGTGGTGCGTGGCGCCCATGGCCTCCGCAGCCAGCGTGGTGAGGTCGGCGTGCTGCGACCGTGGCTGGTTGCGGTCGACCTCCTGGAGCCCCAGCAGATCGGCGTCCAGGGTGCGGATCGCGCCGCGGAAGCGGTCCTCGTCGACCCGGCCGTCGACCGGTGACCTGCCGCTGAGGATGTTGAAGGTCGCGATCCGCACGAGCCTCAGCGAACCACGACAGGGTGCAGGGGAGGCCGCGGCCCGCCTAGGTGAGCACGCGCCTGCTCGGCGGTCCGGCGGACAGGGCCGACCGTGGCGCAGGTTCGCGGAGCAGTCCGAGAGCCACCGTGGGGAAGATCAGCACGGAGGCGACTCCGGCTCCGACCAGAGCTGCTCCGTTCACCGGTGAGATGACGCCCAGGTCCGTGCCGATCATGGACGCGGTGACCAGGAACGGCAGGGAGGTGGCCTGGAGCAGCGCCGCCGCGGAGACCTGGCGACCGGAGATCCGGCGCCGGTAGAGCAGGGCCGGCACACCGCGGACGACCAGCAGGGCGACCAGGAACACCGGCACCCGTACCAGCGCCCCCGGGTCGGCCACCAGACCGGCCACGTCCAGGCGCAGACCACTGGTCACGAAGAAGACCGGGATCAGGAACCCGAAGCCGATCGCGTCGAGCTTGGTGCGGAAGTGCGGGTGGGTGGCCGTGTCACGGTCCACCGCGCCGACCACCACACCGGCCAGGAGTGCACCCAGGATGGCTTCGAGACCGAAGCGCTGAGCGAGGACGACGAACCCGAGGAGCAGGACGACGGCACCCCTGACCCGGATCTCGGCGGTCGTGTCCTGCAACCGGGTCACGATGCTCGTCAAGGACTGCCACCGCTCGGTCAGCAGGACGCCGGCAGCCGTCACCGCGACGACCCCGACGAACGTGGTGAGGAGCACGACCCGGGCACCGACACCCGTCGCCTGCTCGGAGAACAGCAGGGTGAGCAGCAGGATGGCCGCGACGTCGGCCAACGTCGCGGCCGCGATGGTCAGCCGGGCGGTCGTGGACCCCGCCTGCCCGCTGTCCTTGAGCACGGGGACGACGAGGCCCAGCGACGTCGCCGAGAGCGCGATCGCCAGGAGGACCGGCGAGCCGATCCATCCCGCCCCCGCGGCGAGGAGCCCGACCCCCGCGCCGAGCGCCAGGCTGATGGCGTACCCGAGTGCGGCCGACCGCAGCGCGGAGCCACGCAGGGTCCGCACGTCCAGCTCGAGGCCGACGGTGAAGAGCAGGAACGCCAGCCCGATGACGGCCAGTACCTGCACCGCCAGGTCGGCCTGCACGACGCCGAGGACGTCCGGCCCGAGGACGACCCCCGCAAGGATCTCGACGACGACGGCGGGCACCCGGAACGCCGGCATCGCAGCGACAGCGAGGGGCGCGAGCAGTGCCACCAGCGCCACCACGAAGAGGTTGTCGAACCCGGTGTCCGGCATGGTGATGTCCTCCTGAGTCGGTCTCAGGCGGTCAGTGCACGATGCCGCACCCGGCGTTACGTCTGCCGGGGACCGGGGTTGTCACTCCAGCGGGCGAAGGCGTCGAGGAGCTGCTCGCGCGCGGGCGACGTCAGCGAGTCCTCAGGCAGCTCTCCGAGCAGGTCGATGGTCGAGCGGAACTGTGCGAGGTAGCGGTCGCACCCCGGACACAGAGCCAGGTGCTCGTCGAACTCCGCGCGCTCCGCGTCGGACAGGGTGCCGTCCAGATAGGCCGTGACGAGCTCCACGAGCTCTGCGCAGGTCATCGCGCCACCTCGCTCCGCGACCCGGGCGCGAGATAGCGCTCCAGGTGCGCCCGTACGACGGCTCGCCCCCGGTGCAGGAGGACGCGCTGGTTGCCTGCCGAGATCCCGAGCAGGTCGCAGACTTCGTCCGCGGTGTGGCCGTCGAGGTCGCGCAAGGCCACCACGATGCGCTGACGGTCGGGCAGCTCGCTCAGGGCACCGGTGACCACGTCGCGCACCTCACGCGTCAGCGTGACCTGCTCGGGCCACTCCTCGGGGAACTGGCGCCAGCCACCGGGATGGGGATCGCCGGGTCCCTGGAAGCGCGCCGGGTCGACGGTCGGACCGTCGTCCTCGGGAGCCAGGCTGGCGAACGGCACGGTGCGCCGCTCACGGACACCTCGGCCCTTGGCCTGGTTGACCAGGATCCGGTAGACCCAGGTGCGCAGGGACGCCTCGCCTCGGAACCGGTCGAGCCCCTGGAGCACGGCCAGCCAGGTCTCCTGGACGACCTCCTCGGCCACGCTCGCTGTCGGCACGTGCTGTCGGGCCAGTCGGAGCATCCATCCCGACCACCCGTCCACCAGGGAGGCGAACGTCTCCTCGTCGCCGGCCCGCAGACGTGCGACGAGCGCGCGATCGTCCGCACGCTCGGGCGCTTCGAGGGTGCCCCCCATGCGCCGAAGGTACCGATCGGCGCGGTCGACCGCCATGCCGCCGAGGAGCACCGCGCGGACCAGGCGTCCGGAGGGTGGGGCATCTGCCCCACGCGCCGGGTCGCGGCTCCTCCCTACCGTCGCGGTGTTCCCGACACACCGTTCGGGGAGCAGACCAGAGGAGGACACGATGGCGACCACGGCACCCGACACCGTCGAGCGAGTCGGCTACGGCCCGGTGGAGGTGGGCACGGCCGAGCTGGACGGGTACTCGGCCACCTTCCTGCACGTGATCGGCGAGGTCGACATGAACCTGATGTTGCGTGGGCTGCCCGGGGACGTCTGCCCCTGCCCGCACTGGGGCGTCGTGACCGAGGGGTCGATGGTGGTCCGCTACGACGACCACGAGGAGGTCGTGGGGGCGGGCGACGTGTTCTACATGCCGCCGAACCACGTCCCGACCTACGAGCCGGGTACCCGCCTGATCCTGTTCAGTCCCTCGGAGCAGATGAAGCAGGTGGATGAGGCGATCATGCGGAACGCGCAGGAGCTCCAGTCGTCCTGACCGGCGTACCATCGACCCGTCCGCACGGGGGTGGGGGTGAGCCGGTGACGACCACGCCGGAAGCGTCCTCGGGCACCTCAGGCACCTCGGACCCCGCCGGCCTGAGGCTCGCGGAGCTCATCGCCGCCCTGTCCTTGGGAGTCGACCTCGGCTTCGACCAACCGATGGAGCACGTGCTCCGACAGACCGTGATCTCGCTCCGGATCGCCGACCGCCTCGGGCTCGAGGACGACGACCGCGCGACGCTCTACTACGCAGCCCTGCTGGTCAACGTCGGGTGCCACGCGGATGCGCACGAGCAGGCGAAGTGGTTCGGGGACGACATCGCGCTCAAGGCGACGAAGTACCGCCACGACGCTCGCAGCGTGCCGGGTGCTCTGGCCGGGCTGCGGCTGATCGGCTCCGGTCATCCTCCGTTGCACCGCGTGCGCGTGGCCGTCGGGTTCGCCCTCGGCGGTCACCGTGAGCTCGACTCGATGATCAGCCGTCACGCCGAGCTGGCGAGCGGCTTCGCCGTCTCCCTCGGACTGGACGCGGCCGTCACGGAGGCGGTCGCCTCGTCCTACGAGCGCTGGGATGGTCGCGGGTGGCCGGGTCGGCTGCGGGGCGAGGAGATCCCGCTGGCGGCGCGGATCTCACAGCTCGCCGAGCACCTCGAGGTGGCACACCGCCTCGGCGGGGTCGACGCCGCCCGGACACTGGCCCACGAGCGGTCCGGCCGACAGTTCGACCCCGCGCTCGCGACGCTCGTGGAGCGCGTGGGTGAGCGCCTGTTCCCCGACGAGGCGACGCCCACCTGGGAGACGGTCATCGACGCCGAGCCGGTGCTGGGGGAACCGTTGCGCGGCGCAGAGCTGGACGACGTGCTCGTGGCGATCGCCGACTTCGTCGACCTCAAGTCGCCGTACACCCTCGGGCACTCGCGCGCCGTCGCCGACCTGTCGGCGGCCGGCGGCCGGGTCCTCGGGATGTCGGAGCCCGACCTGACCGTCCTCTACCGGGCAGGTCTGGTCCACGACCTCGGCCGGCTGGGCGTGTCCAACGCGATCTGGGACAAGGCGGCACCGCTCGGTGCCGGCGAACGGGAACGGATCCGGCTCTACCCCTACCTGACCGAACGGATCCTGAGCCAGTCACCCGCCCTCGCCCGGCTCGGCAGCCTCGCCGTCCAGCACCGCGAACGGCTCGACGGGTCCGGCTACCCGCGGGGCCTCACGTCCGGATCGCTGTCCGTCGCGGCGCGGACCCTCGCGGCAGCCGACTGCTACCGCTCGCTGCGGGAGCCGCGACCCCATCGGGCGGCGCTCGGCGCCGACGCTGCCTCCGCCCGGCTCCGCACCGAGACCCGCGACGGCAGGCTCGACGGCGACGCCGTCGAGGCGGTCCTCACGGCGGCGGGACATCCGGCCGTCCGGCGACACAGCCGGCCGTCGGGTCTGTCGCCTCGGGAGGTCGAGATCCTCCGGCTGATCGCCCGAGGGCTGTCGAGCAAGGAGATCGCCGCCCAGCTCACCCTGTCCCCCAAGACCGTGCGCAACCACACCGAGCACATCTACGCCAAGACCGGGGCGGGCAACCGCGTCTCGGCGAGCCTCTTCGCCGTCGAGCACGGCCTCCTGCTGGTCGACTGACGGGCGACCGACGAGCGACCCCTGGGGGGCCGCGCCGGTCTTACCGTTCGCTGACGCCTCGCGCGCCGATGGTGGTCCGTGCGGTGTCGGTGGCAGGTTGGGCCCGTGAGCTCTCGTGCGGACGTCGCGGTGATCGGCGGCAGCGGCTTCTACTCGTTCCTCGACGACCCCGAGCACGTCGAGGTGGTCACGCCCTACGGCGACCCCTCGGCACCGGTCTCGGTCGGCGAGGTGGGGGGACGCCGGGTCGCGTTCCTGCCGCGCCACGGGCGCGGGCACGAGCTCCCACCCCACCGGATCAACTACCGCGCCAACCTCTGGGCGCTGCGCTCGCTCGGCGTCCGACAGGTGCTCGCACCCTGCGCCGTCGGTGGCCTGCGCGACGAGGTGGCACCCGGTGACCTGGTGGTGCCCGACCAGCTCGTCGACCGGACCTCCGGACGCGAGCGGACCTACGTCGAGCGCGGCGCGGTCCACCTGCCGTTCGCCGACCCCTACTGCCCACGGCTGTCCGGCGTGCTCGCCCAGCCCGACGGCGTACGGCTCGGCGGGACCATGGTCGTCATCGACGGGCCGCGCTTCTCGACCCGCGCCGAGTCGCGTGACTACGCCGACCGCGGTTGGACGCTGGTCAACATGACCGGCGCGCCCGAGGCGGCCCTGGCCCGCGAGCTGCGGATGTGCCTGGCGACGATCGCCCTGGTCACCGACATGGACGCCGGCGCCGGAGCCGAGGAGGCCGTCCGGCAACAGGACGTGTTCGCCCTGTTCGCCGCGAACACCGAGCGGCTCAAGGCGATGCTCGTCGACGTGATGACCGACCTCCCCGACCCCACCGGCTGTACCTGCGACACCTGGGCGGACGGCCTCGAGCTGACCTACGAGGTCCCGTGAAGATCCTGCTGACCGGATCGGCGGGGTTCATCGGCTCCGCGATCGACCGCGCCCTGACCGCACGAGGTGACGAGGTCGTACGCGTGGACCTGATGCTGCCCGACGCGCACGGAGCCGCTGACACTCCTGCGGGCACCCATCGCCTCGACGTGCGCGACGCCCCGTCGTGGGCCGACCTGCTGCGCGGGGTCGAGGCGGTCTGCCACCAGGCGGCACTGGTCGGGCTCGGGGTGCGCGTGGCAGACCTGCCGTCGTACGCCTCTCACAACGACCTCGGCACCGCGGCACTCCTCGCGGCGATGCACGAGGCCGGGGCCTCCCGGCTCGTGCTCGCCTCCTCCATGGTCGTCTACGGCGAGGGGCGCTATGCCTGCCCCGACCACGGCATTCAGGAACCGGGAGCGCGCTTCGCGGAGGATCTGGACGCCGGGCGGTTCGAGAACCCCTGCCCGGTCTGCGGAACACCGCTCGTGTGGGCGCTCGTGGACGAGGACGCACGGCTCGACCCGCGCAGCAGCTACGCCGCGAGCAAGGTCGCGCAGGAGCACTATGCGGCGGCCTGGGCGCGGCAGGCCGCCGGCTCGGTGGTCGCGTTGCGCTACCACAACGTCTACGGCCCCGGCATGCCGCGGGACACGCCGTACTCCGGGGTCGCCGCGATGTTCCGCTCCGCCCTGGAGCGTGGTGAGTCGCCGCGGGTCTTCGAGGACGGCGGACAGATGCGCGACTTCGTGCACGTCGACGACGTCGCCCGGGCCAACGTCCTGGCACTCGAGGCCGCCGTGGCCGCCGCCCCCGGGGCGGTCGACGCCTACAACGTGTGCTCGGGCGAGCCGGTCTCGATCCTCGACGTGGCACGGCTCGTCGCCGGAGCGGGACCGGAGCCCGTGGTCACCGGTGACTACCGGCTCGGCGACGTGCGGCACATCGTCGCGTCGCCCCGGCGAGCGCACGACGGGCTCGGCTTCCGGGCCGAGACCGCACCCGGCGAAGGACTGGCCCGCTTCGCGACCGACCCGCTGCGCGCCTGACTCACCAGTTGGTGAGGACCAGGTGCTCGACGAGCAGGGCCACGACCACCTGCACGGCGAGCATCGGCCGGTGCCACCGCGGAGGAAGACAGGCCGTGGCGAGCAGCAGCCACGGCACGAACGGCAGCCAGATGCGCTCCACCTCCGCCTTGCTCATGCGCGACGCGTCGGCGGCCACGATCGCGAGCGCGGCAGCGGCCACCAGGAGGCGTACGACGCGCGGTGACCGTCGGCCGGCTGCCAGGAGCGAGCCGACCCCGGCTCCGAGCGCGGGTCCGGCGCAGATCGCGAGCGCGGCGAGGTCTCCCCAGAACCAGTACGCCGCGGGTCGGCCGGCCGCGATGCCCGCCCAGTAGCGATCGTTCAGCACCGGGTACGCCTCCCACAGCCGGAAGCCGTAGGCCGCGAACGTCAGGACCGGTAGAACCGCGCCGAGCGCGATGGCGGGCAGTGGCCGCCACGACCGACCGGCGAGCAGCACCGCGACGACCAGCGGGGCGAGCAGGAGCAGGCCGTAGGACAGCAGCAGGCAGCAGCCGAGCAGGAGGCCACCGAGCAGTCCCCAGGCCCAGCGCGGGCCGCGATCCGCCGATGCCGTGGCCGCAGCGACCGCCGCCAGTCCCCAGGCGGCGACTGCCGCGAACACCCCGTCCGCCGACACCGCCACCCAGATCGCGGCCGGAGCCAGTACGAGGAACGGAGCGACCCGCCGCGCGACGTCCTCGGCGCCGAGGCACCGCAGCGTGACCAGCACGGCGACCGGCGTCGTGCAGCCCACGAGGGTGACCGCGAGGGCGCTGGCGAGAGCTCCGCCCAGGCCGACGCTCACCAGACCGACGAACAGCAGCAGCGCGCCAGGCGGGTGGCCGGCGACGTGGGTCGCCCAGCTCCCCGGTGCACCCACCGGGATCCGGTCCACGAAGCCGCTGAGCAGGGCCGGCACGTCGTGGACGCTCCGGGCCGTCGGCAGGTACTCGTTGTGGTTGAGGATCTCGCGCGTCAGGCCCGACCGGCCGTCCACGAGGGCGAGCGAGAGCGTCCAGAGCGCGGTGACGCCGTACGTCGTGAGGAGCAGCGCCCACCACGGGACCCGCGCGGCGACCGCGGCCCCCTGCCACACACCGACCACGGCGACGAGCACGGCCACCGGCGTGCCCGGCCCGATCCGCGCCTCGACGTACCCCGCCAGCGGCGCGAACGGCCGGACCGGGTGCAGGCTGGCGTGCACCTGCCAGTGGACGAGCGGGGGCAGCGCGACGGCCACCCCGATCAGGAGCAGCGCGACACCGAGCCCGATCCAGGGCGCGCGAGCTGAACGGGCGGCCGACACCCGGCCCAGGCTAGGGGGGTCACGACCCGGGGCCGAGGGCGCCGGGTCGATGTCAGGGATCCGTAACTCCATCCGCCCCGCCGGTCGCCTTCGAACTCCTAGCGTGAACGACATGGAGAAGGCCGTCTGCGACCTGGTGCTGCCGTGCCACGACGAGGCGGGAGCGCTGCCGGACCTGCTGGCAGAGGTCCCGCCGGAGTTCACCGTGATCGTGGTCGACAACGGCTCGCGCGACGCGACGGCCGAGACCGCCCGCAGCCACGGCGCCCGCGTCGTCCACGAGTCGCGGCTGGGCTACGGCGCGGCCGTCCACGCCGGCATCGAAGCAGCCACCGCGGAGTACGTGGCCGTGATGGACGGCGACGGGTCCTTCGACCCGGCCGAGCTGCCAGCCCTGCTGGCGGCCGTGCACGAGGGCCGCTGCGAGATGGCGCTCGGCCGCCGCCGCCCGGTCTCGTCCGGCGTCTGGCCGTGGCACGCGCGGGCCGGCAACGCGCTCGTCGTGTGGTGGTTGCGCCGGTCGGTCGGCTTCGCGGTGCACGACCTGGCTCCCCTGCGGGTGTGTCGCCGACAGGCCCTGCTCGAGCTCGACGTCCGCGACCGACGCTTCGGCTACCCGCTGGAGCTCCTCCGGAAGGCGACCCTCGCCGGCTGGCGGCTCGAGGAGCTCGACGTCTCCTACCGCCCGCGCGCCGCGGGCACGACCTCGAAGGTCAGCGGCAGCGTGCGAGGGACGACGCGCACGGCCCGCGACTTCTGGAAGGTCCTCTCGTCGACGGAGGCCGGGGCATGAGAGCACTCGTGATGGCCAAGGCGCCCGTGCCCGGTCTGGTGAAGACCCGGCTCGGTGCCGGGATCGGCATGGAGGCAGCCGCCGAGCTCGCCGCAGCCGCGCTCCTCGACACGATCGACACGTGCCGGTCGGTCTTCGCCGAGTGTCACCTCGCCCTGGCCGGCCGGCTGGAGGATGCCGTCGGGTCGGAGACCCTTCGGCGCAGCCTCGCGGGGTGGACGGTGCATCCGCAGCGCGGCGAGGGCCTCGGCGGGCGTCTGGCCCACGCCCACGTCGACGCGGCAGGCGTCGGCCCGACGGTCCAGGTCGGCATGGACACACCCCAGCTCGCTCCCGACGACCTCCGGGCGATCGCGGACGCGGCACTCGACGGTGACGCCGTGCTCGGCCCGGCCGCCGACGGCGGATGGTGGGTGCTGGCCCTCAGCGACCCGTCCGCGGCCGCCGCCCTGACCGGCGTACGGATGTCGCGGCCCGACACCTTCACCGCCACGCGAG
The DNA here is from genome assembly GCA_963753705.1 of uncultured Actinomycetota bacterium. Lineage (GTDB taxonomy): Bacteria > Actinomycetota > Actinomycetes > Propionibacteriales > Nocardioidaceae > Nocardioides. The sequence goes on from CAVWDJ010000012.1 coordinate 278,660, forward strand.
ACGCGTTGGCGGCCGTCGGGCAGACCGTCCGGATCGGGCACTCGCTCACCGACGTCGACACCGTCGCGGATGCCGTCGCGGTGGCGGGTTCACTGACCGAGGGCCGTTTCCTGCACGCCTGGCGGTCGGTGACCGCATGACCACGCTCCCCCTCGTCAGCGTCTACACCCATGCCCTGCAGGGTCATCCCTGCACGGTGTGGGAGGGCGACCTGGCACCGCAGCCGCTTCCGACGCCCGACTGGCTCGCCCCGGCCGGAACCGCCGATCTGGCTCTGCTCGCGCACTGCCTCGGCCCCACGATCGACATCGGCTGCGGGCCCGGACGGATGGCCGAGGCGCTGGCCCTGACCGGTCACGCCGTCCTCGGCCTCGACGTCGTGCCGGAGGCGGTCCGACAGACCCGGCTCCGCGGTGTGCCGGCCCTGCGACGCAGCGTGTTCGACGTCCTGCCCGGCGAGGGTCGGTGGGAGACGGCTCTGCTGGCGGACGGCAACATCGGGATCGGCGGAGACCCGGTGGCTCTGCTCGAGCGGGCTCGCGAGCTGGTCGCGCCCGACGGCCGCGTGGTCGTCGACGTCGCGCCGAGCGGCACCGGCGTGGTCACCCGGCACGTGCAGCTCGAGACCTCGCACGGCCGGAGCGGACGGTTCCCGTGGACCACCGTCGGGGCGGACGCCATCCAGGCGGTCGCACACGCCGCGGGCCTGGGCCGCGTGACCCAGCACCGGTACGCCGATCGCTGTTGGGCCGTCGTGGCGGCGCGGTCATGAGCACGACGACCCGCCCCCGGGTCCCCGACGAACGCGACTTCACCTCGTGGCTGCGGAGCCCCGCGGTGACGGCTCGCATCGGTGTCTGGCTCGGCGTCTGCTTCGGCCTCGCCTTCGTCACCGGACTGGTCAGCCACTGGGCCCAGACCCCGTCTCCCTGGCTGCCGTTCCCGACCGCCCCGAGCTGGGGCTACCGCGTCACGCAGGGGGTGCACGTGATCGCCGGGACGGCCGCGGTCCCGCTCCTGCTGGTCAAGCTCTGGACCGTGTACCCGAAGCTGCTGGCGCGACCCCCGAGGGAGGCGCGGGACCTCCTGCTCCACGGCCTCGAGCGGGTCTCGATCGCGGTGCTCGTCGCCGCGGCGATCTTCCAGCTCGTCACCGGGCTGGCGAACGCCGCCCAGTGGTATCCCTGGCACTTCAACTTCCGCCCCACCCACTACGCGCTCGCCTGGATCGCGATCGGCGCCCTCGTCGTGCACATCGCGGTGAAGCTGCCGCTGATCCGCGCCGCGCTGGGCAGCGACGTCGACAGCACGGCTCTCGACCGGTCCACGATGGAGGGCGGACCGGGGGTGATGTCGCGGCGCGGGCTGCTGCGCACCACCTGGGCCGCCAGCGGCGTAGCCGTGCTCGCGACGGCGGGCGCCACCGTGCCGTGGCTGCGCACCGTGTCGGTGCTCGGCGTCCGCTCCGGGAACGGGCCGCAGGGAGTGCCGATCAACCACTCGGCTGTCTACCGCGGCGTCGTCGCGGCCGCCACCAGCCCGTCGTACCGGCTCACAGTGGTGCACGGCGACCGCCAGGTGCGGCTGAGTCTCGCCGACCTGCGGGCCCTGCCGCAGACGACCGCATCGCTCCCGATCGCCTGCGTCGAGGGCTGGAGCGCGGGAGCCACCTGGACCGGCGTGCCGGTGCGCGACCTGCTCGACCTGGTCGACGCGCCCTCCGGGAGCGAGGTCCTCGTCGAGTCACTGCAGGCCCACGGGGGCGAGCGGGTCAGCACGCTGGCCGGCAACTTCTCCGAACACCCCCACACCCTGCTGGCCCTCGCGCTCGACGGCGAGCCGCTCTCCCTCGACCACGGGTTCCCCTGCCGCCTGATCGCGCCGGACCGGCCCGGAGTCCTCCAGACCAAGTGGGTCGGGCGGCTGGAGGTGACGACGTGATGCGGGCGATCCGCACCGCGTGCCTGGTCGCGGGCGTTCTCGCAGCGGCGTACGGCGTGTGGTTGCTGCTCGGCCTCGGCTGGGCCAACACCCGGTCGACCCTGGTCTGGCTCGCCGGCGGTGTCGTGCTGCACGACGGTGTCTTCGCGGTCCTCGTGCTGGCCCTCTCGCTCCTCGCCGTGCGGCTGGTGCCCCGGGAGCATCTCGCGCCCGTGGTGGTGGCGCTGGTGATCCTGATACCGGTCACCCTGGCCGGCATCCCGGAGCTCGGCCGGTTCGGCGCGCGCGCCGACAACCCGACGCTTCTCGACCGGCACTACTGGCTCGGCTGGGCAGTGATGGTCACACTGGTCGTGGTGTGCGTCCTCGTCGGCGTCGTGGCGACGAGGCGGCGTACCGGGCCGAGGGGGTGACGATGACGCGGGTGCTCGTGGTCGACGACGACGTGACGGTGCGCGAGGTCGTGGTCACCTACCTCCGCGCGGCCGGGCACGACGTGGACGAGACGGCCGACGGCGAGGGAGCGCTGACGCTGCTGCGCGACCACCCGGCCGACCTGGTGGTCCTCGACCTGATGCTGCCGGGCATCGACGGCCTCGAGGTCTGCGAGCGGCTGCGCGCCCGCGGCGACGACCTCCCGGTGATCATGCTGACCGCGCTCGGCTCCGAGACCGACCGCGTGGTCGGGCTCGAGCGCGGAGCGGATGACTACGTGACCAAGCCGTTCAGTCCCCGTGAGCTCGTGCTCCGGGTCGACTCGGTGCTCCGGCGAGCCGGTGAACGCGCCGGTGGCGGTGTCCGCGGCGCCGTCACCGACGGCGACCTCGTCGTCGACTCGACCGAGCACACCGCCACCTTGGCCGGCCGCCGGCTGTCCCTCACGGCGCGCGAGTTCGACCTGCTGCGCTTCTTCCTGTCCCACCCCGGCCAGGCGTTCTCACGCGACGAGCTGCTCCAGAGGGTCTGGGGGTGGTCCTTCGGCGACCAGTCCACCGTGACCGTGCACGTGCGTCGCCTGCGCGAGAAGGTCGAGGCGGACCCGACGCACCCCGTGCGCCTCGCCACGGTCTGGGGTGTCGGCTACCGCTGGGAGCCCGCCCCATGACGCAGGACCAGGTCACGATCATCTGGACGACGGCGGCGTGGTCCGGTGGGGTCGCGGCGATCGGCGGCCTCCTCATCTGGCTGGGCCGGCGGGCGTCGGTGCGCTGGCTCACCCTCGGGGTCGCCATGGTGGCCGTGCTGTCCGTCCTCGCCGGCACCCTCGCGACGGCCCACGCGATGTTCCTGTCACAGCACGACCTCGGCGTCGTCGCGCTCGTGGCGACCGTCGCCGGTCTCGTGGCCCTCCTCTTCGCCCTCGCGGTCGGCACCGCCCTCGCCCGGTGGTCCCGTGACCTCCAGGAGCGCACGCGCGCCTTCGGCGACAGCGGTGAGTTCGCCGCCGCGGGCGCGACCGGTCCCGCGGAGTTCGAGCAGCTGTCAGCCGAGCTCCGGCGGACCAGCGCCAAGCTGGCCGAGTCGCGCGACCGCGAGGCCGCGCTCGAGCAGTCGCGACGCGAGCTCGTGTCGTGGGTCTCCCACGACCTCCGTACGCCGCTCGCCGGGCTCCGCGCGATGACCGAGGCACTCGAGGACGGCCTCGCCGACGACCCCGCGCGCTACCACGCCCAGATGCGCGCCGAGGTCGAGCGGATGGTGCGCATGGTCGACGACCTCTTCGAGCTGTCCCGGATCCACGCGGGCGTGATGCGGCTCAGCCCGCAGCCGGTGGCCCTGGGCGACGTGGTGAGCGAGGCCCTGGCGAGCGCCGACTCGGTCGCGCGCGCTCGCGGCGTACGGCTGGACGGTGCGGTGGACCAGGGCGTGCTCGTCACCGCCGACCCCGCCGGCCTCTCGCGCGTCGTCTCCAACCTCCTGATGAACGCGATCCGCCACACGCCGGCCGACGGCGTCGTCGAGGTCCAGGGCCGGGCCGTCGACGACGGCGTCGAGCTGTCGGTGACCGACGGCTGCGGCGGCCTCACCGAGGACGACATGGCCAGGGTCTTCGACGTCGCGTGGCAGGGCAGCAGCGCTCGCACCCCCGACCATGTCGACGGCACCGGCGGCGCGGGTGCGGGCCTGGGCCTGGCGATCGTCAAGGGCATCGTGGAGGCCCATCTCGGCCAGGTCGCCGTGGCCAACCACGAGCCCGGCTGTCGGTTCCTGGTCCGGCTGCCGGCGTGAGGCGCGGCCGAGCCACTCAGCGCGGGAAGTCGCGGAAGGCCTCGAGCAGGGTCGCCTGCGCCTCCTCGGAGAGTGCCTCGACCGGGAGCTCTCCGACCAGCGACACCGTCACCCTGATCTGCTCGACGTAGGTCTCGCAGCCGGGGCAGAGCGCGACATGCTGCTCGACACGCTGAGCGGTGTCCTCGTCGAGAGCGTCGTCGAGATACGCCGTGACCAGCTCGACGACCTCCTGGCAGGTGAGATCGGCCATCTCAGCCCACCGTGGCGAGCGGGGACTCCTTCATCGGTACTCGGGGTTCTCGTAGTCGAACCGGCAGCCGGCGTCCCACTCCGAGCGCTGGTTGCCGTGCACGGGGATGCCCCCCGCGTTCTTGAGGAGCCGGGCGAGGTGGATCAGGTTCCAGGTCATGAACGTGGTGTTGCGGTTGGTGAAGTCGTTCTCCGGACCGCCGCTGCCCGGGTCGAGGTACGACGGGCCGGGGCCGGCCTCGCCGATCCACCCGGCGTCGGCCTGCGGTGGGATCGTGTACCCGATGTGCTGCAGCGTGTAGAGGACGTTGTGCGCGCAGTGCTTGATGCCGTCCTCGTTCCCGGTGATCAGGCAGCCGCCCACTCGCCCGTAGTAGAGGTACTGCCCGGCGTCGTTGAGCAGATGCGATCCTCCGTACAGCCGCTCGTGCACCTGCTTCATGATCGAGCTGTTGTCGCCGAGCCAGATCGGGCCGGCGAGCACCAGGATGTCGGCGGCCTTCACCTTCTCGAAGATCTCCGGCCAGTCGTCGCTCTCCCACCCGTGCTCGCGCATGTCGGGCCAGACCCCGGTCGCGATGTCGTGGTCGATGGCCCGCACGACGTCGACCTGGATCCCGTGCTGCTCCATGATGTGGCGGCTCGCGTCCACCAGGGCCTGTGTGTTGCTGGGCTCGGGCGACTTCTTCAAGGTGCAGTTGATGAACAGGGCCGTGAGGCCGGCCCCGTAGGTCGCGTCGGGTGTCACTCTCGGGTCGGTCATCGTGTCTCCTTGGGCTGGGCTGGCTGCGTGCCGCGGGAGCGGTCGCAATCGCGGAACTGGTCAGAGGAGCTCGGCATCCTGCTCGATGCAGAGCAGGGCGGGTCCCGCGGCGCCGAACAAGGCGGTCATCGCGTCGTCGAGCTGGTCGCGGGCGGTCACCCGGATCCCGGTGGCCCCGCACAGCTCGGCGTACGCCGCCCAGTCGGGGTTGTGCAGGGAGGTGTGCCAGACGGGGTAGTCGGCCGCGAGCTGCTCCTTGCTGATCTTGCCGAGGGCGTTGTTGTTGAGCAGCACGTGCTTGACCGGGATGCCGTACTTCACCGCCGTCGTGAGCTCCGTCGCGTACTGTCCGAAGCCGCCGTCCCCGGTGACGGCCACGATCGGCCGGTCCGGGTCGGCCGCCCAGGCCCCGATCGCCGCCGGGTAGCCGAACCCGATCGACCCGAGATAGCCCGACATCAGCACCGGTTGGCCCCGGGACTCGAGATAGCGCCCGAGCGAGTAGGCGTGGTTGCCGACGTCGACGGTGACGACCGCGTCCGCGGGCAGATGGTCCGACAGCGCCGCGAACACGGCGGCCGCCGACACCCCCGCGCCCCGGTCGTCCGCTGCTCGCCGTGCCTTCTCGGCCCGCCAGATCGACCACCGGTCCGCGACGTCGCCGGTCTGATCCTCGGGGTCGGCACCCGCCACCGCGCGCGTCAGCGCGCCGACCACTGTCGCGGCGTCGCCGAGCACGTTCGCGGTCACGGCGTCGAACCGGCCGATGGACCTCGCGGTGTCGTCGATCTGCACGATCGGCTTGTACGGCGCGATGCCGGTGTGGTTCGAGAAGGAGGCGCCCACCACGACCAGCAGGTCGGACTCGTTCATCAGCCAGCTGGCCACCGGGGTGCCGCTGCGGCCGAGCACGCCGGCCCCCAACGGGTGCGTGTCGGGCACCAGCCCCTTCGCCTTGAACGTCGTCAGCACCGGCGCGTGGAGGCGCTCGGCCAGCGCGACGACCTCCGCCCTCGCGCCGCGAGCCCCGTGGCCGGTGATGATCACCGGCCGCCTCGCCTCCGCGATGAGGGCGGCGGCCCTGGCCAGAGCCTGCTCGTCGGGACGGATGGGCCGATCCGAGTAGCGACCCGCCGGCGGGGCCGCCGGCGCCTCGGAGGGCAGGGCCTGCACCTCGTCGGGCAGCACCAGGTGCGCCACGCCGCGTCCGTCGAGCGCGTGCTTGACCGCCAGCGCCGCCAGCTCGGCATGGTCGCTGCCCGCCTGCACCGTCGTGGAGGTGATCGCCACGTCCTTGAAGACGGCGGACAGGTCGAGGTCCTGGAAGGCGCCACGGCCGAGCACCTTCGAGGGCACCTGGCCGGAGATCGCGATGACCGGGGACTGGTCCAGCTTGGCGTCGTACAGCCCGGTCAGCAGGTTGGTCGAGCCCGGCCCGGCGATCGCGAAGCAGGCGGCCGGCCGGCCGGTCAGCTTCCCGTAGGCGCTCGCTGCGAAGGCGGCAGCTCCCTCGTGGCGGATTCCGATGAACGTCAACTCACCCCGCTCCTCCGCGCGCCGCAGCGCGTCGGCGAAGCCGAGGTTGGAGTGCCCCACCATCCCGAAGACGCGCGTGACGCCGTGTGCCACGAGCGTCTCGACCAGCACGTCGGCCACGGTCCGGTCCACCTCGACGCGGGCCGGCAGTCGGACGTACACGCCGTCGTCGCGCTCCTCGACGTCGTAGGCCGTGACGGTGTCGCCGAAGTCACCCGGCGACACACCGGTGAGTGGGTCGTAGTCGTACCCGTGCCAGGGGCACCTCAGCAGCCCCTTCTCGATCGAGCCCTCCCCCAACGGGCCACCCTGGTGCGGACAGTGGTTGTCCAGGGCCCCGAGGCGTCCGCCGCACCGGGTCAGCGCGACGCTCCGACCGTCGACCGTCACACTGCGGACCCGCGCCTCCCCCGGGACGTCCACGGCATCCACGGCATGCCAGGTGTCCGTGGCTTCACTGACTGCTGTGCTGTCCGACGTCGACACGTAACGCCTCCTCCGGTGCGTGACACGAACCCACATGCGGGTCCGCGCAGGAGCTCTCAGCAGGTCAGTACGACGGACCGCTGCGGCGTTACACGGGACCGACAGATGGGCTCGACCAGGGAGAGGCACCGATGAACAGCCAGACACTCGAGCACACCCGCCTCGCACTGCACGGCGTCGCGGAGCTCGTCCTCGCGGGCCCGCAGTACGCCGCCTCGCGGCAGATCCGGCTGCAGGTGACCGAGGGCGGCTTCGGCACGGTCACCTCGCCCGAGCTCAGAGTGGACGGTCTCGAGCTCGTCACCCCGACGGCAAGGCTGCCCCTGGGTGGCACGTTCGCCGGACTGGCCCGTGCGGCGGGGGTCGAGGCACGGCCGCTGCGCGATGTGTACGCCGGAGGGCCGGACCTCGTGCCCGCCGACCCGATCGTCCTCGAGCCGGGGGCGGCTGCGGAGGTGCTCGACGCCCTCGCCCGAGGCGACGTCGCGCTGAGGGCCTTCGCCCCCGAGCTCGATCCGGTGCTGTGGCCGGAGCACTTCGACGTGGCGATCACCCGGAACGAGGTCAACTACGGCGTCTCCCCCGGTGACGGCCACCTTGCCGAGCCCTACGCCTACGTCGGGCCGTGGGCCGCGCGCGTCGGCCCGTTCTGGAACGTCGAGTTCGGTGCCGCCCGGCTGCTCGGCGAGCTCGAGGGCCACCAGGCCCTCCTCGACTTCTTCCAGCAGGGTGCGAGCCTGGCTGTCACCGACCCGGCCCGCGCCTAGGTCTGGCGGACGACCGGGGGCCACGGGCACAGTGGCGAGCACTGCTGCGTGCCGAGCAGCGACAATGCCCGAGGCGACGTCCCGAGGCAGGAGGAGCGGACCATGTGGTGGTGGCTGGCTGCGGCGATCGGCTGCGAGGTGCTGGGCACCGTGTCCCTGCGCTACTCCGACGGGTTCACGCGCCCCGGGCCCGTGCTCGTCGTCCTGGGCGCCTACGCGCTGTCGTTCTTCGCCCTGTCGCAGGCTCTGACCCGCGGGATGCACCTGGCGTCCGCCTACGCCATCTGGTCGGCCATCGGCATCTCCGCGATCGCCGTCCTCGGCATCGTGCTGTTCGACGAGCCGGTGACGCGCGTGCAGCTGTTCGGCCTGGTGCTGGTGACGGCCGGGGTGATCACGCTGCAGACCGGGGCCCACGGCGGCGGCTGACCCGGCTCCCCTTGACCGGCGCGGGTCGCCGCGTCAGACTCCTACTGTTCCACAAGGCGCATTCGGATGCGCATTACGCAACAAGGAGCTCTCCGTGGCAGACGTCCCCGGGTCCGCGCGCTGCGTCGTCATCGGCGCCGGCATCGTCGGCAACAGCCTGGTCCACCACCTGGCCCGTCTCGGCTGGCGCGACATCGTGCAGCTGGACCAGGGCCCGCTCCCCAACCCGGGCGGTTCGACGGGTCACGCCTCGAACTTCATCTTCCTCACCGACCACTCCCGCGAGATCACCGACCTCACCCTCGACTCCGTCGAGCAGTACCAGGAGCTCGGCGTCTTCACCCAGTGCGGCGGCTTCGAGGTCGCCCGCACCGAGGAGCGGATGGAGGAGCTCCGCCGCCGGATGTCGTCGGCGAAGGCCTGGGGCATCGAGGCGGAGCTGGTCAGCCCCGCGTTCGTCGCGGAGAAGGTGCCGTTCCTCGACCAGGACCAGATCATCGGCGCCTTCTGGCAGCCGGGCGTCGGCGTCGTCGACTCGCTGCGTGCCGGCACCCTCATGCGCGAGCGCGCGCTCGAGGCGGGGGCGCTCACGGTGGTCCCCAACGTCGAGGTGACCGACCTCGACGTCGAGGACGGACGGATCCGCCGCGTGCACACCGACAAGGGCGTGATCGAGGCGGAGTACGTCGTCATCGCCTGCGGGGTGTGGAGTCCCAAGATCGGCGACATGGCCGGTGTGAGCATCCCGCTGACCCCGGCGGTGCACCAGATGATCAGCGTGGGACCGTGCCCCCAGCTGTCGGAGCGGGAGGGCGAGATCTCCTTCCCGATCGTGCGCGACATGGACACCTACTGCTACGAGCGCCAGCACGGGGCCGACATGGAGGTCGGGTCCTACGCCCACCGGGCGATCCTCATGGAGCCCGAGGACATCCCGTCCATCGAGCAGTCCAAGCTGTCGCCCACCGAGCTGCCGTTCACCGAGGACGACTTCGACACTCAGCTCGAGCAGGCCTACGAGCTGATGCCCGAACTGCTCGGCGCCGACGGCGCCGAGATCCGCTACGCCATCAACGGCCTGCTGTCCCTGACCTGCGACGGCGCGCCGATCCTGGGCGAGAGCCACGTGAAGGGCCTGTGGACCGCGAGCGCGGTCTGGATCAAGGAAGGTCCGGGCGTCGGACGCGCGGTCGCCGAGTGGATGACGCAGGGCTGGTCGGAGATCGACCTCGCACACAGCGACATCGCCCGCTTCCACGACCACCAGAAGCGCCGCGAGCACACCCGCCTGCGCACCACCGAGTCGTTCATCAAGACCTACGGCATCATCCACCCCGCCGAGCAGTACGAGTCCGACCGCAACCAGCGGAGGTCTCCGATGTACGACAGCCAGGAGAAGCTGGGCGCGTTCTTCTTCGAGACGGCCGGCTGGGAGCGGCCGCACTGGTACGAGTCGAACGCCGGTCTCGTCGAGCAGTACGGCGACGCCGTGATGCCGCGCGAGCACGAGTGGGACTCCCGCTGGTGGAGCCCGGTCATCAACGCCGAGCACCTGCGGATGCGCGAGGCCGCCGGCGTCATCGACCTGACGGCGTTCCAGATCTTCGACATCGAGGGCGCCGGTGCCCTCGACAGCGTGCAGCGGACCTGCGTCGCCCAGTGCGACGTCGCTGTCGGCAAGGTCATCTACACCCCGGTGCTCGACGCCCACGGCGGCTTCCGCTCCGACCTGACCGTGATGCGGCTCGGTGACGACCACTTCCGGGTCGTCACCGGCGGGGCCCACGGCCCGGCCGACCACCAGTGGTTCGCCGACCACCTCGTGGGCGACGCCACGATCACCGACAAGACCAACGACCTGTCGACGATCGGCCTGTGGGGTCCGAAGGCACGCGACATCCTCGGCTCGCTGACCGGCGCCGACGTCTCCGGCGAGGGCTTCCCGATGCTGAGCTGCCGGGAGATCCAGGTCAACGGCGCGACCGTCCTCGCCTCACGGATCTCCTACGTCGGCGAGCTCGGCTGGGAGCTCTACGTCTCCATGGACGACGCGGCCGGGCTCTGGGAGGCGCTGCTCGACGCCGGCCAGAGCCACGGCGCGGTGCCGGTGGGCATCGGCGTCTACGGGACCACCGGCCGGATCGAGAAGGGCTACCGCGCCTACGGCTACGAGCTGGACGCCGAGCGCAGCATCGTCGAGGCCGGCATGCAGCGGCCCAAGGTCAAGGCAGCTGACTTCGTCGGCAGGGAGGCCTACGTCGCGCAGCGCGAGGAGGCCGCGCAGACGGTGCTGTGCACGCTGACCGTGGAGGACCACACCTCGGCGTCCGGCGTGAAGCGCTACATGCTCGGTGGGGAACCGATCCTGACCCGCGACGGCGCCACCCTGACCGACGGCCACGGCCACCACCCCTACGTCACCACGGCCGGCTCCGCGCCGTCCCTGGGCAAGCACGTGCTGCTGGCCTACCTGCCCGTCGAGCAGGCGGTGATCGGGACCGAGCTCGCGGTGTCCTACATGGAGGAGCTGTACCCCGTCGTCGTCGGCTCCGCCGATGCGACCCCGCTGCTCGACCCGGCCAACGAGCGGATGCGCTGATGCCGTCTCCCGTCGGCGTGCTCGTCTGCGTGAAGCGGGTCCCCGACATCACCGAGGAGGTCGTGCTCAGCGACGACGGCCAGTCGGTCGACGGCCGGCGCTCGGGCTTCACCCTGAGTGCCCACGAGGAGTGCGCGGTCGAGCTCGCCGTCCAGACGACGGTGGCGGGTGGTGGCGAGGCCACCGTGCTGACCCTCGGCGACGCCGATGCGGTCGAGCAGCTGCGCAACGCGCTGGCGGTCGGATGCACCGCGGCCACCCACGTGCTGGGCGAGCAGTTCATGTTCGGCCCGGCCGACGTGTCACGCGAGATCGCCGCGGTGGTCCGCGACCACGAGGCGCAGGGGCGCGCTCACGACCTGGTGCTGCTCGGCAACGACGCGGCCGACAGCGGTGACTTCCAGGTCGGCATCCGGCTCGCCTACGAGCTCGGCCGACCGGTCGTCAACGGCGCCTCGACCGTCACCGTCGAGGACTCCCCCGACGGCCCCGTCGTGGTCGCCGTCGGCGAGGGCCCGGAGGGCCAGGAGACCTACCGCGTACCGCTCCCGGCCGTCGTGACGATCCGCGAGGGCGGCGTCGAGCCGCGCTACCCGTCCGTGCCCGGACGCCTCAAGGCGAAGAAGGTCCCGATCGAGGAGCGCCGACCGGTCTCCGAGGCGACGGGGTCGGGCCGGGTGCGCCTCGTGCTGCCGCCGCCCACGCCGAGTGCGGTCCAGATCCTCGGCGAGGGCCCGGAGGCCGCCCCCGCCGTCGTCGACGTCCTCGAGAAGCTGGGAGTGCTGACGCGATGATCCTCACCCTGGTCGAGACCGACCTCGAGGGCGCGGCCACCGAGGTCTCCCTCGAGGCCGTCACGTTCGCCCGCGACCTCTCGGCCGCGGGCAACGGCGTGCCGGTCGACGCGGTCGTGATCGGCGACGTCCCCGACAGCCTGCGGGCCGAGCTCTCGGCGTACGGCGTCCGTACGGTGCACCGCGTCGTGGGCGACGACGTGGCGGCGTACTCCGGCGCCGGATGGGCCTCGGCGATCCAGACCGTCCTCGGGGCCGCCGGCTCCATCGTGGTGATGGCCGCCGGCACCGATCGCGGCAACGAGCTGATGGCGCACGTCGCCGCCCGCTCCGGCGCCTCGATGGCCGCGAACGTGCTGTCGTTCTCGGGTCTCTCGCCGTTCGTGGTGACCCGCCAGGTCGTCGGTGGCGCCGCGATGGAGGAGATGAACCTCCACCAGCGTCCCGCCGTCTTCACCGTCGCCGGGCACGCCGTCGAGGCGAAGCCGGCCGACGTCAGTGGCGCGGCCGAGGTCGTCGAGCACACGCCGACGATCGCGCCGGCGGACCTGGTGGCCCGGGTCGTCTCGACGGCGCAACCGGAGGCCGACGAGTCGGGCGCCCTCACCTCGGCCAAGGTCGTGGTGGGTGCGGGCCGGGGTGTCGGCGGCGCCGACAAGTTCGACGACGTGCTCGAGCTGACCGAGGTTCTCGGCGGCACGCTCGGCGTCTCACGCGTCGTGACGAGTGCCGGCTGGCGCCCCCACCACGAGCAGGTCGGGCAGACCGGCAGCCGGATCTCCCCCGACCTCTACGTCCCGTGCGGCATCAGCGGCGCGATCCAGCACTGGGCCGGCTGCTCCTCGGCCAAGACCATCCTCGCCATCAACTCCGACGAGGAGGCGCCGATGGTGACCCGCGCGACCTACGCCGTCATCGGCGACCTCCACGAGATCGTCCCTGCCATCACGGCCGAGATCCGCCGGCGCGGCTACGCCGGCTGAAGCCCCCCGGCACCACGACGGAGCCCGCCACCTCACGGTGGCGGGCTCCGTTGCGACGGTGTCGGTCAGACGAGGTTCAGGACGTGGATCCGGTGCCCTGGAGCCAGGCGCTGACCTTGTCGGGGTTGGCGTCGATCCACTTCTGGGCCGCGTCGTCCGGCGACATCCCGTCCTGCCCGATGTAGCTCGAGACCGTGTTCTGGTCCTCGTTGGTCCAGTTGAAGTTCTTGACCAACGCCACCGCCGGCGACTTGGAGTCGGCGAACTTCGTGGAGATGAGCTTGTTCAGGTGGTACGGCGGGTAGTCGCAGTTGACCTTCGCCGGGTCGGAGTCGCAGCCCTCTGTCCACTTCGGCAGCTTGACGTGGGCGATCTGGATCGGGTCCTTCACGCCGGGCGTCGCCTGGCCGTTCACCTCGGCGTACCACTGCGGCGTGTAGAAGTAGGCGAGCAGCGGCGTCTTGTTCTTCTCCGCGCTCTTGAAGCTCTGGAGCAGAGCCGCCTCGCTGCCGCCGACCACGACCTGGTAGTTCAGACCGAGGTTCTTGACGAGTGCCTCGTCGTTGGTCACGTAGGACGGGTCGCCGTCGAGCAGCTGTCCCTTGCCCCCGGACTCCGAGGTCTTGAACATGTCGGCGTACTTGTTGAGGTTCTTCCAGTTGGTGATGTCGGGGTACTTGTCCGCCATCCACTGCGGCACGAACCAGCCGATCAGCCCCTCGTTCCCGGTCTTGCCGGCGTCGAGGACCGTCTTCTGGCCGTCGATGTACTTCTTGACCAGGTCCTCGTGCCCCCAGTTCTCCACCACGGTGTCGATGGAGCCGTCGGACATGCCCTGCCAGCCGACCTCCTCCTTGACCTCCGGGTAGGTCACCGTGCAGCCCAGCTTCTCCTTCGCGATCTGGCCGATCACGTGGGCGTTGGCGACGTAGCCGGTCCACGGGTTGACCGCGATCCGGAGGTTCCCGCAGTTGCCTCCCCCCGACGCCTTGGTGTCACTGATCCCTCCGCCCCCGCACGCGGTCAGGCCGAGGCCGACGACCGCTGCGAGAGCCAACAGCCGCCTGCGGGCTGATCCTCGTCCCATGATGCTGTTCCCTTCTCGTTCCGCTCCGCGACCGCCGCGGAGAAGTCTTGTGTGGTCAGCGCCCGGCCCTCGCCGCGGCGTACCGCGCGATCCGGTCGAGCATCACGCCCAGTGCTGCGATCGCGACACCGGCCGCGAGGCCCTTCCCGAAGAGCTGGTCCTGGCTGAAGCCGGAGACGACGATGTAGCCGAGGCTGCCGCCGCCGACCATGCCGCCGATGACCACCATCGACAGCACGTAGAGCAGACCCTGGTTGGTGGCCAGGACCAACGACTCCTTCGACATCGGCAGCTGGACCTTGCGGATCATCTGCCAGCGGGTGATGCCGCTGGCCCTGGCTGCCTCGACCGTCGTCGGTGCCACGCCCCGGATGCCGTCGGCCACGAGCTTGGTCGCGATCGGGAAGGCGTAGGCCACGGCGGCGATGATCGCAGTGAACCGTCCCGGGAGGAAGAGAGCCAGGGCCGGGACCAGGTAGACGAACGGCGGGATCACCTGGAAGGCGTCCAGGAACGGCCGGATGACCATGTCGGATCTTCGGCTGCGGCCCATGCTGACCCCGAGCAGGATCGCGATCACCATCACCATCAGCGTCGCGACCAGGGTCATCGCCAGCGTGATCATCGTGTCGTTCCACAGCCCGGTGCCGAGGATGACGGCCTCGCAGACCAGGGTGGTCGCCGTCGGCCGCCAGCCTCCGAGCACGTAGGCGACGGCCAGCAGCACACCGGCCGTGAGCCACCAGGGCGACAGGGCGAGCAGGTCCTGCAGGGGGTTGATCAGCCAGTTGGTGATGTCGTTCTTGAACGCGATGGTGAAGGTGTCCACCCGGTCGACGAACCAGTTCGTGAAGTCGTTGATCCGCGCCGTGAGCTCGGGCCCGCTGATCCACTTGAGCACCGGGGTGTTGGACACGTCGGGGAAGATGGCGTAGTCGAGCTGGTTGCGGGAGAGATAGACGCAGAACACCACCGGGATGAACAGGATGCCGTAGAGCAGCCAGCGCCCGGCGGCCGTGACCCGGGGCAGACGCTCCCCGCGGCCCGACTCCTCGGTCGCCCACCGGGGAAGCCGCTCGAGCACCACCCCGGTGAGCATCACGCTCATGCCGCTGGCCGATGCGACGTTGGTACGGCCCGTCGCCCGCTCGCTGGCGGCCGTGGTGGTGCGGTCGAGCATGATCGCCATCAGCACGATCGCCAGGCTGGCCACCGAGGCGGCGCCGACGTTCTGGATCTGGAGGGCTTGGACGATCGGGATGCCCAGGCCGGGACCGTTCACCAGGGCGGCGATGGTGGCCATGGAGAGCGCCGCCAGCGTGCACTGGTTGATGCCCACCACGATGGTGCGGCGGGCCATCGGCAGCTCCACCTGGCGCAGGAGCTGCGACCGAGTCAGCCCCAGCGACCGGGCGGCCTCGACGGTCGTCGGCGACACCGACTTGATGCCGTGCTCGGTGATCCGGATCAGGGGCGGGACGGCGTAGATGATGGTCAGCACCATGGCGGCTGCCGACCCGATGCCGAACAGCAGCGCCATCGGTGCGAGGTAGCAGAACGCCGGGAGCGTCTGCATCACGTCGAGGATGGGGGTGACGAACGCCGAGGCCGCTCGACTTCGCGCCATCCAGATGCCGACCGGGAGCCCGATCACCATGCAGATCAGGACCGAGAGCCCGGTGATGATCAGCGTGTCCATGCTGTCCGACCACAGGTCGAGGATGCCGAACATCAAGAACGTGATGGTGACGAGGATCGTGGACCGCAGACCCGCGGCGACGTAGGTGACCCAGATCGCGATCGCGATGACGCCCAGCCACCCGATCTCGGGCACCGGCCTGGGCGGGGCCGGGATCGAGATCAGCTCCTGGAACTGGAGGACGAGCCAGTTGAGGAAGTCTCCGATGGTGCCGAGGACACCGCCGATGAACCAGTTGTCGGGTCCGTGCAGCTGGACCCAGTCGCGCGCCTCGTTGAGCTTGCGGTGCAGCTCGGTGGTGTCCTGGAGGCCCATGGCCTTGGTCATCTGACCCTTGAAGGCGGTGTAGAGCACCAGCCAGACGACGAGGATGCCGAGCAGCTTCACGCCGGTGTGGCGCTTCTTGCTGGGCTCGACGTAGGGCTGCTCCTCCTTGATGCCGAGCTCGGGCCCCCCGGAGGGAGGAGGAGCGGTGAGGGTGTCGCTCATCGCGTGCCCTCTTCGGCGACGACCACGCGCAGGATGTCCTCGTCGTCGACGACCCCGACGACCTTGTCGCCGTCCACCACCCGGCACGGCCCCTGGTGGTCCAGGACGGCCCGCGCGGCCTCGCGGACGATCTGGTTGCACGGCAGGGCCGGGCTGTCGGCGCTGACCTCTCCCTCCTTGGCCTCGCGCATCACCCACTTGAGGGTCAGCACGTGCGACTTGGGCACGTCGCTGACGAAGTCACGCACGTAGTCGTCGGCGGGCGCGCCGACCACCTCGTCGGGCGTCCCGATCTGCACGATCTCGCCGTCGCGCATGATCAGGATCCGGTCACCGAGCTTGAGGGCCTCCGCCAGGTCGTGGGTGATGAACACCATCGTCTTGCCGACCTCGTGGTGGAGCCGGATGACCTCGTTCTGCATGTCGCGGCGGATCAGCGGGTCGAGGGCCGAGAAGGGCTCGTCGAACATCAAGATGTCGGGGTCCGACGCCAGTGCCCGGGCCAGCCCGACGCGCTGCTGCATGCCGCCGGACAGCTGGTCGGGGAAGTTGTTCTCGTACCCCGAGAGGCCGACCAGGTCGACCATCTCCTGGGCTCGGTTGCGCCGGTCCGTCCTGCCCTCGCCGCGGACCTCGAGCCCGAACGCCACGTTGTCGATCACCTTGCGGTGGGGCAGCAGACCGAAGTGCTGGAACACCATCGAGACGCGCTTGCGCCGGGTGTCGAGCAGCGCCTTGTCGGACATCGCCGTGATGTCGTCGCCGTAGAGGGTGACCTTCCCGGAGGTGGGCTCGATCAAGCGGTTGAGCAGGCGCACGAGGGTGGACTTGCCCGAGCCGGAGAGCCCCATCACCACGAAGACCTCGCCCGGTGCGACGTCGAAGGACACGTCGCGGATGCCCACCACGTGGCCGGTCTTCTCCTGGAGCTCCTTGCGGGAGAGCTGGGCATCCTCGCTCTGCATGATCTTGGCGGCCTGGGGTCCGAAGATCTTCCAGAGCCCCTCGACCTGCACGGCCCAGTCGGCGCTGTCGCCGTCGGTGGCTCGGCTGGGCTGGGCTTCCGTCGTAGGCGCGGTCATCGGGTGGCCTCCTTCTCAGCCGGGCTCGCCGAGTCGGGTCGCCCGTCGGTGGTGACGCCGTTGCGTGGGTCACCGGGTGGGTGGAGCGGCATGCCGTCGCGGAACCGGTAGTACGGGACGTCGGCGGGGGGCAGCGGGGTGTTGCCGATGATCAGGTCGGCCGACTTCTCGGCGACCATCATCACGGGGGCGTAGAT
This sequence comes from uncultured Actinomycetota bacterium, assembly GCA_963753705.1. Taxonomy (GTDB): domain Bacteria; phylum Actinomycetota; class Actinomycetes; order Propionibacteriales; family Nocardioidaceae; genus Nocardioides. Next base: position 295,993 of record CAVWDJ010000012.1, read on the forward strand.
GTTGCCGTTGGTGACGAACGGGAAGACCGACGCGTCGACGACACGCAGTCCGTCGAGACCGTGCACGCGCATCGTCGTCGGGTCGACGACCGCGTCGTCCTCGGTGCCCATCTTGGCGGTGCACGACGGATGGAGCGCGGTCTCGGCGTCGCGCCGCACCCAGTCGAGGATCTCGTCGTCGGTCTCGACGCCGGCGCCCGGCGAGATCTCGCCGTCGTTGAACTCGGCGAGCCCCGGCTGGCCCAGGATGTCGCGCGCGACCCGGATCGCCTCGACCCATTCCTTCTGGTCGTTGGGCGTCGACAGGTAGTTGAAGAGCATCGAGGGGTGCTCACGGGGGTCGGTCGAACGGATCTTCACGTGGCCGCGGGTGTCGGCGTACATCGGCCCGATGTGCACCTGGTAGCCGTGGCCCTCCGACGGCACGCTCCCGTCGTACCGGACGGCGACCGGCAGGAAGTGGAACATGAGGTTCGGGTAGTCGACGTCGTCGTTGCTCCGGACGAAGCCGCCGCCCTCGAAGTGGTTGGTGGCGCCCAGGCCGCGACGGTGGACGAGCCACTCGTACCCGATCTTGGGGCGGGCGCGCATCCGCAGACCGGGTGCGATCGACACCGGCTGCTTCGACGCGTGCTGGACGTAGACCTCGAGGTGGTCCTGCAGGTTCGCACCGACACCCGGGACATCCGCGACGACGTCGACGCCGAGGGGGCCCAGGTCGTCGGCGTTGCCCACCCCGGACAGCTGCAGGAGCTGGGGCGTGTTGATCGCCCCACCGCACAGGATGACCTCACCGGCCGCGACCTGACGGTTCAGCCGGCCACCCCGTCGGTAGTCGACGCCGACCGCGCGGATGCCCTGGAACCGGATGCCGGTGACGAACGACAGGGTGTGGACCGTGAGGTTCTTCCGGTGCCGCACCGGGTGCAGGTAGGCGCGAGCGGCCGACAGACGGCGGCCCCGGTGGAGGTTGCGGTCGAACCTCGCGAACCCCTCCTGCCGGTAGCCGTTGACGTCGTCGGTCAACGGGTAGCCGGAGTCCTGGACGGCCTGGAAGAAGGCACCGAAGAGCGGGTTGTCGGCCGGACCCCGCTCGAGGATCAGCGGACCCTCCCCGCCACGCCAGTCGTCGGCGCCGGCGAGGCAGGTCTCCATCCGCTTGAAGTAGGGCAGGCAGTGCTGGTAGTCCCACGACTCCATGCCCGGCTCGGCGCCCCAGCGCTGGTAGTCCAGGGGGTTGCCCCGCTGGAAGATCATCCCGTTGATGCTGCTGGAGCCGCCGAGCACCTTGCCCCGGGCGTGGTAGATGCGGCGGTTGTTCATGTGGGGCTCGGGGTCGGACTCGTACTTCCAGTCGTAGAACCGGTTCCCGATCGGGATGGTCAGAGCAGCGGGCATGTGGATGAAGGGGTCGATCCGGAAGTCGGACCGACCGGCTTCCAGGACCAGGACCGAGGTGCTCGCGTCCTCCGACAGGCGGTTGGCCAGCGCACATCCGGCGGACCCACCGCCCACGATCACCACGTCGTAGCGCTCGGTCATCGGGTCACCGACCGGTCTCGGCGCCGGCGTCCGGCGAGGACCCGTCGAACCAGCGCTGCTCGGTGGGCCGGATGTTGTGCCAGATGTGCTTGGTCTCGCGGTACTCCGCCAGGCCGTGCTCGCCCAGCTCGCGGCCCACGCCGGACTGCTTGTAGCCGCCCCACTCGGCCTGGGGCACGTAGGGGTGGTAGTCGTTGATCCAGACCGTGCCCATCCGCATCCGGGCCGCCACCCGCTGTGCCTTGCCGGCGTCCTGGGTCCACACGGCACCGGCGAGGCCGTACACGCTGTCGTTGGCGATCGCCACGGCCTCGTCCTCCGACGAGAAGGTCTCGACGGTCAGGACCGGACCGAACGACTCGTTCTGGGTCACGCTCATGCCGCTCGTGCAGCCGTCGAGGATGGTCGGCAGGTAGTAGTAGCCGTTGTCCAGCGCGGGGTCGTCGGGAGCCGAGCCGCCGCAGCGGAGCACGGCGCCCTCGGCGATGCCGGCTGCGACGTACGCCGCGACCTTCTCGCGATGCGCGGCGCTGGTCAGCGGGCCGGTCTCGGCCTTCTCGTCGAACGGGCCGCCGAGCCGGATCGTCCCGGCGCGCTCGACGAGGGCGTCGACGAACGAGTCGTGCAGCGACTCCTCCACCAGCAGCCGGGCGCCCGCCGAGCACACCTGGCCCGAGTGCAGGAAGACGGCGGTCAGCGCGTAGTCGAGCGCGACGTCGAGGTCGGCGTCGGCGAAGACGATGTTCGGGTTCTTGCCGCCCAGCTCGAGGGCGACCCGCTTCACCGAGCCCGCGGCTGCGGCCATGAGTGCGCGGCCGGTCTGGACCCCGCCGGTGAACGAGACCAGGTCGACCCGCGGGTCGGTGGCGAGCGGTGCGCCCGCCTCCGGCCCGGCGCCCAGCACGAGGTTGCCGACGCCCGCCGGGAGCCCGGCCTCCTCGAGGATGCGCATCAGGTGGATGGAGGTGTGGGGGGTGAGCTCGCTGGGCTTGAGGACGAACGTGTTGCCGGCCGCCAGGCAGGGCGCCACCTTCCAGGACGCCTGCAGGAGCGGGTAGTTCCACGGCGCGATCAGTCCGCAGACGCCCACCGGCTCGTGCACGATCCGGCTGACGACGTCGGGGTTGCCGGTGTCGACCACGCGCCCGGCGTCCTCGGCAGCCACCCGGCCGTAGTAGCGGAAGACGGCCGCCACGTCGGCCACGTCGTACCTGCTCTCGACCAGGCGCTTGCCGGTGTCGCGCGACTCCGCGAGGGCGATGGCATCGCTGTCGCGCTCGAGGAGGTCGGCGACGCGCAGCAGGAGGTCGCCCCGCTCACGGGCCGACGTGCCCGGCCAGGTGCCCTCGTGGAAGGCGCGGTGGGCGGCAGCGATGGCGAGGTCGACATCGGCGGCGGTCGCCTCGTCCACCTCGGCGACGAGGGTTCCGTCCGCAGGACAGTGGATGGACCGGCTGCCGCCGGCCACAGGACCCTGCCAGACCCCGTCCACGTAGAGCTCAGGCATCCCTGCCGCCATCCCTCCTCGCGGTCGGCCCGAGGTTGCGCGATATGCAACTCATTGCTCATGCCGCAACGATTCGTATGAACGGAGGATAGGTGACCTACGCCACACGTCAAGGGCAGGTCCAGTGTGGCACCGCGCACAGCGCTTGTCAGGACGCGTCCTGCGAGCGGCGGGCGGAGCCCTCGCTCAGGTGCGCCGGCCCCAGCCGAGGCGGTGCGAGACCTCCAGCGCCGCGGCGACGACCAGCGGCACCGTCTCCTCCAGCCGCTCGTGCGTCAGCCGGAACGTCGGCCCGGAGATGCTCATCGACGCGATGATGTCGCCGTGGGCACTCCGGATCGGTGCCGCGGCAGCAGTCAACCCGACCTCGAGCTCGTCGACCGCGAGGGCGTAGCCCCGCCGTCGTACGCCGTCGAGCTCCTCCCGCAGGCGCGCCACGGACGTGATGGTGTGCTCGGTGAACCGGGGCAGGTGAGGCAGGGCCTCGTCGAACTCGTGCTGCGAGAGCTCGCTGAGCAGGACCTTGCCGTTGCTGGTCGCGTGCAACGGGATGCGCTGGCCGACCCAGTTGTGGGACTGGAGCGCCGAGGACCCGGCCACCTGGTCGAGGTAGAGCGCGGACTCGTCGGACCGGACCGTGATGTTCACCGTCTCACCGGTGTCGGCGGCCAGCTGGCGGGTCAGGGGTCGCGCCTCGCTGACCACGTCGAGCCGCGCCGTGGTGGCGCCGGCCAGGCGCAGGTTGCCCACCCCGAGCCGGTAGCGCCCGCGGTCGTTGATCTGCTCCACGAGCCGGTGGCCCTCCAAGGTGGCCAGCAGGCGGAACGCGGTGGACTTGTGGACCCCGAGCTGGGCGGCGATCTCGGTGACGCTGGACTCGCCCTCACGGGCCAGCAGCTCCAGGATGGTGATCGCCCGGTCGACCGACTGGACCGGCGCCGTGGTGCCGGCCCCGGCTGGCGGCTGGGTCTCCTCCACCGCGGACATGGGCGGCAGGCTATATCAGGCGCGCGACAGTGGGTCCGGCTACCGGAAGACCACCGTGCGGTGGCCGTTGGACAGGATCCGCGACTGCGAGTGCCAACGCACGGCGCGCGACAGCACCTGGGCCTCGACGTCGCGTCCGGCCGTCACCAGCTGGTCGGCGCTGAGCATGTGGTCGACCCGGATCACGTCCTGCTCGATGATCGGCCCCTCGTCGAGGTCGGCCGTGACGTAGTGCGCGGTGGCCCCGACCAGCTTCACCCCGCGCTCGTGGGCCTGGTGGTAGGGCTTGGAGCCCTTGAAGCTCGGCAGGAACGAGTGGTGGATGTTGATGGCCCGTCCGCTCAGCCGACGGCAGAGGTCGTCGGACAGGATCTGCATGTAACGCGCCAGCACGACCAGGTCGATGTCCAGGCTGTCGACCAGCCCGATCAGCTCCGCCTCCGCCTCAGCCTTGGTGTCCGGCGTGACCGGGATGTGACGGAAGTCGATCCCGTAGGAACGCACCAGCTGCTCGGCGTCACGGTGGTTGGAGACCACCAGCGGCACCTCGATCTGGAGGTCGCCCGTCGTCGTCCGGAAGAGCAGGTCGTTGAGGCAGTGCAGCTGCTTGGAGACCATGATCAACGTGCGGTAGGGCGCCTGCGCCGCCCATAGCTCGTAGGTCATGTCGAACCGCTCCGCGGTCGCTGCGAACGACGCTCGCAGCGTGGCGGCGTCGGTGGCACGCGCGGTCTCGAACGCGATCCGCATGAAGAAGCGTCCGCTGTCACGGTCGCCGAACTGCTGGCTCTCGCGGATGTTCCCGCCGTGGTCGACCAGGAAGGTCGTCACGGCGTGGACGATCCCGGGCTGGTCGGCGCAGGCGAGGGTGAGGACGTAGTCGCCCATGGCCTCGACGGTCGTCACGCTCATGTCAGTCTCCCAGCTCCGCGCGGCGACGGGTCACGTAGGCCTCCAGCTCCTCGCGCACGGCGTCGTCGATCGGCGGCGGCTCGTAGTCGTCGAGCTTCTTGCGATAGAGCTCGCCCGCCCGGGTCGCGGTGTCCTTGGCCCCGTTGCGCATCCAGCGCTCGTAGTTCTCCGACGAGGAGAGCATCGGGCGGTAGAAGCACGTGCGGAACCGCTCCATGGTGTGCTGGGCGCCCAGGAAGTGTCCACCGTGGCCGACCTCCTGGTGCGCGTCGAACGCCATGGACGCCTCGTCGATCTCGAGCGGGGTGAACTCGTGCTGCAGCATCTGCACCAGCTCGACGTCGATGACGAACTTCTCGAAGCCGGCGACGAGCCCGCCCTCGAGCCAGCCCGCGGAGTGCATGACCCAGTTGGCGCCGGCCAGGAAGGTCGGCAGCAGCGTCATCAGCGCCTCGTAGCCGGCCTGCGCGTCGGGGACCTGCGAGGAGGTCAGCCCGCCTCCGGTACGGAAGGGGAGGTCGAAGTGCCGGGCGATCTGGCCGGTGCAGAGCAGCCCCATCCCCGACTCCGGCGTACCGAACGTGGGCGAGCCCGACTGCATGTCGATGTTGGACAGGAACGAGCCGAACACGACCGGGGCTCCCGGGCGGATCAGCTGCGACAACGCGATGCCGGACAGCGCCTCGGTGATCTGCTGCACGAGCGCGGCCGGGATCGTGACCGGCGACATCGCCCCCATCAGGATGAACGGCGTGAGGACGACGGGCTGGTTCGCGGCGGAGTACTCGAACTGCGCCTCCAGCATCCGGTCGTCCCAGCGCAGCGGACTGTTGCAGTTGATCAGGGAGATGAGCGCGGGCGTCTCCTCGATCGTCTCGCGGGACCCGAAGAGGATCTCGGTCATTGCGATGGTGTCCGCGGCGTTGGTGCCGCTGACGACGTTGCCCATGTAGATCTTGTCGGTCAGCGTCTGCAGCGCGTAGGTCATGTCGAGGTGACGGCTGTCGAGCGGGGTGTCGTTCGGCTCGTTGACGACCCCGCCGGCGCTGTCGAGGACCGAGAAGCTCTGGGCGAGCCGCGAGAAGTTGCGGAAGTCCTCCATGGTGCCGTCTCGGCGTACCTCGCCGGCGCGGACGAACGGCGGACCGTAGACGGCTCCGAACGCCATCGCGTCGCCGCCGATGTGCACGGTGTTGTCCGGGTTGCGCGCCTGGATGTCGAACTCACGGGGCGCCTTCGCGACCTGCTCGAGCACGAAGTCGGGATCGAGGAAGACCGTGCGGTCCTCCACCCGCTGCCCGGCCTGGCGGAACAGGTCGAGCGCGCGGTCGTCCATGAACTCGACGCCGATCTCCGACATCAGCCGTCGCCAGCCCCGGTCGAGGGTCGCCATCGCGTCCTCGGACAGCACCTCGTAGCGGGGCATCCGGTTGCGGAACATCGCGCCTCCTGTCTAACCTCATGATGTGGGACAACAGTTCCACATCATGGAACCGTCCCGAAAGACCCCGAGCGAGGTGAGTTTCGTGGCCGAGCCCGCCAGCAGCGGCACGCAGGCACTCGACCGCGCCGTGCAGCTGGCATCCATGGTGGTGCAGGCCGACGCGCCCGTCTCGTTCGCGGACCTGCAGGAGGCGACCGGCCTCGCCAAGTCGACGACCTCCCGCCTCCTCGCCGCCCTCGAGCGGGGAGACCTGCTCGAGCGCGAGGAGAACGGCGGCTACGTCGCCGGCAGCCTCTTCTGGCTCTACGCCGCCCGCCACGACCCCTGGGAGCAGCTGGTCAGGCTCGCCCGCCCGGCGATGGAGCGGGTCGGCCGCGACACCCAGGAGAGCGTCCACCTGTCGGTGCTCCGCGGTGACCGCGTCGTCCAGGTGGCCCAGGTCGACTCCCAGTACCTCCTCGGAACCCGCGACTGGACCCAGGTCGACGTGCCGGCCCACACCTCCTCGCTCGGCAAGGTGTTCCTGGCCTGGGGCGTGCTCTCGCTCTCCGGTGAGCGGCTGGAGCGCCTCACGCCCCGCACCCTGACGACCGTGGCCGCGCTCGAGCGCGACGGCGCGAAGACCCGCCGACGCGGCTTCGCGGTGACCGTGGACGAGCTCGAGGAGGGGCTCACCGGTGTCGCCGTACCCGTGCGCGGGAGCCGGGGCGAGGTGGTGGCGGCGCTCGGCATCTCCGGCCCCACCAGCCGCCTCGACGGCCGCGTCGAGGAGCTCGGCTGCAACCTGATCATCCGGGCGACCGAGGTCGCCGCGGTGCTGCACGGACCCACCTCTCGGCTGACCAAGGAAGGCGTGGCATGACCTCACCCCAGATGACTCCCGAGGACATCCTCCGAGGCCTCTACGACGAGACGCTGGTCGGCAACGCCCCGCGCGTGCTCGAGCTGACCGAGGCAGGGCTCGAGCTCGGCATGGAGCCGCAGACCCTGCTGTTCGAGGCCCTCATCCCCTCGCTCGAGGAGGTCGGGGCGCGGTTCGAGCGCGGCGACTTCTTCGTGCCCGAGATGCTGATCGCCGGCCGGGCGATGGCCGGGGCCATGGAGCGGCTGCGTCCGCTCCTGGCCGAGACCGGCGTCGAGACCATCGGGAAGTTCCTGATGGGCACGGTCAAGGGCGATGTGCACGACATCGGCAAGAACCTCGTCAACATCATGCTCGAGGGCGCCGGCTTCGAGGTGATCGACCTCGGCGTGCAGGTGGCCCCGGAGAAGTTCGTGGAGAAGATCCAGGAGCACCAGCCCGACATCGTCGGCTTCTCGGCGTTCCTGACGACGACCATGCCGATGTTCAAGGCCAACATCAACGCCCTCGAGAAGGCCGGGCTGCGCGACTCGGTCGTCGTGATGGTCGGCGGCGCGCCGGTCACCCAGGAGTACGCCGACGCCGTGGGCGCCGACGGCTACGCCGCCGACGCCTCCGCCACCGTCCGGCGGGCCAAGGACCTCCTCAGCCAGCGGCGCGCGAAGGTCGACGCATGAGCGACTCGACGGCAGCGCCTCGGGAGACCGTCCTCCGCAGTGCCACCCGGGAGGTCGTGATCGGACACGGCCACCGGTTCTGCCTGATCGGGGAACGGATCAACCCGACCGGCCGCCGGATCTTCCAGGAGCAGCTGCGCGCCGGTGACCTGTCGGCCATCGAGCGCGACGTCGCCGCGCAGGTCGAGGGCCGGGCCGACGTCCTCGACGTGAACATGGGTGTCCCCCTCACCGATGAGCCCGAGCTGCTGGCCAAGGCGATCCAGCTCGTGCAGTCGCTGACCGACCTGCCGATCTGCATCGACTCGTCGGTGGTCGAGGCGCTCGAGGCCGGCCTCTCGGTCTACCAGGGCCGTGCGCTGGTCAACTCGGTCACGGCCGAGGACGACCGCCTCGCCGCGATCCTCCCTCTCGTCAAGCGGTACGACGCCGCGGTGATCGCGCTGCCCAACGACCACGACGAGATCCCGATGGAGGCCGACAAGCGCGTCCTGCTCACCGAGAAGATCATCCGGGTCGCCACCGAGGAGTACGGGCTCGACGCGTCCGACATCGTGATCGACCCGCTGGCCATGCCGATCGGTGCCGACACCACCACGTCCCTGGTCACGCTGGACACGATGCGGCAGATCCGCGACCGGTTCGGCGTCAACATGACCTGTGGCGCGTCCAACGTGTCGTTCGGGATGCCCGACCGCCACAGCCTCGGCTCGGTGTGGCTGCCGATGGCGATGACCGCGGGGCTGACCAGCGCGATCATGGACACGCGGACGCCTCAGATCGTCGACGCGGTCAAGGCTGCCGACGTGTTCCTCGACCACGACGACTGGGGCATGGCCTGGATCTCGGCCCACCGGGCCAAGCAGGCCGCCCCGGCATGACCTCAGACCTCGGCGACCCGGCCGAGCCGGGACAGCCGGACTTCTCCCTCGACGCCGTACGCCGGGAGGGGCTGCTCGCCCCGGTCGGCGCCGAGCCGGCCAGCCATGACGGCACGGGGCGGGTCGAGCTCTCCTTCACCGTCGAGGACAAGGAGGCGCCGCCCGCGCACAAGCAGGTCCGCGTACCACCCGGCGTGAGCGTCTTCGACTCCGCGTCGTGGAACGGTATCGCCATCGACTCCACGTGCGGTGGGCACGGCACCTGCCACAAGTGCAAGGTGCGGGTCGCCCCTGCCACCGCGGTCACCCGCCACGACGCGCGGACCTTCAGCACCGGCGAGCTCGACGCCGGCTGGCGGCTGGCCTGCCTGGTGCAGGCGACCCGCGACCACGACGTCGTCGTGCCGCCCCTGACCACGCGCCCCAAAGCCGCGACCGTCGGTGTCGGACGACAGGTCATCCTCCGGCCCGCCGTCCAGAAGCGCTACGTCGAGCTCACCGAGCCGACGCTCGAGGACCAGCGTCCCGACCTCGACCGGCTGCTGCAGGCGATCGACGACCTGGAGCCCCGACCCGACCTCCACGCCCTTCGTCGCCTGCCCACCGTGCTCCGGCAGGGCGACTTCAAGGTGACCGCCGTCGTCGTCGACGAGACCCTGATCGACGTCGAGGCGGGCGACACCACCGGCGTCCGCTACGCGATCGCCTTCGACCTCGGCACGACCACCGTCGTCGCGACCCTGCTCGACCTCGTCACCGGGACCCCCGTGGCCGTGGCCTCCATGCTCAACAAGCAGCAGCCCTTCGGGGGCGACGTGATCACCCGGATCAGCGCGACGATGCTCGACCCCGCCGCCCTCGGCCGGCTCCAGGAGGCCGCGGGACAGACCCTCGCGACGCTGGCCCAGCAGGTCTGCCGCGAGGGGGGTGTCGATCCGCACCACGTCTACGAGGCCGCCTTGGCCGGCAACGCCACGATGACCGCGCTCGCGCTCGGCATCGACCCGGAGCCACTCGGGGTGGCGCCGTTCGTCCAGACCACGTCGACTCCGCCAGCGGTGCTGGCCAGCGACGTGGGGCTCGACCTGCACCCGGGTGCGCGCGTGGCCCTCTTCCCCGCCCTCGGTGCCTACGTCGGGGGCGACATCGTGGCCGGCATGCTGGCCACGGGCATGGACCGCGACAAGCGGATCCGGCTCTTCATCGACGTCGGCACCAACTGCGAGATCGTGCTCAGCGACGGCGACCGCATCCTGGCGACCGCGGCACCCGCCGGGCCGGCGTTCGAGGGCGGTGCGATCAGGTGCGGCATGCGCGCGGCCGACGGTGCGATCGAGGTGGTCAGGCTCTCCGACGACGTGGAGCTGTCGGTGATCGGTGACGTGGCACCGCGAGGCCTGTGCGGCTCCGGGCTGGTCGACGCGGTGGCGGAACTGGTCAGGGTCGGGCTCCTCGACGCCAGTGGTCGGTTCGTGGCCGACGAGGTGGCCAAGGAGGTCGCGCCCACCTTGGCCGAGCGCCTCACCTACATCGGCAAGGAGCGCGTCTTCGTGCTCCATCGCGAGCGTCCCGACACCGACCCGTCGGAGAGCGTGGTCCTCTCGCAGCGCGACGTGCGCGAGCTGCAGTTCGCCAAGGCCGCGATCTCGACCGGCTGGACGCTGCTGATGGAGGAGCTGGGCCTCGAGCACGACGATGTCCAGCAGGTGCTGCTGGCCGGCTCGTTCGGCAGCTACCTCTCCGCTGCCTCCGCCGTCCGCATCGGACTGGTGCCCACCCTGCCGGTGCTGCGCATCGTCGCGGCCGGCAACGTGGCCGGTGAGGGCGCCAAGATGGTGCTGCTCTCGATCCGCGAGCGCGCCGGCGCGCTGGCCCTGCTCGAGGAGGTGAGCTATGTCGAGCTCTCGGACCGACCGGACTTCAACGACCGCTTCGTCGACCTCCTTGCGTTCCCGGGCTGACGGCGGTCACCGGGTCTCCCTGATCGCCTGCGGAGCCCTCGCGCAGCCCGCAGCGTCCGTCGTCGCGCGGCACGACTGGCCCGTCGCCATCCACCCGTTGCCGCCGCTGCTCCACAACCGGCCGCACCTGATCGCCGACGAGGTGCGCCGACTCGCCCTCGAGCTGTCGACGACCTCCGACGTCGTTGCGGTCGGCTACGCCGACTGCGGCACCTACGGCGCGCTCGACACGGTGTGCGACGAGCTCGGGCTGAGGCGACTGCCGGGGCTGCACTGCTACGACCTGTACGACGGCGAGGCGACCCTCGCGGCCCGGCTCGAGGCCGAGCCCGGTACCTACCTGCTCACCGACTTCCTGGTCCGCTCGTTCGAGCGCACCGTGGTGCGCGAGCTCGGCCTGGACCGCCACCCCGAGCTCCGCGACGACTACTTCCGCCACTACACCCGGGTCGTCTGGCTGGCCCAGGAGCCTGACGCCGAGCTGCGCACGCTCGCCCAGGAGGCCGCGGACCGGATCGGTCTGCCGCTGACCGTGGTGACGACCGGCACCGGGCGGCTCGAGGCAGCCCTCGCGGACCTGCTCCAGCCGGCGCTCTCGGACGGGGGCCGTCCCTGATGGCGCTCTCCGCGTTCGACCTCTACTCCATCGGCATCGGGCCGTCCTCCTCCCACACGGTCGGGCCGATGCGGGCGGCCAAGCGCTTCGCCGACGGGCTGGGCCAGTCGGGTCGGCTCGGAGACGTACGCCGCATCCGCGCCGAGCTCTTCGGCTCCCTCGGGGCCACCGGCCACGGCCACGGATCGCCCAAGGCGGTCGTGCTCGGCCTCGAGGGCGAGGACCCCGCGACCACCGACACCGACCGGGCCGAGAGCCGGCTCGAGGAGATCCGGTCCTCCGGCCGGTTGCGGCTCGCCGGGACGACCCCGGTGCCGTTCGACCTCGACGAGGACCTCGTGATGCATCGGCGACGGAGCCTCCCGGCGCACCCGAACGGCATGACGTTCGCGGCGTACGACGCCTCCGAGGAGGAGATCCGGGCTCGCACGTACTACTCCGTGGGCGGCGGCTTCGTCGTCGACGCGCAGGCCACCGGCGCCGACCGGGTGGTGCTCGACGAGACCCCCCTGCGCTACCCCTTCACCACCGGGGCGGAGCTGCTCGCCATCTGTGCACGCGAGGGCTACGCGATCAGCGACGTGATGCTGGCCAACGAGCAGGCGTGGCGCACCGAGGCGGAGATCCGTGCAGGGATGCTCCACCTCTGGTCGGTGATGGCCGAGTGCGTGGAACGAGGTTTTCACCGCGAGGGGGTGCTGCCCGGCGGCCTGCGCGTCCCTCGGCGGGCGCCGGGGCTGTTCCGCGACCTGACCGGCAAGTCCGAGGTCGACCCCCTGCACGTCCTCGACTGGGTCAACCTCTATGCCCTGTCCGTGAACGAGGAGAACGCCTCCGGCGGTCGGGTCGTGACCGCGCCGACGAACGGCGCCGCCGGGATCATCCCGGCCGTCCTCCATTACTACGTCCGCTTCGTCCCGGGCGCCGACGACGACGGGATCGTCCGCTACCTGCTGACCGCGGCAGCGATCGGGATCCTCTTCAAGACCAATGCCTCGATCTCGGGTGCCGAGGTCGGCTGCCAGGGCGAGGTCGGCTCGGCGTGCTCCATGGCAGCCGGCGGGCTCGCCGAGGTGCTCGGCGCCAACCCTGCCCAGGTCGAGAACGCCGCCGAGGTGGGGATCGAGCACAACCTCGGCCTGACCTGCGACCCGGTCGGCGGGCTCGTGCAGATCCCGTGCATCGAACGGAACGCGATCGCGTCGGTGAAGGCGATCAACGCCGCCCGGCTGGCGATCAACGGCGACGGCAGCCACAAGGTGAGCCTCGACCGGGCGATCAAGACCATGCGCGACACCGGCCGCGACATGAAGACCAAGTACAAGGAGACCGCCCGCGGCGGGCTGGCCGTCAACGTCATCGAGTGCTGACGCGCGCGGGGGCCGCTCAGGGGTGCGAGGTGAGCCGATCGAGCAGCTCGCGGTGCCACTGCTCGGTCTCCGCCACCTGGTTGAACGTGAAGACGTGGAGGCCCTCCAGCCCGGACTCCGGGTCCGTCAGCTGAGCGGCGCACTTCTGCAGGAACTTCTCGCCGGTGAAGCCTCCCGGTGCGGCCAGGCGGGCGAACGTGCCCTTGTGCTTGGCGAGGAAGCGGGTCGACTCCCCCACCCCGATCTTGCCTGCCATCGACAGGAGCTTCGCGCGGTCGACCGGACCCGGCAGGCCCAGCAGCAACGGCATGGTGATCCCCCGCGCCCGCATCCGGCGTACCCACCCGGTGAGCACCGCAGGGTCGAAGGTCAGGTTGCTGACCACGTGGGTGGCGTAGCGACGCTTGTCCCACATCGACTGGATCGTCAGGTCGTCGGCGATCGTGGGGTGCGACTCGGGGTAACCGGTGATGCCGACGTGGGTGAAGGGGTTGCCGAGGGCGGCGAGGTCCTCGAGCAGGCTCAGGGCGTCGGCATAGCCGCCCGGCGTCTCGGCGTCACCCCCGGGGACGAAGACCCGCGTGATGCCCTTGCCGGTCAGCCGGTCGCAGATCTCGCTCAGCTCGGCCCGGTCGCGGACCATCCGGGCGGCCAGGTGCGGGGTCACGACGTAGCCGTGCCCGGTCAGCCGCTCGGTGAGGTCGAGGGTGGGTTCCAGCCCCTTGCGCGGCGAGGCGGTCACCGTGATGCCGCGCTCGACCGGGACGTGCTCGAGCACCTTGTCCTCGATCGTGTCGGTGGGGAGCACCTCGTAGCGGGTGTGCCCCAACAACCGGACCGTGGTCCCGGCGGCCTTCACCTTGTTGCGCATGATGCGTCTCATTCCGTAATACGCAATCCCTTTCTCGGAGTCTACGGTCTTCGGGCACGCCACGTCGACGCTCGGCCGCACGGCCGTGCGTCGACCCGGCGCGCTCGGATCAGTCGCCACTCACCACGGGTGGTGATGGCGACCGCGGCCGAGCTCGTGCGGCCTGCCGTCGGTCCTGGAGGTGGGTCGGATGCCCATCGCCGCGAGGATGGTCGGCAACACGTCGGGCGTACGGAACGACTCGCGAGTCGCGTCAGCCCTCATGCCCGGCATCCAGAAGACCATCGGCACCCGCTGCACCGACTCCTGCGCGCCCCCGTGGTCGCCGTAGACGCCGTAGCTGGTCTTGTCGTGCAGCAGGCCGATCACGTCGGGACCGTCGGGCGCCGCCATGGTGTCGACGATGCTCTGGGCGTGCGCCTTCCACCACTGCTTCTCCGACCTGGTCATCGGGTTCGTGTCCTGCAGCCGGAACCCGTCACCGGACCGCTTCTTCCAGTACGTCGCCGTCACGCCCGGGAGACTCAGCATCTGCTTCGCCTTGGCCCGCTCGGCGGCGGTCGAGCGGTCGAGCAGCCAGGCCTCGATCGCGGTCGACTGGTAGGAGAACTGCACGTTGCCGTCGGCGTTCAGCGCGGCGATGTCCGGCGACGGGTTGGAGTAGGTGACCTGGTCGAGAACGCCGTTGGTGCCGGCATCCCACACGCCGAGGTCGGCCGGCGCGTAGTACCAGTTGCTGTCACCCGAGCCCGCGGCGGTCTTGCCGTAGAAGTGCCGGCCGTACGTCGCGCCGTGGTCGGCGGTCAGCACGACCAGGGTGTGACCGCCCTTCTGGGCGTCGACCTGGTGGACGGCGTCGAGGATCTTGCCGAGCTGTGCGTCGGCGTTCTCCGCAGCGCACTGCACGTGTGTCATGCCGGCGAGCGTGGTGCAGTCCTGCGGCGCGGTGTCGTGCTGCGCACCCCACATGTGGCCCGCCTTGTCGATGCCGCCGAGGGTGATGAACATGCCCGACCAGTTCTCGTGGTGCATCATCGCGATCGCGGCGTCGGCCGCCCAGGTGTCGCCCCCGAGGTGTCCTGGGTCGTTGCCCGGGACCATCCGGTTGCCCTCGCCGGGGTAGAGCCATGACGGGAAGGCGGCCTTGGTGCCGTAGTCGTTGTTCTTGTCGGCGTTGACGAAGAAGCGGCCGCACAGGGTCGGGTCGACCGGATCGGGTCCGGTCAGGTACGACGGCACGTTCTTGCCGGCGGGTGAGCGCCACTGCCCGTTCCCGGGAACTCCGGGGATCGAGAGGTTGCGGCAGCCGGTCGGCCAGTTGCTCGTCACGTCGCTGCGCCGGCTCGAGAGCCGTACGGCGATGTCGCCGCTCGCCCCGGTCGCCGACTCCACGGCGTAGGACTTCTCCCCCACCGTGATGAACTCGGTGCCGGGGTAGGCGGAGTGGAGGTAGTCGGCGAGCTTGGGGTAGGCCACGCCGTTGTTCTTCTCGATCAGGGCGAAATCGGACAGGCTGAGGTCGCCGGTGATGTGCATCTGGTCGGCACCCTTGCCGAACACGTCGCCGTGGTCACGGTAGGCCTCGTCGGTCCAGCCCATGTGTCGCGGCTCGAGACCCGAGGTGATGACGTTGTGCGCCATCACGGTCTCCGACGCCATGTAGCCCAGGTAGGCCTTGGTGAAGTTCGTCCCGCTGTCGCGCAGTGCTCGGAAGTTCGGCATCGCGAACTGGTCGGCGTACTGCGGCACCATCTGGTCGAACAGCACGATCACGACGCGGTTCGGCGGAGCGGGCCGACCCGACGCCTGGGTCGCCGGCGCCCCCGCGACGAGCACGGTGGTGGCCGCGGCGACGGCGGTGAACGCGGCGAGAACACGAGAGCGGTACATGGACTCTCCTTCGAGCAGGGGCAGTCCCGAGGCCGTGTGATGGCAGGCGAATCTGCTCCTCGGTGCGGCCCGTGTCAACGTCGGCGTGATACGCAACAGCTCCCGCTGCCCGGCTCGCCGCGGTCAGGGAGCGCTGTGGTCGGTCGGCGCGTCGGCCTTCTCCATCCGGGCCCACCCCGACCAGCCACGCTCGGCCATGAGCCCCTGGAGCCGTTCCACCAGCGGGTGGGAGTCGGAGGCGAAGGAGTCGATGAGGGCCACGAACGCGTCGTCGTCCAAGTCCTCGTTCTGCCGGTCGAGGTCGCCTCGCTCGGCGGCCTGCTCGGCGATCTCGGCGATCAGGTCGGCCACCGCGTTCAGCCGTTCCTCGTCCGGACCGAGCTCGAGGAGGTCACCGATCAGCTGATACAGCTGCACCGTCCTCGGGTCCTCCAGCTGGGCCTGCTTGTCGGCCATGAGCTCCGGGATCTTGTCGGGCCAACGGGCAGCCATCAGGATCCAGCCGTCGCGTTCGCCCTCGACCAGGGCCTCCGGCACACCCCGGGCGCGCATCTGGTCGAGATAGTCGACCACGTCGCTCGGCACCGACAGGCTGTCGCCCGCGGCGAGCTTGGCGATCTGACGTCGATGCTCCTGGCGCTCACGGATCTCACGGCGCAGCCGGCGGTCGATCTCGGCCACCGCCGTCGCGAACTCCTCCTCGTCGGCACCGAGGAGCTCCTGCACCCGAGCCAGCGGCACGCCCGACTCGGCCAGCGTGCGGATCTTGATCAGCTCGACGACCGCCCTGGCGTCGTACCGCCGATAGCCGGAGTAGTCGCGCTCGGGCTCGGGTAGCAAGCCCTTGGCGTGGTAGTGCCGGACGGCGCGCACGGTGACGCCGGCGTACGACGCGAGCTGGCTGATCGTCAGCATGGCGTGTGGGTCCCTCCGTTCACTCGTGACGTCCAGCATGACCGAGCTGTCGGGCGACATCGCGGTTGAGCGAGGCGCGCCACCGGTCCGCGAACGAGACGGTGCCACGCAGGCGCTCGTCGCAGAAGGCGGCCACATCCTCGCCGGTGACATCGAGAGCGTGCTGTCCCTCGGCGGCACCGGTCTCGAAGAGGCCGAGCACACCCTTCAGGACGGCCACGACGTCCGAGCCGTTGCCGGAGGTGAACCTCCACAGGTACTGCTTCATCTCGCGGTAGACGATCCGGTAGTCACGTGGCAGGGCGCGGGCGCGCGCCTCCATGCTCCTCCATTCCGTCTTGTCCCCGACGAGCCGGGTCACGAGGTTGGTCATGGGCCTTTCCCTTCCGTGTGCGTGGTGTGACGAGTCAGGCGAGGCGGCGGCGGTAGGCGGCCATCGCGAAGGCGTACGCGACGACGAGGATGCCGAGGCACCACACGATCGCCACCCAGACCTCGTGGCCCACCGGCTGCTGGGCGAGCAGGTCGCGGATCGCGTTCACGATCGAGGTCACCGGCTGGTTCTCGGCGAAGACGCGCACCGGGCCGGGCATGGTGTCGGTCGGCACGAAGGCCGAGCTGATGAAGGGCAGGAAGATCAGCGGGTAGGAGAACGCCCCCGCACCCTCCACGGTCGTCGCCGAAAGGCTCGCGATCACCGCGATCCAGGTCAACGCCAGGGTGAACAGCGCCAGGATGCCGGCGACCGCGAGCCAGGCCAGCACGCCCGCACTCGAGCGGAACCCCATGAGAACGGCGACGCCCACGACGACGACGAGCGAGACGAACGTGGCGCCCAGCGAGGTCAGCACGTGCGCCCACAACGCGCTCGAGCGCGCGATCGGCATCGACTGGAAGCGCTCGAAGATCCCGCTCTTCAGATCGGTGAAGAGGCGGACGGCGGTGTAGGCGATCCCGGACGCGATCGTGATCAGCAGGATCCCGGGCAGCATGTAGGTGACGTAGCTGTCGGTGCCCGTTTCGATGGCGCCGCCGAACACGTAGACGAACAGCAGCATGATGGCGATCGGCATGACCGCGGTCGTGACGATGGTGTCGACGCTGCGGGTGACGTGGCGCATGGTCCGCCCGGTGAGGACGGCGGTGTCGCCGAGGAACTGCGTGGTCATCGTGCTTCCTCCGTGGTGAGTGAGTCATCGGTGTGGTCGGAGTCCTCGGCGCGCGCGTCCGAGGTCGTGCTCGCGGTGGCGCCGCGACCGACGACCGCCAGGAAGACGTCCTCCAGCGTCGGCTGCTTCTCGACGTACTCGATCGTGGCGGGCGGCAGGAGCCGTCTGAGCTCCGCCAGGGTGCCGTCGGCGATGATGCGTCCCCCATGGAGGATCGCGATCCGGTCGGCGAGCTGCTCGGCCTCGTCGAGGTACTGCGTGGTGAGCAGCACCGACGTGCCGTGGCGGGCGAGGTCCTGGACGGCCTGCCAGACCTCGAGCCGCGCCTCGGGGTCGAGCCCGGTCGTCGGCTCGTCGAGGAAGATCACCGGCGGGTCTCCGATCAGGCTCATCGCGAGGTCGAGGCGGCGCCGCATGCCACCGGAGTACGTCGAGACCCGGCGCTCGGCGGCGTCGGTCAGGGCGAACCTCTGCAGCAGGTCGTCGGCGATCGAGCCCGGCTCCTCGAGGTGCCGCAGGCGGGCCACGAGCACGAGGTTCTCGCGGCCGCTGAGGATCTCGTCGACGGCCGCGAACTGTCCGGTGAGGCTGATGGAGTCCCGCACCCGGGCGGGCTCGGCGGCGACGTCGAAGCCGGCGACGGTGGCAGTCCCTTCGTCGGCCCTGAGCAGGGTCGAGAGGATCCTCACCACGGTCGTCTTGCCGGCGCCGTTGGAGCCGAGCAGCGCGAAGACGGTCCCCGGCGCCACATCGAAGTCCACGCCGCGCAGCACCTCGAGGTCGTCGTAGGCCTTCTCCAGGCCCTGCACGTGAATCGCTGGTGTGATGGTCATGCGACCAGGGTGGAACCCTGACGCTGGGTCAAGGTCAAGCGCGCCCGTGCGCGGCGGTCGACCTGTCGTCGGGCCCCGACACGTGACCGAGGGTCGGGTCGCACCCCCGGTGTCGCGGCGGTCACCCTGCGCGGCGCTGGTACTTTGCCCGGGTTCCCTGCCGCGAGCAGACGCAGGCCGCAGGGAGCAGTTGCTGTCGTCGGGTGGTTGCGGAGGCTGTTGTGTTGTTCAGGCTGTCCAGCCCGGCTCTGATGCTCGTCCTTCTGCTGGTGATCGTGGGTGCCGCGCTCACCGGCCTGTTCGTCGGACGGTCGCGACGAGAGCGCCACCACGGACTCAAGGAGTCGTCGGGTGTGTTGCAGGGCGCCTTGCTCGGGTTCATGGGTCTGGTGCTCGCGTTCGGGCTCTCGCTGGCCCTCGGCCGCTACGAGGACCGGAGGGCCGCCGTCGTGGATGACGCCAACACGATCGGAACGACGTACCTGCGGGCCCAGACCTTGTCGGAGCCGATGCGTAGCCAGTCACTGGCTCTGCTGGTCCACTACACCGACGCTGAGATGCGACTGACCGATGAGGTGTCAGGGAGCGGTGGCGCACGAGCGACCATCAGTGAGGGCTCCGTACTGCAGAACAGGCTCTGGGCTCTGGCAGGACAGGCCGTGCAGAAGGACCCGACCGGCACCGCACCTCGACTGTACGAGGAGAGTCTCAACGAGATGATCGACCAGCAGACGGTCCGCGTCGCCGGGCTCGCCAACCGCGTGCCGACCGAGGTGCTCCTGCTCGAGCTGATCGGTGCCGCCGGCGCCATGTTCCTGGTCGGTCTCCACGTCGGCCTGCTCGGCCGCAGCCTGACGCCGGTCCTCCTCGCTGCCGGCCTCGTCACGTTCCTGCTCTTCGTGACGTTCGACCTCGATCGCCCTACTCGCGGGTTCATCACGGTTCCGGACGCTCCCTTGGCCGCCCTGCGGGCATCCATGGACGAGCCTCCGGCGTACGGATCGCCGTAGCACGTCTCGAGAGCCCCGGTGGTCACGGGGTGCGGCCCGGTCGAGGGCTCAATACCCTCGAACCATGACGACCTACCGCGTGCTGTCGAGCAACTGGCGCATGGACGGCAGCAAGGGCCTCCGCATCGGGCGCATCGTGCCCAGCCGCGGTGTCGAGGTGGCCTCCTGGCCCGTGCACCTGGCACCCCGCGACTCCGACCGGACCCTGTGCGGCCTCGACGTGACGGAGCTTCGCCAGTTCAAGCAGAGCCCCGACGACGTCGCGTCACACGACCGCTGCCAGGGGTGCTACGGCGCGCGGGGCTAGCGCGCATCCGCCCGGCACTCCCGTGCCACGGACAGCCGAGGCCGACCGGTGCGGGTGACCTGTGGCGGACGGGTGACCGGGGCCGCACCCAGCCCTGGTCAGGCCGCGACCGTCGCCGCCGCCCCGGTCTCGTGGGTCAGCGCCAAGCGGACCACGTCGAGGACGTCGCCCACCACGTGCACCGTCACCGCCTCGAGGACGTCGGCCGGTACGTCGTCCAGGTCCGGCTCGTTGCGCAGGGGGACGAAGACCTCGGTCAGACCGTGGCGCTGAGCGGCGAGGAGCTTCTGCTTGAGCCCGCCGATGGGCAGCACCCGGCCGTTGAGGGTGACCTCACCGGTCATCCCGACCTCGGAGCGCACCGGCCGACCGGTGGCCAGCGAGGCCAGCGCGGTCACCATCGTGATCCCAGCCGACGGACCGTCCTTGGGGGTCGCTCCGGCGGGCACGTGCACATGGATCGCCTGGTCGAAGAACGCCGGGTCGATCCCCAGCTCGGTCGCGTGGCTGCGTACGAAGGTGAGCGCGATCTGTGCGGACTCCTTCATCACGTCGCCGAGCTGACCGGTCAGGGTGAGGCCCGCGGTGCCCTGGTGGGCGGATGCCTCGATGAAGAGGACATCACCGCCGAGGCCCGTGACGGCCAGGCCGGTCGCGACCCCGGGCACCGAGGTGCGCTCGTGGGCCTCGGGAGTGAACCGCGGCCGACCGATCAGGTCCACCAGGTCGTCGAGGTCGATGTCGACCCGCTCCGCTCCGGTCGCCAGGCGGGTGGCCGCCTTGCGCAGCGCCTTGGCCAGTAGTCGCTCCATCTGTCGCACGCCCGCCTCGCGGGTGTAGTTGGCCGCCATCTCGTGGAGCGCCGCCTCCGAGACCGTGACCTCGTCGGCGGTCAGGGCCGCGCGCTCGAGCTGCCGGGGCAACAGGAAGTCGCGAGCGATGGCGACCTTGTCGTCCTCGGTGTAGCCGTCGAGGGTGACCAGCTCCATCCGGTCCACCAGTGCCGACGGGATCTGCTCCACGACGTTGGCAGTGGCGATGAAGAGCACGTCGGACAGGTCCAGGTCGAGCTCGAGGTAGTGGTCGCGGAACGTGTGGTTCTGCGCCGGGTCCAGCACCTCGAGCAGGGCGGCCGCCGGGTCGCCGCGATAGTCCGCCCCGACCTTGTCCACCTCGTCGAGCAGGACGACCGGGTTCATCGAGCCGGCCTCCTTGATCGCGCGCACGATCCGGCCCGGGAGGGCGCCGACGTAGGTCCTGCGGTGACCGCGGATCTCGGCCTCGTCGCGGACACCGCCGAGGGCGACGCGCACGAACGTGCGGCCGAGGGCACGGGCGACCGACTCGCCCAGCGAGGTCTTGCCGACTCCGGGCGGACCCGCGAGCAGCATCACCGCGCCCGAGCCTCGGCCGCCCACCACCTGGAGCCCCCGCTCGGCGCGGCGACTGCGGACGGCGAGGTACTCCACGATCCGCTCCTTGACCTCGTCGAGCCCGTGGTGGTCCGCGTCGAGCACCGCCCGGGCAGCGACCACGTCGGTGGCGTCCTCGGTCGTGACGCTCCACGGCAGCTCGAGCACCGTGTCCAGCCAGGTCCGGATCCAGGCCGTCTCGGGGCTCTGGTCACTCGACCGCTCGAGCTTGTCGACCTCTCGCGTCAGCGCCTCGCGCACCGCGTCCGGGACGTCGGCGGCCTCGACCCGGCTGCGATAGTCGTCGGCCCCTTCGGGCTCGCCGTCGCCGAGCTCCTTGCGGATCGCCGCCAGCTGCTGGCGCAGCAGGAACTCGCGCTGGCTCTTCTCCATGCCCTCGCGGACGTCCTCACCGATCTTGTCGGTGAGCTCGACCTCGGCGAGGTGCTCCCGCGTCCAGCCGATCAGCGCCTCGAGGCGACGCTCCACGTCGGGGGTCTCGAGCAGCTCTCGCTTGCGGTCCACCGACAGGTACGGCGCGTAGCCGGCGGAGTCGGCGATGGCGCTGGGGTCGCTCATCTGGTGGACCGTGTCGATGACCTGCCACGCGTCGCGCCGCTGGAGCACGGCGACGACCAGGCGCTTGTAGTCGTCGGCCAGCTCACGAGCCCGGTCGGAGACGACCTCGTCGACCGGCTCGACCTCCACCCACAACGCCGCGCCGGGTCCGGACACACCGGTACCGATCCGGCCGCGGCCCTCGGCCTTGAGCACGGCTCCGGGGCCACCCCCGCTGAAGCGGCCCACCCGCTCGAGCGAGGCGATCACGCCGTACGACGCGTAGCGGTCCTCGAGGCGCGGAGCCACGAGGAGCCGGCCCTCGCCACCCGCGCGGGCGGCGTCGATGGCGGCCCGGGAGGACTCGTCGAGCTCGATCGAGACCACCATGCCCGGCAGCACCACGAGGTCGGGGACGAACAACACCGGAAGACTGGAACGGGACCTGGCGTCCTCGTTCTCGGAGACTTGAGTCATGTCCACTCAACCTGCGCACGGGGGATCGTGTTCCGCACGGCCGCGGTGTTCGTCCAGGGCGAACACGGCCGTCCTCCGGCGCGACCACGGCTCCTAGAACTCGGTCCCCTTGCGCCACGCCATCTCCTGGAGCTCGAAGGTGTTGCCGTCGGGATCGGCGAAGTCCGCCCCCCTGACGCCGCCCCCGAAGTCGTGGATCTCACTGATCGCGACACCCCGTCGGGCCAGCTCGGCACGCACCTCGTCGATGTCCTCGACCACCAGGTGCACGCCCCTGACGCTTCCCGGTGCTCCGGCGTAGACGTCCAGCCCGG
The DNA here is from genome assembly GCA_963753705.1 of uncultured Actinomycetota bacterium. Taxonomy (GTDB): domain Bacteria; phylum Actinomycetota; class Actinomycetes; order Propionibacteriales; family Nocardioidaceae; genus Nocardioides. The sequence continues at coordinate 318,508 of CAVWDJ010000012.1, forward strand.
TCCCGAAGCCGACCGAGCAACCCGAGCCCTCGGGCGTCAGCTGGACGATCCGGACGCCTTCGCTGGGATTCACGTCGAAGTCCTTCGTGAATCCCAGCGTGCCTTCGTAGAAGGCGATGGCCCGGTCCACGTCCGACACGGGGAGTGGGATCAGCTCCACCTTCATCTGCATCGAGATCGAGCCCCCTCACCCTGTCCTGGTCCCCGAGATGATTCCACAGGGCGTCGGGCGAGGCGTCTCACAGCTGTCGCATGGCGCTGGTGGTGAGGACGAGCTCGCCGAGCTCGTCGGAGGCGTCGACGTCGACCTCGGCCTCGATCACCCAGTCGTGGTGCCCGGCCGGGTCCGCCAGGGTCTGGCGGACCGGCCAGCGTCGGCCGGTGCGCTCGAGGACGAACAGGTCCGGGCCACGGGCGTCGGAGTCGGTGCCCACGGAGTCGTGCTCGGCGAAGTAGTCCTCGATCGCGGCGTCCCAGGCACGTCGGGTCATGACGACCTCGTGCGGTGGGTCGAAACGCGCGGCGTCGGTCTCCTCCACGAGAGCGAGGGCGTCGAGGTCGTCGCGGGCGACCAGCTCCACCCGGCGCCACATCGCGTTGCGGACCATCACCCGGAACGCCTGCTCCTGCTGGGACAGCAGCCGCGGCGACGGAGGCGCCACGCCGTCGGTGAGGGTGCGCGGCACGTGGTCGGGGTCCGACAAGGCCTCCCACTCGTCGAGCAGTGACGAGTCGGTCTGACGCACGGTCTCCCCCAGCCACTCGACCAGGTCCTCCAGCTCCGGCGACCGATGCACGGCGGGCACCGTCTGCCGCAGCGTGCGATAGGCGTCGGAGAGGTAGCGCAGGAGCAGCCCCTCCGAGCGCGCGATCTTGTAGCGGCCCACGAACGCGGTGAAGCCCATGCCTTGCTCGTACATGTCGCGCACGACCGACTTCGGGTCCAGTGCTTCGACGGGCAGCCACGGATGCGTCTGGCGGTAGGTCTCGAAGACGGGCTCCAGCAGCTCGGCGAGCGGCTTCGGCCACGTGACCTCCTCGAGCAGCGCCATCCGCTCGTCGTACTCCAGGCCGTCGGCCTTCATCTCCGCGATCGCCTCGCCACGGGCCTCGTGCTGCTGGGCGTTGAGGATCTGGCGCGGCGGTTCCAGGACCGCCTCGATCACCGACACGACGTCGAGGGGATAGGTCGGCGCCTCCGGGTCGAGCAGGTCGAGGGCCGCGATCGCGAACAGCGCCAGCGGCTGGTTGAGGGCGAAGTCCTCGGGCAGCTCGACGGTGAGCACGTAGCGGCGGCCGAAGCCGTCCGGCTCCTCGAGTCGCTTCAGCACCCCGTTGTGCACCAGGCTCCGCGCCAGCCGCAGCGCCCGGCGGACGTGCGCCACCTGCGTACGACGGTCCTCGTGGTTGTCGGTCAGCAAGCGGCGCATCACCGCGAACGCGTCCTCCTCGCGCGCGGCGACGTTGACCAGCATCGCGTTGTCGACCCGCATCCTGGACCGCAACGGCTCCGGCGCACCTGCCACCAGCTTGTCGAAGGTCTTCTCGGTCCACACGACGGTCCCGGCCGGCGGCGTCGTCAGCTGCGCCTTGGACCTCCGCTTCGCCAGCTTCTGCTCACTCATCGCGGCGTTCTTCGCAGCCGCCTTCGCCTTGGCCTTCTCGTTCTCGATGACGTGCTCGGGTGCCTGGACGACGACGTAGCCGGAGGTGTCGAAGCCCGGTCGGCCCGCCCGGCCGGCGATCTGGAGGAACTCGCGGGTTCGCAGCACCCGCTGCTTGTGCCCGTCGTACTTCGCGAGCCCGGTGAACAGCACCGTGCGGATCGGCACGTTGATCCCGACGCCGAGGGTGTCGGTGCCGCAGATGACCGTCAGCAGCCCCTCCTGGGCGAGCTGCTCCACCAGCCTCCGGTAGCGCGGCAGCATCCCGGCGTGGTGCACACCGATCCCGCGCCGCAGCAGCTTCGACAACGTCCTGCCGAACCCGGCGCCGAACCGGACGCCGGCCAGCCGCTCCAGCAGCCGCTCGTGGTGCGATCCGCGTTGGTGGATCCTGTCGTACCCCTGCTTCAGCAAGGACTCGGCCTGCCCGACCGCCGCTGCCTGGGTGAAGTGCACGACGTAGACGGGCGCCTGCCCGGTCTCGACGAGCTCGGTCAGTGTCTCCCCCAGCGGAGTCAGCGACCAGGTGAAATGGAGAGGCACGGGCCGTTCGGCCTTGTCGACCACGGCGGTCTCGCGACCGTTGCGGCCGGTCAGGTCGGCGGCGAGCTCGGTGACGTCGCCCAGGGTGGCCGACATCAGCAGGAACTGTGCTTGCGGCAGCTCCAGCAGGGGCACCTGCCACGCCCACCCGCGCTGGGGGTCGGCGTAGTAGTGGAACTCGTCCATGACCACCAGCCCGATGTCCGCCCGCGCACCCTCGCGCAGCGCGATGTTGGCCAGCACCTCGGCGGTGCAGCAGATGATCGGCGCGCCCGGGTTCACGGAGGCGTCTCCCGTCAGCAGGCCGACGTCCTGCGCGCCGAACACCTCGCACAGCGCGAAGAACTTCTCACTCACCAGCGCCTTGATCGGCGCGGAGTAGAAGGACACCCGGCCCTCGGCCATCGCCGCCATGTGGGCGGCGGTCGCCACCAGGGACTTGCCCGACCCGGTCGGCGTCGCGAGCACGACGTTGCTCCCGGAGAGCAGCTCGAGGATCGCCTCCTCCTGGTGCGGGTACAGCTCCAGGCCCTGGCCCTCTGCCCAGCCCAGGACCCGCTCGTACGCCGCGTCGCTCACCGGCCCCATTGTGCAGGGGCGTGCTCGCAGCGGCACCGCTGGTGGGCGTCGACGACTCGACGGTGCCGCGCAGGTCAGCCCGCGAGCTCAGGAGGCGGCCCCTCAGCGCGGGGGGCCGCCGCGCAACAGCTGTCCGAGCCCGACACGTCTGAGGCGGGTCCACTCTGCCTGGGCGAGCGCGAGCACGGTCACGACGAGGGCCAGTCCCACCAGGAGCACCCACGCCGGGACACTGATGCCGGGCGGTCCGGCCGTGTCGGTGATCCGCTCGAGCGCCAGTCGGTCGAACATGGTGAGCGCTGCGGTCAGGCCCAGGACGAGACCGGCGACCGTCCCCACGAGCACCGGCGCCATCAGCTCACCGGCCACGAGCCCCCACAGCTGTCGGTCACGCAGGCCCAGCGAACGCAACCGTCCCAAGGACTCCGCTCGCGGGTCGGCCTCCCTGGCGGCCCCGATCACGACGCCGAGAACCGCGAAGAGCAGGAGCAGGGCCGAGGAGGCCACCGCGAGCCGGACCAGGCCCGCAGCCAGAGGCGCGTGGCGGCGCGCGGCGAGAGCGTCGGCGTAGACGACCACCGCGGCGCCGCGCCCTGCCGCAGCCTGCACAGCGGCAGCGGCACCAGGTCCGACCGCCCAGACGGTGTTGGGCGCGCTCGCCCCTCCGGCCCTCGCAAAGGTGGCCGCATCCACGACGACGACGGGGTCGACGGCGTCCTGCACGCGCGGCGCCGTACCCACCACGCTCAACGGGATCGCGCGACCGGCGGCGTCCGAGACCGTGAGTCCGTCCCGCAGGCCGGGGGGTCCGCCGAGCAGGAGAGCCGGTACGGCGTCGTCCCGGGCGCTGCTGAGACGGTCGAGCCCCGGTGAGTCGGGGAGCGCGCTCAACGCCAGCAGGTGCTCGAACGCAGAGGCGTCGACGGCCACCAACCGCACCGTGTCCGCACTGGTCCGCGACGTGGCCCGCACCTCGTCCTCGACCCGCGCGGCCACGACCGCCCGGACTCCAGGGGCTGCGGCCACCCTGTCTCGGAGGGCGGTCGCGGTGCTTCCGGGCGCTGGCAGTGTGGCGCGGGCGTCTCCGCCCACGCCGAGGAGGGCGCCCGCGGCCTGTCCCCGCTGTTCGGTGCTCGTGAGTGCGAGGGCGAAGGTGAGCTGCGCGACGGTCACGGTGACCACGAGCAGCGGCAGGGCTCTCGTCCCCGACATGCGGACCCTGGCCGCGACGAAGAAGGCGACGGGACCGGTCGTTCGGCGGGTCGCATCCAGCAGCAGCCCCGCCAGGACCGGCAGGATGCCGATGACGAGCACGGCACCGGCGATCGCCCACCAGGTCGGAGCACTGGCCGCCGTCGCGCCACCTCCCCCCTCGCCCGGCCCGATCACACCCCGCTCTCGGAGGGCCACGAACGAGAGGGCCGCCGCACCGACCACAGCCGCGACGAACAGCATCCGACGCAGCGTCCGCCCACGTGCAGCCATCCGCCGTGCCTTGCGGTTGGCCGGCACACGGCGTGGGTCGGTGGAGCTCGAGGCGAGAGCCGCACCGGTGACGGCCGCGGCCGCCGCAGCGAGGAACGGGACCGGGACCCACCACCCCCACCCGACGTCGCCGACGAGGAGCCTCGTGCACAGGAGTCCGATCGCGGCTCCTGCCAGGGCGCAGCCGGCGGCCTCGACGAAGAGCTCGGAGCCGATCTCCAGGAGCGTGCCCCCGCGTTCACGGGTCTGGACGACGGACTGAGCTCTCCGGCGCACGAGCAGATCGGCGACCTGCCACAGCACGAGCAACGCACAGATGAGCAGGCCCACCAGCAGGACGTCAGCCTGGCCGCGGGCAGCAGCCACCTGCGCCCGCGCCTCGTCGACAACCAGGTCGAGCGTGGTGTCCCACGACACTCCCCCGCGCGCGAGCTCGGGTGACGTCTTCAGGGAGGCAAGGGCTCGGACCAGCGCGTCCGAGTCGGCCCACCGCAGTGCGTCGGGACGCGGCGCGGCGTCCACGCGCGCGGTCAGGTCGGCGGCGGGTACGGCGAGGCGTAGATCGGGCACCGAGGCCGACGAGACCAGCGCCGCAGCCGCTGCTGTGCGGTGTCCGGCCGACACCCCCTGGCTCGGGTCCAGCAGCTGCGGGTTGATCTGCCATGCCGGGTCGCCGGGGTCGACCGGCACGAAGATCCCACTCAGCCGTGCAGCCACCGGACGCCCCTGCTCGTCCTGGGCCGTGAGCCGGTCACCCGGACTCAGCCCGAGCGCCCTCGCGGTCGCCCGCGACACCGCTACCTGGACGGGCCACGGTGACGAGTCGGCGGGGAGCTCGGCCCTGGCGCGAGCAGGACCCACCGTGGCTCGCGGCGGGCCTCCCGCGGTGTAGCGCACGCGCGGTGCGCCCGTGGGTCCCTCGACGTAGACGAGGGTCAGATAGCGGCCCGGTCCGGCATCGAGGAGCTGCAAGGGAGGGGTCGACAGGGTGACGATCCCCGGCTGGAGCACCGCAGCGACCCGCTGGGGAAGCAGGTAGTGGGCCCCGGTCGCGGCCGCGCGGAGCTCGTCGGCCGCGCGGGGATCCCGTCGGCTGGCCCCGAAGGCCTGGTCGCTTCGCGGGAGCGTCGCGACCACGGCGCCCCGTTGACCGGCGTGGCCGACGTCCTCGGCCAGGGCGCGGTCCGACGTGCGGGTGACCAACGGGCCCACCGCGGAGGTGAGTGCCGTCGTCAGCGCCACCACGAGTCCCATGAGCAGCAGCGGTCCCGGGTCGGTCCGCATCCGCCCGACGATGGTCGGCGGATGAAGTCTCGGTCGCACGACGATGCTCACCACTCACCCGCCCGTCGCTGCGCGGTGTCCGACCGGCGTACCTGCAGGGCCGCGGCGACGGCAGCGATCGCCAGGCAGGCCACCACGAGACAACCCGCGAGCAGAGCCTCGGCTCCCCAGGGCCAGTCGAGCACAGCCGGGGGAACCGGGGCGGTTCCCTGTTCGGAGCGCACCAGGCTCCGATCGAGCGCCGCGGCGGCCGCTGCCCCCACCAGCACCCCGGCGAGGACCAGGGCCACCAGGAGGGCGGCGTGCTGCGCGAGCACGAGCCGTCGTGCGCCGGCCCGGGTGAGGCCCAGTGCACGCAGACGTCCCACCTCGGCGGTCCGTCTTCGCTGATCCGCACTCACCACCAGGACGGCCCCCGCCAGGAGCAGCAGCGCGGCGGACCCGGCGACCGTCACGTAGGCCACCGGGAGGGTGATCTGCATGGGCCCCCGGGTCAGCTCGGAGACGACGTGGTCGCGCGTCGTCACCTCTCCGAGCTTCAGCCCGCTCAACGCGCTCGCACTCCCGGCCGACGGGGACGAGACCCAGAAGGCGTCGATCGCAGGCTCGAGGTGGCCGGTGCTGATGAGCGCCCGGGACACCGTGTCGACGTCGGCCAGGACCGCGATCCGCCCGGGCGTCGACGGCACCGTCGGGACGATCTCCACCACGCGCAGCGGGATGACGGTGTCGCCGAGCGTGGCGGAGAGCGTGCCGCCGACCGGCGTGCCGGTGGCGTCGGCCAGCGCCTGCGACTCGGCGACCGGCACGGCCGCCGGCGGGGCGAACGCCGTTGCCAGGACCTCGCCGTCCTCGTAGAGGAGGTAGGGCAGGTGCAACACCGCATGCGTGGTGAGAACGGTTGCCTGCGCGTCCCGGCGTACGGAGGCGGACTGGGCGAGGACGACTCCCATCGGACTCAGCTGCGTCGCCTGCCAGCCGGACGACAGCGCGCCCTGCCCACCCGGGACGCGCAGCGCCACGGAGACGGCAGCCTTCGGACCGCGGGCGTGGCCTCCGCCTGGTTCCCGCGCGAACGACAGATCGACGGCGACGATGCGCTGCCCGGGCGCTGGACGACCTGACCACAGCAGACGGTGCGACCGGCCGTCGGCCGGGAACGCGGCGGCGTCGAGGGTGCTCCGGAACCCCGTCGGGTCCTGGACGACCAGCGTCGGGGTGACGGACACCGACACTCCCGCCGGCGCGCGTCCCACCGCTGTGACACCGGCACCACCGGCCGGGATCGGGAGGCCTCGGACCGGCGCGCTGGGCACCAGACGACGGCCGACGTCCGACCAGCTCGTGCCGGGTGCGGGCCGCCCCCGGAGCAACGAGCCGGCATGCTCCATGTCGAGGGCGACGAGCACGGGCGGGGAGCCCGGGTCACCGAAGTAGTGGCCCAGGGCAACCGGGCGGGTGGTGACCGGTGAGACGACTGAACGTGCGACTCCGGGTCCTGAGCCGGCCGCGGTGCGAGCAACCGCCGCCGCGTCGTGGGCGGTGGGCGGAGCGTCGAGCGCGAGTGAGGCGTCCGTGCCCACCTGGAGGGCGGCCTGGTCGTGCTGCGAGCGTTGCCACGTGGAGTGGACCGCGACACCGAAGGTGGCCGCAGCGGAGGCCATGGACAGGAGGACGAGCGCCGTCGCGGCGCCGAGCCGTAGCGAGCCGGGATGGAGGGACAGCGGCAGCAGCGACCGGGACCGGGAGCCCTGGGCGGCCGCCAGCGCGAACAGGGGTGGCAGGCCGCGTACGGCCACGATGGTGGCTGCGGCCAGGCAGAGCACCGGGGCTACGACCAGCACGGTGTCGCCGTTGGTGGCGGCCGCCGACCGCGCGTGGAGCTGCCACCACCCGGCAACCGCGATGAGCAGCAGCAGAGCATCCGCACCGGAACGGGCCACCACGCGCTGTCGGGCCGAGAGCCGCCCTGAGTCCCAGCTCACGAGCGGTGCGACGACGAGGACCAGGGTGAGGAGGGCGGCGCCACCCACCACGGTCGCCACCAGTGCGGGCGTGACGGTCGGATCCTGGGAGAGCCGTGCGGCGGCGAGGTCGGGGAGGTGTGTCACCCAGCTGAAGGCCAGGACCGCGGCCGGGACGGCCAGGAGAGCCGAGGTCACGGCGAGCAGGCTCGCCTCGAGCAGGGCGAGCGCCAGCTGCTGGACCGGTCCGAGACCGAACGACGTGAGCAGGTCGCGCTCGTCGGCGCGGCTGTCGGCCACGAGACGGCCGGCCAGCACGAGCGCAGCGAGCACCACCATCGTGTCGAGCAACAGCGCGACCAGCACGGCGGAGCGGGTGGTGGCCGCCTGGGTGTGCAGCCGGTCGAGCGTCCCCGGCAGGTCCGAACCCACCCGGGTGATGTCCGCTGAGCCTGCGAGCCGGGACGAGAGCAGGCCGGAGGCACTGCCCAGGGACGCGACAGCCGCGCTGAGCGAGGCGTCGTCGGCGGTGCTCAGGTCGGGGTGTCCGTCGACGCGCATCCTGTCGACGTCGAGGCCGGTGGCCCGGAAGGCGGCCGGCCTGACCAGGAACGGGCCGTACGCGGGCGCCGCGACCCCACCGGTGTTGTAGGCGGGCTCGAACCCGGCTCCGGACAAGGGATCGCTCTCCGCCGCTGCTCGGGGCAGGGCTCGGAACGTGCCCACGACGACCACGGTCGCCCTGCTGGTGCTCGCGCCGAGGCCCGGACCGGGGCCCAAGCGCACCCGGTCGCCGAGACCGAGCCGCATCGTGCGGGCAGTCGCATCGGAGGCAAGAGCCTCGACGGGTCCGTGCACCCCGCCGTCGGGCCATCGTCCCGACGTCAGCGCGACCTGACCGGCGAGGGGCTCACTCGTCGCGAGGTAGCCGAGCCGATCGGAGCCGCCGATGCGTCGCATCTGCGAGGTCGTCGTGGTGACCAGGGACGGATGAAGAGGTGCCAGGACCTGCTGCACCACTCCGCGAGCCCCGCGACGAGCCGCGTTCAGGTCGGAGGGGGCCACGCCGACGACGTAGGCCGTGACGTCCACGTCCTGCGGCTGCGTGCGCTGGACCTGTTCGGAGAACGCCCTCGGTCCGGTCACGCCGAGCAGCAACGAGTAGAAGCCCATCAGGGCCGTGGCCGAGGCGACCAGCAGCACGACAGCGCACAGCAGCCGACGTTGCACCCAGGCACGCCGGACGACGAGCCTCAGCACGACTCCGCCATCTCAGGTCTCGACCCGACCGTCGGCGATCGTGAGCACCCGGTCGGCGAGCGCGACCATGAGCGCGTCGTGCGTCGCCACGACGGCTGTGACGCCCTCGCTGTCGACGATGCCACGCAGCAGCGCCATCACCGCCACCCCGGTCTCGGCGTCGAGCTGCCCGGTCGGTTCGTCGGCGATGAGCAACCGCGGTGACCCGGCCAGCGCACGCGCGATGGCCACGCGTTGCTGTTGCCCGCCCGAGAGCTCTCCTGGCTTCTGGAGGGCGTGGTCGCGCAGCCCCACCAGGTCGAGCAGGAGCGCCGCCCGCTGCTCCCGCTCGGCCACCGGCGTACGGCGCAGGCGGAGCGGGACCCCCACGTTCTCGGCCGCGGTGAGCGTCGGCAGCAGCCCGAAGGTCTGGAAGATGTAGGAGACGGTCTCGCGCCGTAGCCTGCTGAGGCCGGCGTCATCCAGGGCGGTGACCTCGACCCCGTCGACGTGCACCGTCCCGGTCTCCGGCCTGTCGAGCCCACCGAGCATGTTGAGCAGCGTGGTCTTGCCCGAGCCGGAGCGGCCGACGAGCGCGACCATCTCACCGGGGGCCGCCTCCAGGGAGACGTCGCGCAGCGCGTGCACGGCGTTGGGAGGCGAACCGTACGTGCGAGACAACCCCTGCGCCGAGACCATCGGGCGCCCGAGAACAGAGGTCACGCGGTCTCTCCACGGTCGGAGCGGATCTCGACACGATCCTCGGTGAGGGCGAGGCGTACGCGGTGCGTCAGCTCCAGCGCCTCGCGGAACTCCCGCGGAACCTGGACCCGCCCGGCCCGGTCCATCACGGCGAACTCCTCCGCGAGCCCCGGCGCTCCCGCCACCTGCTCTCGTCGCAGGACCTCGCTGCTCGTGCGACCGTCACGGATCGCGACCGTCCGCGCGACCTGGCCGCTCACGGTGGTGTCGTGGGTGACGATCACGATCGTGGTCCCCCACTCGCTGTTCGCGATGCGCAGTGCGGCGAACACCTCCTCCGCCGTCGAGCTGTCGAGCTCTCCCGTGGGCTCGTCGGTCAGGAGCACCTCGGGTCGGTTGGCCAGCGCTACGCAGATCGCCACCCGCTGTTGCTCACCGCCGGACATCTCGTGCGGTCGCAGGTGTGCACAGTGGCCGACGCCCAGGGCCTCCAACAGCTCCAGGCCGCGTCGGCCACGCTCGCGGCGAGGCACCCCGGCGATGGTCATCGGGAGGTCGACCACCTGGTCAGCGGTCAGGTAGGGCACCAGGTTGCGCACGCTCTGCTGCCTGACGAACCCGACCACGCGCCGTCGGTAGTGCACCCGCTCCCGCCGGGTCATGGTGAGGAGGTCGTGACCCGCCACCCGCGCCCGTCCGGCGGTGGGAGCGTCGACCCCCGCGAGCACCTGGAGCAGCGTCGACTTGCCGGAGCCCGAGGCACCGACGATGGCGACCATCTCGCCGGCGTACACGAGGAGGTCGAGGCCCTGGAGCGCCTGCACCTCGACCAGGTCGGTCTGGTAGACGCGCAGCAGGTTGTCGCACACGATCAGCGCATCACGACCGAACTCCTGCTCGGTGCCGACGGCGCGATGGGTCGGCTCGCGCAACGACACCCTGCATCCCCCCGTCCGGCCCTGTGCGTGAGCCAAACTCTAGCCAGGCACCGCACGCGCTGGGCGCACCCGCGCGACGTAGACGGAGACTCAGCCGTACGGCGTGATCCACCGCCCCGACCACCACCAGGGTGGACATGCCGGGGTGGTGCGAGGAACGTGAGCACCCTCACGAAGGGGAGCCCGTGCAGCTTGCGCCGCCGAACGTCCTCGAGCCGCTCTCGGTCTGCAGTCGTCGCGTGCGACTCGGCGGGCAGGTGCAAGGAGCGAAGGTCGCACTCCGCGGGGCGAGCGATCGAGCGCTGGGGTCCTGGGTCGCCACCTGGCCCGACGAGCTGTTCGACCTCGACCCCGGTGTGACGCTCGCTGCGGGCGAGCCCGTGTCGGTGATGCAGTCGCGGGGCCCGGACTCCAGCGACTGGTCGAGCATTCCGGTCGCGGTGCAGGAGACAGGTGAGTCCAACCCGCTGATCGTGCTCCCGGTGACGGCGTGCTCCAGCGAGGTCGAGATCCGAGGTCTCGCCCCCGGCGCGACGGCGACCGTGCGGGACAAGGCCGGCAACACGCCCTTGGGTACTGCGCACGGCGGGACCATCGAGGTGGTCACCCTCTCGCGTGCGCTCAACCTGGGCGACCACCTCGACGTCACGGTCACCGCTTGCGCCGGCGGGCCGGGACCCACCAGCGCGGAGCCGACGATCGAGGCGCTGAAGCTGGTCGACCCCCGCGAGCGACGACTACCCGAGGTCGTGCTCGACCAGCCGCTGCGCGAGTGCCAGCGACTGCTGGTCGTCCACGGCGGGCAGCCGGGCACGGACTTCTTCCTCCAGCGCGAGGACGGCTCGACCGTCAGCTGGCCCCTTCACGCGGAGAGCGGCCCGTTGCGTGTCGACCCGCTGCGCACCGGCGAGAAGCTCACCTGGTGGGTGGACCAGGCCGACCGGCGGTGCGAGGCACAGCAGAGCGAGGAGGACTCCGCCGAGGCGACGAGCGACCCGCTTCCGCCCCCCTCGATCAGCACCGAGCCGTGCCCGGGGTCGCTGGTGCTGGGTCTCCACGGCCTGGTGCCCGGGGCGACGGTGCGCCTCCGCGTCGACGGGTCCGACGCGCTGGAGGTGGAGGCGTCCGGCACGGACCAGGATCTCGACGTCGGCGCGCTGACGTTGGTCGCGGGGCAGCGCCTCACGGTGGTCCAGCGACTGTGCAACGACTGGAGCGACGCCTCTCCCGGGGTCGTCGTGGCGGTCGCCCCGGACCGCAAGCCCAGGATCGTCGAGCCGCTCGTCGCCTGCTCGAGCACGGTCGTGGTGGAGGACGTCGACCCCGGTGCCACCGTGGTCGTCCTGTCCGAGCGGCTGGGCCTGGGCGAGCTGGGTCGCGCGGTCGCCGGCAGCACGAAGGTCGCCGTCGGCATCTCGCCGTACCTGAAGGATCCCGACACCGTCGTCGTCCGCGTGCTCGGCTGCCATCCGGCCGAGCTCAAGGCTCCCGTCGCCGCCACGGTGGACCTGCCCGAGCCGGTGCTGAAGCAGGCGTACGTCGGCACCCGCACCCTCGTCGTGACGCACCTGGTGCCGGGGTCCTGGCTCGACGTCGTGGTGTCCGCTCACCACGTTGCCAGCGTCGCGGTCACCGAGGAGTCGGCCGACGTCCATCTCACCGATCGCTTAGTCCCGGAGGACCGGATCGAGCTCGTCGCGCGGTTGTGCACCATGCAGCGGCGCACCGAACCCCAGCCACCCACGGCCCCACCCACCCCGGCCTACGTCCTGCACCGCGTCGGCGGCATCGACACCGGAGGCGGGAACTGGGCGTCGGGCCAGGTCGAGGTCGCGCTCGGGGTGCCCGGTGACGTGCTGGTGCTCGGCTGCCGGGAGGCCGGCGTGTGGATCTCGCACCCCGACGGCTCGGCCGAGCCGGTGGGGTACGGATGGGCGGACCCGCAGGTCCTCGGGCTGGCCGCCGACCCCACCAACCCGCTGCACATCTTCGCCGCCACCTGGGGCGGCCTCCGGGAGACCGACCCCGGCTCCGCCGATCCGCTGCACACGTGGCGCGACGTGACCCTGCCCGGCCCTGCCGGGGTGAACCTCAGCGCGGTCGCGGTGACCGACGACCGGATCGTGGTGATCGCCGCGGCCTCCGGCGTCTGGTGGTCACCGATCCCCGGGCCGGGTGGGGTGTGGAGCTTCCAGACCGACCCGGCCGTGGCGACCTCCTGCTCGGGGCTCGTGGTGACCTCCGGGGGTGTGGTCGCCGCCGCGCCGGGCATACCGGCGGTGGCGGCACCGCCGGCTCCTGCGGTTGCTCCGCGGATGCTCCGGGGCGAGTCCGCCGGGGGCACGCTGCTGTGGAGCGAGCACACCAACACGGTGCCCGCAGCGTTCGCCGCCCGCCAGGGCCGCACCGTGCTGGCGTCGTGCGAGACCGACCGCACGACCGTCTACGCGCTGGCGGCGGACATCGCCAACGACATGCTCCTCGGAGTGCTGCGCTCCCAGGACGCGGGACGCTCCTGGGTCTGCCCGCACCTCCCGGTCGACCCCGACCTGACCCGGTTCCAGCTCGAGCAGCCGTGGGACATGCGCCTGCAGGCACCTCGCGACCTCGGCGTCGCCGTACATCCCACCAACCCCATGAAGGTGATCCTCGCCGGACGACGGGAGCGACTGCTCGGCTCCACCGACGGAGCCGCCACGTTCGACTCCGACGGCTACCCGGACATCTTGAACCACACGTTCCACGCCGACAGCCGACTGATCACCTATGACCGGAGCACCGGGACCACCCGGCTGCTCGTCGGCAACGACGGCGGCATCTTCGTCAGCACCGACGAGGACGGCCGCAGCTTCGACAGCAGCCGCAACCGTGGCCCGTCCACGCTGATGGTCGCTGCGACCCCATCACCGTCCCTGGCGTCCGCGCCCGACGTTCCCGGCAGCTGCTCGGCCGGGCTCCAGGACAACGGCGAGGTGTGGACGGTGCCTGGGCAGTCCTGGCACCAGTTCGAGGGTGGTGACGGGGAGCGCCAGGTGGTGGTCCTGGGCCGGTTCCTGCTCCACTCGGGCAACGACGAGCCTCCGCTGCGGTGGTGTGAGATCACCGCGGCGGGTCCCGGTGACAGCCACGAGGTGAAGCGCCCGACGACCGGGCCCTTACCGAGGTTCGAGTCCTACCTGACGGCGGCCGAAGGGTCATCGTGGCGGAACGCGGCCGGACACCTGTTGGTCGCCCATGCCGCGGAGATGTCCGGGCCCGCGCCGGTCGCGGCCGGCGATCCGGCCCAGGTCGCCACGTTGTACGGCATCTACTTCGACCCCGCTGGTGGGGACTCGCTGTTCTACGGCGAGCTCCTCACGGTGCTTCCCGGCCCGCCGACCGGGGTCGGATCGTACGACGGCCGGGTCGCCGTCGTCGGCACCACCGACAAGAAGGGAAAGGCACACGTCTACCGCTTCGACGCCGCCGGCAACACGCTCGTCGAGTCAGTCCTGCCGGCGGGGTTCACCGCCCCGGCGCAGTTCCCGACCCTGTGGGCACCGCGCGCCGGGGCGATGCTGTGCGGCGGCCACCTCCTGGTCAGCGCCAACCTGCAGACCTGGACCCTGTCTCCCGCCGACGCCTCCCTGACGGGCATCACCGCCATCGCCGTCGACACCGGCGAACACCCGCCTGCCATCCACGCCGGCACGGAGACCGTGGTCCGTGTGGTCCGCGACGCAGGAAACCTGCTCTCGCCCGTCGCCGGGTTGCCGAAGCACGCCCGGGTCAAGCAGCTCATCACCGTCAACGATGCCACCGGAAGCAGCTGGGTCTACCTCGGCTCGTGGGCGTGGTCGGTCTGGCGGGCACAGCTCGGCTGAGGACAGCAGCGAGGGTTGACTTCTGCGCCGGATCACGGCGCTCGGGGTTGCCTACGGGACCGGAACGTCGCGCGCGGGGACTGGGGGCAGTCGGAGGGCCGGATCGATGGTGCGCTCGGTGTCGTGCGCGAAGCCGTGCGCCAACGCCCAGAGCACCGCCTGCGTGCGCGACTTCACCCCGATCTTGCGGTAGGCGGACCGGATGTAGGACTTGATGGAGTTGATGGAGACGTGGGCGCGGTCGCAGATCTCCTGGTTGCTCAACCCCCGGGCGATGAGCGCCAAGACCTCGGCCTCGCGAGGAGACAGTCCCGCCGATCGGCCCGGCCAGTCGCCGGCTCCTCCGACACTCGTCTCATGGTCCCCCGCCATGATGACGGTCTCGCCGCTCAGGATCCGCTCGAGAGCCTGCACGATCACGGGACCGGTCAGCACCTTCGACAGGTAGCCACAGGCACCGCCGGCGATCGCTTCCCGGATCAGGTCCGGCTGCAGGTTCCAGCTGTAGATCACGACCTTCGCGCCGCTGTCGCGCACGAAGTCCGCGAGGTCGATGTCCTGGCCCTGCACCTGCCCGAACGTGTCGTACAAGACGATGTCGACGTCGCTGACGACCGGCAGCGACGCCCCCGTCTCGACCACGTCGATGCGTTCCTCCGAGAGGAACGACGCGACTCCTGCGATCACCACGGCGTAGTCGTCGACGATGGCCAGCCGGATCGGGCGCTTCACTGTCGTTCCATGCCTCGCACTCTACCTGGTGGGTGAGGGATCGTGGGTCGGCAAGAAGCACGGCTCCGGGAACCGGGTCGGGCACGGCTTTTGTGCGAGGTAATGGTGCATCCGGGTTGCGCCGGTGGCCCCCACGCGGGGAACCAGGTCGCCAACCACGGCTCGGTCCGGGCCGGAGGAGCGGTCGCGCCGGGGCACGGGTGACGCCGATCCGGACCTCCTCAGCGAACGTGGATGGTGCCGGTCAGCCGGATGTCGGTCGAGGATCGCCCGACGTAGACGGGGACCGCGCCGTGCGGGGTGATCCACCGGTTGGCTGCGCTGTTCCAGTAGGAGAAGGAGCGGCGCGGGATGGCGACCGTCACGCTGCGACTCTGCCCCGGCCGTAGGGTCACCTTGTCGAAGCCGCCGAGCTTGCGCACGGGGGCCGCGAGTCCGGCCGGTGGGCCGAGGTAGACCTGGGCGACCTCGGCGGCGGAGCGCGAGCCGGTGTTGGCGACGGTGAACCGGACATGAGCGACAGGGCGTGATCCGCTCGTGACGAGGCCGCTGCTGCGCAGACCGTGATAACGGAACGTGGTGTAGGTGAGCCCGTAGCCGAAGGGGAACAGGGGACGTACCCCGGAGGCGAGGTAGCCGCGGTAGCCGATGTCGACTCCTTCCGAGAACGGCACGTCGAGGTTGCCGATCTTCTTCCATGGGTTGTCCACGCCCGGTGCCAATGCGGCCTCGGAGCGCGGGAAGGTCATCGGCAGCCGGCCCGAGGGAGCGACGTCCCCGAAGATCACGTGGGCCAGAGCGGTGCCCTCCTCCTGACCTCCGAGGTAGCTGTCCATGATCGCGGGCACCTGCGTGGCCCACGGCATGGTGACCGGGCCCCCGCTGGCGATGACCACGACGGTGCGTGGGTTGGCCGCCCTGACAGCACGGACCAGCTGGTCGGCGTTCTGGGGCAGCTTGAGCGAGACCCGGTCACGCTCCTCGGTCTCGTAGGTCCGCAGGTAGACGACCGCGGCCTTCGCATGGCGGGCAGCGCGCACGGCCGCCTGCACGGACGGAGCGAGGGCGTTGCCCGGGGTGGACCACTGCATGACCAGAGTGCCCGGCTGCAGGGGAACCAGCGGCCGGTCGGCTGCGTAGTCGACACGCAGCGTGTTCTGCTTCCCTCCGACCAGGTGCAGGGCCGTGGACCGGACGACGCGTCTGCCGTCGTGTCCGGTCATGTCGGCGACCAGCTGGCCGTTCACCCACACCTGGGCGTCGCCCCATCCGGTGAGCCCGAGCCGGTAGGTGCCGGTGCGGGGCGCGGTCAGGAAGCCGGTGTACCGGACGGAGTCCCCGCCGCCGATGGGGCTGGACAGGGCCGGTGTCGCCGGCACCTGGGACCCGTAGAGGCTCGCGAAGGCCGGCGAACCGCCGGTGAAGCCGACGTCGTAGAGCACCTGGGACTCGGTCCGGGTCACGCCGGGGCTCCCGCTCCAGGTCGTGTTCGGGAAGTAGCTCGCAGTGAGCCCGTGACCGGTGCCGGTCGCAGGGGTCAGTACCGACGAAGGGACCGCGGTCATGCCACGGGTCTCGATCATGCTGGCACCGTTCACCGGGTCGTTGCCCGCCACGTAGCGGACCCCGACGCCCGCCGCGGCAGCGCGGGTACGCAGCGCGCGGAGCAGAGGTACCCGGTAGGTGGGCTGGACGAAGGCCGACCCGCCCAGAGCCGAGGGCACCGTCGCGTCGGCTCCGATGACGGCGATCGATCCCGAGTGAACACCGGACAACGGCAGCGCGTGGTGCGAGTTCTTGAGCAGGGTCACGGCTTGGGTCTCCACCCGCCGGGCGACCTTGCCGTGCGGCCGGACCGGGATCGACGACGGTGCGTAGGTGTGGTCGAAGATCCCGATGGCGAACATGGTCCGCAGGATCCGCAGCACCGACCGGTCCACCAGCGACTCCGGCACCGTGCCGCCTTGGACGGCGGCCAACAGGACGCCGCCGTAGAAGGCTGCCGTGCCCGTCTCCATGTCCGTCCCCGCTCGGATGGAGGGGCCGGTGGAGTGGATGGCACCGAAGTCGGTGATCACGAACCCGCGGAAGCCGAGCTGCTTGCGGAGGATCGTGTCGAGGGTGAACTTGTTCTGGCACGAGTAGACGCCGTTGATCTTGTTGAAGGAACACATCACCGAGCCCAGGTGTGCCTGGCGGATGGCGTCCTCGTAGGTGCGGGTGTGCACCTCGCGCAACGCGCGCTGGCTGACGATGTCGTTCTGTCCTGCGCCGCGGTTCACTTCCTGGGTGTAACCGGTGTAGTGCTTGAGATCGGCGATCACGTGGTGGGCCTGCACGGTCTTCACGAAGGGCACGATCATCGAGCTGTTGAGCTCAGGGTCCTCCCCCGCCGACTCGGCCTGACGTCCCCAGAACGGTTGGCGGGACGGGTCGGAGTTGGGACCGAGCAGCATCTCGTGCCCGGTCTCACGGGCCTCGGCAGCCACCACGCCGGCGTACCGGCGAGCCATGCGCGGGTCGAAGGTGGCGGCCAAGGCGATCGGAGCCGGCATCGCCGTGGCCCGGTCGCCGGTCCCCGGAAGCGACCAGCCGCGGGAGGCGATGCCGTCGGTGGCATCGGCCATCCGCAGCTCCGGGATCCCCAGCCGTGGGATCGGCGCGTTGTAGAACGCCGAAGGCGCAGCCCCCTGGTCACCGGTCATCAGCTCGACCTTCTCCGCCAAGGTCATCTGGTCCAGCAGGAGCTTGGCTCGCTGATCCGGCGTCAACGCCCTGTTCATCCAGGGCCGAGCCTCCGTCGCCCCTGCGGACGACGGGACCGCCGACGTACCGAGGACCAGCACGACCCCGACGGTGAGAGCGATCACGGCGGCCAACGGGCTGCGCCTACGGTGTGTCAGCTGGTGCATCGCGCACCCCTTCCGGACGGAGGCAGGTCAGGGACGGACCGGCCCGGTACGAGCCGGTACCCCGGGGGGCGGCGCTCTAACAGGCCCACGCGGGAACGGTGTGCACAGAGGGACGCCGTGCAGTCGAGGTGCGGCGACGAGACAGCGCTGCGGCGCACGCCCTTCCCCTCGAGACGCCAGGAGCGTACGTTCGAAGGATCCTTCACGGCTCTCGGAGCCGTGGGACACGTGCCCCGGACCTTGGTACGCCCCGGACTGTGGTGCTTCGAGCGCTCCGCAGGTCACCCGGGGGTTGAGGCCGCGGGGCGCTGTCGCGTCCGGCGGTGTACCGAGATCGCTCTCGGGGCTCCAGGCCGCGTTCCCCCGTGCGTGACCTGGAGCGCCTCGGGTACCAGCTCCCACGGTCGCGGTGCGCTCCAGCCTGCCGATGCCTGAGGAGTTCAGATGCAGACCGAGCACTACATGGCCAACATGGGCAGCCCCGCCGCCCGGGAGGAACGCAGCCCTCAGGTCCCCGACGACAGTGCCGGCCCGGATCGACGTGCAGTCGCGACAGTGCTGGAGAGCGGTGATCACCCGACGCCGAAGGGTGGAGCCGAGGAGCCTGGCGACCCCAACCTGACCCACTCGTGTGACCCCGGTTGCGGTCGTCCACGGGGTGGCAGTCCCACCCCTCGGGGCGTGGAACTGCCCCGCGTCGGAGGCTTATCGTGTCACGGAGACAAGCGGCTACCGCCTCACCCATCCCAGACCCCGATGGCGCTCTCGGACTCTGGGAAGGACGCTCCATGTCGCACCGTACGCGCGAGAAGTCGGCCTCCGAGCGAGAACGCATGGACCGGACGGAGCGGCTGTTCGACGAGCTGGTCGACGAGGTCGACGAGTCGAGGCGACGGGACCTCCTCAACGACCTGGTGGTGCTCAACATGCCGGTCGCTCGCAGCGTCGCCCGGAAGTTCAGCGGCCGTGGATGCGCGGTCGAGGACCTCGAGCAGACCGCCTGCATCGCCCTGATCCGCGCTGCGCGCGACTTCGAGCCCGGGCGGGGTCACCACTTCCTGGCGTACGCGGTCCCGTGCATCAGCGGTTCGGTCAAGAAGTACTTCCGCGACTCCGGTTGGACCGTCCGCCCTCCACGCCCCGTCCAAGAGCTGCAGAACCGCCTCGAGGCAGTGGCTCGGGTCATCGACCCCGCCACCGGGAGCGAACCCACGCAGGCGCGCCTGGCCGAGCTGTTGGGGGTCGAGGAACGCGCGATCGACGAGGCCCTCAAGGCGAGGGGCTGCTTCACCCCCACCTCGCTGGATCTCGGGGTGGGCGACGACGATCCGATCGCCCTCGGAGACCTGCTCGTCGCACCGGAGGACGGCGCGATCGAGGCCGTGGAGGCACGGGTGGTGCTCGCGCCGGCCCTGGCGCGGCTCAGCGCCGCAGATCGCTCGGTGCTGTCCATGCGATTCGTCGAGGAGCGCACCCAACAGCAGATGGCCGAGGAGCTGGGCACGACGCAACCGGCCGTCTCGAGGCTCTTGTCCAGGATCCTGGACGAGATGCACACCCTGGTGACCCATCAACCTTCGACACCCGCCCCCGCTGGCTGAGTCTCCCGGTCCG
Source organism: uncultured Actinomycetota bacterium (assembly GCA_963753705.1). GTDB lineage: Bacteria > Actinomycetota > Actinomycetes > Propionibacteriales > Nocardioidaceae > Nocardioides. The sequence goes on from CAVWDJ010000012.1 coordinate 338,027, forward strand.
TGGCCGGGCCGGAGGTCCGGGACTCGTGTTCGTTTCGGCGTGGGTGGGTACTGGAAGGCTGCCCGTTGCTCACCACCCACCAGCGTCACGAGGTGCTCGTCATGAAAACCACTCCCCGGCCCTTGGGTGAGGTCATGGACGCGCTCGGCATCATCCACACCGGCGAGGAAGGCGACCTCGTGCACGGCGCGATGGTGCTTCTGAAGATCGTCGACGCGGACGGTTGCGTCTCCCTGGGCGCGGAATGGTCTCCGGAGCTGAGCTGGCTCGAACGTGTGGGCATGTTGCGCGAGGCCGAGTGCACCGAACGACGTCGGCACCGCGGCCGGTGACATCGGGTCAGCTCGCGGACGGCCATGCATCGGTCACGGCCCGCGGCGACGACCGACGTGGGGCCGTGGTCGCGTTGCGGTCTCGCCGGCCAACACATGGGAGAGGGACGTGATGGAAACCAGTTCACGACAGATGTGAAGAACTTCGCCACCCACGAGGACGTGACCTGGCGCGAGAGCATGGACGGTTTCTCGGTGCTGCTCGGTGCCGGCCTGCTCGCGTCCGTACTCGCCTTCGCGTTGTGGTGGCGGCACCGGCACACGTAGATCCTCGCCACAGGCTCGTCGATCATGTCTCCCGGGGCGGAGAACACTCCGTCCCGGGAGGACACACCGACACGCAGCAGGAGGCACCGTGTACTTCATCGTCGTGAAGTTCGAGACGAAGCCCGAGTGGAGCGAGCGCTGGATGGACCTGGTGGCCGACTTCACCGAGGCGACCCGCGCAGAGCCCGGGAACCTGTGGTTCGAGTGGTCCCGCAGCGTCGAGGACCCCCACACCTACGTCCTGGTCGAGGCGTTCACCGACGACGGTGCCGGCCCGCACGTGGGCAGCGACCACTTCAAGAAGGCCGTCGTCGACCTGCGCCAGGGCCTGGCATCGACGCCACTGATCGTGAGCCGGCAGGTGGACGGCTCGGGCTGGGACGCGATGGGCGAGATCGCCGTCGACCAGGCGTAGTGCCCGGACTGAGCCGAGGACGCTCTCAGAGTCCGCCTGGTGGCTCCTAGCCGGTGGTGCTGCCACTCGGTGACTCGCTGGCACCGACCGTTGCCGGTCGCATCGCACATCGACAGCCTCCTCACCCTTGACGCAGCAATGGCACAATCCTATTGTGCTAGGTAACTAGGTGAATGGAATGCCATGATCGAGTTCGTGCTGGACGCCCGGTCGGGTGTCTCTCCCTACCTTCAGGTCGTTCATCAGGTACGGCGGGCCTTGCGGCTCGGTCTGCTGGTCGAGGGAGACCAGCTACCGACGGTCAAGGATGTGGTGGCGAGCCTGGCCATCAACCCGAACACGGTCCTCAAGGCCTACCGCGAGCTCGAGCGCGACGGGCTCGTCGCCGCCCGACCGGGCGTCGGCACCTTCGTGACCAGGACGCTCGCCGACTCCTCGCTGGCAGCGCACGAGCCGCTACGCCGCGACCTGGGTCGCTGGCTCGGAAAGGCGAGAGCAGCCGGCTTGGACGACGAGAGCATCGAGGCGCTCTTCATGAGCACCTTTCGTGCCATGAACGAGGAGATCGCGTGAGTGCCATCGTTCGGACAGAGGGTGTGGGGAAGAAGTACCGACGACAGTGGGCGTTGCAGGACTGCACGCTCGACATCCCCGAGGGCCGCGTCTGCGGGTTGGTCGGCCCCAACGGCGCAGGCAAGAGCACGCTGCTCGGCCTGACGGTCGGGCTCTTGTCCCCCACCGTAGGGTCGATCGAGGTGTGCGGCGGCCAGCCAGCAGTGAGCTCGGCCCAGCTGGCCAAGGTCGGCTTCGTCGCGCAGGACACTCCGACGTACGCCGGCCTCACGGTGGCCGACCATCTGCGGATGGGCGCGCACCTCAACCCACGCTGGGACGACGCGGCTGCCCGGCGCCGTATCGACCGCCTGGGCCTCGACCTGCGCAGGAGAGCGGGTCAGCTGTCCGGTGGCCAGCGAGCCCAGCTCGCCCTGACGCTGGGACTCGCCAAGCACCCGGACCTGCTGGTCCTCGACGAGCCGGTGGCCAGTCTCGACCCGCTGGCCCGACGGGAGTTCCTCCAGGTGCTGATGGAGGCGGTGGCGGAGGAGGGGGTCAGCGTGCTGCTCTCCTCCCACCTCGTGTCCGATCTCGAGCGGGTCTGCGATCACCTCATCGTGCTGGTGGACTCCCAGGTCAAGGTCTCCGGAGACGTCGACGAGCTCCTCGACACGCACCACCGGCTCTCCGGACCGTTGCGCGAGGAACAGGGCCTGCCGTCCGACCAGAGCGTCGTGTGGTCCAGTCACACCGACCGCCAGTCGACCTACGTCGTCCGCACGGACTCACCGATCCTCGACCCGGCGTGGTCGGTGACACCACTGGGCCTGGAGGACCTCGTGCTCGCCTACCTGACGGCCACGCCCACGCCTTCGTCGGCGTCGGCGTCGGCGGGCCGTGGGTTGGAGGTGCTCCGATGATCTGGATGTCCTGGCGGCAGGCACGCACCCAGATCGTCGCGGTGCTGGCCCTCGTGGGGGCAGCCTGCATCTGGCTCGCCGCGACCGGGCCGGCGCTGGCTCGGCTCGCCCACCGCAACACCTACGTGTACGACCTCCTCTCCCGCAACGACCGGTTGCTGTTCAACGGCGGCATCGCGGTCCTGGCGCTCGCCCCCGCGGTGCTGGGCATCTTCTGGGGTGGCCCGCTGGTGGCGCGCGAGCTCGAGACGGGGACCTATCGACTGGCCTGGAACCAGTCGGTGACCCGCAGGCGCTGGCTGGCCGTCAAGCTCGGTTTCGCCGTGGCCGCCACCGTGGTGGCGGTCGGGATCCTCACCCTGGCGATCACGTGGTGGGCCCACCCCATCGACGGCGCTCTGGGCAGCCGACACGGGGGCCTGCCCTCGCGACTCTCGCCGATCCCGTTCGCCATGCGCGGCATCGTCCCGATCGCCTACGCCGTGTTCGCCCTGGTGCTGGCCACCTTGGTCGGGTTGGTGCTCAGACGGTCGCTGCCCGCGATGGCGGTGACCCTGGCGCTCTACGCGTTCGTGCAGATCGCCGTTCCTCTGTGGGTCCGCCCGCACCTCGTGCCTTCGACGTCGACCACCACGGTCATCTCGGCCGGGACGATCGACGGCCTGAGCATGGACGACGCGGGCACCATCACCCTCAGTACTCGGGTGGCCCCCGGTAACTGGGTCCTGACCGACCAGACCGTCGACGCGCACGGACGCCCGGCCGCGCTGCCTACCTGGTTCAACAGCTGCCTCCCGCCACCGCCCGGCCCCGGCCAGGCGAGAAGTCAGGCCGGCGCCGTGACGAGCCGCGGGACGCTGGACCGCTGCCTCACCAGGCTGGACCGCGCGGGATACCGGCAGCACGTCGTCTACCAGCCGGCGTCGCACTTCTGGCCACTTCAGTGGGTCGAGACCGGCCTCTACCTTGCCGGTTCCGCTCTGCTCTGCTTCCTCTCGTTCTGGTGGATCCGCCACCGGCTGGCCTGATCACACCCGCGCGGCTGACGGACGCTTCCCGACGCTCCCTTCCGACGCGCCGGGGGCTGCTCGACAGGGTCCAGGCCGTGATCTACGCCTACGAGCGTGGCCTCAGACAGCCCGAACGCTGAGCCGGCGCGCAGCACGGCCGTACCCCTCATCTGCTCGTCGGCATGATCGCGCGCAGAAGGGGAACCACCTATCTGTACAACCTGTCGAGGTAGGTTTAGACGAAGAGTTCTTGTGGAGGTGCCCCGCCAGGGGTCCAGCGCATCGACGCTCGAGGTCTGACGCGGAGCCTGACGACCTGAACCCGGATGAAGGTGGACCCAGATGATCCAGGCACGCGAGCTGACCAAGCGCTACGACGGCACGCTCGCTGTCGATGCGCTGTCCTTCACCGTGGAGCCCGGGATCGTGACGGGCTTCCTCGGCCCGAACGGCGCCGGCAAGTCGACCACGATGCGGATGATGATGGGGCTGGATCGGCCGACCTCCGGATCGGTGCTCGTCAACGGCCGGCAGTACGCCGAGCACCCGGACCCCCTCCATCAGGTAGGCGCCCTGCTGGAGGCTCGAGCCGTCCACCCGGGACGCAGTGCCCGCAACCACCTGGTCTCGCTGGCTCTCACCAGCGGCATCGGGCGGTCGCGCGTCGACCAGGTTCTCGACATGGTGGGCCTGACCGAGGTGGCGGGCCGGCGAGTGGGTGGATTCTCCCTCGGCATGGGCCAGCGGCTCGGGGTTGCTGCGGCGCTCCTGGGAGACCCCCAGACGCTGATCCTGGACGAGCCTGTCAACGGGTTGGACCTCGACGGGATCCGTTGGATCCGTGCGCTGCTGACCCGTCTGGCCGGCGAGGGCCGGACCGTCTTCTTGTCCTCCCACCTGATGAGCGAGATGGCTGTCACGGCCGACCACGTGATCGTGATCGGTCAGGGGCGGCTGCTTCGCGATCAGCCCATGGCGGAGTTCATCGAGGAGGCATCCGTGGAGTCGGTCCGTGTGGTCACTCCCGAGGGAGACCGGCTCGCCGAGCTCCTGCGCAGGGAGGGCGCGACGGTCACCACGGCGGCGGTCTCGACCGCCGGTGGCAGCCACCGGGCGGATCTGCCTGCGCACGATCCGGGCGTCGGGTTGACGGTGGAGGGCGCCACCAGCCGCGCCGTGGGCACCTTGGCGGCCGAGGCCGGGATCACCCTGTGGGAGCTCGCCCCGAGCGCCGGCTCGCTCGAGGATGCCTACCTCGCCCTGACCCGGGAGTCGCTGGACTTCGCGGAGGTCGACGACGGACCCTCTCGACCACAGGCGACCGCGCCGCTCGACGCCAGGCGGCTTGTCTCATGACCGTCTCGACCGAGGGCGCGCTCCCCACCACACCGGAGGCCGCCCCAGCCGGCGACGTAGCGTCGCCGACCGCAGGAAGCCGCGACCAGGTCGTCGGCCGAGTCGACGGGCCCGTGACCCGACGAGGCGTCATCGCGTCGGAGTGGGTGAAGTTCCGCAGCCTGCGCTCGACCCTCCTCGTCCTCGCCGCTGCCGTTGCCGGCATGGTCGCCTTCGGCGCGATCATCGCCATCAACACCCGGAACCCGGCCGGGCAGGACCCCGAGGACCTCGTGGCCTCCGGTCCCCTCCAGGGCTACTACCTCGGCCAGCTCCTGATCGGCGCGCTCGGCGTCCTGGTGGTCAGTGGCGAGTACAGCTCGGGCATGATCCGGGCGACCCTCGCCGCAGTCCCGACCCGTCTGCCGGTGCTGATCGGCAAGGCCGTGGTCTTCACCATCGTGGTCGGCATCTCCATGGTGGCGGCCTCGGTGGTGGCCTTCTTGGTGGCGCAGGCTCTGCTCTCCGGGCACCGGCCCACGGCCAGCCTCGGCGACGGCAGCACCCTCCGCGTCGTCGTCGGCACGGGCGTGTACCTCACCCTGATCGGCCTGCTGGGGAGCGCCCTCGCGTGGGTGGCCCGCAGCACCCCGGGCGCCTTGATCGCGACGTACGCCGTCATCCTCGTCCTGCCGATCCTCTTCGAGCTCGTCTTTCCCAGCTGGGGCGACTACATCGCGGCGTACCTCCCGACCGGCGCCGGCCAGAGCTTCTCCACCAACCTCCCGCAACCCCATGCCCTCTCCCCCTGGACCGGGCTCGCCCTCATGGCCGCGTGGGTGACCGCCGCCACGGTCGCGGCCGGGGCAGTCCTGAAGCGCTCAGACGCCTGACACGAGCGGTCCCGCTCAGCGGCATCAACGGTCAGGCTTTGCCTGCCCTCGGGGCGGTCATGCAGCAGGATGTCCGTCGTGAGAGCACGACGCGGGGCCCCGTCAGCCACCAGGCGGGGCCAGACAACTCTGCTGTCGACCGCAGTGGCGATCGGCGTCATCCTCGGTTGGCTTGCCTACGACCAGTGGGTCTACCCCCACGTCATCGAACGGATCGTCCAGCTGGACGCCATCCATTCGATGACCGGTTTCTATCTCTACGGCCTCGTCGACACGATGGTGAGGTACTTCCTTCCGTACGCCCTGGTGCTGCTGGTGTGGGCACGTACCGGCACCCGGCGACTCGGAGCCGCCGTCTGCGCTCTCGCAACAGGCTTGTACATGTGGGGTCTGTGGGTGTTCTTCGACAAGTGGATCTGGGGCCACGACGCCACCGCAGCGCAGGTCAGCGCCTACGAGTGGGCGAACCTGCTGGTCGTCTCGGCCGGGATCGCTCTGGCGTGGGGCATCGCGCGTCGCTGGGGTCGGATCTGGATGCTCGGCCTGCTGGCCGCACCGATCCTGGCCGCGTCGACCTACGAACTTGCGATCCACTCGGCATGGTGGCGCACCCATCTGCTGGCCGACGACCAGGGCTCCCACGACCTCACTCGCCAGATGGTGTTCATCGCGCCCGCAGTGATCGCCGCGGTGATCTGCTGGCTGCTCGAGGTCGCCTCCACCCCTCGGACGTCGGAGCTTCCGCCCGAACCGGTTCCGGTGCCCACGGCGTCGGTGTGAGCGACTGAGGAAGACCGTTCCAGATCGGGTGAAGACTCCGCATTCGAAGGTCCGGCCGCTACGGCCTGCCTACCGACCCCCCGGTCGGTGCGCCGGAACGGGCGGCGTACGCGGCTAGGCGTCCACTCGGTCGGCCGAGATGAGGCGGCACAACGCCCAGATGACCAGGACGTCCAGGGCGATGACGGCCAGCGCCCAGAACGGGTAGTAGGGCATGAACATGAAGTTCGCGAGCGCCGACAACGCGGCAATCACGATGCCGACAAGGAACCCCCAGGTCTGACCCATGATGATGCCGATGCCGGTGCCGAGCGCGATCAGGCCGATGATCAGGTGGATCCACCCCCAGGCCGTCACGTCGAACTCCCACGTGTAGCTCAGGCCTCGCACGAACACCGTGTCGTTGGCGATCGCCGAGATGCCGTCGATGATCTGGAAGACGGCGAGAACGACGAGAAGGACTCCCGCGAAGGTGGCCACACCGAAGGCGACCTCTCCGCCAGATGACTGGTTGTGGCGACCTCCAGATGATGCGCTGCTCATGACTCACTCCCATCTGTGGACGAGCTCCGACGGATAGCAAGCGCCCGACAACGTCGCCGAAGGCTTCGTCACAAAAGTGGCGCCAGAGGCCAGTGTGACCCCTGTGGCAGACGTTGTCACGCACCGTCGCGGGTCGCGCGCTGTGGGCCGGCCTGGAACCCGGTCGGCTTCGGGCGGCGCGAGAACCGCTGCGCGTCGACCGGACAGGTCTCGACGAGGATCCCGTGCCTCTCGCGGAACTCGCCACCTCCAGCGGCCTGTTCCCGGGCCTGGCCGGCGTCGTCAATACGCTCGCCATAGACTCGGCCCAGCGGTTCCATGCCCCAGTAAATGGCGGTGCTATCAGCTCGATCTGACGTACCTGGTGCTGCAGGACTGGTCGCTGGGAGTGGTTGCGCTCATGATGATTGACCCGTACCGCGGCGGACCGGAGGACGAAGCAGGTGTCGGGCGACGCTCACCCTCTGGCAAAGGCCGAGACGAACGGAGGCCTCGCACGGGCGGCTTCCCGCGCGAGGCCCGCTGCGTCGCTTCGCTTACCGTCTACTTGAGCAGGTAGTAGGAGTAGCTGACTCGGAACGACCGGATGTCGTAGAAGTTGCTATCGGTCGTGCCGGCCCACCACTGGAGCTTGTGGCCCTGGGCGAAGTCAGCACCCGCTACCCGCGACCCGGCGTGCCAGCCGTCGGCCGCCTTCAGGATGCCCCCCTTGGAGGTGATGTCTCCGGACTTGTTCTCGTACAGGACGACCCCGATGTCGGGGAACCCGGGCACGCTTCGTCCGCCATATGTCGTGACACGCACGGTGCCGTACCGGACTGCGGGCGGCAGCGTGACCTGGTGTCGGGTGAAGGCGAGAAGTTCGGTGTCGCTGGGGTCGAAGCAGATCGCGTAGTTGCTCAGGTAGGACAGCGACCCTTTCCAGGCGCTTCCGTCTCGGGCCGGGTACTCGATCCTGGAGCAGCCGCCGATCAGCGCTTTGTTGTGGTTGCGCTTCAGGTTTCCGATGGTCTGGGTGCCGCTCTTGCGAACGAGCTTCTTGTCGGAGATCTCCACCGGGTACCGCTTGGACACGCTGGTGTTCCAGATCTGGTCGGTGAGGGCGACCTGGTAGCTGTAGCGGCCCGCCGGAAGCATCCGCCCACCCGTCTTGCCGTTCCAGGTCAGGTGCCGGATGCCCCTCGCGCTGGTTTTCGCGGTGATCTTGGCTACCTGGTGTCCGGCGGCGTTGAGGACGCGAAGCTGGGCACTGCGGGTCGCCTCGGAGGTGTGGACGGTGATCGTCGTGTTGTCCCGGTAGTTGTCGTGGGCGGGGTAGAAGGTCCGCGGCGAGGCGTGCACTCGCGATGCCTTCGGCGCCGTGGTGTCGACGAGGACGGCGTGCTCGGCGTGGCCGGTGAGCGTGGCTCCGTCGATGGCCTTGGACGTGTCGAATCGGACGATGTAGCCACCGCTGGTCAGGTACTTGCCGCCGTTGGTTTTGCCGTTGAACGTCACCGCATGCTGGCCGGCGGACACGGTTCCGATGCGGATCGGGCCGCGGACGGTCTTGCCGCCGCGGGTGGTGACCCGCCAGGTGACTTTCACTGCCGAGTCCAGCCGGTATCCGATGGTGGTGGTGTCTAGATGCCCATCTCCGTTGGGTGAGAACGGAGAGGGCTTGGTCGAGGTGATCACGGGAGTGGTCTTGGTGACTGCGAAGGTGACCGGGGCCGAGGTGCCGCCGGCGCACGCCGCCTGCAGGGTGAAGCAGCGGACGGCGGTGAGCTCGTGCGAGCCAGCGGACAGGCCGCTGGTGTCGACGGTGGCCATGTAGGGCGCGGCGCTGACGGAGGCGACCTGGTTTCCGTCGACGAGGAAGGCGACCCGGCCGCCGCTGCTGGCAGCTTGGGCGACGAAGGTCCCGCCCACGCTCGTGCCCGAGGTCGGCTGCGTCACAGTTACTGGCCCGTTGTCGACGGTGTAGTTGATGCTCGCCTTGGTCGTGTTGCAGGTGCCGCCGTCGCAGTCGGCGGCGCTCATCGTGTGTGGGCCGTCCGGGATGCCGTAGGAGTCGACCTCCAGCGTCGCGACGCCACCGGAGGGGGTCACGTACGGAGACCCCACGTCGGTGCTGAAGAAGTGCACCGTGTTCGCCGTCGTGGTGGCGGTGAACGTAGCGGAGCCCGAGACCGTGCCGCCGTCCGTGGGAGAGGTGAAGACCGGCACCGTGGTCGGCGCAACAGCCTCGGCGACGGTGCCTGACTGGGCCCTCTTCACCTGCTCCTGAGCCGTGGCGAGCTGTGCGGTGTCACTGCGAGCGGTGCGGCTCGTGGCGGGGCCAGAGGACCGGAGCGTCCGCAGGTGCGAGGAGAGTTCGCTCGGCGTGGAGCCGCGGGCTGTCAGCTGGGAGGCGCCGCGGTGGGCTGCCGGTGTGCCGGGAGCCGCGGCTGACGCCGCGACTGGCAGGGCCAGCGAGACGGCGGCGATGGCTGCGACTGGCAAGGTCCTTGGATGCAACGGAGGGTCCCCCTTGGGTCCGAGTTCGATGAGGCTCCGGAACCATAGATCGAACCAGTGACCTTCCGAGGCCGAAACTCGTCAATCCACCCGAACGGATACGAATCGCCGAGCAAACCCTCACGAAATCCCTCCGAGGCGTAAGCCTCGTGACGCGCCCGTCGATCGACGCAATCCAGACGCCAACCGAGCCCTGCTTCGCGTCGGCGTGGGCACAGCTGGGCGGATCGGGCGCAACCGGGACGAGGGGGTGCAATCGGGGGCGTGGCGGGACATCAACGGTCCACTGCCTGGCTACATCGCGGAAGAGGCAGCGGAGCAAACAAGGGACAAACCCCGGCCAGAACCAGTGGCAGGGGCTGAAAATGCCAGGACCCCGGCGCGGCTGTGGGGTCCTGGCAGGCTCGGTGAGCATTGACTGGTAGCGGGGGCAAGATTTGAACCTGCGACTTCTGGGGAGTCATCGAGAACTCGCCGGTCGTTATCCATCGGGCCAGGAACAAGCCGATTCACGCTCAACGGTGCGGGATCAGCCGCTCTGACACTTCTGACGGTAACTCACTGGCACTCCCCCAGGCTGTCCCAATCTGGACAGTAGGTGGCCACCGGATCAAGTCTCTATCCAGGTCACGCGTCCCTGGCTCGGGACCGCCATGGACGCGCTGACAGCCGGCGAAGGGCTCCTACGCGGCTAGCCTCGCGTCGGCTGTCGATCCACAAGGTTCTCAACGCCTGCCGCGTGGTGTTGGAGGACCTGATCACGGAAACCGGGCTGGCTGGCCCATAGGCCTGAACGAGGGTGCCGGGCTCACCGCACGCGATGCGCGGCCCCGCGGCGCATCTCTCGGACGAGGCCGGGTTCATCGAATCGTGCTTGCTTGGCGGAACGCCGACCTCAGTCCCCCACCCGACCGGTCTCGTAGGCCCACATGGCGATCTCGACCCTGTTGCGAGCGCCGATCTTGGTCAGCAGGCTCGCGACGTGGGTCTTGGCGGTCGTCAGACCGATGAAGAGGTCGGCGGCGATCTCGGTGTTCGTGCGGCCGCGGGCGACCAGCGCCAACACCTCCTCCTCGCGGTCGGTGAGCGGCTCGATCGGTTGGGTACGTCGGCTCGACGGTTCCCTGGCGGCCAGGGTGGACAGCAGCCTTCGGGTGATGTTCGGCGCGATCAGGGCATCGCCGACGGCGGCGGCATGCACGGCCTGGACGAGCAGCTCCGGCCCGGCGTCCTTGAGTAGAAAGCCTCGGGCGCCGGCCCGGAGCGCGCCGTGGACATACTCGTCGAGGTCGAAGGTCGTGATCACCACCACCGCGAGCGGGTCCGGGACGTCCCGCCCTGCGAGGAGCTCGGTCACCTCGATGCCGTCGAGTCCGGGCATCCGGATGTCGACCAGGCACACGTCGGGGCGGAGCCGACGCGCCAGGTCGACCGCGGCATGGCCGTCGGCGGCCTGGCCGACGACTTCGATGTCGGGCTGGGCGTCAAGGATCATCGACAGACCGGTCCGCACCAGGTCCTGGTCGTCGGCCACCAGCACGCGTACCGTCATCTGGCTACCTCCGTCGGCAGTTCGGCGTCGACCGCCCACCCGCCCTCGGGCGCCGGCCCGGCGCGCAGCGTGCCGCCGAGGAGTTCCGCGCGCTCGGTCATCCCCAGCAGCCCGAAGCCGTGGCTCGCCGGCCGCGCAGGGTCGGTCTGGCCGTCGTCGGTCACGCGTAGCCGCAGCCTTCCCGCGCCCTCGACGACCCGGATCTCCACGCGCGAGGCGTTGCGTGCGTGCCGCAGGGCGTTGGTCAGCGCCTCTTGCGCCAGCCGGTAGACCGCCGCGTCGACCTGGCGCGGAAGTCCGTCCAGGTCATCTGGCACCTCCACGTCGACCACCGGGACCGGGTCGCGGCGGGCGAGGGACACCAGGTCGACGACGCCGGGCTGGGGGGTGTACTCGGCCGGTGCTCCGTCGCGCAGCACCCGGACCATCGCCCGCATCTCCGCGAGCGTCCGCGACGCCTCCCCCTCGATGTCCGCCAGCGCCTCGAGCGCCGCCTCAGGTCGCTGCCCGGCCATCGCCCGACCTCCCTGAGCCTGCACAGCGATCGCCGAGACGTGGTGGGCGACCATGTCGTGCAGCTCGCGCGCGAGGCCGACCCGCTCCTGGCTGCGGATCTGGTCCAACGCCCGGCGCCAGCTCTCGGCGCGGTAACGGAACGCCGCTCCGCCCGCCGCCGCGGCCACCACGACGGCGAACCCACCAATGACGTCGGCAGGCCCGGTGGCGTCGGCGACCATACCGATGACCGCAGCGACCAGCACCACCGCCAGCCCGATCACGATCTCGCGCCCCGAGCCCCAGCGGACCAGCGCGTAGACGAGCACCAGGACGAAGATCATCGTGTCGAGCCCGACGCTGGGGGCTCCGCCCGCCAGGCTCGCCAGCCCCAACACCATCGCGGTGCCCCAGGCCACCACGACGCAGGCCAACGGGTGGGTACGCCGCCACAGCAGCACCGGCGCGAGTCCGACTGCCACGACCGTCGCGAACGGCCGCCAGGCGACGTCGTCCCGCAGGACTCCCTCGAGCAGCGCCGTCACCATCAACACCCCGACCAGCACCCAGTCGCGCCACCCGCGTGCGGGAGCGTCGGCTGCGCGGGGCTCGGCCCACAGCGAGCGCAGGGCGTTGGTGATCACACACCCAGCCTAGGGACCGCCCAGGCGTCGGGGACCGACCGAAAGAACGAGACGCCGCTCATCCCAACGGCCGAGGCGGGTCCGGCCTCGACGCCGATGTGCGCACGCCGCGACGCGGCGAGGGTTGTCACATGATCACTGTTGAGTCACTGACCCGGAGGTACGCCGGCTTCACCGCCGTCGACAACGTCTCCTTCACCGCCCTGCCCGGTCGCGTCACCGGCTTCCTCGGCCCGAACGGCGCCGGCAAGTCCACCACGATGCGGGTCATGGTGGGTCTGACCGCGCCGACGTCCGGCTCGGCCACCATCGACGGCGTCCGGTTCGCCGACCTCCCCAACCCCGGCCTCGAGGTGGGCGTCCTGCTCGACGCCTCGGCCCAGCACGCCGGTCGCACGGGACGCGAGATCCTCACTATTGCCTCCGACACCATGGGTCTGCCCCGCACCCGGGTCGACGAGATGCTCGAGCTCGTCAGCCTGACACCAGCCGAGGCCAAGCGCCGGGTGCGCAACTACTCCCTCGGCATGCGTCAGCGACTGGGCATCGGCACCGCACTCCTCGGAGACCCCCAGGTGCTGATCCTCGACGAGCCCGCCAACGGGCTCGACCCCGCCGGGATCCGGTGGATGCGCGACCTGCTGACGGGTTTCGCCAGCCAGGGCGGCACCGTCCTGTTGTCCTCGCACCTGCTGCACGAGATCGAGGTCATCGCCGACGACCTGGTCGTGATCGGGAACGGCAAGATCGTCGCGTCCGGCAGCAAGGACGAGCTGCTGGCCGCGGCCGGGACGCTTGCCCGCTCGACGTCACCGCGCGACCTCGCGCACGCCCTCGAACAGGCCGGGATCCCCAGCACGCTCGCAGGAGACGGCTCGGTCCGCACGGACGCCGACCCCGCTCGGGTCGGATCCGTGGCCCTGACCGCCGGGATCCCTCTGACCGAGCTCCGGTCCGCCGAGGGCGCCGGGCTCGAAGACATGTTCCTCTCGCTCACTGCCGACACCCAACGAGAAGGAGTTGCGGCATGACCGCCACGACCGTCCCTCCCGACACCATCGAGGCCAAGCCGGCCCGACGGACCGCCCGACCCATCCCCACCACGCGCCTCGTCAAGGTCGAGCTGCGCAAGATGTTCAACACCCGCTCGGGCTTTTGGATGCTCATCAGCATCGGCGTCCTGTCGCCCATCTCGGCCGGGTCGCTCCTCGTCCTCGGCCTCGACAGCGACGTCACCTACCAGAACTTCGTGAGGGCGAGCGGGTTCCCGATGTCAGTGATCCTGCCGATCATCGCGATCCTGGCCGTCACGGGTGAGTGGAGCCAGCGAAGTGGGCTCACCACGTTCACGCTGGTGCCGAGCCGCGAACGCGTGATCGGCGCCAAGGCGATCGCGACCCTCCTGGTGGGCCTCGGCGCCGTCTCCGTCGCCTTTGCGGTGGGCGCCCTCGGCAACGTGGCCGGGTCAGCACTCGCAGGCGTCGACACCGCGTGGGACATTACGTTGTCCATGGCACTCCAGATGGTGCTCTACAACCTGGTGGGCATGGCCTTCGGCTTCGCACTCGGTGTCGTGCTGCGCAACTCCGCGGCCGCGATCGTGGGCTACTTCGTCGCTTCACTAGTCATGCCCGGCATTCTCGCGCTCCTGGCTCAGGTGCGTTCGTGGTTCGAGGACCTGCAGCCGTGGATCGACTGGCACTACACGCAGGTGGCGCTCCTCGATGGCGCCACGAACACCGGTAAGGAGTGGGCGATGCTCGGCTCGACCACCATGATCTGGATCGTCATTCCCCTCGCCGTCGGGCTGCTCTCCCTGCGCCGCTCCGAGGTCAAGTAGTCACACACACGGGCGGCGCTATCCGGAACTCATCTGTGCGTTCGAAATGCGACCGCTCATGCCGCTGTCCGGTCGCCCTCACATGCCGATGAGCGGATGGTGCCGTCGGTCCTGATTAGGGACGCCGGAGGGCGGCTGGCCACTCAGACCGCTGTAGCCGCTCCCCCATATAGATCCCGCGCATTCCGCCGTGGCCGGTGACAATGATGGCCTTGCTGGGCGGGATGCCGCGGATCGAGTGGACGCGTACTCGACGGTCGAGCGCGCTCCCATCGCAGTCGACCTCCGTTCCCTGTCCGAGAGGCCTTCCGGGCGGGGCGAACTGCCTGAGGTCGCTGTTCGGGCGGTAGATCGATCCGGCGTAGCCGATCCGCGCCACACAGTCGTCGAGGGGACCATTGCCGTGGGACGAAGCCCCGGCGGTGCACCCGGTCGTGCACAACACAACCAGCCCGATGGCGCTGAGAATGAGTCGGCTCCGCACGGGCTCAGTATGCGGCTGTGCGGGTTCCACGCCCTTCTCCGTGACCGGATCGAAACGCACTCACATGCCGCTGTCCGGGCTCGCAGAGTTGCCGATTTGGCAGTCGCCGGCTCCCGGGGCTACCTAGTCCCTTGTCCCTCCTCAAACCGGGCAAGATCCGCAGCTGCACGGTCCAAGCGACTACGCAAGCGGTGCATCCGCCAGGGACCGATCCCGATCAGGCTGGCCCGCTGCAACTCCGAAACCCGATCGAGTCCGGCGATCTGAAACTGCCGCTCGGGCCGCGCTGCGAGTTCCCTCACCACCTGCTTGGTCCACAGCACGGCCCACGACACAACGCCAAGGATCAACGCGACGGCCGGCACTCCCCACACCCACTGATTCACGTCGCGAATCGTCGCACGAGCACAAACAGCCGGTTCACGGTTCTACAGTCAACGCCCTCACATGCCGCTGTCCGGGCGACCTCTCATGCCGATGAGCGGACGGCCTCTCATGCGTACTTGGACGGGCCTTCCCATCAGTGATGCGAAGGCGGACTCGACCGACAGAAACCTGTCACGTTCCCGGCCGCGACCTTGACTGCGTCCCGTGCTGACCCGGGTCGATCCCAGACCTCCGGTGAGCCCGGTAGAGGTTCGTCCGCCGGAACCACCTCAGGCCGAGAGCCGCACAAACGACTAGGAACGCAATCTCGAGCATCGGCAGCATGTGGAGCCTCCCTCCCCCGAGACGCCCAGCCACGTTACCCCCGCCCAGGGATGACCGCTGTACCCGCGAACAACAGCGTGGCGAGCTCCGCCGCCCCCGGGACCGGTTCCGCGACCAGGGCAACGACCGCTCATGCCGCTGTCCGGTTGCCCTCACATGCCGATGAGAGTGCGTGCATGCCTACTGGCTGTTCAAGGTCATCCTCAGGGGTTGTCCGTCCCATCGTGCCGAAGGGCTGCCTCGCTCGATGGCAGGCAGTAGCCCTGCCTTCCGGTGAATCCAGCAGTGCCCCTCCAGTGTTCCGACCGTCCACTCTGTCGGGGACTTCCACGAGGCTGTGATGACCAGGTCGAGGTTGTGGAGGTCCTTGCGGCGGGCGACGACTGTGGCGCACCCCGAACGGCCCTTGCTGCTGAGTGTCGCCGCCGACGGGTAGCGAGTCGTCCGCAGTTGCAGGAATTCTGGAAGGATCTCTGTCCGGTGGGGCTTCTTGCAAGACGTCAAGGGCTGGTTGCGGGCCGGGTCGGGAAGCTGGTCGAGGCACATCAGGAAACGGGCTGGGTCCGAGCCCCCCTGACCGCGCACGGATGCGGTCTGGGGTGCGAGCAGCGCCCGCGGGGTGCAACAGAGCACTGTTGCCCTCACCCCGACGTCGCAGCGTATCCAGTTCTGACCGGCTGCCCTCTGCGCTGGCGATGGCCAGAAGGCCACTGGGAGCACGAGGTTCCGGACAACCGAGGTGGAGATGCCGAGATAGTTGTAGGTGGGCCCTATGCATTCATCGTCGAGTTGCTTCACCTGCGCCAGGGTCAGCTTCTCAACTGGCGTGATGACTTCGGCAGTCTCGAGCGTGTGCCTCTTCGCGCAGTCGACAACCGGTGTTTCGTCGACCCAGTTGGCCTGAGTGAGATTGCTCGCGGGGGTGTTCCGGCATTGTCCGACCTTGGGCGGCGGCGGGACGTCGTTGGCTGCAGGTGACCGGGCCGACAGGGAACCGGGGCGCGACCCTGCGTCGCTGGAGCAGCCCGCACATGCGACTTCCAGGACAACGGCGGCCAGCACAGCTACGGCTCGAACGAGTGTCGTCATGAGCGGCCCCTAGCTGCCCACTGTGACCCTGGGGGTGCGCGATTGCAACAGGCCGCAACGTCCTCACATGCCGCTGTCCGGGCGACCTCTCATGCCGATGTGAGTGCGATGGAGGGGTCAGCGGTGGGTCACGGTTGGGGTGATGTCCGCGCCCTTGACCGGCACATAGGCACGCAAGAGACCGTAGAAGGCCTTCCCGGTGGGGATGCCGTTCTTGCCGTGGCCGTCGGGGCTGAGGGTGACGATGTAGGTGCCGTCTGCCTCGGGCTCGGAGGTGTAAGTGGTGCGGTCGTAGATCCCCTGCTCGTTGGGGATCAGCAACTTGTTGTCGGTGCCGTAGACGGTGACCGAGAAGTAGCCATCGGGTTGGACGATGTTGGAGGGGACGGTCACCTCGTAGGTCTGCTCACCGGTCAACGGAGAGCCGTGATCGTCGGTCATGAACAGCGCGTAGACGACGCTGTCCATGGGCGTTCCCAGTTGGCCTTGCATGACGGCCGCGGCAGCGCGAAGTGGGTCGACGTCACCGGACTTCTTCGGGAACACCTCACCGTCTTTGGCGTCGAGCCGAGGGACCTCCGCCTCGATCTTCGCAAGCCCCGCCTCGATCGTGGCCGGAGCGAACTCGGCGACCGAGCGGTGCATGTCGCCCGCACCGCCCTCCATCGTGATGTCGGCGCTGAGAGCGCGGACCTCCTCGAGATTGTCGACGACGACCATGCGGGTGAAGACCAGGCCCTGGTCGGTCTCGAGGGTGACGACCTCGTGGTCACCCTCGGGTACTTCCTGGCCTGGACGCACGATCAGGATCGGGCGCTTTGGGTCGACCACCACGGCGGGCACGTTGTGGTTCATGTCGAAGATCGACACCGAGAAGAACTTGTCGTAGATCGCCGTACGCACGACGGCCGGGCCTTCGGACAGGCTGAACCAGCAGTAGCCATAGTCCACAGTCGCCTGCGGAGTGATCACGGTCGCGTCGTTCGGATCTACGAGCCCGGTGAAGGAGAAGGTGCCGGGCTCGTGGGAGGCCAACCAGGCAGTCATCATCTCCACCTGCTGGCGATTCGGGTACTCGCGGATGAATGAGTCGACGTCCTCGCTGCCAAAGGATCCCGGAGACTGGTTCATGGTCCGAAACTAGCGGACCGTCCAGCGCACTCTCATGCCGCTGTCCGGACGCACGCTCGTGCCGATGAGCGATGGGCCCTTCTCTGGCCGCGCACCCGGCCAGGGCCTGCTGCCTTTGAGTACCAAGACTCTGACGGACGCGGCACCCGAGGGCCACCGTGTTGTTACACGAGAACAGCTCGCACCCAAGGCCACTTACGAGCGGTGGCTCGGCGCCAAGCTGTGAAGGAGAAAGCCATGCAGTTCAAGCACAGGCACAGGTTCTGTCGCCGTGGCCGAAGCGAAGAAGATGTCCAACGACGTCTGCTGGAACGCCGTCCGCATCTACCTCGGCGTCGACCCCCAGCATTGGATTCCCTGGGGGTTCGGGTTCTCGCTCCCAAGCCGAAAGCAGATCGCGGCTGGCGCCTCCTGGATGCGCTGCGACGCGATCTTCCCCGCGGACTGGAACTTCGGAAGCATTCGAAGCACTAGCGGTTCGGCTGATCGCGTCGCCGTCGACCCACCCGCAGACTTTTGGGCGTGCCTGAACAAAGACCCGAAGAAGTCGGAGCAGCCGTTCGTCCCGTGCGACCAGCCTCACCAGTACGAAGAGACCGGGACGCTAGCGATTCTCGAGGGCCTCGCACGCTACCCCTCACCGACCACGCTCGCCGCTGAGGCGCAGCGACAGTGCTCCCACGCAGTCCACAGTGACCATGGCACCATCGCAGTAACCGCACGCTGGGACCCGGCGGTGAGCGAGACTGGCGAGCTCGCCGGCCCCTGCTTCACGTTCAACAAGACCGGCGAACCCCTCGCACCCCGCCGGTAGAAACCACAAACCGGGAGGCTCGGCGAATCACCCTCGAACCTCCTTGGCGCCAGGATCTGCAGCTGTCCGATCGCCTCACATGCCGAGGAGCGAACGGGCGTGGAATTGCGCTCCTGGACGCCGATCAGCGGCTCCAGACCGCCCAGTGATGTGTTGGTCTTCACACCATTGAGGTGCGCCACCGCGCCCGAGTGAGCAGGCACCACTGGGCATCAGCCGGGACGAGATGCGTTGCTCGGACCCTCAGGGGCGCTCCGCGCGAGTAAGTGGACAGTTGGTGGACGCGTGATCACTTCTCACATGCTTTCAGGCCCGGAATCACGCTTGATTCCGGGCCTGATTGGTAGCGGGGGCAGGATTTGAACCTGCGACCTCTGGGAGCAATCGGCCGCATGCCGACGACTACCCATCAGGCCAGAACCACGCCGATTCACGCTCAACGGTGCGGGATTCAGCCGCTCTGACACTGCCGACTATAACCCGCTGACTCTCCCCCGGCCCGTCTCAATCTGGACAGTAAGTGGCCACCAGATCAAGTCCCCCTCAGGGCGAGCACCTTTAACCCAGGACCGGCGCACACAGCCCATGGGTGCGCCGACACCCGGCGGAATGGGCGCCCTCATCAGCGACCGGCTCGCGGCGTGAACGGATGTGGCGGGGTGGCGTGCCATCGTCCCCACCTTCCCATGTGGGCAGCAGCGGTCATGTGGTGTGACCCGGGTCGCACTCGCAGCGCTGGGCTGGGGTCCCGAACGGGTGGGGGGTCTGCTCGGGCTCCGGTGTGGCGGCCAGCGCCTGTGTCAGGAAGGTGCCTGCGGGAAGGAGGGCGGCGATGTCGCCGAAGCGGTGGTGGTTGGTCATGGCTGAGTCCTTCCGCGGAGTTCTTGACCCCGAAGGTGCTGACCTCCGTTCGTTGCGCGATCGCCGCTGCAAGAAATCTCGGCGGCGGTGACAGACCTCGCGCCGCCCGCCAGCCAGCCGCCGACGCGTGCTGCTCGCGGGCCCGTGCCGGCCACGACGCCTGAGGGCAGGGGACCGGAATCTGTTCGCGCTGGTCGCCGGGGGCCGCCTAGCATGGCCCTTCTCGGGACTTCGCCATCGACGCCTTAGGTGGAGCGATGCCGGGAGCGAACCGGAACCCTGTTCTGCTTGGGCGGGAGCGGGAGCGTGCCGAGTTGTACGGCGCCCTGATGAGCACGATCGAGGGCGAACGGCGGACCGTGCTGGTGGCCGGCGACGCCGGGATCGGGAAGACCTCCCTGGTCTTGGATCTGGCGGACCGGGCCGAGGCGCTCGGGTTCGGTGTGGTGGTGGGCCATGGGCTCGACCTCGAGGCGGACATCTCCTTCGCGCCGGCAATCGAGGCGGTCAGGGTCTTGGTGGCGCGGCTGGAGGACCTCGAGTCCCGGCCGTGCGCACGACGGATGCGTGCGCTCCTCGATCTCGACACCCCGCGCAGCGCTGAGCCGTTCCGGCTGCTGGATGACCTGCGCCAGACCGTGCTCGAGGCCGCGGACGCGGGGCCGGTGATGCTGGTGCTGGAGGACCTGCACTGGGCGGACCGTTCGACCCTGGACCTGGTGGTGGCCCTGACCAGGACCGGACGTGGCCGTCTGTTGTTGGTGCTCACGGTGCGTGAGGAGGACCTGCACCGTCGGCACCCGGCACGTCGGACGTTGGCGGAGATCAGCCAGGTCCGGGGCGCTCTACGCCTCGAGCTCGGCCCGCTGGACCGCGACGCCATCGCCGGTGTGGCGGCGAGGAGTTCCGGTGGTCCTGCGGACCCTGGGGTGGTCGGCTCGGTGCTGGCCCGTTCGGAGGGCAATCCCCTCTACGCCGAGGAGCTGCTCGCCGCCGGTCCGCGGGTGGTCCCCGGTCACCTGGCTGACCTGTTCCTGGCCCGAGTCGATGCGCTGGCTGACGGGCCGCGGGAGCTGGTCCGGATCGCCTCGGTCGACGGGACCCGGTTGGACACCGAGGCGCTCACCGAGCTGGGGCGTCTGGACCACGGACAGCTCGAAGCCTCGCTCAGGGAGCTGCTCGACGCGAACCTGCTGCGCGCGACCGGGGAGTCGCTGGCGTTCCGGCACGCCCTGTTGCGCGAGGCCGTCTACGACGACCTGCTCCCCGACGAGCGGACCCGACTCCACGGCGACCTCGCCGCGATCCTGCAGACCAGGGTCGACGCCGAACTGGACCCCCAGCTCGCCGATCTCAGCAGGCTGGCCTTCCACTGGGACGCTGCCCACGACCTGCCGCGTGCGCTGGTGGCCTCGACGCGGGCCGGCATGGTCGCCTTGAAGATCGGGGCGGCCGAATCCGTCGCACATCTCGAGCGAGCGTTCTCGTTGTGGGACTCCGTCGCGGACGCCGAAGGCCTAGTGGGCTGTACCAAGATCGAGCTGGTCATCTCGCTGGCCAGTGCGGCCAGTGAGCAGGGTGATCTCCCACGGTGGCACGCCCTCAACCGCGCAGCGGTCGACCTGCTGCGACCGGGCACCGATCCGTTGGTGGCCAGCCGGGCCTACTCGGCTCTCACGTTCTCCGGGATCGAAAACCAGAGCTTGGCCGGCGTGCCGGAGGCGATCGGGCTCGCCCTCGAGTACGCCGGCGATGTCGCTACCAAAGAACGGTCCTACGCCTACAGCGCCTTAGCGTGGCTGCACTGCTGCAACTGCCGGTTCAGCGCGTCCATCGAGGCCGCGGACCGAGCGATCCAGGACGCCCGTGTGACCAAATCCGTCGACTCCCTGCTGCAGGCCATGCCGTTGCGTTATGTCGCCTTGATGTCCGTCGGGCGCCTCGGGGATGCCATTGCGGGCATCGAGGAAGCCAGGGACAGCGCGCGAGAGGCCGGGATGGAGGGAGAGGCGCTGATGGCCACTGGTCACCTGGCGTACCACCTGATGCTCGGTGGCCAGGTCGCTGAAGGGATGGACGTCGCACGAGCCGGCCATCGCGAGGGGGTGACCTCTGGCCTGTTGGTCCAGGCAGCCTACTGCGGGGTCCCCCTCGGCGTCGCCCTGAGGTGGGCGGGGCGGCTCGAGGCGGCAGAGACCTGGTGGCACGAGCTTCGCGACATCGGCCTTCCCGACGACACGTGGCAGCGCGAGCGCGCGGCCTCGTTGCTGGCCCGAGGAGATGTGGAAGCTGGCGCTGGCATGATTCGCGCGTCCGACAAGTACGACGACGCGGTCGCCGCCGACTACGGGGGTGACGACGACGTCCTGAGAGACCTTCAGCTCGCGGTCCTCTGCGGCGACAGCGCTCGTGGGCAAGCGATCGCGCGGTCATACCTGGCTCATGTCGCCGACGGCGACTCTCCCATGATCGCAGCCGGTGCTGCCAGGATCGGCTACCTAGCTCTCACGCTGGGGCCCTCGACGCGCTCCGAGGACACCTCCGAGCTGTCGGGACGAGCCGCCCGGCTGCTCGCACAAGCACGCAAGGGCCCGACCGATGAGTGGCGGGGCAGCTGCTACGGAGTTCAGCTGGCGCTGGCCGAGGGCTACGCCGCCCGGGTCGCTGGGGAGCCGGCGTTCGAGCAGTTCCGCTTGGCTGCCGCCATGGCCGAGCGGTTCGGGGCGTTCTTCGCCCTCGAGCCGCGGATCGAGCTGGCGCAGGAGCTGCTCGCCCACGGCGGTCGCGACGAGGGACGCGAGCTCCTGGTGGACTGCTGGACCGCGGCGCACGAAATGGGCGCCGGTGGCCTGGAGCGGCGCGCGTCCCGGCTCGCGACCCGTACCCGGGTGCCCTTGCCTGAGTCGGCAGCGCGTGAGGGACGGCTGAGCAGGTTGACGCCCCGCGAACGTGAGGTCCTCGACCTCCTCGCCACCGGCGCCACCAACAAGACGATCGCTGAGACGCTGGTCATCAGTGAGAAGACCGCGAGCGTGCACGTGTCGAACATCCTCGGCAAGCTCGGCGTCGCCAACCGCGGCGCGGCTGCAGTCCTCGCCCGCGAGCTGGTCGACTGACTGCGCTGAGGCCCGGAGCGAGTTCCGCCACCGCTTCCCAGGGGTGGCTGGGCGACCACCACACGAGCGAGCATTTTGGCCGCTCGAGCTAACCCGGGTGACTGCAGAGAGTGCGCATGCGCGTCGATGGATCCCACAAAAGGGGAATCCTCCAATTGGCTGTACCCCCCGAGGAGAACGCCTGGGCGCCCAAGATCGGATGACATTCGCTGGACCCAGCTCACGCCCAGGAGGAACACGAGCCCTTGGGGGCGTGCTATCGACGGGACGGCACAACGGCAACGTCATACCGCTCATCGACATGTGAGTGCCGTTCCGGCCGCGCCGACAGCCGGCGGAAAGACTGTGAGGATCGCCTGTGCAGCCTGATGGTGGTGGGCTGTGGGTTGGTGACCGCGGGTGTGACCCCCGGAATGACTGGCTTTTGTGCCTTGCTGCGACCTGTCCGCTCGTGGTTGCCGGCCCCGGCCCGGTTGGAGGAGCTGGCCTGATCAGGAGCTTGACCACCTGGCGTTGGTGGCGCCGGGTGTGTCTCATCACAGTCCTGCCGAGCCTCCGTCCCGGACCGGAACCACGTCCCGTCCGGCGAAGGAGAGAACGCATGAACAGTCTGACCGATCTGCGCGGGGTGGTCGACGTCGTCATCGGCGTCGACACCCACGTCCATACCCACTCCGCGGCGGTCCTCGACACCGCGACGGGTGGGGTCCTCGACGAGATCACGGTCGAAGCGACAGTCGAGGGCTATGCCGAGCTCGTGGAGTTCGCGAACGACCACGCGACGTTGCGGGCCTGGGCGATCGAGGGGACCGGCGGTCACGGCGCCGGCCTGAGCCTGGCATCTGCTGGAGATCTCGGAGATCGTCATCGAGTTGGACCGCCCGAAGGGGGCTGCGCGCCGCAACGGCGCGAAGTCGGATCCGCTGGATGCGATCCGTGCCGCCCGTGAGGCGATGGCGCGACCGCGGTTGGGGACTCCCCGTACTGGTGGCGAACGCCAAGCACTGTCGGTGCTGTTGGCTGCTCGCCGCTCCGCGATCAATGCCTCCACCGAGGCCCAGCAGCAGGTCTTCAGCCTGGTGATCGCGGCACCCGAACCCATCCGAGCCCGGTTTCCGTGGTCAGAAGCTCGCCGCGATGCTCACCACCGCCGCAAAGCTGCGGGTTCATTCCTCGTGGGACGTCGAGACCACCAGCACCGTCGTGGCCCTGCGCACCTTGGCTCGTCGCGCACACGCGATGCTGAAGGAGGCACGCGAGCTCCAGAAGGCGATCCTGGCCATCATCCGCAGCTGGCGCCCCGACCTGCTCGAGGAGTTCGGTGTCGGCCCGATCGTGGCGGCGACGGTGCTGTGCGCGTGGTCCCACCCCGGACGGATCCACTCCGAGGCGGCGTTCGCGATGCTCGCCGGCGTGGCACCCATTCCGGCCAACAGTGGTCAGGTCAACACCCGGTATCGACTCAATCGTTACGGCGACCGCAACCTCAATAACGCGCTGCACACCGTGGTCCAGATCAGGATCCAGTACCAGCAACCCACCCGCGACTACATCGCCCGCCGCACCGCCGAAGGCAAGACCAGCCGCGAGATCAAACGCTGCCTGGCCCGCTACGTCGCCCGCGACCTCTACCGCCTACTTGAAAGTGGGCCGGGATCGGCTTGACGAAGCATAGGAGCGTCGCAGGTCCCCCGCGGTGGGTGCGGTCGGCTCGACTCGGTGCATCGAGGCGAGGTCCGCGAACGGATGCGTTCAGGCTCGGTCGAGGCCCATCACCTGCATGCCAGTTCGCAAGGTGCCGAGCGTCCCCCATCCGGAGCGGGTGTACAGCCGCACGGCCGGATCGTCGGGATCACTACTCGTGCCGAGGAGGCACCTTCCCGTCACACCCTCGAGCAGGCAGTCATGCAGTGCCTGTCCCAAGCCCCTGCGTCGGTGTGTGGGGAGAACTGCGAGTTCGACGACGTCGAAGTGGAGCCGCCAACCCATTGAGAGGCGATCGGGCCCGGAAGCGAGTCACACAGCAGATCCGACCAGTACTGGCCACGTTTACCGGTGTACCCCCAGGCGTACCCGGTGACGATGTCATCTTCCTGCGTCAGCACCAGTCGGTGCCCGGATCTCTTCGCGTGCTTCTCGAAGAGATCCAAGTACCACGTGTCGTAGTCGGCGAAGTCATCACCGAACACGAGTCTGTGGCAGGTCCACACGTGGGGACCGAAGACCAGTGCCGCACTCCCACACACCAGGCCGCGAGCTTCAGGGTACGGGCCCTCACGCATCGGTGCCTTGCCTCCATGAAGACTCGGACCTTCGGGTCACGCCTCGATCAATCCCGCGGACACCCAGCATCACATGATCGGGACTTCGCGACGGCTGCAGGACTCAGAGACCCTGTCGGCGACCACCCGTCGATGCGGGAAGTCGTGGAGGCCTGCCGGCGGGATGACGCGCAGGGTGGTCCCGCGATGCGGGCAGTTCGGGTCCCCGCGTGCTGGAATGCCAGCCAAGGAACTACGCGGTACCTCGGATGAAACGAACCATAAGCAACCGTGCAGCGAACTGGCCGGATCCTCACGATTCGACTCAACTGCGTTACTGAGCGGCGAGCAGCGGACTGGGCACACGGCTCGTCGTCAGCCACAGCGCCCGACCAGCAAACAAGTGACGTACCGGGGGGATCGTTCGCGGCGGTCGGCTCGGGAGTGGGGGGACTCCCTGACGGTGCGCGCCGTGGTCCGCCGCGCACGTGGACGGAGCAGCTGTGGGGTTGTGTGGGGTTGGGTGGACCGTTGCGCGGTCGCCAACTCGGTGGCCTGAACCGGTTGCGTCGCCGCCAACCTTTCCTTCGTCGGGACTCCAGGTCGCCGCGAACTCCGAGGCCGCGATGGTCACCTCACCCAGCCGCCGAGGCCGCCGATTTTCGCTCGTTCGCGCTTCATGTCGCCTGTGGCCCGGCCCATCGCCATACTCAGGACGATCGGGAATCGGTCGTCGGACATGGTGACCTCCATGACGACGACGACGTTCTGGCGTCGTGCGATCAGGAGCGAGTACGTGGCTACCGGCGGGGCGGTGTTCCGCAGCTGTCGGGTGTCGCGAAGCGTGGCGATCCGGTCACGCTGGTTGGCGTAGTACTCGTTCAGATGCCATCGAGGTCCCCACAGCGGCAGACCCCATCGGGCGGTCTCCACGTTCCGCGGGGTGGGGCAGTCGTGGAGCAGGCGCCATGCGTCGGTGACTGCGCGGTGTGCGGCGGTGATGGTGTCGTAGCGAAGCACGAACTCGTTGCCGAACCGCGGCTGACCTGGACGACCGTAGGTCGCTGCGTCGGACTCGGCGGCACCCCAGGTCAGTGGAGTGCTCACGCATGGGGAAAGTGGGGCCGGCGCGGCCCCGGGCTTGACCGGGTTGCCCTCCTCCACGGTCAGGAGCGGGTGGGTTGCGAGTGTGAGGAGACCGCTGGCTGGGGGTGGGCCTGGGGTTGCCGATGATGGTGGGGCGGCGGAGTCGCGCCGGTTCCCCGCTGCGCTGCAGCCCACGATCAGTGTCGCGAGTACCGCCAGTGTGACCAACGCAGCGATATGAAGGTGTCGGCGGTGGGCGGGATGGCCCCGATCGCGAACCTGGTCGGCTCGTTCCGGTCGTTGACGGTAGGTGGCTGCGGGACCCGTGTCTCCCGGCGTGGGCTGTGGTGGGTGTGAGTTGAATGTAGTCATGACGGGTCAGGGGACGTAGGTGTAGCAGACCGGCATGGGTCCGGCGAGTTCGTCGCTCCAGGTGTGAGGCGTGATGAAGCAGCCGTGCCCTACGTAGTGACCGTGGGTGTGGATGGCGGGAACTGGAGCGGGTGGTGGGTCGCCGCGTCCGGGCATGGCAGACGCGCTGCCGAGGGTGACGGCGAGCAGGGTGCCGACCAGTCCGGCGGCTGCGGTGGCGGAGAGGGTGCGATGGTGGTTGATCGATGAGGTGGGGCGGTCGACGGGTGTCCTGTCCATGAGAGTTCCTTTGTTCGGTGGCCGTGAGGTGCGGCCTGTAGAACTCCCACGCTCGGGCTAAGAACCGGCCCCCACATGGGGAGGATGACTAGTCCTGGGCGACCACGAGGCGCACGACCGTAAGAGTGGTCAAGGTCCACCCGCCTCTGACCGGCTCCGATCGGACGTGGGGGTGCCGGTCGAGGGCTGTGCAGCTGGGGCCGTTCGGGTGTCAGGCCGGCTGCGGTTGATCGGTCCGACGCTTGGCCGTTGAGGTCTCGGTCGCCAAGGCGTCCGGCGGCGCTAGCATGGCTGGGACTGGCAACCTTTCGCTCCACCCACGCCTAGGGCGGTGGGCTCCATGCCCGTGCCGAGCGGGACCTCTTCTCTCTTGCTGGGCCGCGAGCCGGAGATCGGCGAGCTGGACAAGGCTCTCGGGTTGGCTGCACAAGCGACGCCGCAGGTCGTGCTCGTTGGGGGCGACGCCGGGATCGGCAAGACCACCTGGTGACCGAGCTTGAACGCCGCGCCCTTGACCTCGGGTTCACGGTGGCAACCGGGCACTGTCTCGACCTCGAGGCGGGTATGTCGTTCGCCCCGGTGGTCGAGGCGGTCCGGGCTCTGGTGGGCGGGCTCGAGGACCTCGGGCCACGTCCGTCAGCGCGCCGGATGCTGACCCTGCTGGATCCGGAGGCGCCGCGGAGTCGGGGGGCGTTCCGTGTGTTGGACGACCTCACCGCCGCCGTCTTGGAAGCGGCGGCCGCCGGTCCGGTGATGGTGGTGCTAGAGGACATGCACTGGGCGGACCGTCGACCCAGGACTTCGCAACCTCGCTGTCTCGGACCGCCCGTGGGCGTCTTCTTAATGGTGCTCACCTTCCGCAGCGACGAGCTCCACCGCCACCACCCCTTCCGGAAGACCGTGACCGAGATGAGCAGGACTGCAGGGTCACGACGCATCGACCTGGCCGGCTTGGACCGCGACAGCATCGCCGGCATCGCCGCAGCCCACACCGACGGGCCGTCCGGCCCGTCGGTGGTCGATTGTGCTGGAGCGTTCGGAGGGCAACCCGCTCTACGCCGAGGAGCTCCTGGCGGCCAACCAAGAGGGGTCCCAAGTCACCTGTCCGATCTGCTTCTGGCCCGGATCGACGCCCTCGACGAGGGTCCGCGAGATCTGCTCCGCCTGGCCTCGGTCAACGGAACCCGGCTGGACACGACACGCTCGCCGAGCTGGCCGGCCTCGA